>DATJJN010000098.1:0-137459 GCA_035492135.1 Paraburkholderia sp. | reverse complement strand
TGGGGGATGGTGGTCACGCGCGTGGTGCACCGGGGCGCACGCAACGAAAGCTACCGCAACACGTTCCGGGGCATTCCGGCGAACCGCGCGTACCGGATGGTCATCGACCCGTCGCGCTGGCCAAGAATCCACGGCACGCTGCCGTTTACGACGGATTGCGAGGTGTGGCGGACTAAATCCAGCTTCACCGAGGAAATTGCTGCTGCGCCGGAACCGGCGGACTGGGAGGGAATTTCTAATGCGGCGGCTGCGCCGGCTAACGACACGGCGGCGGCAGCGAAGGTTGCTGGCCAGACCGCCGGAGAAAAACAGTCAGGTGCAGCGGCGCCGATGACCGCAGGAGCCGCGGTGGCATCGGATCTGCCGGGTAGTGCCGATAGAAAGGACAAGTCGCCTTCGTTGGACGGTCCGATGCAGTGGGTATGGGAAGCGAGCGCGCCGGTCCCAGGACCGCAGCCGTTCACGATCATGGCGGGCACGGAGCAGTTCGCCAAGGCGGGCATCACGTGCCCCCGCAGTGGCCGCTGGATCGCCCGTTTCAGAACCCACGACTGGAAATACCACCACGACCTGTCGCAGATCGTCACCGTCGCGCAGGGCAAACCCATGCCGGCCATCCGGGACGGCGCCGACGCCGATTGGGAATGGCTCGGGGTGTGACATGACCGACCGCGCCTACATCCTCCAGCACGACACCACGACGGCGAATGGCGATGTCCTCGACGGGCTGGACGACGTACGTCACGGCGACCGCAGACTGAGCTATCTCGGCGCCCGCGTACGTTGTCCGGCCTGCGGGAGCGAAGGGGTGATCGTGCCCGACGGCAACCGCGACCATGACGACCTGACCGGAACGCAGTCCGCTCTGGAAGGCGATTTCTGCGTATGCGGATGCACGCCGCCCCCGCGACTCGTCGCTTCGCAGCACGACTGGACCACCGATATACAGGATGACTGATGGACTTTAAATGGAATCAGCGTTTTCCACCTGAATACGCGGAACCGAAGCCGCTTTCCGGGTGGGTTTACCTGCTGGTGTTCGTGGTGCTTATCTGCCTCTTTGCAGGCGGCACGATTCTCACCTGGCCGCAGGGCACGCCCGTCGATTCGAAGGAGTTCCTGCGTACGGCACTCGGCGCTCCGCTGATCGTCGGAGTGACAGTCAGTGCCTTGCTGCATGTTCTCTCGTACGACGACATCGTGTATGAAGCCGCCAACAAGAACGGTGCGCGCCATGCGCTGCTGAGCGACTGGTATGCAAGGGGACGCCAGGGCATGGCGGTGCTGGACAGTGTGATCCTGACGCCCGAACCGGACCTGGCAGAACGTCTGCTGAAACTGGAAGGCAGTCCCCCGGAGAATTCCGGCAAGGTCATGTCGCTGGACAGCGTGACTGGAAGGGAAGGGCAGTCAAGGCGCGGCGCGCTGCTCGTAAAGCTGCTCACGCCGTTGATTCCGAGGTTGCGTGAAGCGGTACGCAGCGAGTCGTTCGATGTTGTTCTTCAATGCGACGGTGAAGAACCGGCTACCGATGTACTGGCCGCATGGCTGCAGCTTGAACTGCCTGGGAAACCCCGCATTCGCCGGATCGGGAACGACCGCAATCCCGGCTTTGCTGAAGTCTGGTTCAAGGATGAGACGTTTGCACCCTATGCCTGCTATTCGTACGGCACCGAAGCGGTGCCGAAGTA
The DNA here is from genome assembly GCA_035492135.1 of Paraburkholderia sp. Lineage (GTDB taxonomy): Bacteria > Pseudomonadota > Gammaproteobacteria > Burkholderiales > Burkholderiaceae > Paraburkholderia. The sequence continues at coordinate 135,768 of DATJJN010000098.1, read as the reverse complement.
CCGGTTGTTGCTGGCGTGGCACGTGAATGACGAAAACCCGGACACGCCTCCCGCTGCTTCGGAAGCGGCCGTAGCGTTGCTGCTGGGGACCGCGATGCTCATGTCGGAGAAGCCGGACACGAAACGGCAGGCGTGGCTGCTGCGCCAGATCGTGGGCGAAGCCGACCAGGTGGACAAGTCACTTGAACTGTTGCTGCGGGCGGAACAGGTTAAGCGTGAGCACGTTCACCACTTCTGGCACAGCCGTCTGAAAGGATTGGCACAGCACTCCACGCTGGGGGCGGTCAGGGATTCCGGTCTGACGGTAACGGAACACGCGCTCGATCCTGCCATCGGCCCGCAGGCGCCGGTGGCCCGCTGGCTGCTGGCAGCACTGGCCGCGAAGATGGCGCACTTCGGTCAGGGGACGCAGCTCATTGCCCTGCCGGATGAGAAAGGGGTGATCCTGAACCTGGTCGCGAGGGAACCCGACAGTGTCAGTCTGTCGTGGAACGAGTGGTACGACTACGGGTATCGCATCCTGCCCGTCTGGCGATTGATTGTCTGCATGGGAATCGCGGCGTCGTTGATCGTGCTTGTCCCCGACGACTCGGAAAGCACATCCGTTACCGTGATGCTCTGGATAACCGGGCTTGCCGCTGTGGCAAGCATCGTATGGCGCGTATGCGCCATACGGCTTTATCACCGTCAGGTCTGGAACGAATACGGGTGAGCGATGCGAATCTGGTTAAGAAGCCTGGCGATCTGGCTGTTCATGGTCGCAAACGCCGGGGGAATGTGCGTGATCGGATGGTTTGCCGCGCTGGAAACGGGGACGACCGTGTTCCTGCAACTCGGCCTGATCGGCGTCGGCTACGTCTGCGGTTTCATGGTCGACTCGCTGTGGGACCGATGGTGCTGGCGCGTCGCCGTCCGGCTGCACCTGGACGATGTGTGGGACGGCCTGTGTCCGCATCGGGAGCACACGCTCGATGACATATGGGACTGGTACGTGCAACGCGGCAAGCCGCTGTGGCTGAACCCACGGCGCAAGCGCCCGGCTGTGCGGTTCCAGGAAGCGTGGAAGCGTTTCAACGACTGCCGCCTCATTCCGCCTCGACGGCGGCGCTGGCAGGACATCTTCTGGAAATAATCCCGCGCTATGAATCGACGATTCCCTGATGGCCTGATCGCTCATCCTGGCGCCCGCAACCGTCGACGCTTGCGCGCCCATGCCTTTGGACCGAACATGATCGATCCCATCGTTTAGCGCGCGTAGCGAGCGGATCGATTCTGCCGGACGGCGACAGTCCGCGGCACAGCGCGAGGAGACACGCTTCGATGAAAGCCACGCTCACTGTGCTGCGGTTCGCCGCTGCGTTATCGCTCGTTGGCGCCACTGTTGCGGCGACGTCCGTCGCGGCCGCGCAAGACGCTCAGGATGATCCGCCGTCGCAACGGGTACCGCAGACAGGCCAGGACGCCGACGCGCTGCGCGCGAACCTGAAAACGATCAAGCTTCCACCGGGCTTTCGCATCGATTTGTACGCCGTGGTCCCCGACGCCCGCCAGATCGCCATCGATCCGCGCAACGGCGAGGTGATCGTCGGCACGACCGGATCGCGCGTGTGGCGCGTGATCGACCGCGACAAGCGCCACGTCGCCGACGACGTGAGCGCGCTCGCCAGTTCGACGCCGATGAAGATGCCGAACGGCGTGTGCTTCGCGCCGGACGGCGAACTGTACGTGGCCGAGCAGAACCGCGTGCTCGCATTCCCGGCCGCGCAGACCGCCGCCAACGGCAAGCCGGACGTCGTGGTGCAGCAAGGCACGCTGATCCCGTCGAAGTTCGAAAGCCGCGGGCACAGCGCGCGCGTGTGCCGCGTCGGGCCTGACGGAAAGCTTTATATCGCGCTCGGCCAGCCGTGGAACGTGCCGCCGAAGGACGCGTGGCCCGAACTCGATCGCAACGGCCTCGGCGGTATCGTCCGGATCGATCGGGACGGCAGGCATCGCGAGATCGTCGCGCACGGCGTGCGCAATTCGGTCGGACTCGACTTCAATCCGAAGGACAAGACGCTCTGGTTCACCGACAACCAGGTGGACATGATGGGCGACGACATTCCGCCCGGCGAACTGAATCACGTCACGCAAGCCGGCCAGCATTTCGGCTTTCCATGGTACGGCGGCGGACATGTGCGCACGAACGAGTACAAGGACAGCACGCCGCCCGCCGGCGTCGTGTTTCCGGTGGTCGAATACGCGGCGCACGCGGCCGATCTCGGGATGACGTTCTATACGGGCAGGCTGTTTCCCGCGCACTATCGCGGCGGCATTTTCGCGGCGGAGCACGGCTCGTGGAATCGTACGACGCCGATCGGCGCGCGCGTCGTATTCACGCCGCTCAACGACGACGGCTCCGTCGGGCCAACCGAAATATTCGCGCAAGGCTGGATCGCGCCGGACGGCAAATACACGGGGCGTCCGGTCGACGTGCAGGCACTGCCGGACGGATCGCTGCTCGTCTCCGACGACTACGCCGGCGCGCTCTACCGGATCTCGTACGGGTCGTCGAAGTAGGCCACGCGATGCGTCGCGAGGCGCTATGCTACGGCTTTCGTTCGAACGAGGGAGAAAGCGATGAACAAGAACGCAGGCTCGATGGTGACTTTCAAGCGGCCCGACGGCAAGGAATTGCAGGGCTATCTCGCGACGCCGGAACACGCGGACGGCGCGCCGGCCATCGTCGTGATCCAGGAGTGGTGGGGCTTGAACGACCAGATTCGCGGCGTCGCGGACCGGCTCGCTCGCGCCGGCTATCTGGCGCTGGTGCCGGACCTGTATCGCGGTCAGGCGACCGCCGAGCAGGAAGAGGCGCATCACCTGATGAACAACCTCGACTTCGGCGATGCCGCGACGCAGGACATTCGCGGCGCGGTGCAGTTTCTGAAGCAGCGTGCGGCGCGCGTCGGCGTGACCGGCTACTGCATGGGCGGCGCGCTGACGCTGCTCGCGCTCGCTAACGTGCCGGAAGTGTCGTCGGGCGTCGTCTGGTATGGCCTGCCGCCGCTCGAATACATCGACGCGACGAAGATCCGCGTGCCGGTGCTCGGCCACTGGGCGACGCAAGACCAGGCGTTCCCGATCGCGAACGTCGACGCGCTCGAAGCGAAACTGCGCGAAGCCAACGTCGACTTCACGTTCCATCGTTATCTCGCGTACCACGCGTTCGCGAACGAGACGGCGGTCGGGCCCAATCGCATCGCGATCACGCAATACGATCCGGTGTGGGCGGAGCATGCGTGGGATCGCTCGTTGACGTTCTGGGCGCGCACGCTCTGGGCGTAACCCCCTTTCGTCAGCATTGATTTTCAACCGGGCACCGCGATCGCGACGCGGCTGCCCGCAGCGCTTTACCGCCAGCCAGTTTTCCGGGCGCCGTCCCGCCCGATTCTCCCGTTCCTGATCCGCCGCCCGCCGTGCATTACGATGGAGGGCTCGCGCGTGCCCGCTCTGGCACGCCGATAAAAGAGAAACGGGAGACGAACCGATGAACGAGCTTCGGACCTTGCAGTGTTTCGTGACGCTCGCCGAAGAACTGAATTTCAGCCGCGCCGCCGAACGTCTGCATGTCGCGCAGCCCGCGTTGAGCCAGCAGATACGCGCACTGGAGGATCGCGTCGGCACGCAGCTGATCGATCGCACGCGACGTCCGCTGCGTCTCACCGAAGCGGGTCAATACCTCGCGACCGAAGCGCGGCAGATTCTCGGCTCGTTCGCCGAGGCGACGCTCGGCGCGCTCGAAATCGGCGCGGGAAAACGCGGCTGGCTCAGCATCGGCTTCACGCGCTCGGTGATGTACAGCATCCTGCCGCTCGCGCTGAAGGCGTTTCATCACGCGTATCCGGAGGTCGAACTCAAACTGTTCGAAATGCTCACCGACGAGCAGACCGACGCGCTGCGCGACATGCGCATCCACATCGGCATCGGACGGCAGCCGCTGCCGATGCCGGGCTACACGACGCTGCCGCTGTTGCGCGAACGCTTCGTCGTCCTGATGGCGGCCGATCATCCGTTCGCGGACCACGACACAGTGCGTCTCGACGATCTCGCCGATACGCCGTTGATCCTCTATCCCGCGCATCAGAGCGCGCAGTTCCGGAGCACCGTGCTCGCGCTATACCGCGACGCCGGCGTGACGCCGGTCGTCGCGCATCAGGCGCACGAAATCCAGACGGCCATCGCACTCGTCGCGGCGGGACTCGGCGTGACCGTGGTCGGCGAGTCGGTTGCGCGTCATGGCCGCACCGACGTCGTCGCGCGGCAACTGGCCGGTCCCGGCGCGTCGCGGCGCACCGTGGTGTCCGCGCGGTTTCGCAGCGACGACACGTCTCCCCATCTGCGGGCGTTTCTCGAATGCCTGCCGCCGCCGCTCGCGGACCCACTATAAGCGGCCGCTTATACAAGAATAAGTTTCTCGTCTTGGACGCGTGCTCTGACGGTTCTTATCATCTGGGCTTACGCAATCGCCAATCCGGTTGCGACCTATAAGAACGCGGACGCTATCCAGCCACCGCAACGAGACGGAGACTGCATGACACCCTTCAACGAAGCGGCCACCATGCGAAAAGTGTACAAGCGGCTCATCCCGCTGCTTTTCGTGATGATGTTCTTCAACTACCTGGACCGGATCAACATCGGTTTCGCCGCGCTCGACATGAACGCGGACGTCGGCTTCGGCCCGGCCGTTTATGGATTCGGCGCGAGCATCTTCTTTGTCGGCTACATGCTGCTCGAAGTGCCGAGCAATCTGCTGCTGCATCGCGTCGGCGCGCGGCGCTGGATTGCGCGCATCCTGCTGACGTGGGGCGCCGTCGCGGCGGCCACCGCGTTCGTGTTCAACGCCACGAGCTTCTACACGCTGCGCTTTTTGCTCGGCGTGATGGAGGCGGGCTTTCTGCCCGGCATCGCGGTCTATCTGACTTACTGGTTTCCGGAGCGCTATCGCGCTCGCGCCGTCAGCGGCTACATCATCGCGGGCTCGTTTTCGGCGGTGCTCGGCGGTCCGATCTCGACCACGGTGATGACCTACGCGAACGGCTGGCTCGGCATCCACGGCTGGCAGTGGATGTTCATCGCCGAAGGCGTGCCCGCGATGCTGCTCGGCTTGCTGACGCTGCGCATCATGACCGGGCGCCCGGCCGACGCGACCTGGCTGTCGGAACAGGAAAAACAGTGGCTCGAATCGACGCTCGCTGCGGAGCGCGAATCGCTCGGCGGGCACCGGCATTTTCCGTTGCTGAACGTCGCGCGCGATATCCGCGTGTGGAGCCTCGCGTGTCTGTTCGGCTGTGCGCTCGTCGGCATTTACGGGCTCTTTCTGTGGCTGCCGCAGATCGTCAAGAGCCTCGGGCATCTGACCAACATCGAAGTGGGCTTTCTGTCCGCCGCGCCGCCGCTCTTCGGCGCGCTCGGCACGGTGATCATCGGCCGCAGCTCGGATCGCACCGGCGACCGCAAGTTCCACCTCGCGTTCGTGTACGGGATGAGCGCGCTCGCGATCGCGGGCAGTGCGTATGCACCGAATCCGGTGCTCGCGTATGCGCTGCTGTGCGTGACGGGTCTCTTTATCTACTCGGGCAATCCGCTGTTCTGGAGCCTTGCCGCGTCGTTCCGGACCGGCGCGGCCGGTGCGGCGACGATCGCGCTGATCAACATGATTGCGCAGTTCGGCGGCGTGGTGGGGCCGTGGAGCATCGGGCTCGTGCGCCACGCGACCGGCAACTTCAAGTACGCGTTGCTGACGATTGCGGCGTTCCTCGTCGTCGCGACGCTGATCGCAATCGTGATGCGCGTGAAGCCCGCCGACGACGCGGAAACGGTGCCGCTCGCCGGCGCGGACGAGCCGTCGCGCGGCTGATTTTATCCATCGGATATAGACGGAATCTCTTCATGATCATCGATTGTCACGGTCACTACACGACCTCGCCGCGCCAGCACGAAGCCTGGCGCGACAAGCAGATCGCCGCGCTGAAGGACGGCACGCCGGTGCCGCCGCGCCCGTCGATCAGCGACGACGAAATTCGCGAGAGCATCGAAACCGGTCAGCGCCGGATCCAGCGCGAGCGCGGCACCGATCTGACGATTTTCTCGCCGCGCGCCGCCGGCATGGGACACCACCTCGCGGGCGCCGACGCGAACGCGGTGTGGTCGAGCGAATGCAACGACCTCGTGCATCGCGTGTGCTCGCTGTTTCCGCGCCAGTTCGTCGGCGTTTGCCAGTTGCCGCAGGCGCCGGGCGTGTCGCCCGAGAACTGCATTCCCGAGTTGCGGCGCTGCGTGGAGGAACTCGGCTTCGTCGGCTGCAACCTGAATCCGGACCCGTCGGGCGGCCACTGGACGGGGCCGCCGGTCACGGACCGCTCGTGGTATCCGCTGTACGAAGCGATGGTCGAGCTCGACGTGCCCGCGATGATCCACGTGTCGTCGTCGTGCAATCCTAACTTTCATGCGACGGGCGCGCACTACCTCAACGGCGACACGTCGGTGTTCATGCAGCTGTTGCAGGGCGACCTGTTCGCCGATTTTCCGACGCTGCGCTTGATCATTCCGCACGGCGGCGGCGCGGTGCCGTATCACTGGGGCCGCTATCGCGGTCTCGCGCAGGACATGAAGCGTCCGCTGCTGAAGGACTATCTGCTGCGCAACGTGTTCTTCGACACCTGCGTCTACCATCAGCCCGGCTCCGAGCTGCTCGCGAAGGTGATTCCGGTGGAGAACATCCTGTTCGCGTCGGAGACGATCGGCGCGGTGCAGGGCATCGATCCCGAAACGGGCCACTACTACGACGACACGCGCCGGTACATCGACGCGATCGACTGGCTGACCGAAGCCGACCGGCAACGCATCTACGAAGACAATGCACGCGCGGTGTACGGGCGACTGTCCGCGCAACTCGACAGACAATTTTCATTCGAAGGGGAAACACGATGAACGGTGCCGACAATCCGGTGGGCTGGCGCGAATATCCGTCGGCCGCACAGGCCGATGCGGCGACGCTCGCCGCGTTGCGCGAACTCGCGGTGTCGCTGCTGAGCGACAACATGGGCCGCGCGAGCGGCATCGTCGGGCTCACGGCGTATCACCGGCCGAAGCCGCTCGCGGGCACGGCGGTCACCGTGCGCACGCGCGGCGGCGACAATCTCGCGATCCATCGCGCGTTCGATTTCTGCCGTCCGGGCGACGTGCTCGTGATCGACGGGGCGGGCGAACTGACCCAGGCGCTGATGGGCGACATCATGTCGAGCTACGCGGAAAGCCTCGGCGTGCTGGGGCTCGTGATCGACGGCGCGATTCGCGACGTGGGCGCGATCCGTCAACGCGATTTCCCCGTGTATGCGCGCGGCGTCACGCACCGCGGCCCGTACAAGAACGGGCCGGGCGAAATCAACGTGCCGGTGTCGGTCGGCGGGATGGTCGTGCATCCGGGCGACATCATCGTCGGCGACGAGGACGGCGTGCTCGCGATCTCGCCGGCCGACGTCGAAGCGGTGATCGCCGGCGCGCGCCGTCAGGGCGACAAGGAGGCCGAGTCGCTGCGCGCGATTGCCGAAGGGCGCTTCGACCGCTCGTGGGTGATCCCGCGTCTCGAGCGCATGATGAACGGTTGATCCGTTGCGTTAAGATGCGTGCCGAAGCTTCACGGCTTCGGCCCCTTCGCAGACTACCTCTCGCTCGATGACTCAATTTCTCGACGCCGCCGCGCTCGCCGAACTCGCGCAACGCGCGGACGAAACCGATCGCCCGCCGTGCACCTGCACGAAAACGCCGCTCGACGGCTGGCAATCGCAGCCGCTGTCGCTCGACGAGCGACAGCTCGAACAGGTCGGCACGCTGATGCGCGAAGACGAAGCCGAACCGACGTTCGCCGAACATCTGCCCGACGGGCTGCGCTACTGGTCGGACGACGCGCCGATCGCGCCGCGCTACTTTCCTTATAACCGCTGCGGCGTGTGGCGCTGCACGCACTGCGGGCGGCTTTATCTGCGCTACACGGAAGGCGGCGGCTACTTCGTCGACCCGCGCATTCGCGCGCTGAAGGCGAGCCTGATCGAAGACGTGCCGCTCGCCTGAGCGTCGTTCAACGCGTATCCGGCGGCCGGATCTCCGCCACGAGCGGCAGGTGATCCGAGGCGATCCGCGCGAGCGCGCTGCGATGCGCGTGCACGCCGATCAGCCGCTCGCCCGGGTGAATCCAGATCCGGTCGAGCGAAAACACCGGAAAGAACGACGGAAACGTACGCGGCGCCGGCGCCGCACGAAAGTGCGACACGAGCATCCGTAGCGCACGGCCCCAGACGAACCACTCGTTGATGTCGCCCGCGAGGATCACGGGCAGGTCGGGGCGGTCGAACGTGTGCAACAGCCGCGCGATCTGCGCGCGGCGTTCGCGGGCCCGCAGCCCGAGGTGCGTCGCGACGATCCGCAGCGTGTCGCCCGCATGATCGATGTCGACGTCGAGCGCGCCGCGCGGCTCGCGGCTGCCGAACGACAGGTCGAGCCCGCGCGACGCGCGCACCGGCCAGCGCGTGATCACCGCATTGCCGAAGCGGCGCGCGGGCGCATCGAGCGTCGCGCCTTCCACCGCGTGCCAGCCCGTCGCTTCGCGCAGCGTCGCGAGCACGTCGGGCGCGTCGCGGCCGCCGAGCGGCACTTCCTGCAACGCGACGATGTCCGCATCCAGCTCCGCGACCACGGCGGCGATCCGCTTCGCGCATCGCACGCGGTCGGTGCCCGTCGCGCCGTGAATGTTCCAGGTCGCGACGCGCAGCACGCGTCGAGCGTCGCGTCTATCGGGCGACGGCGCGCGTGCCGGATGCACGGCGGGTGCCGGCTGAAGGTCGGTCGCGAGCGGCGCGGCCTTCATCGTCCGCGTTTCGCAAAGAGACGCTGCAGCGCGACCGATCCGCCGACGAGCGCGATGCCGATCGCGGCGAGCAGCAGCATCGGGCCGGGGCTCGGATGCCGGACCACCGTCACGAGCTGATTCGCGAACGTCGCCGCGAGCACGATGCCCGGACCCATCCCGAGCGCGGTGCCGATCAGGTAGTCGCGCAGCCCGATGTGCGATGCGCCCGCCGCGAGGTTGACCAGCATGAACGGCGCGAGCGGCACGACGCGCAGCACGACGACCGCGACGATCCCTTGCTTGCCCATGCGCTCGGACAGCCGGTTCAGCCGCGTGCCCGCGCGCTGCCGCACCGCGTCGCGGCCCGCCCACACGCCGATGTAGTACGTCACGACAGCGGCGATCAGCGTGCCGGCGAGTGCATACGCACTGCCGGCGACCGGGCCGAACAGCAGGCCCGCGAGCGCGATCAGCACGGTGATCGGCACCGACGCGACCGCGGCCAGTGCATACGCACCGACGATCACCGGCGGCCCGAAGCGCGACGCGGACAGCGCGCGCGTGAAGTGTCCGATCGCTTCGAGGCTGAGCAGATGCGACAGCGCCGTGTGCTTCCACGCAATCGTCATCGCGAGCGCGGCCAGTGCGAGCGCGCCGAGCACGAGCACGCGCACCGCGAGCGTATGGCCGTTGCTGCCCGGCACGAACTGGCGCACGACTTCGTCGGGAGCGGCGGGCGTTTCGGGGTCGATCAGCGCGGCTTCGGGCACGACGCGGTCGAGGTCCGGCGACACCGACGGTTCGAGCCGTTCGAGCGTGCGGCCGTCGTGGCGCAGGTCGTCGATCACGCGATGGATGTCGGCGCCGCGCGCGAATGCCCGATCGACGTCGGCTTGCGGCACGTCCAGATGCTCGGCCAGCAGGCGGTTGCGCACGCTCGCGATCATCGCGCTCACGCGCGTGTCGCCGCGCGCCTCCAGCGTGACGTTGCACTCCGAATCGAGCACCATCGACCGGTTGTTCAGGTTCGCGCTGCCGATCACGAGCAGGTCGTTGTCCACGACCATCAGCTTGCTGTGCACGTTGATGAACGCGTCGCCGAGGCCGTCGATCCACGGAAAGTACATCTTCAGGCGGCCGTGCGCGTCGGCATCGTCGAGCCGGCGATAGAGCCGCGCGCGCAGCGTGCCCATCGTCGCCGCCTGCAGCCAGCCGGTCTGCTCGCGCGGCACGACGACCGCCACGGACGGGCCGTCCGGCGCCGCGAGCCGCGCGGCGAGCGCGTCGCCGACCGCGCTCGCGGTGAAGTACTGGTTTTCGATGTAGACGTTCTCGCGCGCGGCCGCGATTGCCGCGAGATACAGCGCGCGAATGTGCTGGCTCGGCGGCCGCCCGGCGAACGGCGGCTCGGTGATCGAGATGCCGAGTTCGACGTCTTCGATGTCGGCGGTCACGCCGGGCGGCCAGGGGTCGTGCGCGGCGCACGGCGAAGCGGCGGCGCGCGCATCCGGCGAATTCGCCGCCTCGTCGAGCGTCGCGTGTCGTCCGCCCGCCCGCCGCCAGCGCTCGCGCACGAGCGCGCCGACCGCCGTCGCGGCGTCGTCGTCGAACATCGCCTGCACGTCGTGCGTCGGCGTGTAGAACAGCTTCGGACCGTTGCGGCGCAGCGGCTCGCGCGGCGCGTGCGCGGGGGTGTCCCAGCGCGAACGCGTCACGTCGATGCCGCCGACGAACGCGACGCAGTCGTCGATCACGACGATCTTCTGATGATGCGATGCGCCGGGCGGATGCCGCCCGTCGAGCCGGAACGACACGCGGCGCGGCGTGCGCCAGCCGAGCTTGTAAGACGGCAGCCATTCGCGTTCCATCGCGTACAGCATCGCGAAGTCCCACGCGAGAATGCGCACGTGCAGTTGCGGATTCGCGGCGGCCACCGCGCACAGAAAGTCGCCGAGCGGGCGCGGCAACCCGTCGGGCGGATCGCCGGGCACGAGATGCATGCGGCTGTCGATATCCCAGCCCACGATGAACACGCTATGGCGTGCCCGCACGATGGCTTCGCGCAGCGCCGCGAAGTACGCCGCGCCGTCGACGAGCACCCGCAGCCGTTTGGCGTGCCGCACGCACAGGCACGTGTCGCCGGGGCGCAGCAGCGACGCGGGGCCGTCGGTGGTGCGGTCTTCGTCGGGGACGCGCGGCGCCGCGCGTTCTTGCATCATGCGGGCCGGCCGGCCCTGTGCTGTCGCACGCCGGCCCCGGATTCGTGTCGTGGCGGGGTCATTCCGTCGATCTCCTGAACAGTTCGCTGCGGCCTTTGCAGCAAGGGGCGCGCCCGATTGGGGGACCGTGCGGCACCGCGGATGTCGGCGGCGGTTTGTCGCGATTTCGCGCGGCCCGCGGCGTGATCCGCGCGCGGCGGCAATGCGAAGACGGCGTCGGCGTTCTGTCAGAAAAGGCCGACGTCATAGCGGATAGCGATCGGCCCCGTTTTCTGCCGGACGCGCACGCACTGCCCGCCTTCGACGGATGCCGCGCCGACCTGAACGGCGCGTCGCCGGTCGCCTCCGTTATCCATTAATTCGACCTTAAGAAAGCGTTTTTATCTTGAAGCGCCTCCCGTGCGTCATCGCATGCGGACCGGAAGGGCTGGGGTCGCAACGGGCCCCGGCCGATGTCGCACTATCACCGCAAGCAGTCAGTCAGGCAGGTCGCATGTCGTTTCCCGCAGTTTTATTGCAGCGTGGACGCCCAAGCCGGGTCGTCCTGCTCTGCGCGCTCAGTTTCCTGGTCGTTACGCTGGGGCCGACGTTGCCTCGCGATTCGTCGATGCGCCGCATGGATGCGCGACCCGGTCCGGTTCCCACCGATGCAGCGATTCCCACGCCCACGCTGATCGCGCCACCCGCGCCGGTTTCCGCGCCGCCGGCAGCCTCACCCGCACCCGACGCTCCCCTTTCCTCGTTTCAGCCCGATGGCCCGTATCGGTTCGCAAGCGTGACGGTGGAACGCGATTTTCTGTCCGCGGTGCGTCGCGTGGGCGTGAGTGCCGCCGTCGGCGCGATGCTGGAGGACGCGTTCGCGCAGCAAGTGGATTTTCGCCGCGACCTGCGACGCGGCGACGAAGTGAAGCTCGTCTTCGAGCGTCCGGCGAACGACACGCAGAAGGCTGCCGACGCCGGACCGACCGCGGACGCGGCGTTGCCGGTCGCGGTCCGGCTGGCGGTCGGACCGCGGACTCACGAGGTGTTTCTGTTCCGCGACGTGGCCGGACGCGTGTCGTACCGGGCAAAGCAGGTCGCGGCCCAGGTGCAGGCGCAGGTCCAGCAGAAAGCGCACGCCGTACGGGCGGTGCTCCGCTATCCGCTGGAGTTCATGCGCGTGTCGTCGCGGTTTGCGCCGATGCGCGTGAATCCGGTGACGGGCGAACGGCGGGCGCACGACGGCGTCGATCTGGCCGCGCCGTCCGGCACGCCGGTGAGAGCGACCGCGGACGGCATCGTCGCGTTTGCCGGCACGCAAACGGGATACGGCAACGTCGTCAAGCTGCGCAACGAGCGGTCGTATTCGACGACGTTCGCGCACCTGTCGCGCGTCGCGAGCGGTCTGCGCGCGGGCGGCAACGTGCGCGAGGGCGACGTGATCGGCTATGTCGGCTCGACCGGGTGGGCCACGGGGCCGCATCTGCACTACGAAGTGCGCGTCGACGGCGTGCCGCGCGATCCGCTATCGATCGAGTTGCCGCGCAAGGAGCCCTTGTCCGCGACGGACGCGAGTCCCACTGCATGAACGACAGGAGCGTCGCATGACGACTCCTTCGCCGTCGGCGCGGGGGCGCGCCGACGGCGTGCTCTGCATCGGATATCGCGACGTCGCGACGTCGTGATGCCGCGTTCAGACCGGCGCGATCGTGCGCCGATAACCGTCGGTCGCGTCGAGCATCTGCCGCGTGTAGTCGTGCTCGACGCGGCGTGCGCGAATCGCGGCGATGTCCGCGTGTTCGACGATCGCGCCGTTGCGCATCACCGCGACGCGCGAGCACAGAAAGCCGACCACCGCGAGGTTATGGCTGACGAGCACGATCGTCAGGTTGCGTTCGCGATGCAGCCGGCGCAGCAGGTTCAGTATCTCGGCCTGCACGGAGACATCGAGTGCGGACGTCGGCTCGTCGAGCAGCAGCACGCGCGGTTCGACGATCAGCGCGCGCGCGATCGCCACACGCTGGCGCTGGCCGCCCGAAAGCTGGTGCGGATAGCGAAAGCGGAACGCCGGGCCGAGGCCGACTTCGCGCAGCGCGGCGACGATGCGTTCGTCGTGCCGGTCGCTGCCCGCGATGTCGAGCGGTTCGCGCAGCGTGCGATCGACGGTGAAGCGCGGATGCAGCGAGCCGTACGGGTCCTGGAACACCATCTGCACGTCGCACCGGAACGCGCGCGCCAGCGGGCCGCCCAACGTATGGCCGCCGACCGTCGCGTGTCCCGCGCTGACCGGCGCGAGTCCGCATAGCGCGCGCAACACGGTCGTCTTGCCGGAACCGGACTCGCCGACGAGCCCGAACGCGCCGCCCGCGTCCACCTGAAAACTCACGCCGCGCACCGCGTCGATCTCGCCGTGGCGCGCCGCAAAGCGCACGCCGAGCGCGTGTACGTCGATCATCGCGGCGCTCCTTCGGGTTCGTCGAGCCACGCGGGGTCGCGCGTGAGCACGGGCAGCAACTCGGGCGGATCGGCGAGCGGCGGGCTCGCCGCGAGCAGCGCACGCGTGTACGGATGCTGCGCATGCGCGAGATCGCGCGCCGCGCAGGTTTCGACCGCACGCCCCGCATACATCACGACCACGCGGTCGCAGAACGACATCACCAGCGGCAGGTCGTGGCTGATGAACACGAGCCCGGTGTCGTGCTTCGCGATCATCCGGTCGAGCACGCCGAGCACCTGCATCGACACGAGCACGTCGAGCGCGCTCGTCGGTTCGTCGGCGACGAGCAGGCGCGGGCCGTTCGACACCATCATCGCGATCATCACGCGCTGGCCCATCCCGCCGGACAACTCGTGCGGATACGCGTCGGCAACGCGCGCCGGCTCGCGGATCTGCACGTCGGCGAGCGCCTCGACGACGCGCTCGCGAAGCTCGCGGCGGCCGGCACGCGGGTTCTGCAGCCTGAACGCCTCGCGCATCTGCTGTCCTACCGTCATCACCGGGTTCAGCGAGTATTTGGGATCCTGAAGAATCATCCCCATCTGCCGGCCGCACAGGCTGCGCCGCTCGCGCGCGCTCATCGCCAGCAGATCGCGGCCCTCGAAGCGCAGCGCGTTCGCGCTCACATGCGCGTTGGGCGGCAACAGGCCGAGCAGCGCCCGCGCGGTCAGCGACTTGCCGGAGCCCGATTCGCCGACGATGCCGAGCCGCTCGCCGTGCGCGAGCGTCAGCGACAGCCCGCGCACCGCCTGCGTGTCGCGCCCGTCGGCGCCGCGAAACGTCACGCGCAGGCCGTCGATCTCGCACAGCGGGGCGTCGTTCGGCGTCGTGGTCATGTCAGTCTCCGTGGCGCGGATCGAACACGTCGCGCAGTCCGTCGCCGAGCAGATTGAATGCGAGGCTCACGAGCAAAATCGCGATGCCCGGAATCGTGGCCACCCACCATGCGTCGAGCAGCACGTTGCGGCCCGACGCGACCATGTAGCCCCACTCGGGGCTCGGCGGCTGCGCGCCGAGTCCGAGAAAGCCGAGGCCCGCGACGGTCAGCACGATGCCGGCCATGTCGAGCGTCGCGCGCACGACCACCGACGACGCGCACAGCGGCACGATATAGCGCAGCAAAAGCCTCGGCCGCGACGCGCCCTGCAGCCGGGCCGCGTGGATGAAGTCCGCGTTCACGTAACGCAGCGTTTCCGCGCGCGCGAGCCGCGCATACGCAGGCCATGCGGTAATCGAAATCGCGACCACCGCGTTGATCACACCCGGCCCGAGCGCGGCGGCGAACGCGAGCGCGAGCACGATCTTCGGGAACGCGAGCGCGATGTCGGTGACACGCATCAGCACGACGTCGGTCCACCCGCCGAAGAAGCCGGCGACGGTGCCGATCAGAAGGCCGATCGGCACGACGATCACGACGACGAGGATCGCAATCGACAGCGTAAGCCGGGATCCATAGATCAGCCGCGAGAGGATGTCGCGCCCGAGCTGGTCGGTGCCGAACCAGTGCGACGGGCTGCCGGGCGGCATGAGGCGCTCGGGCAACACTTGTTGCAGCGGATCGTGCGGCGCGACGAGCGGGCCGAGCGCGGCCGCGACCACGAGCAGTACGAGGATCCCGAGCCCGAACATCGACAGCGGATTCGACGCGAAACGCGTCCAGCGGCGATACGCGCTGCCGAGCACGGCCTGCGCGCGCGATGTGGGCGAGTCGGTCAGCAGCCAGTCGCGGCAACGGCGGCGGCGCGTAGTCGATGCGCGATCGTCGTCGTCGCGGTCGTCGTCGTGAAGCGGCGGAACGGAAGCGGCGGGGCGGTGCAAGGGCGGGTCTCCGGACTCGTTAGCGAACGCGCGGATCGAGCACGCGATACAGCGCGTCGGTCAGCAGGTTCAGCGCGATGAACGTCGCGCCGATCACGAGCGTGCTGCCCAACACCGCGTTCATGTCGGCGTTCAGCAGCGCGCCGGTCAGGTACGAGCCGATGCCGGGCCACGCGAACACGATCTCGGTCAGCACCGAGCCTTCCAGCAGATAGCTGTACGACAGCGCGACCACGGTCACGAGCGGCACCGCGATATTGCCGAACGCATGCACCCAGATCACGCGACGCTCGGGCACGCCCTTCGCGCGCGCGGTCGTGATGTATTCCTGATTCAACTGGTCGAGCATGAACGAGCGGGTCATCCGGCTCAGGTACGCGACCGAGTAGTAGCCGAGAATCGCAGCGGGCAGCGCGATATGCGACAGCGCGTTGAAGAACACGTCCCACTCGCGCGCGATCAGCGAATCGATCAGCAGGCTGCCGGTGTGCGTGTCGACCATGCCGTCGTACAGCGGATCGATGCGGCCCGGTCCCGCCACCCAGTGCAGCCGCGCGTAGAACAGCAACAGGCCCATCAGCCCGAGCCAGAACACCGGCACCGAACTGCCGATCAGCCCGACGAAGCGCGCGACGTGATCGATCCAGCGGTTGTGCCGCGCGGCGGCGATCACGCCGAGCGGCACGCCGACCACGACGCCGATCAGCGTCGACAGCGTCGCGAGTTCGAGCGTCGCCGGAAATACGCGGCGGATGTCGTCGAGCACCGGATTCGACGTGAGCAGCGACAGGCCGAGATTGCCGTGCAGCACGTCGCGCGCGTACAGCAGGAACTGCACCGCGAGCGGCCGGTCGAGCCCGAGTTGCGCGCGCGCGGCGGCGTACGCGCTCGCGCTCGCGCGGTCGCCGACCACGGCGAGCACCGGATCGATCGGCACCTTACGGCCGATCACGAACGTGACGACCAGCAGCCCGGCGAGCGTCAGCGCGAGCGTGAAGAGCCAGCGCAGCGCGCCAGACGCGACGCGCCGGGCCGCCGCCGCGCGCGGCGAGGGCGGCGAGGGCGCGGGACGCTCGGGTGTCGTCGGCGTGTCGGCGTTCATTGCTTCTTCAATTGCCGATACGAGACGAGGTCGTTGATCGGCCCGACTTCGAGGCCGCTGACGCCCGGCCGCATCGCGACCTGCGACACGCGCTGGAACAGGATCACGAACGGCGAATTCGCGAGCATCTCGCGCTGCATCGCCTCGTACATCTGCGCGCGT
The DNA here is from genome assembly GCA_035492135.1 of Paraburkholderia sp. Classification (GTDB taxonomy): domain Bacteria; phylum Pseudomonadota; class Gammaproteobacteria; order Burkholderiales; family Burkholderiaceae; genus Paraburkholderia. The sequence continues at coordinate 119,104 of DATJJN010000098.1, read as the reverse complement.
TTCTGCGTGGACGGCTCCGCGAGCGCCGCATCGGTTTCCTTCGTCAGTTGCGGAATGTTCCAGCTGTTGCGCCACGCGAGCATCTTGTAGCTGGAACTGTCCGCGTTGTCCGGATTCCACGCGAAGCCCTGCGCGTTGCTGTGCGGATCGATATAGTCGGCCGACCACTCGCCGATGTAGATATCGTGCTGACGCGCACGGTACTTCGCGAGCGTCTGCTTGTTGTCGCCCGGCAGGATCTGCAGCTTGATGCCGCCTTGCGCGAGATTCGCCTGGATTGCCTGCGCGATTTCGCTGTACGGATAGCCGCTGCGCACGTCCATCGTCACGCTGAAGCCGTTCGGGACGCCGGCCTTCGCGAGCAGCGCCTTCGCCTTCGCGACGTCCTGGTGGTACGGGTTGTCGTTCAGCACGCCGAGAAAGCCCTCGGGGATGAACGTCTGATGCACCTTGTAAATCGTCTTCACGATGTTCGACTGGATGCCGTCGTAGTCGATCAGCCATTTGATCGCCTGCTGCACGTCCGGCTTCGCGAGCGTCGGGTTCTTCGTGTTGAGGCCGAGATAGAGCACCGTCGCCTGCGGCACGCCGAACGCCGTGGCCTTGCCGCTCTTCGTGAGCGCGGCGAGGTCTTCGGGGCTCAGGTTGCGCGCGATGTCGGCGTCGCCGTTTTCGAGCAGCAGACGCTGGCCCGATGCTTCCGGCACGTGGCGCAGCACGATGCGCCTGATCGCGAGCGGCGTGCGGTAATCGTCGTTGCGCTGCAGGACGAGGCTTTCGTTCGCGGTCCACTTCACGAGCCTGTATGCACCGGAGCCGGCCTCGTGCGTGCGCAGCCAGCCGTTGCCGAAGTCGCCGTTCTGCTGATGGTCGAGCGCGAGCTTGCGATCGACGACCGACGCGGGCCACGCGCCGAGCACGTTCAGCACGAACGTCGGCGCATAGCGGCGGTCGGTCGTGATGCTGACGGTCGCGTCGTCGATCTTCTTCACGTTCTTCTGCAGGTTGTCCTTCGTGAGTCCGATGCCTTGCAGCACGGCCGCCGCGCCCTTGTCGAGCAGCACCGTGCGCGCTATCGACCACGCGACGTCGTCGGCAGTCAGCGGGTTGCCCGAGTGGAACTTGAGGCCGGGACGCAGATGGAATGTGAACGTCATGCCGTCGGGGCTCACGGTCCACGACTGTGCGACGTCGCCGTTGAAATGCGACGGATCCTTCAGATCGACGCGGATCAGCCGGTCGTACGTGTTCGCGATGTATTCCTCGGGCATCAGTTCGTACACCTCGCCGGGGTCGAGCGTCGAGAACTCGTCGAGCATCGTCGCGATCACGAGCATGTCCTTCGGCGTCGCGGCCGCGGCCGGGTGCGAGAGCGTCAGTGTCAGCGCGGCCGCGACGGTCGAGAGCATCCGCGTGCTGCGCCATCCGTTGTTCTTCTTCTGCATACGCGCTCCATCGAGGTGAGGGGGATCGAACCAGGCGTTACATCAGCGGGGGCGTACCGTTCGCGCCGTCTTCGATCAGCGGCAGCGTGCGCGAGCCCGGCAACTCGTAGTGCCACCATTCGGACGGAATCGGCCTGAAGCCGGCCGCCTGCATGATGCCGAGCAGCAGCAGGCGGTTGCGATGCATCGCTGGCGGCAGATCGGCCGCGAAGTGCGCGGACAGTGCGGTCATGTCGTCGAAGCCGGTCCCCATGTCGAGCGGCGCGCCGTTTGCGTCGAGCAGCGTCAGGTCGATCGCGGTGCCGCGGCTGTGGTTCGAGCCGGTCTTCACGTCCGCGATATAAGTCGGGTCGGGCAGGAAGTCCTACAGCACCTGCTGCGCGCGCGTCGGCCGGTACGCGTCGAACACGCGCAGACCGAGTCCCGCACGGCGCGCGATCGCCGCGGCGCGGCGCAGCGCGGCTTCGGCGGGTTCGAGCAGCAGACAGTGGGCGGTCCGGTAGATCGGCTGGCCCGTCAGATTGCGGTCGGTGGCGTACACGAGGTCGATGTCGACGCCGTGCGTATCGGAGGTGATGGGGAGCAGTCGGTGGGTCGGTTCGGTCATCGGTTAGCCAGGTCAGTGCCGAAGGCAGGAGTGCCGGCAGCGCCGGCACGCGCGGACGGCGGATCGCGTCGCCCGCGCGTCAACACGCCAGCTTATCTAACAGAGCCGATGAGGAACGCGCCATCTCAAAAAATTAATGGAGGTTCGCCGGTTCATAGTGGTGCGTCGTGTCAGCGATCGTTCCGGCTGCGTGCGGCCTGCACGGCGCCGAAGTGGCGTGCGCAGAACACGCCCATCAGCAAGGCGCCGACCAGCAGCGCCGCGAGGTCGGCGCCCGACGCGAGCGACACCGGTTGCCGCCCGAGCAGCACGAGCGCCGCCGCGAGATTCGCGAGGCCCCACAGCACATTGACGAGCGGCGACGAGAAGCCGACGCCGCGCGGCTTCGAGAACGGCGACGGAAACGGCTTGCCTTCGACCCCGCGCACCAGATGCGGAATGCAGTTGGTGAGCAGCAGGCCGCAGAAAAACAGCGTGACGTAATGCATGAGTTACCTCGGAGGGCGAAGGTTGTGGTCGGGCGCTTCGCCACGATCGCGGCGTGCGGTCGGTGCGTAGCGCATCAAGAGCCGTGCGAGCGGCGGGGCCGCGAACACCACGACGACGAAGCGCATCATCTGCATGGCCATCACGAATGGCACGTCGACGTTCGTCGACGCGGCAATGATCGCGACGGAATCCGCGCCGCCCGGGCTCATCGCGAGCCACGCGGTCAGCGGGTCGACGTGCAGCGTCGTGACGAGCAGCGCGGCGAGCGCCGCGCACGCGACGACCAGCGCGGCCGAACACGCGGCGAGCCTCGGCAGCGCGCGGGCCGCGTGACGCAGCAGCGCCGGCGTGAACTGCAGGCCGACGCGCCAGCCGACCAGCGCATACGCGACGGCCAGCAGCCAGCGCGGCAATTCGATCGTGATCCAGCCTGCGTGCATCAGCGCGACGCCGGCCACGAGCGGCACGAGCAACGGGCCGGCGGATACCGGCAGCCGGCGTCCGAGCAGACCGCCGACCCACGCGAGCGCGAGCGTCGACGCGAACGGTCCCCACGCGATCGGCGCGAACCACGGTGCATGCGCGACGTGATGCGCGCCGGCGCCGAGCAGCGCGGCGGCGATCGACGCGACGGTAGCGACGATCAGCACGCGCAGATACTGCAGCAGCGCGACCATCTGCGGGTCGGCGTCGTGCGCTTCGGCCATCAGGATCATCACGGTCGCGGCGCCGGGGCTCAGGCCCCACACGGCGGTGCTGCCGGGCAGCACGCGCAGGCGCATCAACAGCCAGCCGAGCAGCGTGCTCGCGGCGATCACCGACAGCACGCCGAATGCGAACAGCGGCCAGTGCGCGCCGACCTGCGCGAAGATCGCGGGCGGCAGCATCTTCGCGATCATGCAGCCGATGACGGCCTGCACCGGCAGCGACGTCTGACGCGGAATGCGCACCTGCGCGCCGTTGGCGGCGACGACGATGCCGGCCACCATCGGGCCGAGCAACAGCGCGGCCGGCAGGCCGGTGGCCGCGAACACGCCGGATGCGACGAGCGAAAGCGCGATCAGCGCGCTCCACTGCACGGCCGGCGCCATGCCAGCGAGGCGCTTCGGCGGCGCGGCGGTCATGTCGGTGCGTGTCGCGAGGACGGTGTGGTCGGGCATGAGGGTGAGGTCATGATGCGCTCCGGCAAGGGGGTATCGTGCGATATGCGAGGACGTCCTCGCAAAGAAGAGATAGTAGAGGGTATCCTCGCATAAGTCAAAACGTGCGACTTTCCTGCGCGTTATCTCTGATAACGCGACGCGGATGGGGCTCCCGAACGGACCATTCGAATGAATGCTAATATGCGAGGATTCACTCTCAATTCCTCGCATTCGTGGAAGTAGCCAATATGACTCCTGCCGCCGCCGTTGCCACGTTCCCCGGCGTCCCCGAGCCGAAGCGCGAGCGCGGCCGTCAGCGCGTTGCCGCCATCATGGACGCGGCGGCCGACGTGTTCGCGGAAAAAGGCTTCGACGCCGCGACGATGACCGAAATCGCCGCGCGCTCATCGACGGCGATCGGCTCGCTATACCGGTTCTTTCCGTCGAAGGAGGTGCTCGCCGACGCGCTGTTGTTGCGCTACGCGCAGCACGTGAGCACGAGTCTCGCGGAACTGGCCGGCCAGGTCGAACGGATGTCGATGGACGCGCTCGCGGCGGCGCTGGTGGATTTCATGCTGGCGTTGCAGTCGCAGCGCCGTCTCGCGGTCGCGCTCGTCGATTCGCGGGCCGGCACCGACGATCTGCGCAAGCGGTTTCGCGTCGAGGCGCGCGCGGGCATCGCGCGGATTCTGCAGCGCGCGATCGACGGCATCGCGCCGGCCAAAGCGCAGGCGATGGCCGTCGTGCTGCTGCATCTGCTGAAGGGGATTTCGGTGGCCGCCGACGAAACGCCGGCCATGCAGGCGGTGCTGACCGGCGAGATCCGCGAACTGGTGCGGCTCTATCTGATGGCCGCGCGCCGGGAAGCGCGCGGCTAGCGACGCACGCCCTAGTCGCGCGCGGCGGTGCTGTTCATCAGCTGGACCAGATACGGCTTCCACACCTCGGGGTGCGCGAGCGTCTGGTGTCCGTACGAATGCGGGCCCTCGGGCACCTCGACGAAGCGGCCGTGCGGCACCTGCGAAATCAGCCGCTGCATCACGCCGAGATCGGCCGCGTTGATCAGGTCGTCCATGAAGTTCACCGCGAAGAGCGGCGCGCGAATGTCGGCGAGGTGGATCGACGGATCGTAATCGCGCGACGACTCGAACCAGTACAGCACGTCGTTCGCGTCGTTCTTGCCGAAGCGCTCGACGAGCGAGTCGTACATCTTCGTCGCGGCTTCGCGGTCCGGCGCGACCGTCTGCATCCGCGCCGGGTTCTCGGTCATGATCGTGAAGACCGGCATCACGCGCGTCCACTGCGTCGGGTTCGCCGCGTAGTCGCCGCCCTGCCAGCCGGGGTCGTTGCGGATCGCGCCGACGATCATCTGCCGCCACAGCCAGTTGCGGCCCGCCATCGGGATCGGCTGGCTCGCGATCGGCATCAGCGCGTCGGCCATGGTCGGATAACGCTCGCCCCACATCCACGTTTGCATACCGCCCATCGACGTGCCGAGCACGAGACGCAGGTGATCGATCTTCAGTCCTTCGACGAGCATCCGGTGATGCGCCTCGATCACGTCCGTATAGCCGTAGTGCGGAAAGCGCGCGCGCAACCCGTCGCTCGGCTTCGTCGATCCGCCGCGACCGAGGCCGTCCGGCATCACGATGAAATAGCGGCTTGCGTCGAGCGGCGCGCCGGGCGCAAACAGTTCGCGCTGCATCGCGGGCGCGAGAAACGCGGCGCCGGTGCCGGTCGTGCCGTGCAGCAGCAGCACCGCGTTGGTCGCGTGGCCGTGCGCGTCGCGCCTGAGCGTGCCGAGCGTCGCGTAATGGATGCGAACTTCCGGCAGCGTCGTGCCGTCCGTAAAGTGAAAGTCGTGTTCGACGAAATCGCCGGTGGACGGATGCAGCGCGAGGTCCGCAGCCGATGGTTCACCGGCCGCGTAGGCGTGCAGCGACAGCAACGACAGGCAGGCGGCAGCGAGCAACGTACGTGTCAAGATGAGTCTCCGATGTTTGCAAAAGAAGTCCGCATCGGTGTGCGGACGGCGCATTGTGCCTGCGGGCCGCACGGCGCGCAAACGCACGCGCGAAGCGATGACGCTTTGCTTTCATCTGCGTGCGTCCACGTTGTCACCCGAAAGGTTTTTAACCAGACTGACAGCGGCGCTCTGCAGCGATCTGCACCAGTTCGACGCGCGACGCGCAGCGCACGTTTCGTCGCGGCGCGCGCGCGGTGGCGAGCGACGCCCGATTGCACCAGCGAGACGCACGGTTTCGCGCGAAACGTTTGGCATGGCTGTTGCTTTTTTCGGTGAGGCCAGGCGCCGCCGCACGACGCCACGCGTGAACGCGTGCGCCTCTCATCCAAACGCGCGAGAGAAAGGCGATGCAAGTCCACGATGAAATGCGCGACGAGGGCGCCGTGCGCCCGCATTACGAACGGTTCCAGCACTGGCTCGGGCGGCAGGGCAGCGAGACGATGGCGCGCAAGCGCGCGGAAGCGGACCTGCTGTTCCGGCGCGTCGGCATCACGTTCGCCGTCAACGGGGACCTGTCGGGCACCGAACGCCTGATTCCTTTCGACCTGATTCCGCGCATCATTCCCGCCGACGAATGGGCGCTGCTCGAAGCCGGCCTTCGGCAGCGCGTGAAGGCGCTGAACCTGTTCCTGCACGACGTCTATCACGAACGCCACATCGTGCGCGCCGGCGTGATACCGGCGGAACAGGTGTACACGAACGCGCAGTACCGGCCGGAGATGCAGGGGATCGACGTGCCGCTCGGCGTGTATGCGCACGTCGCCGGCGTCGACATCGTGCGCGACGGCCGCGACGGCGCGTTCTACGTGCTGGAGGACAACCTGCGCGTGCCGTCCGGCGTGTCGTACATGCTGGAGAACCGCAAGATGATGATGCGGCTCTTCCCCGATCTGTTCGTTCAACACAGGATCGCGCCGGTCGCGCACTACCCGGACCTGCTGCTCGACACGCTGCGCTCGGTCGCGCCCGCGGGCGTCGACGAGCCGAACGTCGTCGTGCTGACGCCCGGCATGTACAACTCCGCGTATTTCGAGCACACGTTTCTCGCGCAGCAGATGGGCGTCGAGCTGGTCGAGGGGAAGGACCTGTTTGTCGAGGATAACTACGTGTTCATGCGCACGACGCAGGGGCCCCGGCGCGTCGACGTGATCTACCGGCGCATCGACGACGACTTTCTCGATCCGCTGTCGTTTCGCGCGGATTCCACGCTCGGCGTGCCGGGCCTCCTGACCTCGTATCGCGCGGGCCGCGTGTCGCTTGCGAACGCGATGGGGACCGGCGTCGCCGACGACAAGTCGATCTACCCGTACGTGCCCGACATGATCGCGTTCTATCTCGGCGAGAAGCCGATTCTGAACAACGTGCCGACGTGGCAGTGCCGCAAGTCGGAAGATCTCGCGTACACGCTCGCGCATCTGCCCGAACTCGTCGTGAAGGAGGTGCACGGCGCGGGCGGCTATGGGATGCTCGTGGGGCCGGCCGCGAGCCGCGCCGAAATCGACGCGTTTCGCGCGCGACTCGTCGCGCGGCCGTCGAACTACATCTCGCAGCCGACGCTGTCGCTGTCCGCGTGTCCGACGTTCGTGGACGGGGGCATTGCGCCGCGGCACATCGATCTGCGGCCGTTCGTGCTGTCCGGCAGCACGGTGCGGATGGTGGCGGGCGGACTCACGCGCGTCGCGTTGAAAGAGGGCTCGCTCGTCGTGAATTCGTCGCAGGGAGGCGGCACGAAGGACACCTGGGTACTGGAATGACGTGAGCCCGTGAAGCGACGCATGCCGCGCGGACACTGAAAAGGATCGACCATGCTGAGCCGCACCGCCGACCATCTGTTCTGGATGGCCCGCTACATGGAGCGCGCGGAGAACACCGCGCGGATGCTGGACATCAACCTGAACGAGCGCCTGCTGCCCGGCAGCGACGACCGCGACGCGCGCGGGCTGCGTGCGATGCTGCGGATCTCGGAGCTGGAGCCGGCATTCGACGCGCGCCACGAGACGATGACGCGCGCGAGCGTCCTGCATTTTCTGGTGGCCGAGCCGGACAATCCGTCGAGTATCTACTCGTGCCTGCTCGCCGCGCGGGAAAACGCGCGCGCGGTGCGCGGCACGCTGACGACCGAGTGGTGGGAGACCGTCAACGACACGTGGCTGCAATTCGCGGAACAAACCGGCAGCGACGGACTGAGCGCGCATCCGGATGCGATCTTCGAGTGGGTGAAGTTCCGCTCGCATCTGTCGCGCGGCGTGATGCTCGGCACGGCGCTGCAGGACGACGCGCTGTTCTTCACGCAGCTCGGCACGTTTCTCGAACGCGCGGACAACACCGCGCGGATTCTCGACGTGCGCTTCGTCGAAGTCGACGATCCGGACTCGCGCTCGGCCGCGCGGCAGCTCGAAGATTTCTATTACTGGACGTCGATCCTGAGTTCGGTGTCGGCGCTGGAAATCTACCGCAAGGTGTATCGCGACGTGGTGACGCCCGCGCGCGTGGTCGAACTGCTGATCCTGAACCAGCAGATGCCGCGCTCGCTGCTCGCGTCGCTCGACGGCGTCTGCACGAATCTCGCGCTGCTGCGAACCGCCACGTCGCGCGAAGTCGAACGGATGGCCGGCAAGCTGCGCGCGGAACTGTTGTACTCGGACTTGAGGCAGATTTTTTCGACCGGCGTGCACACGTTTCTCACGCAGTTTCTTCGGCGAGTGTACGAGCTGGGCAACCAGGTCGCTAGCACTTATCTGATGTTGCAGGCCGGATAGATCCGGCCATGAAAGGGGCGTAAGTCATGCAACTCGCGATCCGTCACGACACCGTCTATCGCTACGAAGCGCCGGTGCGCTATTCGATCCAGCAACTGCACCTCGCGCCGCTGACGACGCCCGCGCAGATCGTCACGCAGTGGCACATCGATGCGCCGGGCAAGCTCGATGCCACGCGCGACGCGTACGGCAACATGCTGCAGACGCTCGTGCTGACGAAGCCGCATCAGGAAATCCGTCTGCGCGTGCGCGGCGAGGTCGAGACGTTGCCGCTCGCCGACGGCCGTTTGCCCGACGGCGAAGGGCCGGTTCCCGCGTGGTATTTCACGCTGCCGACGCGCCTGACCGAAACCGACGACGCATTGTCCGAACTCGCCGCGGGGCTGGCCCCGCTCGACTCCAGCGCCGCCGTGCTCGACGCCGCCGCGATCGTGAACGAGCGCGTGCGGTACGCGCAGGGCGTCACGGAGGTCACGCATTCGGCGGCGGATGCGCTCGCGCTCGGCAGCGGCGTGTGTCAGGATCACGCGCATGTGATGCTGGCGCTGTGCCGCGCGCGCGGCGTGCCGGCGCGCTATGTGAGCGGCTACGTGGACCCCGGCGACGCGCCCGAGGTCGCGAGCCACGCGTGGGTCGACGTGTGGCTCGACGGCGGGTGGGTGACGATCGACGTCACGCATGCGTGTTTCGCGAGCGAAAAGTATTGCCGGATCGCGGTGGGCCGCGACTACGAGAGCGCTGCGCCGGTGCGCGGCACGCGCGTCGGCGGCATGGCGGAGACGCTCGACGTGCGCGTCGAGGTCAATGCGCAGCGGTCTCAGCAGTCGCAGCAGCAATAACCTGGAGTGCAAATGACGTATTGCGTGGGAATGGCGGTGGAAGAAGGGCTCGTGTTTTTGTCGGACACGCGCACGAATGCAGGTGTCGATCACATCAGCACGTCGCGCAAGATGGTCGTGTTCGAAGACCCGGGCGAGCGCGTGCTCGTGCTGCTCGCGGCGGGCAATCTCGCGATCACGCAGGCGACGCTGCAGGTGCTGACCGAGCCGCAGGAAGCCGGGCGTCCGACGTTATGGAACGTGTTGTCGATGGTCGATGCCGCGCGTCTCGTCGGCGACGCGGTGCGCGAGGTTTACCGGCGCGACGCCGACGCGCTGAAGGGCTTCGGCGTCGAATTCAATTGCAGTTTCATTGTCGGCGGCCAGTTGCGCGGCCAGCCGATGCGGCTCTTCCAGATCTATTCGGCCGGCAATTTCATCGAGACGTCGAATCTGAATCCGTATTTCCAGATCGGCGAGGCGAAGTACGGGCGGCCGATCATCGATCGCGTGCTGACGTCTTCGACCCCGCTCGGCGAGGCCGCGAAATGCGCGCTGATCTCGATGGACTCGACGCTGCGCTCGAACCTGTCGGTCGGGCTGCCGCTCGATCTGCTGGTCTACGAGCGCGATACGCTGCGCGTCACGCGTTACGCGACGCTCGACGAATCCAGCGAGTATTACCGGATGATCCACACGACGTGGGGGGCGCGTCTGCGTCAGGTGTTCAGCGAAATCCCGGACCCCGTGTGGACCGATGCGGCCGACGTGCCGCGCGACGTGGGCCAGGGCGAAGGCGTGCCGCTCGCGCCGCGCGTGGCGCTCGACAACCGCGTCGACGAAGCGCGGCCCGCGCAGACGCTCGCACAGGCGCATCCTGCGCAATCCGACGGACCGCAGGAGGCTGGCGGGCGCGCCGCGCCGCCGGGCTGACTACGCCCGCGCGTCCGACGCCAGTTGCTCGCGCAGCCACGCAGCGGTCTGACTGTCCGTCGCGGCGGACACGTGCTGCGGCGTGCCTGCCGCGACGATCCGGCCGCCGGCGTCGCCGGCGCCGGGTCCCATGTCGATCACCCAGTCGGCCTGCGCGGCGACCCGCATGTCGTGCTCGACCAGCACCACCGTGTTGCCCGCGTCGACGAGCCCATGCACCTGCATCATCAGACGGTCGACGTCGGCGGGGTGCAGGCCGGTCGTCGGCTCGTCGAGCACGTACAGCGAGTTGCCGCGCTGCGCGCGCTGCAACTCGGTCGCGAGCTTGATGCGCTGCGCCTCGCCGCCGGACAGCTCGGTGGCCGGCTGCCCGAGCCGCAGATAGCCGAGACCGATGTCGCGCAGCACCTTCAGCGGCCGCATCGCCTGCGGCTCGTCGGCGAAGAATTCGCACGCGGCTTCGACGCTCAGATCGAGCACGTCCGCGATGTTGCGCTCGCGCCAGCGCACTTCGAGCGTCGGCGCGTTGTAGCGCGCGCCCTGACACGTCGAGCACGGCGCATACACGCTCGGCATGAACATCAGTTCGACGTGCACGAAGCCCTCGCCCTCGCACGTCGGGCAGCGGCCCGCGGCGACGTTGAACGAGAAACGCCCGGCGCCGTAGCGGCGTCGGCGCGCGAGCGGCGTCTGCGCGAACAGCTTGCGCACGTGATCGAAAAGCCCGGTGTAGGTCGCGAGATTCGAACGCGGCGTGCGGCCGATCGGCTTCTGGTCGACGCGCACGAGACGGCGGAACGCATCGAGCCCTTCGACGATCGTGCCGGCGACAGGCGCATCGGCGGAGCCGAATAGCGGATCGGGCTCGTCGTCGTCTTCGTCGGTCGCGGCGACGTCGTGGCCGAGGCCGGACGCGACGAGATCGGCCAGCGCGCGGCTCACGAGCGTCGACTTGCCGGAGCCGGAGATGCCGGTGACGGTCGTCAGGCAGCCGAGCGGAAACTCGGCGTCGAGTCCGCGCAGGTTGTTGCAGACGATCCCCTCGACGCGCAGCCAGCGTTTCGCCGGCCGCGTCGCGCGCGCCGTCGACGGCAGCGGCGGATTCTCGAACAGGTAGCGCGCGGTCTGCGACGCCGGCACGTTCGCGAGCCCGGCCGGCGGTCCGCTGTAGACGATCGTGCCGCCGTGCTGACCCGCGCCGGGGCCGACGTCGATCAGCCAGTCCGCGCGCCGCATCGTGCGCAGATCGTGCTCGACGACAAACAGCGAATTGCCCGCCGCCTTCAGCCGCTGCAGCGCGTCGAACAGCGCTTCGCCATCCGCGGGATGCAGGCCGGCGGACGGCTCGTCGAGCACGTACACGACGCCGAACAGTTGCGACGACAACTGCGTCGCGAGGCGCAGCCGCTGCAACTCGCCGGACGACAGCGTCGGCGTGCTGCGATCGAGCGACAGGTAGCCGAGCCCGAGGCCGGTCAGCGTCGCGAGCCGCTCGAGTAATTCGCCGGCGATCCGCTGCGCGGCCACGCGCTTCTCCTCGGACAGATTCGGCGTGCGCCGCACGTCCGGCGCATCGGCGTGCGCGAAGCCGCCTTGCGCGACGCGCTGTTCGGCGGCCGCGCGGCGCGCGAGCGCGGACGGCAGCCGGCCGGACACATGCGCCATCCGCAGATCGGTCGGCCAGGTGCCGTCCGCGACCGGGCGCAGCAGTTCCGTCAGCTGGTCGAGCGACAAACGCGAAAGCTCGGCGATGTCGAGCCCTGCGAACGTGACGGCGAGCGCCTCGCGCTTGAGCCGCTTGCCGTGGCACGCCGGGCATTCGCTGCTGACCATGTAGCGCGCGACGCGCCGCTTCATCTGCGCGCTCTGCGTATTCGCGAACGTGTGCAGCACGTAGCGGCGCGCGCTCATGAACGTGCCGTGGTACGCCGGTTCCGCGCGGCGTTTCAGTGCCGCGCGCGTTTCGGCCGGCGTGAAGCCCGGATACACCGGCACCGTCGGCTGTTCGTCGGTGAACAGGATCCACTCGCGGTCTTTCAGCGGCAGCTCGCGCCACGGTTTGTCGACGTCGTAGCCGAGCGTGACGAGGATCTCGCGCAGATTCTGGCCGTGCCACGCGGTCGGCCACGCGGCGATCGCGCGCTCGCGGATCGACAGCGTGTCGTCGGGGACCATCGACTGCTCGGTCGCGTCGTAGATGCGGCCGAGTCCGTGGCAGGACGGACACGCGCCCTGCACCGTGTTCGGCGAGAAGTCCTCCGCGTACAGCATCGGCATCTTCGGCGGATAGGTGCCGCTGCGCGAGTACAGCATCCGGATCAGGCTCGCGAGCGTCGTCACGCTGCCGAGCGACGAACGCGCGCCCGGCGCGCCGCGCTGCTGCTGCAGCGCGACCGCGGGCGGCAGGCCGTCGATCGCGTCGACGTCGGGCGCGCCGACCTGTTCGATCAGCCGCCGCGCGTACGGCGCGACCGACTCGAAGTAGCGCCGCTGCGCTTCCGCGTACAGCGTGCCGAACGCAAGCGACGACTTGCCGGAACCCGACACGCCGGTGAACACGACGAGCGCGTCGCGCGGAATATCGACATCGAGGTCGTTCAGATTGTTTTCACGTGCGCCGCGCACGATTACACGCTCGGGCGGCGCGGCGCTGGACGGGGGGCGGCGCGCGCTCAACGCAGGCTTTCCCGTGATGCGCGGGCGACGCTCGCGCGGTGCGTGTCGGGGAAAGGGGGCGGTTTCCGGTCGTGCATGGCGGCGGCTCCATGTAGTCGGGAGGAAACGGGGATCGGGCGGCGAGCCCGATCGTTCGAAGTGTAGTCAATTTCGTCGCGGGCCTGCTGGGCGGCCGAATCGCATGCGCTGGCCGGCCGTTGGTTTGTGCCGCATCCGCGTCCGACGCGCTATGCTCCGGCCCTGACCGACGACGGAACCGACGCGCGAGCACGCATCGCCGTTCACGCCACACCGCGCCGAACCACTGAGGAGACATCGACCATGGACGACCACGACCCGGCACCCGACGCAGACGATCAGGCGGGCACCCGCGCAACCCGCGATCCCGAAGCCCCCGACGACCCCGCGCGCCGCCGTGTGCTGACCGGCCTCGCGGCGGTCGGCGTCGGCCTCGCGATCGGCGGCTGCCAGACGACGCAGACGGCGTCGGCTTCCGCGCCGGGCGGTCCGCGCAGCGCGGCCGACGCGCGGCTCGACGCGGCGCTGCGCGACCAGGTGCGCCACATCGTCGTGATCTACGCGGAGAATCGCAGCTTCGTGAATCTGTACGGCGATTTCCCCGGCGTGAACTATCCGCTCGCTGACGTGAGCGCCGAGCGTTATACGCAGCTCGACCGCGACGGCAAGACCGCGCTGCCGCACCTGCCGAAGATCTGGGGCGGGCTCGTGCCGCAGGCGCAGGAAGTCGATGGCCGGCGCTTCATGATCCCCGAGTCTGCGATCGCGCGGCTGCCGAACCGGCCGTTCGTGATCGCGGACGCGGACGGACGGCCGCTGCCGAACGGCGTCATCACGCGCGACCTGATCCATCGCTTCTATCAGAACCAGATGCAGATCAACGGCGGGCGCAACGACCAGTTCGTCGCGTGGGGCGATTCCGGCGCGCTCGTGATGGGGCATTACGAGAACTCGGCGAAGACGCTCAAGCTATGGAATCTCGCGCAGCAGTACACGCTGTGCGACCACTTCTTCATGGGCGCATTCGGCGGGTCGTGGCTGAACCACATCTATCTGATCGCCGCGCAGGCGCCGTTCTATCCGGATCTCGCGAACAGTCCGGCGAAGCATCTTGCGTCGGTGGTCGAAGGCGACGACCCGACGGGCACGCGGCTGAAGCTCGCGGCGACGAGCCCGGCTTCGGCGCTCGACGGTCCGCCGAAGTTCGTCAACGACGGCCTCTTCACGCCGGACGGCTATGCGGTCAACACGATGGCGCCGCCGTATCAGCCGAGCAACGTGCGGCCGGCCGAAGGCGGCAACCCGGCGTGGGCCGATTCGTCGAATCCGCGCGTGCTGCCGCCGCAGACATTCGCGACGATCGGCGATCGTCTGTCGGCGCGAGGCATCGACTGGGCGTGGTACAGCGGGGCGTGGCAGTACGCGCTCGATCATCGCGACACCGGGATGGTGCCGGACTTCCAGTATCACCATCAGCCGTTCAATTACTTCGCGAACTACGCGCCGGGCACCGAAGCGCGGGCGCGGCATCTGCGCGATGCCGGCGTCGGCGACGACCCGGCGACGAACCGTCTGCTCGCCGATATCGACGCGGGCCGTCTGCCGGCCGTCACGTTCTACAAGCCGCAGGGGAACCTGAACATGCACGCGGGTTACGCGGACGTTGCGTCGGGCGACCGTCATGTGGCGGCGGTGATCGAGCACATCCGGCGCAGCCCGCAATGGGCGAACACGGTGATCGTGATGACGCACGACGAAAACGGCGGCTGGTGGGACCCGGTCGCGCCGCCGCGCGGCGATCGCTGGGGACCGGGCTCGCGCGTGCCGGCGCTCGTGATCGCGCCGTTTGCGAAGAAGGGCTATGTCGATCACACGCTGTACGACACGTGCTCGATCCTGCGCTTCATCAGCCGCGTGCATGGGCTTGCGCCGCTCGATGGGGTGGCCGCCCGCGATCGGGCGTTCGCGGCGCGGGGGGAAACGCCGCCTGGGGATTTGACCGGGGCGCTCGATCTCGGTTGAGCCGCGTTCACGCGGGTCGTGCGCGCGTGTCGTTGTGGCGATGTGGAAATGACGCGTGCGATCAGTGCGTTACGCATGCCGTGGAGGGGTTATCAACAGGCTTCTCCACGGAAACTGTGGATAGTTTCGCGGCGCATGCGCAGAGCCTGCCGCCATCCGAACCAACGCCCACAACCCACTTCGCATCAACGACATAGCGCGGTTGTCCCCGGGATATCCAAAGAGCGCTCAACACAATCTGTGCATAACCCGCTCACTTTGTGGCACGCACGGCACGCGCCTTGCAGCGCGCTCGCTTTACGCCCGATAATGCCGGGTCGATCCGGCGGCGTCTGCCGAGGTTCGCGTTCCGCCGTTTCGTCCTTCCCACTACCCATCGCGCCGTGCTCAACAACTCGCGCTTTCGTGGTCTTTTACGTATCCCCGGATTCTTGCCGCTCGCTGGCGCGACGCTGATGCTCGGCGTCGCGATGTCGTTTACCGCGCCGTATCTGTCGCTGTTCGGCGTCGAGCGCGCGGGCATGACGCCGTTGCGGCTCGGCATCTTCATGACCGCGATCGCCGCGAGCGGCGTCATCGCGAGTACCGCGGCCGGCCGCTGGAGCGATGCGACCGGCCAGCATCGGCCGCTGCTGCTCACGTCGCTCGCGGCGGCGACGATCGGTTATTTGAGCCTCTGTGTCGTGCGCGAGTACGCGTTGCTGCTCGCGGTCGGCATTGCGTTCATCGGCGCGGGCGGCTGCGCGCTGTCGCTCGTGTTCTCGTTCAGCCGTGCTGCGCTGCCCGCCGTCGACGACGCCGAGCGCACGTTCGCGAGCGCGACGCTGCGAACGATCCTGTCGGCCGCGTGGGTGTTCGGTCCGGCCGTCGGCGCGCTGGTGCTCGCGGCGGTCGGCTTCTACGGTCTCTTTCTGTTCGCGGCCGCGAGCTTCGCTGCGTGCGGGACGATCGTCTGGCGCATGCGGGAGCCGGGCCCGCGCGACGACGAACACGCGACCCAGCATCTGCAGCGCCGACCGCTCGCCGGCGAGGCCGAGGCGCAGGCCGCGCAGACGGCGATCGAATCCGAAGCTCAACCGCTGACGCAGGCGGAAGTCCAGCCGGGCGTCGAGCAGATCGCGTCAGGCAACGCGGCGGCGGCGCGCGCCCGCGCACGCGCGAGCGTCGCGTCGTCTCGCGTGCCGCTGCCGGACGTGTCGTCGAGCGACATCATGCGCGCGGTCGTTGCGCTGACGCTGATCGGCCTCGCCGCGAACGCGACGATGATCGTGCTGCCGCTCTACATCGTGCACGGACTGAAGGGCTCGCGGCTCGACGTGTCGATCATGCTCGGCCTCGGCGCGCTGATGGAGATTCCGATGATGCTCGCGCTCGGCGCGCGCGCGTCGAAGCTGCACAAGCCGAACTGGCTCGCCGCGTGCGCGGTCGTCCACGCGGTGTATTTCGTGTCGATGTCGCTTGCGCCGGGCGTGCACTCGCTGATCCCGATGCAGATCCTCAATGCGTTCGTCGTCGCGGTCACGTCGTGTCTCGGCATGACGTACGTGCAGGACCTGATGCCGACGTCGCCCGGCCGCGCGACGGCGCTGTTCTTCAATGCGTCGCGACTCGGCTCGATCCTGTCGGGCGTGTTGTCCGGCCTGCTCGTGCAGGCGTTCGGCTTTCGCGGGACGTTCCTTTTCTGCGGCGTGCTCGCGCTCTGCGCGCTCGTACTGTTCGCCGTACCGGGGGATCGCTACCCGGTGATGATCGACGCGGCGCGGCGCTGGCTGCGCACGCGCGGCGCCGGAACCCGCACCGACTGAAGGCCCCGCCGCGGCGACGTGCATGCCGCGCGCCGGCCGACTATCCGGCCCCCGAGAAAGGACTCTTCCGCTCGTCGCGGTTAATTCAGGGCGCATGAGCGACTAAAGTTCGGCCCGCGCGTGATTCAGCCGTTGCTGGCGCGTACGTGAGAGTTGGCCCGGCCGGGCAACCGGCCGGGTTTTTTACGGCTGTAAGGCTGGCGCTCGAAGCCAAATGAATGAAATAGAAATAAACAAGAAAGATAAATGAAAGATTAAAGCCCCTTCGGCAGGCCCCGAACCAGCCGGCCAGCGACCCCGCGAAAACCCACCTTTTTGGGCATTCCTGCGTCAAAAAGCCTCACCTGGCGGCGAGGTGTTGTTTTTCGCTTTCATCAAAAATGCAGATAAAACATTGACTTATGTCAGTCCGAGCTTTTGCTCGACTTGTTGCGCTGCAAAACATTCGCAATCCGTTTACCCTCGTTAACCCTTGACCGCGAGTTGCACTTCGCCGCAAAGCTGACGATTTAATTACAGCCCGCCCGGTTCGAATCCCATCACGCGCAAAACATTTCATTTAACTTACGTGCCGCGCGGCGCGTCAGAGCTATTCGTACGCTTTAAGGCCTTGTCGAAATGCAATCCGTTCCATTCCTGAGTCTGGCGATCTGGATTCCCATCCTGTTCGGCGTCGTGGTGCTGCGCGCGGGGTCGGATCGCCGTCCGCAGTTCACGCGCTGGCTTGCGTTGTCCGGCTCGGCTGTCGGCCTCCTGCTGACGCTGCCGCTGATCTTCGGCTTCGACAACCACGTGAACGCGATGCAGTTCGTCGAATTCCGCAACTGGTTGCCGGACTTCGGCGTGGCCTGGCGTCTCGGGATCGACGGCATTTCGCTGTGGCTCGTCGTGCTGACCGCGTTCACGACGCTCGTGATCGTGATCGCGTCGTGGGAATCGATCACGGTACGCGTCGCGCAGTATTTCGGCGCGTTCCTGATCCTGTCCGGCCTGATGGTCGGCACGTTCGCGGCGCAGGACGGCATGCTGTTCTTCGTGTTCTTCGAGGCGACGCTGATCCCGCTGTACCTGCTGATCGGCTCGTGGGGCAACGCGCGTCGCATCTATGCGGCGGTCAAGTTCTTCTTCTTCTCGTTCGGCAGCTCGCTCTTGATGCTGCTGTCGATGCTCTACCTGTACGGCCAGTCGCACACGTTCGACATGGCCGCGTGGCACGACCTGCAGCTCGGCTTCCTGCCGCAGGTCTTCGTGTTCCTCGGCTTCTTCGCGGCGTTCGCGGTGAAGGTGCCGATGTGGCCGTTCCACACGTGGCTGCCCGACGTGCACCTGGAAGCGCCGACCGGCGCGACCGTGATGCTCGCGATGCTTAAGCTCGGCGGCTACGGCTTCCTGCGCTTCACGCTGCCGATCACGCCAGACGCGAGCCACTTCTTCGCGCCGGCGATCATCACGCTGTCGCTCGTCGCGGTGATCTACGCGAGCCTGCTCGCGCTCGCTCAGACCGACATGACGAAGCTGCTCGCGTACTCGACGGTCGCGCACATGGGCCTCGTCACGCTCGGCCTGTTCCTGTTCAACCAGATCGGCACCGAAGGCGCGATCGTCCAGATGATCTCGTACGGCTTCGTGTCGGGCGCGATGCTGCTGTCGATCGGCGTGCTGTTCGATCGCACGAAGACCCGCGCGATCTCGGCTTACGGCGGCGTCGCGAACGTGATGCCGCGCTTCGCCGCGTTCGTGATGCTGTTCTCGATGGCGAACGTCGGTCTGCCCGGCACGTCGGGCTTCGTCGGCGAGTTCATGGTGATCATGGGCGCGATTCGCGTGAACTTCTGGATCGGCGCGATTGCCGCGACCACCGTCATTCTGTCCGCCGCGTACACGCTGTGGATGTACAAGCGCGTGATTTTCGGCGCCGTCGCGAATGGCGGCGTCGCGAAGCTGGTCGATCTCGGTCGTCGCGAGTCGGTGATGTTCGCGTCGCTCGCCGTGCTCGTGCTGATGCTGGGCCTCTATCCGAAGCCTTTCACGGACGCCATCGAGCTGTCCGCCGCGAACCTGGTGACGCAGGCCGGCCGCTCGAAGCAGCCGGCGGAAGACGGCGCACCGGCGGAAGCGGTGCGCGCGGGCGCGGACGAACACGCCGCGCAGCATTCGCCGACGTAAAGGGAAAGAAGCACGCAAGCGGTTCGTAATCAGTGCATGAACCGCTTGCCGGCTGGCCGGTGCGCGGGGGATCGGACAGAGACGGTATCGAAAAAGGGCCGCGGAGGGTCGGCGTTCGGCGGGGTGAGCGGGGTGTCGCAGCGGTGCGTCAAATCGTCTCAATCTGGTTCGGGTAAAGATCATTTTCAACATTCATTGCTCGTTCTCTATCAAAGCGGCTGTATGATTCGGGCGCGCGTCCTTTGCCAGATGTCAGGAAACGTGCACGAACTACTCAATGAATGAAACTCAGGCAAACGTGATGAAAACAACGACCTTGAAAAGGTTATGGCTTCCAGTCGGAGCCGGACTGGCCATGTGTCTTTCCGGATGCAACTACGACCTTCTCGATCCGAAGGGAAGTGTGGGGGTAGCCGAAAAGTCGCTGATCGCGACGTCCGTGTGGGCGATGCTGATCGTCGTGATCCCCGTGATCCTTCTGACGCTGTTTTTCGCGTGGCGCTACCGCGCGACGAACCGCAGCGCGACTTACGCGCCGAAATGGTCGCACTCGACCGCCATCGAGGTCGTTGTCTGGACGATTCCCGCCCTGATCATCCTGTTCCTCGGCGTGCTGACGTGGAAGAGCACGCATGAGCTGGATCCTTACAAGCCGCTGCAATCGGACGTGAAGCCGATCAACGTCGAAGTCGTTGCGCTCGACTGGAAGTGGCTCTTCATCTACCCGGACCTCGGCATCGCGACGGTGAACCAGCTGGCGCTGCCGGTCGGCACGCCGGTCAACTTCGTGCTGACGTCGGATTCGGTGATGAACTCGTTCTTCATTCCGCAGCTCGGCAGCCAGGTGTACGCGATGGCGGGCATGGAAACCCAGCTGCACCTGGTCGCGGATCAGGCGGGCGACTACGCCGGCCTGTCGGCGAACTTCAGCGGCGACGGCTTCTCGGACATGAAGTTCCGCACGCTCGCAAAGAGCCCGGCGGATTTCGACGCGTGGGTCGCGCAGGTGAAGGCCGCGCAGCAGCCGCTCAGCATGGATCAGTATGCGTCGGTCGCGAAGCCGACCGAGAAGGTGCCGGTGCAGTACTTCTCGTCGGTCGATCCGAAGCTGTTCCACAACATCATTGCGAAGTACAACAACGGCAACGTTCTGGATCCGCAGAGCGCTGCGTGCAATACCGGTACTAAGGGGTAAGCACAGCATGTTCGGCAAACTTACATTAGACGCGATTCCGTACCACGAGCCGATCATCGTGGTGGCGGGCGCAGGCATGCTCGCGGCCGCGCTCGTCGTGCTCGGCGCGATCACGTATTTCGGCAAGTGGAAGTACCTGTGGACCGAATGGCTCACGAGCGTCGACCACAAGAAACTCGGCGTGATGTACATCGTCGTCGCGATCATCATGCTGCTGCGCGGCTTCGCCGACGCCATCATGATGCGCACGCAGCTCGCGCTCGCGTATAACGCGCCCGGCTATCTGCCGCCGCATCACTACGACCAGATCTTCACCGCGCACGGCGTCATCATGATTTTCTTCATGGCGATGGCGTTCATGGTGGGCCTGATGAACATCGTCGTGCCGCTGCAGATCGGCGCGCGCGACGTCGCGTTCCCGTTCCTGAACTCGCTGTCGTTCTGGATGACGGCGATCAGCGCGATCCTCATCAACATCTCGCTCGTCGTCGGCGAATTCGCGAAGACCGGCTGGCTCGCGTATCCGCCGCTGTCGGAGTTGCAGTTCAGTCCGGGGGTCGGCGTCGATTACTACATCTGGGCGGTTCAGCTGTCCGGTGTCGGTACGCTGCTGACCGGCGTGAACTTCTTCGTCACGATCATCAAGATGCGCGCACCCGGCATGACGATGATGAAGATGCCGGTGTTCACGTGGACCGCGCTGTGCACGAACGTGCTGATCATGGCGTCGTTCCCGATCCTGACCGTCGCGCTCGCGCTGCTCGGCCTCGACCGTTACGTCGGTACTCACTTCTTCACGAACGAGGCCGGCGGTAACCAGATGCTGTATCTGAACCTGATCTGGGCGTGGGGTCACCCCGAGGTCTACATCCTGATACTGCCGGCATTCGGCGTCTTCTCGGAAGTCGTGGCGACGTTCGCGAAGAAGCCGCTGTTCGGCTACAAGGCGATGGTCTATGCGACCTGCGCGATCATGGTGCTCGCGTTCGTCGTGTGGCTGCACCACTTCTTCACGATGGGCTCGGGCGCGAACGTCAATGCGTTCTTCGGCATTGCGACGATGATCATTTCGATCCCGACGGGCGTGAAGATCTTCAACTGGCTGTTCACGATCTATCGCGGCCGCCTCGAAATGAGCACGTCGGTGCTGTGGACGATCGGCTTCATGGTCACGTTCACGATCGGCGGCATGACCGGCGTGATGCTGGCGATTCCGGGCGCGGACTTCGTACTGCACAACTCGCTCTTCCTGATCGCGCACTTCCACAACGTGATCATCGGCGGCGTGCTGTTCGGCTACCTCGCGGGCATGAACTACTGGTTCCCGAAGGCGTTCGGCTTCAAGCTGAACGAGAAGCTCGGCAAGCGTGCGTTCTGGTTCTGGTTCGTCGGCTTCTATGTCGCGTTCGTGCCGCTGTACGTGCTTGGCTTCATGGGTGTCACGCGCCGTCTGAACCACTACGACAACCCCGCGTGGCATCCGTGGATGGTCATTGCGTGGTTCGGCGCCGTGCTCGTCGCGATCGGCATCGCGCACCAGCTGCTGCAACTGTACGTATCGATCCGCGACCGCAACCTGCCGGAAAACCGCGACCTGACGGGCGACCCGTGGGGTGCCCGTACGCTGGAGTGGGCGATTTCGTCGCCGCCGCCGGACTATAACTTCGCGGTGATCCCGCACGTGAGCGAGCTCGACGAATTCGCGCACATGAAGGAAACCGGCCGCGAGACGGTGGACATCCAGAACACGGAGTACCGCGACATCCACATGCCGTCGAACACCAGCGCGGGTTTCCTGGTCGGCATGTTCAGCCTCGTGCTCGGCTTCGCAGCGATCTGGCACATCTGGTGGCTGGCTGCTGTCGGCATGATCGGCGTGATGGCGACCGTGATCATCTACAGCTTCGGCAAGAACGACGGTTACTACATCCCGGCCGCCAAGGTCCGGGCCGATGAAGAAATGCGCTATCGCGCACTCGTCAAGGCGTTCGAAGGCAATGATCGCAATGGCGGCAAGCGTCAAGAAGTTCTGGAGGCCAACTGATGTTGCAGAAAACCAGTTCAGCTGCGGCACTGGAGCATGATCATCACGATCATCCGCCGTCGCACTCGGTGTTCGGCTTCTGGCTGTACCTGATGACGGACTGCATCATCTTCGCGACGCTGTTCGCAGTGTTCGCGGTGATGCAGAACCAGTTCGCAGGCGGCCCGACCGGCAAGGACCTGTTCGACATTCCGGGCGTCGCGCGCGAAACCGCGGTGCTGCTGCTGTCGAGTATCACGTACGGCTTCGCGATGATCGCCGCGCACAAGAAGCGCAATGCGCAAGTGCTGGTGTGGCTCGCGATCACGTTCCTGTTCGGCGCGACGTTCCTGTACTTCGAACTGACCGAATTCAGCCACCTGATCGCGGACGGCGCGGGTCCGGGCCGTAGCGCGTTCCTGTCGGCGTTCTTCACGCTGGTCGGCACGCACGGTCTGCACGTGACGCTCGGTCTCGTGTGGATGCTGGTGCTGATGGTGCAGGTCGTGAAGGCGAAGGATCTCGGCGAGCGCGAACTGCGCCGCCTCACATGCCTGAGCCTTTTCTGGCACTTCCTCGACATCGTCTGGATCTGCGTGTTCTCTTTTGTTTATCTTGCGAGCGTGATCTGAAATGGCTCAAACGCATTCCATTCACCACGAAGAAGAAGCTGGGCACGGTACCGTCGGCAGCTACATGATCGGGTTCGTGCTGTCGGTTGTGCTGACGGCCGCATCGTTCTGGGTCGTGCTGCATGGCGGCTTCACGCATGAGACCGCGCTGCTCGGCCTCGCCGTGCTCGCAGCGGTGCAGATCGTCGTGCACCTCGTGTACTTCCTGCACCTGAACACGTCGTCGAGCCAGCGCTGGAACGTCAGCGCGTTCGCGTTCACCGTGCTGACCCTCGCGATCGTGATCGGCGGGACGTTGTGGGTCATGCACAACGTGGCGATGAATATGATGTCGCGGTAAGTCGTGTCTCGCCTTCGCGGCGAGAGACGGATAAAGAAACGCCGCCACGGCTTGGTGCCGTGGCGGCGTTTTTGTTTATGGCGCGGCTTTTATGCGCGTCGTGATGCGTGCTTAACGGTCTTTTGACGCGCCATGCCGCCAGATTTTCATGATCGACCAGTACGCAGCGATGGCAACTATCAGATCAACAACCGCAAACGTGATGATGTAGAGATCGTCTGGATCCCGGATGCCCATCGTCTGGGAGATCGCGAACAATATGTGTTGCTGATCTTCGGGCATGGGGAGCGGGTAGGTGTGAATCAGTCGAAGTGCAAGTGCGTAGATGGCGAGAAACAGGACCGTCTTGACGAGGACGGTCAGGCTACGGGCAAGTAGTGCCATTCGCGATTGCCTCGATCCAGCCGTAGGCGTTGAGCCCTGAATTGCGCGCGGGAATGGTGGTGGTACCAGGAAGGGCGGTCCGAAGCCAATGAAAGTCCGGGTAACTCGCCAAGGTAATGCACCCGAGTGAAACGCCACGGCCTCCTGCAGGGTGAAGCCG
This sequence comes from Paraburkholderia sp., assembly GCA_035492135.1. Taxonomy (GTDB): domain Bacteria; phylum Pseudomonadota; class Gammaproteobacteria; order Burkholderiales; family Burkholderiaceae; genus Paraburkholderia. The sequence goes on along the minus strand of DATJJN010000098.1, from coordinate 95,464 downwards.
GAAGTTCTCGCGTTTGACGCCGTTTATCCACGTCACGTCATCAATCCGGCCATCGTCGCGATACAACGCGAACCACTCGTCACGATGGGACGGCGTGCCAAAAGCGGCGTTGTATTGATCTCTTGCCCACGCCTGAACACTGGAACGGATACCTCCAGCCGGACGGTCGACGATCCAGTATCTTCCGGCGGGAATGGGGCCGTTGTTCGGGATCCCGACACACCCGCCCCGATTGCGGTAGACGTCATTCCCCGAGTAAGCCAGGAACGTTCCTACTCCGAATAGGGTGAGCGGCGACAACGGCTCATTGTCGACGTCGAATTTTCCGTGAACGGGCATGGTCAAGATGGATCGCCCCGCCGGTCCGTTCGTCCTCAAGCTGGGTCAGCGAGTCCTTGGTGAAAGAAGGCGTATATGAACACGGAAAGTGAAGGCGGGTCGTAGATCAACGGCAAAGGCCGTGCTGTCAGTCGATGCATTGCAAAGAAACGTGTGAAAACTGCCAGCCACCAACGGGCGCTGGTGGCTGGTCGGGCGACTCTTATGCTGCTTTTACGCCCCAAACCGCTGCTTGACGATCTCCGCGACCGCCTTCCCGAGCCGGTGATGCTGTTCCGCTTCGTAATGGACGCCGTCGGTCGGGCTGACCGTCACGATATCGCCCGCATCGAGAAACGCGGACCCGTATTTGACCGCCACGCGCTCGTAAAGCGGCGCGAGCTTGCGCGACTTCGCGGCGCCGCCCGTGAACACTTCGCCGAGAAAACTCACTTCCTCGATCGGCGCCGGTGACATCAGCAGCACATGCGGCGTGGAACCGTCGGGGCCCGCGCGACACGCGACGAGCGTCTCGAGCAGCACGTCGATCGACTTCGACACGTCGTACGGCGTCACCGAGAAACGCGCCTTCAGGTCGTTGGTGCCGAGCATCAGCACGACGATGTCGACCGGCAACTGACTTTCGAGGCACGGGCGCAAGTACGAAAGCCCGTTCTTGTAGCGGCCGTCGATCGGATCGTCGTGTACCGTCGTGCGCCCGGGCAGCGCCTCTTCGATCACGGTCCATTCGTTTCCGAGCAGTCGCCGCACGACGCCGGGCCAGCGGTCGTCGGGGCCGTATCGTTCGAGCACGCCAGGTACCGTGATCGGTTTCGTGCCGTGCGTGTTCGAATCGCCATAGCAAAGCAGGGTGCGTGACGCCATCGGTCGTGTCTCCTTGAGGGCCGGTTCGTCATTATGCGGTGCAATCGTGCGCGCCGCTCACCCCGCCATGTCGAGCACGACGCGGCCCTCGATCGCGCCGCGCTCCATCCGCGCGAACACGTCGTTGATGTTTTCGAGCTTGTCGGTGGAGACGGTCGCCTTGACCTTGCCTTCCTCGGCGAACTGCAGCGACTCTTCGAGATCGAGCCGCGTCCCCACGATCGAGCCGCGCACCGTAATGCCGTCGAGGATCATCTCGAAGATCGGCAGCGGAAAATCTCCCGGCGGCAGGCCGTTGAGCGACACCGTCCCGCCGCGACGCACCATGCCGAGCGCCTGCGAGAACGCGATCGGCGACACCGCGGTCACGAGCACGCCATGCGCGCCGCCGATTTCTTTCTTCAGATATTTGGCCGGGTCGGTCGTTTTCGCGTTGACGGTCACGGTGGCGCCGAGCTTTTTCGCGAGTTCCAGTTTCGTATCGTCGACGTCGACGGCTGCCACGTTCAGGCCCATCGCGCGCGCATATTGAACCGCCATGTGGCCGAGGCCGCCGATGCCGGAAATCACGACCCAGTTGCCAGGGCGCGTATCGGTGACTTTCAGCCCTTTATATACAGTGACGCCCGCGCAGAGCACCGGCGCGATCTCGATGAAGCCGATGTTTTTCGGCAGGTGACCGACGTAGTTCGCGTCGGCCAGCGCGTATTGCGCGAAGCCGCCGTTGACGGAGTAGCCGGCATTCTTCTGCTGCTCGCACAGCGTTTCCCAGCCGCCGAGGCAATGCTCGCAATGGCCGCACGCCGAATACAGCCACGGAATGCCGACGCGGTCGCCTTCTTTCACGTGCGATACGCCGGCGCCGACGCCGACCACGTGGCCGACCCCTTCGTGACCGGGAATGAACGGCGGATTCGGCTTGACCGGCCAGTCGCCGTGCGCGGCGTGCAGGTCGGTGTGACACACGCCGCACGCCTCGATCTTCACCAGCAATTCGCCGGGACCGGGTGTCGGCACGGGGACTTCGTCGATCGTCAGGGCTTCGCCGAACGCATGTACGACGGCGGCTTGCATCGTCTTGCTCATGTTCAGGCTCCTTTGGGAAACGCACGTGAAAGGCACGTGAAAACGCACGCACGAGGCACGAATGGGCCCGCAGCGTCGGCGTGTCGGTGCGCAAGTGCCGGGCTGCAAAAGAACGTGCGGGATTCGACAAGTGTGCGCCAAACCAAAAGCCGCCGGCGCGATTCTGTCGGGTCGTCCGGGCGACCCTGCGTCCGGTAGGGTGTCCTGCCAACTGTATAAACATACAGTAGAATCTGTCCCACAACAGTTGCGGTACTGTCCGCCGTACCCCGAAGCGGCGCGTACCCGCTGCCATTCCCGGGCGGGGCCGCGCCCCGAGCCGATGTCGCCGTGAACCAGCCGGAATTGAGCGCTAAGTGAGCGAAAACCGAACCGTGATCCGCATCCGCGGAGCCCGCCAGCACAATCTGAAGAACCTCGACCTCGACCTGCATACCGGTCAGATGACCGTCGTCACCGGTCCATCCGGATCGGGCAAGTCGAGCCTCGTGTTCGACACGCTGTACGCGGAAGGGCAGCGTCGCTATGTCGAGACGTTCAGTGCATATGCACGGCAATTTCTCGACCGGATGGACCGTCCGCAGGTCGATCGCGTGGACGGCGTGCCGCCCGCGATCGCCATCGACCAGACGAACCCGGTGCGCAGTTCGCGCTCGACCGTCGGCACGATGACCGAACTGAACGATCACCTGAAGCTGCTGTATGCACGCGCGGCGAATCTGTTCGATCGGGTCACGTCGCATGCGGTGCGTCACGACACGCCGGAGACGATCTACGCGGAACTGCTCGCGCGCGCGGCGGCGGCCGGCGATCCTCGCGTCGTGGTCACGTTCCCGGTCGAACTGCCCGACACGACCACCCACGAAGAAGTCACGCAATGGCTGTCGGCGAGCGGTTACACGCGCGTGCAGGCCGAGCGCGAAGTGAAGACCGCGGACGGCGCGCGCAAGGTGCTCGACGTGGTCGCGGACCGGTTTCGTCTGCAGAACACGGAGAAGAGTCGCGCAGTCGAGGCGATCGAGGCGTCGCTGAAACGCGGCGGCGGTCGCGTGAACGTCTACGTGATGCCGGACGCGCAACGGGAGACCGATGCGCCGGACACCCCGCAGATCTGGCGCTTCTCGACGGGCCTGCATTGCCCGGAAAGCGACCTGCGCTACGCGGATCCGCAGCCGGCGCTGTTCTCGTTCAACTCCGCTTACGGCGCATGCGACGCGTGCCGGGGGTTTGGCCGGGTGATCGGCGTCGACTGGGGGCTCGTCGTGCCCGACGGTCGCAAGACGCTGCGCGAGGGCGCGGTGAAGCCGCTGCAGACGCCCGCGTGGAAGGAATGCCAGGACGACCTGATGCGCTACGGCGCGAAGGCCGGCATTTCGCGCGACACGCCGTGGTCCGCCCTCACGCAGGCCGAACGCGACTGGGTGATCGAGGGCTCGCCGGACTGGACCGGCAGCTGGCAGACGCAGTGGTACGGCGTGAAGCGCTTCTTTCAGTACCTCGAATCGAAAGCGTACAAGATGCACATTCGCGTGCTGCTGTCGAAGTACCGCAGCTACACGCCGTGCGACACGTGCGGCGGCGCGCGCCTGAAAACCGAGGCGCTGCTGTGGCGTCTCGGCACGAAAGAGAACGCGGACGACGCGCTCGCGCCCGAACACCGCTTCATGCCGCGCCGCGTCGACTGGACGCGCGCGCAACTCGAAGCGCTGCCCGGCCTCGCGCTGCACGACCTGATGCTGATGCCGATTTCGCGCATACGGCGGTTCTTCGACGAGCTGTCGCTGTCGTCGGCGCTGCTCGACGATGCGCTCAAATTGCTGCTCGCCGAAGTCCGGACGCGCCTGCGCTATCTGTGCGACGTCGGCCTCGGCTATCTGACGCTCGACCGGCAGAGCCGCACGCTGTCGGGCGGCGAAGTGCAGCGGATCAACCTGACGACCGCGCTCGGCACGTCGCTGACGAAGACGCTGTTCGTGCTCGACGAGCCGAGCATCGGTCTGCATCCGCGCGACCTGAACCGGATCGTCGAAGCGATGCAGCGGCTGCGCGACGCGGGCAATACGCTCGTGGTCGTCGAGCATGATCCGTCGGTGATGCTCGCGGCGGATCGTCTGATCGACATGGGACCGGGGCCGGGCGAACGCGGCGGCTCGATCGTCTACGACGGCACGCCGGACGACATCCGCTCGGCGCATACGCTCACCGGCGAGTACCTGGGCGGTCGCCGCCAGGTGGCCGACGCGTCGCATTGGGAGCGTCGCCCGGTCGACGCCGCGACGCCGCGGCTCGTGCTCGAAGGCGCGACCGAGCACAATCTGCGGGACGTGACCGTCGAGATTCCGCTGCAACGTCTCGTGTGCGTGACCGGCGTGTCGGGTTCGGGCAAGTCGACGCTGATCCAGGACGTGCTGTATCCGGCGCTCGCACGTCATCTCGGCCGTGCGACCGAGACGCCCGGCGCGTATCGGCAGCTCGTCGGTGCCGAGCAGATCAGCGACGCGGTGTCCGTCGACCAGTCGCCGATCGGCAAGACCGCGCGATCGAATCCGGCGAGCTACGTCGGCGCGTTCGACGAGATCCGCAAGCTGTTCGCGAAGGCGCCGATGGCAAAGCAGCGCGGCTATACGGCCGGCACGTTCAGCTTCAATTCGGGCGACGGCCGTTGCCCGACGTGCGGCGGCTCCGGCTTCGAGCACATCGAGATGCAGTTCCTGAGCGACGTCTACTTGCGCTGCCCGGATTGCGACGGCAGCCGTTATCGCGCGGAGGTGCTCGAAGTGAAGATCGCGCGCGACGGCCGCACGCTGTCGATCGCCGACGTGCTCGATCTGACCGTCAGCGAAGCGGTGCAGTGTTTCGCAGAGGATCCCGAAGTACTGCGCGTGCTGCAGCCGATCGTCGATGTCGGGCTCGAATACGTGAAGCTCGGTCAGCCGGTGCCGACGCTGTCGGGCGGCGAGGCGCAACGGCTGAAGCTGGCCGGGTTTCTCGCGGAAACCGCGCAGTCGCCGGGCAAACGCGAGGCGGCGAGCCGCCGGCTCTTCATGTTCGACGAGCCGACCACCGGCCTTCACTTCGACGACATCGCGAAGCTGATGCGCGCGTTCGGCAAGCTGCTTGCCGGCGGCCATTCGCTGCTCGTCATCGAGCACAATCTCGACGTGATTCGCGCGGCCGACTGGCTGATCGATCTCGGCCCCGAGGGCGGCGACGCGGGCGGCGAAGTGGTCTGCGTCGGCACGCCGGACGACGTGATCGCGTGTCCGCGTTCGCACACGGGCGCAGCGCTGGAACGCTACGAAGCGGCGCTCGGCGGTCCTGCCGCGGCGCTCGTCGCGCAGGAAGACGACGGCATCGCGTTGCAGACCGCGTTGAGGGCCGCGCAGGCGCGCCGCGAAGTGCAGGGCGAGGACGTCGTGCGCATCGTCAACGCGCGCGAACACAATCTGAAGGCGCTCGACGTCGACATCCCGCACGGACGCTTCAATGTGATCACCGGTGTTTCGGGGTCCGGAAAATCGACGCTCGCCTTCGACATCCTGTTCCATGAAGGGCAGCGCCGCTATCTGGAATCGCTGAATGCGTACGCGCGCTCGATCGTGCAGCCGGCGGGGCGGCCCGAGGTCGATGCGGTGTACGGCATTCCGCCGACCGTCGCGATCGAGCAGCGTCTGTCGCGCGGCGGGCGCAAGAGTACGGTTGCGACGACGTCCGAGGTGTGGCACTTCCTGCGTCTGTTGTATGTGAAGCTCGGCGTGCAGCACTGCATTCACGACAACACGCCGGTCACGTCGCAGAGCGTCGACGCGATCGTCGCGCAGTTATTGCGCGAGCATCGCGGGCAGCACGTCGGGTTGCTCGCGCCGCTCGTCGTGAACCGCAAGGGCGTGTACACCGATCTCGCGAAGTGGGCGAAGGCGCGCGGCAATACGCATCTGCGCGTCGACGGCGAATTCGTGCCGGTCGCGCCGTGGCCGAAGCTCGATCGCTTCCGCGAACACACGATCGAGTTGCCGGTCGGCGATCTCGTGATCGAGCCGGAAAACGAAGCGCAGTTGCGCAATCTGCTCTACGCGACGATCGACGCGGGCAAGGGCGTCGTGCATCTGCTCGCGCCGCTCGACGGGCTTGATCACGCAATCGGCAACGGTGGGCCGACGTCGGGCATCGGCAGCGTGAAGGTGCTGTCGACGCGGCGTGCGTGCCCGGTCTGCGGCATCAGCTATCCGGAACTCGATCCGCGGCTCTTTTCGTACAACAGCAAGCATGGCTGGTGCACGACCTGCGTCGGCACCGGCCTCGCGTTGACGCGCGAGCAGCGCGCCGCGTATGACGACACGGTCACCGCCGAGGACGGCCGCGGCCGCGAGCAGACACTTCCGTCCGACGAGCAGGAACCGGAAGGCGTCGGCGACGTGCCGTGTCCGGATTGTGGAGGCACGCGCCTCAATCCGGTGGCCCGCGCGGTCACGTTCGATTCGCAGGCGATCGTCGACGTCGCGCAGTGGACGGTGTCCGACACGCGCCGCTGGATCGACGCGCTCGAACTCGACGGCCGCGACGCGCAGATCGCGCGCGACGTGATCAGCGAAATTCGCAGCCGGCTGCGGTTTCTGGAGGAGGTCGGGCTCGGCTATCTGAGCCTCGATCGCGCGGCGCCGAGCCTCTCGGGCGGCGAGGCGCAGCGCATTCGCCTTGCCGCGCAACTCGGCAGCAATCTGCAGGGTGTCTGCTACGTGCTCGACGAGCCGACGATCGGCCTGCATCCGCGCGACAACCAGATCCTGCTCGACGCGCTGCGCAGTCTCGGCGAGAAGGGCAATACGCTCGTCGTCGTCGAGCATGACGAGGACACGATTCGCCGCGCGGATCACATCATCGACATCGGCCCGGGCGCCGGCAAACGCGGCGGCAACGTCGTCGCGCAAGGCAAGGTGGCCGATCTCGCCGCGCAACCGGATTCGCTGACCGGGCGCTATCTCGCGCATCCGATTCAGCATCCGCTGCAATCGCGTCGCGACGTGCAGCCGGCGCGACCGGGCCACGACGCGGTCCCCGCGCAATGGCTGACCGTGCGCGGCGGCAAGCTGCACAACCTGCGCAACGTGACCGCGCAGATTCCGCTGTCGCGACTCGTGGCGATTACCGGCGTCAGCGGGTCCGGCAAGTCGACGCTCGCGCGCGACGTGCTGCTCGGGAACCTGCTCGACGCGGTCGGCCGCTCGGTGCTGTCGTCGCCGGCCACGCGCCGCGCGCGCAAGGCGGCGAACGAGAGCGCGGCGTCGGCGCGTTCAGCGGCCCGCACGACGGCGGCGAGGCCGAAGCTCGAAGTCACGCACGAATGGCAGGGCTGCGAGTCGATTACCGGATGGGAAAGCATCGACCGCGTGCTCGAAGTGGACCAGACGCCGATCGGCAAGACGCCGCGCTCGTGTCCGGCGACTTATATCGGCGTATGGGACGCGATTCGCCGGTTGTTTGCCGACACGCTCGAAGCGCGCGCGCGCGGCTATACGGCGTCGCGCTTTTCGTTCAACACGGGCGACGGGCGTTGCCCCGCCTGCGAAGGACAGGGCGTGCGCACGATCGGCATGAGCTTCCTGCCGGACGTGAAGGTGCCGTGCGACGTGTGTCACGGCCAGCGTTTCAATCCGGAGACGCTCGCGGTCACCTGGCGGGGCAAGAACATCGGCGACGTGCTGACGATGGAGATCGACGAGGCCGTCGAGTTCTTCGCGTCGATCACGAACATCGGGCATCCGCTGCAGTTGATGAAGGACGTGGGCCTCGGCTATCTGACGCTCGGCCAGCCGTCGCCGACGCTGTCGGGCGGCGAGGCGCAGCGCATCAAGCTCGTGACGGAGTTGAGCAAGGTGCGCGACGACATCACGCGACGCGGCCAGAAGGCGCCGCACACGCTGTACGTGCTCGACGAGCCGACCGTCGGGCTGCACATGGCGGACGTCGCGCGGCTGATCCGCGTGCTGCATCGCCTCGCGGACGGCGGCCACAGTGTCGTCGTGATCGAGCACGATCTCGACGTGATCGCCGAGGCCGACTGGATCATCGATCTCGGTCCGGAAGGGGGCGCGGGAGGCGGCATGATCGTTGCTGCGACGAACCCCGAAGGCCTCGTCCAGGTGCAGGCGAGCCATACCGGTGCGGCGCTTGCGCCGGTGCTCGCGCGCGGTTCGTCGTCTGCTTCGGTGCGTCCGCAAACTGCTTGATCTGCGTTGCGCGTGCACGGTATGATGGGCTCCGCCTGGGCTAGCGGCGTTTTCGATTGACGCTGCGAACAAACGCCAGGTGGAGCCGCGGATCCGCAGATCCCCTCCGGGTGCACCGAAAACGAATTCCGTCCGGTTGCACGCTCAAGGCGGCGAGGCCTCGTGATGTTCCGGCGAGGCCTCCGTCTTTTCAGGGCAAACTCAGTATTGCGAACCCCGACGTCAAGCCTTTGACGAAGCGAGAGGAATTAACCCATGTTCGACCTCGACGGAGAGGCGCGCGAACGCTTGATCCTGTGGATTCGACGCCGCATGGAAGAATACGGCATTACGCTCGATGATCTGGCCGCCGCGATTGCCGAATCCGAAAAGCAGCCGTTGTACCGCGATGCTTATGGCAATACGTGGGATGGCCAGGGCGACCTGCCGCCGTGGCTCGCGCGCGCCATTCATGCCGGACAGGACATCGAGCATTTTCGCTGCTGAGCTGCCTCTTCGGTGGCGCCGCGCCGTTCTGGCGCAATCGCGCGGCATGGCTGTGCCGCCAATCCCTGTTGTCTTCGTTCCTTTCTTAAACGTTTTGACCTTTGCATTCGTGCGGTCATTAATTCGCAGCTAATTGCCGATTAGCGCGTCGTTGCCGTATTGAAAGCCGGTAATCCGATTTAATCGCTTCCATCCTGATTTAACCGCGGGTCGCGACCGGGATTCGGCCGCTGCATTCCCTATTCGCGGGACAATCGCGGTCGGTCCGCAAAGCGACATCGAGAGGGAGCGACATGACGGTACTGATAGTAGGGCTGGTCATTTTCATCGGCATACATTCGATCCGTGCGGTCGCCGCGCCGTGGCGAGACGCGCAGATCGCGCGCTTCGGCGCGGCCGGCTGGCGCGCCGCGTTCGGCGTGGTGTCGATCACCGGGCTCGTGCTGACGATCCATGGTTACGCGCTGTCCCGCCGCGCGCCGGTATTCGTGTGGATCCCGCCGTTCTGGATGGCGCACGTCACGGCGTTGCTGACGGTGATCGCGTTCGTGCTGATCGTCGCGGGCTTCGTGCGGGGCAATCACATCAAGCGCGCGCTCGGCCGTCCGCTGCCGTGCGGCATCGCGTTCTGGGCGCTCGGGCATCTGCTCGCGAACGGCACACTGAACGACATCGTGTTGTTCGGCGCGTTGTTTCTGTGGTCGCTGATGCTGGCCGTCGTGAGCATCCGGCGCGATCGCGACGCGGGCGTCGTCCCTCCCGCCGGCTCGCTGTCGCGCGATGCACTGGTCGTCGCGATCGGCGTGCTCGCGTGGGCGGTCTTCGTGTTCGATCTGCACGGTCCGTTGATCGGCGTGCGTCCGCTCGGCTGAGCGCATAAAAAAAACGAGCCCGCGTGCGGCGGGCTCCAAGTGCAGTCCGGAGATCGTGCGAACAGGTCGCTTACGAAAGCGTAAAACGCACGTGTGAAAGGTCGATGAAACCCGGCGCGCCGTACGGCCTCACCGGTCACAGATCGAAGAACACGGTCTCCCGTTCGCCCTGCATGTGAATGTCGAAGTGATAGACGATGCGGCCAGCCCGCTCGTCGCGTCGTGCGATCAGTGTCGCGCGGCGTTCGGCCGGCACGGCGGACAGCACCGGATCGGCCGCGTTGGCCGCTGCTTCGTCGTCGAAGTAGATTCGCGTGAACGTGTGCGTGAGCATGCCGCGCATCGTCACGATCACGTCGATATGCGGCGCGTCGCCCGCATTCGCGCGCGCGGGCTTTACCGTGCGCACCACAAAGCGCTGCTGCGGGTCCGTGCCGGTGCCGACGCGCGCGAATCCGCGAAAGCCGCTCGCCGCGACTTCCGCCGACGTCGACGGATAGCGCCCGGCCGAATCGACCTGCGAAAACTCGAGCATCGCGTCGTGCACCGGGTTGCCGTCGCCGTCGAACACGCGGCCGATCAGCGTGAGATGTTCGCCGGCCGCTTCAGTGGTCGCGATGTCTGGCGTGAAGAGGCTCTTGAGGTCGTAGCCGTACTGCTCGGGGCACAGGCCGTACGCGAAGTACGGGCCGACTGTCTGCGAAGGCGTTTCCTTGAAGGCCATGGCTCAACGCTCCGTGGGAGTCTGGTTCGGACCGCGCAGCACGATATCGAACTCGTAGCCGAGCGCATAGTTTTCTTCGGTGGTGTCGATCGAAAAACGCGAGATCAGCCGGTCGCGCGCGTGCGCCGGCGTGCCCTGGAAGATCGGATCGAGCGCGAGCAGCGGGTCGCCGGGGAAGTACATCTGCGTGACGAGGCGCGAGCCGAAGTACTCGCCGAACAGCGAAAAGTGAATGTGATTCGGACGCCATGCATTCGGATGATTGCCCCAAGGATACGCGCCGGGCTTGATCGTCAGGAAGCGATAGCGGCCTTCGCCGTCGGTCACGCAGCGGCCCGCGCCGAGGAAATTCGGATCGAGCGGCGCGTCGTGCTGGTCGGTCTTGTGCACGTAGCGTCCGGCGGCATTGGCCTGCCAGATTTCGACGAGCGTGTCGCGCACCGGCTTGCCGCCCACGTCGAGCACACGGCCGGTCACGATGATGCGCTCGCCGAGCGGTTCGCCGTTGCGCGCCGCGTTGCGCGTGAGGTCGTTGTCGAGCGGACCGAGGTCGTCGGCGCCATAGACCGGCGCGCGCTGGTCGCGCAGCTTTTCCTTCAACGGAATCAGCGGCAGCGTGGGGCCGCGCTTGATCGAAGAGCGATACGGCGGATGAACGTACGCCGGATGCGAGTCGAAGTCGCGGGGCGACAGGATGGACTCGTCCATGGGTGTCTCCTTGTGGATTGTGACGAGGGCTCGCCGCGCGCTGGCGGGCGCGGCGCACCGCGAGCAAAGCGGATTCAGCGACTTTATCCAACCCGGAAAGTTATGCAAAATGACGTTTTCTCGTATCTCGTATAACGGTTCGTCATGGTTCAGAATCGCCGGCTCGCGGACAGCCGCGTCAAGTTCCGTCATCTGCAGTGTTTTCTCGCGGTGGCGCAGTTCGGCAGCGTGCAGAAGGCGGCGGAGAGCCTGTCCGTCACGCAGCCGGCCGTCTCGAAGACGATCGCGGAGCTGGAGGCGTTGCTCGGCGTGAAGCTGTTCGAGCGCGGCCGTCACGGCGCGATGACGACGCACGAAGGCCAGTTGTTCATGCCGCACGCGAGCGCGTGCGTGAGCGCGCTGCGCCAGGGCGTCGATCTGCTGGCCCGCGACGAGGGCGCCGCAACGGCGACGGTCGACATCGGCGTGTTGCCGACTGTCGCGCCCGCGCTCGTGCCGGCCGTGCTGCGCGCGTTTTCGGCGCAATGGCCGCGGGCGATCGTGCGGCTCACGACGGCGTCGAACGCCGAACTGCTGGAGCGGCTGAAGGCGGGGGAAATCAGTTTCGCGGTCGGGCGTCTCGCCGATCCGGAGCGGATGGTGGGCTTGAGCTTCGAGCAGTTGTACGGGGAGCCGCTCGTGGTCGTCGTGCGCGCCGGGCATCCGCTGCAGGACGGCGTCGGCTTGCCGGCGCGGCTCGCGGACTTTCCGCTCGTGGTGCCGCCGTTCGGCACGCTGATCCGTCAGACCGCGGACGGGCTGCTGTCGGCGTGGGGGGCGGCGCCGATCGCGTCGTTCGTCGAGATGCTGTCGGTGTCGGTCGGCCGCGCGCTCGCGCTCGAAAACGATGCAGTGTGGTTCGTGCCGTCCGGCGCGGTCGACTACGATCTGCGGCGGGGCGCGCTGGTGCGGTTGCCATTGCCGTCGGCAGGCAGCGACGAGCCGGTCGGGCTGATCCAGCGCACCGATGCGCAGCCGTCGACCGCCGGTCGCGCGCTGATCGATGCGGTGCGCCGCGCGGCGCGCGAGCGCAATGCGGTTGAGGCCGCGGAAAACGCCGGCGCAAGCCGCAAAAGGTCGCGTCGGCGGGCTTCCCGCTGAGGGTTCCCCCAAATCCCTGTTTTTGAATGGAAATTCCATTCGCGTCATCGCGCCGCGCGGCTGTCGCGCCTCCGCCACATATGATTTAAATCAGATGATCAATATCAAATGCGGAGAGAAAAATGACCGACGATCGAGTCGAACTGTTGTTGGCGATCGCTGGCCGCGCGCTGGATATCGACAGCTTTGAACCGACGGGCGAGCGCGAAGCGGATTGGCGCGAAGTCCGCGTCGAAGACGTGGGCCGTGCGCTCGAAGCCGCTTACGACGCCGGATTGCTGGTGGGCTACCGGATCGGCCGGGCGGAGTCGCTCGAGCGGGTGTGAGTCGACATCGATTCGTCCCGCCGCCGTTCCCCCTTTTCCCACCGCTCGCCGCCAGGGGCAAACCACCTTGGGCGGCCGGATTCCCGCAGGTATAGTCGTCCGGAAGGCCTTGTTCCTTGTCAAACGGAGAGGCGATGAACGCTGCGGAAATCCTTGCCGACGTCGGAGTCGCCGAACGCGTACGCGACGGCGACATCGAAGTGCGCTCGCCGATCTCCGGCGAACTGATCGGGCGGGTCGCGAGCCAGTCGGCGGCCGAAGTCGATCGAACGCTCGCTCGCGCACACGACGCTTTTCTCGCGTGGCGCACCGTTCCAGCGCCCCGTCGCGGCGAATTCGTCCGGCTGCTCGGCGAGCGCCTGCGCGCGCACAAGCAGGCGCTCGGCCGTCTCGTGTCGCTCGAAAGCGGAAAGATCCTCCAGGAAGGGCTCGGCGAAGTTCAGGAGATGATCGACATCTGCGATTTTGCGCTCGGGCTGTCGCGCCAGCTGCATGGTCTGACGATCGCGTCCGAGCGCCCCGGCCACCGGATGGCCGAGACATGGCATCCGATGGGCGTCTGCGCGGTCATCTCCGCATTCAATTTTCCGGTGGCGGTGTGGTCGTGGAACGCGGCGCTCGCGCTCGTGTGCGGCAATGCGGTGGTCTGGAAGCCGTCCGACAAGACACCGCTTTGTGCGCTCGCGGTCGACGAAATCGTCGCGGATGCGCTGCGCGCATTCGGCGACGCGCCCGACGGCCTCGTGTCCGTCGTCCACGGCGGACGCGAAACCGGCGCGCAACTCGCTTCGCATCGGCTCGCGGCGATCGTCAGCGCGACCGGCAGCACGCAGATGGGGCGGGCGGTCGGCGTCGCGGTCGCGCAGCGTTTCGGCCGCGCGATTCTCGAACTCGGCGGCAATAACGCCGGCATCGTCACGCCGAGCGCCGATCTCGAACTCGCGTCGCGCGCGATTCTTTTTTCGGCGGTCGGCACGGCGGGGCAGCGCTGCACGTCGCTAAGACGCCTCATCGTTCACGGCAGCGTCTACGACCGGACCGTGGCGCGGCTGCAGCAGCTGTACGCGAAGGTGCCGATCGGCGATCCGCTCGAAGCGGGCACGCTGATGGGCCCGCTGATCGACGCCCGGGCGTTCGCGCGGATGCAGGACGCGCTGCGCCGCGCGGCCGACGAAGGCGGGAAGATCAGCGGCGGTGAACGCGTCGACGTGGCCGGGTTGCCCGACGGGTACTACGTGCGGCCGGCGCTCGCGCAGATGCCGTCGCAGACGCCGATCGTGATGCAGGAAACCTTCGCGCCGATTCTGTATGTGATGCGCTACCGCGATTTCGACGACGCAATCGCGGCGAACAACGCGGCGGCGCATGGGCTGTCGTCGTGCGTGTTCACGACCGACCTGCGCGAGGCGGAGCGCTTTCTGTCGGCGACAGGCAGCGACTGCGGCATCGCGAACGTGAACATCGGCCCGAGCGGCGCGGAAATCGGCGGCGCGTTCGGCGGCGAAAAGGAAACCGGCGGCGGCCGCGAGTCGGGCTCGGACGCGTGGAAGGGCTACATGCGTCGCGCGACGAACACGGTTAACTATTCGTCGACGCTGCCGCTTGCGCAGGGCATCGACTTCCGCATCGACTGACGTCGGCTCGCGGCGCCGCTACGCCCGTCGCCACCATTGTTCGAGCGTACCCATCGACAATCCGTGCGGCGTGCCGTGGATCGCGACGAACCACGCGGCAACCCACGACGCGCCGACCACCAGCAGATCGCAATGACCGCTGTTCCACCAGTTCAGCGAATGGCGGCGCGCGATCCAGGGCACGCCGAGCGGATTCGGCCAGTCCGCGAGCAGATGAATGACGCCGCCGCACGCGAGGCCGAAGGCCGGCGCGGCGAGCGGTGCGTGTCCGAGCCGTTGATACGCCCACGCGAGCAGCGCGATCCAGCCGATGCCCCAATGCGTGAGCGTGCGATGCGTGATCCACAGGCGGCGTTTTGGGGTCCACCACGCGACTTCGAGCCAGTCGGGCGCGCTGCCGCCGGCCACGCCGGCGACGAACGCGAGCGCCGTCCACAGATGCGACGGCCCGCCCGCGTGCGCGTGCGTGACGGTCGCCGCCGCGATGACGCCCGCGGCCCAGCCGGTTGCATGGTGCGCGTTGCTCGATGCCATGACGCGATCGTTCCGGGAATTCGAAGGGCGCACCGCTTCGCAGAAGTGCGTCTGTCGCGACAGAGGGCGGCACGCGCAAGCCGCCTCGTCTGTCGTGACAGCAGCGTCAGATCGTGCAGCGCGCGATGTGGAAGCGCATTTCGCCTTCGGGCGGATCGTTCGATGCGGACGGATCGTGTGTCACGCGGACTACCGAGCCGGACGACGACGGCGTCAGCGTCACGAAGTACGACGCATGCGACGACGACCCGACCGCCAATTCGGTCGCCTGACCGTCTTTCGACGTGCGCACGCGCGGCAGGCGATCCTTCAGACAGCTTGCGATCGACGACGGCGAACGCAACGACGACACATAGACCATCGGCGCGTCGGCCGACGCTTCGTCGGGCGGCATCGGCGTCGAGCCACAGGCGGCGAGAACGGCAACGGGGACGACGGCAGCGAGGGTCTGGGCAAGTCGAGTCATGAGCGGCATGGCAGTGGCGACGAATGCTGAAAATGTCGAGGAGTATACGCACGGTTGCTGATGCTGGTCAGTAAGAAGATGCAACAGCGGAAGAGCGGCGGAATCGAATGCGCGGGCCGCGCGGCATGAAAAAACGCACAGGCGGTTGTGCCGCCTGTGCGTTTATCGCATCCGGCGACGAACGAGCGGATCGCTGACCCGCCGTGTCGCCGTTGTCAGAAGCGCTCTAGAAGCGGTGACGCAGGCCGACGGTGGCCGCGACCTGGTTGCGCGTCGACGAAGCCGGCAGTGTGTTGATGGCGGCGACGTTGGCAACGTGCGCGTAGCCGGTCGGCGTCGGCGTGTAGCCGACGGAGCCCGTCGCGCGCTGGAACGCCGTGGCCAGATAGATATCCGTGCGCTTGCTGAGCGAGTAGTCGCCCGCGAGCATCGCCGTGTGCCAACGCGGGTTGGAGCGGCCGTAGTTGTCGGTCACGCGGCCATCGGTAAACGTGTACGAACCGAGCAGCGCGAGCGCCGGGGTCAGGCTGTACACGCCGTTGATCTCGAAGTTGTCCATCCGCAGGTTCTGGTTGCCGGTTGCCCACGCGGGGCCGCGCGACAGATCGTCGAACTGCGAATGCGTCCACACGAGGCCGATCACCGCCGGGCCATACGTATAGTTCGCGCCGATACCGTACGTGCGCTGCAGTTCGGCCGACAGCTTCGACGCGGAGGTCGCGTTCAGGCCGGCATTGTTCTGCTGCAGGTACGCTGCGGCAACGTTCAGCGGGCCGGTGCTGTACGACGCGCCCACACTCCACGCGCGACCGTTCGCGAAGCCGCCCGGCTGGTTGCTGAAGCCATAGAGGCCGCCGAACTTTAAGCCGTCGTAGTTCAGGCTTTCGAACTTGATCGCGTTCTTGACCGGGAACGTGGCGCCGAGGTTGTCGTTGTCGAACGGGTGGGCGGCGAGGTTGTTGCCGTAGCCGAAGCCGGCAGCCGACAGCGGCGACAGGAAGTCGACGACCGAATCGTACTGGCGGCCGAGGGTCACGGTACCCCCGGTGTTGCTCTTCAGGCCGACGTACGCCTTGCGGTTGAAACCGGATTCGCCTTTATAGGTGCCGTCGTTCAGATTGAAGCCGCTTTCCAGCGTGAAAATCGCCTTCAGTCCGCCGCCGAGGTCTTCGGCGCCGCGCAGCCCGAAGTAGGTATTCGAAACGGAACCGCTGTTCTGGATCCACGCGCTGCTGCCGCCGATGTTGTTCACGTAGACGATGCCCGCGTCCAGCGAGCCGTACAGCGTCACGCTGCTCTGCGCGTGCGCGCCGACGGCGAAGGCGCCGAGAACGCCGGCGGTAATAAGGGTTTTTTTCATGATTTTCCACTCCGGACAGTGCTTGAAAAGTCGCACCGATGTGGCTTTTTCTGTTTCACATCGATGGCCTGATACTGCGGAGCAGAGTGTATTCGCGTCCCCGTATGCCTTCTTGTCGTAAATGCCGATTATGATTTTAGGACGTGTCTTAAAACTATTTAATAATCGTAAATTGGCGAATATAAAGGTGTTTTTATCTCGATTTAAAGGATGGAGCGCCGACGGGCTCGCAGGCGCTGTTGTGTGGTCGCGACAGCTGTCGGCGGGCGCCTTGTTCGATCTTTCATCTCGTCCGAAATATTGATCCTGATTAAGCAAGAACTCGGAAAGACACTGTTCTGCATGCGGGGGTAATAGGCTGATGGATTCAGCGCTAAAATCGTATTGCCTCCCTTTTGACCGAGGGTGGTCTTTTTCATCTGTTCTTTGAGCGGCCTTTCGGCCGCTCTTTTTTTGATAATCGCCGATTGTTATCGAGATAATCGGCGGGCGTTGCGAAAGGCATTGGCCGTAAGAGTGCGATCCGCCGTCGCGCCCGATAATCGGCCGTCTGGCTTGTCCGGAGCCCGGTCGGATGCAGGTAAAATCCAGCGCTTGTCGGTGTCGCGCCGACCGCCTTGCCACTCGATGAATCCGCCATGACGACCGACTCCACGCCCGCCGAATCCCCCGCCCTGGACCCGCGCCTGTGGCGCAAGGACGGCTGGACGGCGCGCGTGATCAAGAACGAGGACGACGACGGCTGGGCGGTCGAGATGATCAAGGACGGCGAGCCGGAACCGGCACTGGTCGGCCCGTGGACGATGGGCCGCGACAAGAAGAACCCGAAACCGCTCGACACGGCGGCGTTCAACACCCTCGTGAAGACGGCGAGCGAGGTCCTGCGTCGCCACGAGCAGCAGCTGCATGCGCTGCTCCACAAGCGCGTGAGCGTGAGCGGCGCCGACGGCGACATCGAAGTGACGCTCGACATCGTGCCCGACGACTATGAGCCGTATGCGCTGCTGACGGCGTTCGACGCGTTCGGCGGAACGCTCGCGCAACAGCGCGTCGCGCCGACGTTCAAGCTGTCGCGATCGGTGGGCGAGGCGTGGGTGGCGGGCGGCTTCGGCCGGGTCGGCGGGCGCTGACCGCGCGCCTCATCGGTCCGGCTACGCCTGCTAGTCCTGCTGGCAGAAGATCGCGGTGAGCAACGGCCCGGCGTGATGGACGATCGCCGGGTTGCCTGCCGCGCGCACGGCGTCCTCGACCTTGCTCCGGCTGCCGACCACGACGGCGCCGTAGGCCGAACGCGCGATCGGCTTGCCGCTGCCGGTGCGAAAGAGCGGGTCGTCCTGCTGGAAACCGACGATCGCGAACACGCTGAATCCATACGCGGTCAGATGCTGGCCGTGAGCGGGCCAGAACGCGTTGATCGAGTTGTCTTCGACGCGCATCGGATGCGGCTCGATCAATTGCTGATCGATCAGTCCGCCGATGAATTCATGCGCCGATATCTTGCAGGTCAGCGAGTCGTCGAGCGCGGCTGCGTGGCCGAAGACCGGCAGCGCCGCGAGCAGCAAGGCAAAGGTAAAGCGTTTCATCCCGTTTTCAGTTTCTGGTTCCGCGCGGGCGTGCGTGGCGTTCGACGCACGGCCGCTCCAACGGCTCGCACTGTACGCGTGTTCGCGCGATCGTGCCGGACGTCGTTCGCGACGTTCGACGTGCGCGTCTATCCTTTCAGTTTCATTTGTCAGTGAAAGCTTTGTGGAAGCGGTATGCGTTGCGTGGTTGTGATCGGAAACGACCCATCCGCCGAGCCTGCCTCAGGGAGGCGGGCGCCGTACGCTGGCTCGTGCACGCGCGGGTCACGCCGAACGCCGGATCACCCGACGACGCTGCGTCTCTTCACTGAACTCGCGGGTGAGGTTCACGTTGAGCAAGGCGGGTTCCTGCCTGCGAACGTCGGCGCCCGTCACGTCCGCCGTAGGGAACAGATCAGGATCGTGACGAGCGCTTCGCAACAAGTGTTGCCGTGGCTGCGTCCGCTCGAAAGCCGCGTGCCGCAACCGGCATCGTCACGGCAATCCGCATGCCGGCGCCCCTCGAACCGCACAGCGATGCCATAATGGCGCCTTTACGCTGCGGCCACGCCGATCGTCGTTTTGCCCATGCCTCTTGCACTCGGCACCTTCATCGTTCCGCTCATCGTCGCCTGCGCGATGTTCATGGAGAACGTGGACGCGACGGTCATCGTCACGGCGCTTCCTTCGCTGGCCCGGGATCTCGGGCACGATCCGATCACGCTGAAACTCGCGGTCACGAGCTACGTGATCGGGCTCGGCGTGTTCATTCCGATCTGCGGGTGGGTCGCCGACCGCTATGGCTCGCGCACCGTGTTTCGCACTGCGATCGGCATCTTCATCGTGGGCTCGCTGCTGTGCGCGGCGTCGACCACGTTGCCGATGTTCGTCGCCGCGCGCTTCGTGCAGGGCATCGGCGGCGCGATGATGGTGCCGGTCGGGCGCATCATCATATTCCGTTCGCTGCCGAAATCGGACTTCATTCGCGCGGTCAACTACCTGACGGTGCCCGCGCTGCTCGGTCCCGTGGTCGGCCCGCCGCTCGGCGGTTTCATCACCACGTACCTGCACTGGCGGCTCATTTTCTTCATCAACATTCCGATCGGCTTGCTCGGCATCTGGCTCGCGAGCCGGCACATCGCGAACATGCACGAAGAGCATCCGGGCCGACTCGACTGGTTCGGCTTCGTGCTGTCCGCCGGCGGCGCGGCGCTGTTCATGCTCGGCCTGTCGCTCGTCGGCAGCGGCCTGATGTCGTTCGGGGGCGCGCTCGCGATGTGTGCGATCGGCGTGACGCTGCTCGTGTTCTACTGGTTCTATTCGCGGCGCATCGAGCGGCCCGTGCTCGATCTGCAATTCCTGCAGATTCCGAGTTTCGATGCGAGTGTCGTCGGCGGGTCGCTGTTTCGCATCGGGCTCGGCGCGGTGCCGTTCTTGCTGCCGCTGACGCTGCAGGAAGGGCTCGGGATGACGGCGTTTGCGTCCGGCTCGATCACGTGCGCGTCCGCATTCGGCTCGATCTTCATGAAGACCGTCGTGTCGCGCGTCTTGCGGCGCTACGGCTTCCGCCAGGTGCTGATCGTCAACGCAGCCTTGGCCGGCATTTCGATTGCCGCTTGCGGCGTGTTCTATCCAGGCATGTCGCGCTGGCTGATACTTGCGATCGTGCTGATCGGCGGGCTCTTTCCGTCGCTGCAGTTCACCGCGCTGAACTCGCTCGCGTATGCGGACATTCCCACGCGCGACATCGGCCGCGCAACGAGTGTTGCGAGCGTGATCCAGCAATTGTCGCTCGGGCTCGGCGTGACGATCGCGGGCATCGTGCTGCAGATTTCGCATACGTTGCAGGGGCATCCAACGATCGTGTGGTCGGATTTCTGGCCCGCGTTCGTCGCGGTGGGGCTCTTTTGCGTTGCGTCGATTCCGGTCACGAAGCGCCTGCCCGCAGGGGCCGGCGATGAACTCGCACGCGGCGCGCGGCGTACCGCGTGAGCGAACCGCGAGGCGGTACACGCGCAAGCACGAATCGCCATCGAATTAAGCGCGTGTTATAAGCCCAAGGGCATACCCCGTTGATCACCGGAATCATGGAGGACGCTCAATGAAGTGGGTCGATAGTTCAGGACACGCCGCCCGTGCACTCGCGCTCGTCACGCTGACCGCGATTTCCAGCGGTTTTCTCGAAGCCACGCCAGCGCTTGCGAAAGCGCCGCAACAGCATCCGGTACTGACGGCGTCGGCCGTGGCGGTCGCCGATCGCTACGCGGCCGATGCCGCCGAGCAGATCTTCAAGGAGGGCGGCAACGCGGTCGACGCGGCGGTCGCGATCGCATTCTCGCTGGCGGTCACGTATCCCGAAGCAGGGAACATCGGCGGCGGCGGGTTCATGACGCTCTATGTGAACGGCAAGCCTTATTTCCTCGACTATCGCGAGCGTGCGCCGCTCGCCGCGACGCGGACGATGTATCTCGACGAGCAGGGCAACGTCATCAAGGGCAAGAGCCTGTATGGCTACGATGCCGTCGGCGTGCCGGGCACCGTCGAAGGCATGTGGGAAGCGCAGCGCCGCTTCGGCAGGCTCAAATGGAAGCAGGTGCTCGCGCCGGCGATTCACTACGCGAGCGACGGCTTCGTCGTCGACGAGCAACTGGCGAAGCGCCGCGACGATGCCGCGAAGAACTTCGAAGGCAAGACGAACTTCGACCAGTCCTTCGGCGCGATGAAAGCGGGCGAGACGTTCCAGCAGCCGGAACTGGCGGCCGTGCTCGCGCGGATCGCGAACCACGGTGCGTACGACTTCTACCGTGGCCGGACGGCGAACCTGATCGCCGCGTCGATGAAGGGCAACGGCCTGATCACGAAGCGCGATCTTCAGGAGTACAAGGCGGTGTGGCGTCAGCCGGTCGAGGCGACATGGAACGGCTATCAGGTGATCACCGCGCCGCCGCCGAGCTCGGGTGGCGTCGGCCTCGTGCAGCTCCTGAAAATGAAGGCCGATCTCGCGCCGCAATTCAAGGACGTGCCGCTGAATTCGCCGCAATACATCCATCTGATCGCGGAGATCGAAAAGCGCGTGTTCGCGGACCGCGCGCAATACCTTGGGGATCCGGACTTCTACAAGGTGCCGGTCGCGCAGTTGACCGACGACGCGTACCTCGCGAAGCGCGCGGCGGAAGTCGATTTCGACAAGCCGTCCGACACGAAGAGCGTGCAGCCGGGACTCGGCACGTCGATGCCGGAGAAGGCGGAAACGACGCACTTCTCCGTCGTCGACAAGTGGGGCAACGCGGTGTCGAACACCTACACGCTGAACGGCTACTTCGGCTCGGGCGTCGTCGTGGCGGGCACGGGCATCGTGCTGAACGACGAGATGGACGACTTCGCCGCGAAGCCGGGCGTGCCGAACATGTTCGGCGTCGTCGGCAGCGATGCGAACGCGATTGCACCGAAGAAGCGTCCGCTGTCGTCGATGTCGCCGACGATCCTCACGAAGGACGGCCAGGTCGCGCTCGTGATCGGCACGCCGGGCGGCTCGCGGATCTTCACGTCGATCTTCCAGGTGATCAACAACCTGTACGACTACAACATGCCGCTGAAGGATGCGGTGGCCGCGATGCGCTTCCATCATCAATTGTTGCCGCCGAATACGATTTTCTGGGAGCCGTATCAGCCGATCGACGGCCCGCTCGCAAAGCAGGTCGAGGCGAAAGGCTACGTGCTGAAGGGACAGGATTTCAACGGCGATATCCAGGCAATCCGGATCGACGGGGACACGCCCGAAGCCGTGGCTGATCCGCGAGGACGAGGCGTCACGCGCGTGATGCAGTAGGCATAATCCGGCGGCGGGTCATTCGGCGGCATACAGGCAAGCTTCCATCCAATGAAAGGATCATCCTCTTTAATGAGGATTTATTCGCCACATTGGTCGCGTACCATGCAACCTCCGGTGACGGTACAGCACGGCACCGGCGTGTGTTTCGAGGGGCGGCTTCGGCCGCCCGCTTTCTTTTTCCGACAGGTGCCACATGTACCTGACTGGCAGGGAAGTGGCACTCGTTGCCGACATCTTCAAGGTACTTTCCGATTCGCTCCCCGAGCAGGAACTGCGTCGCGAGGTGGGGCGGCGTCTGTTCGAACTGCTGAAAGCCGACCAGCCCGCCGATGCGACGCCGCAAGGCGATCAACGGGGCTCGGCGTCGTCGGGCGATGCGCCGCATGACGGCAGTCAGGACGGCTTGCAATGGGGCCTCACGCTGTTCACGTTGACCGATGGCGAGAACATCGGCGATCTCAGCGCCTGGCGCGGTCCGCATCGCGAGAACTTTTCCGATCGTGAACTGGCGCTGCTCGAACTCGTGCGGCCGGCGTTTGCGGTCGCGCTCGCGCGGGCCCGGGCGCAATCGCAGGCTCTATCACAGGCACAATCGCAATCGCAGGCGCACGGCGTCAAGCCGGAAACCGCGTCGGACGCCGACGACGCATTCGCGCGTTTGACGCCGCGCGAGCGCGAGGTCGTCGATCTGGTAATCGAAGGGTTGCTCGACAAGGAAATCGCCCATCGCCTCGGCATTTCGTATACGACCGTGCGCACGCATCTCGATCGGTCGTTTCAGAAACTCGGTGTCAGCAACCGTTCGCGACTCGCGCGGATCGCTCGCCTGAACGGGCACTGACGCGACCAACACGCGACGTTACGGTGCGGCGGGCGCGTCGCCGAGCCGGTCGATCGCAAGCAGCGCTAAACGGGCAAGAAACGGCGGGGTGTTTGCATTGCGACACGGACGTCGCCGGCTCGAGCGTGTGCAGCACTTCGGCGGCGAGCGCATTGGCGTCGTCGTGGCCGATCGCGCCGACGACGCTGGCGGCCCGCGACAGATCGAACTGCACCGACGCGGCGCGGCCGATCCAGACGCCAGCGACGCATGATGCCAGGGCAATAAACACTGCAGAAACGCGAAGTTGGCATCGCAGCGCTCGGTGCGTCGAAGCGCGACGGGCCGCGCACGGCGGGCCGCTAGTGAGCCCCGCTTGCATCAAAGACGGCCGCTCGACGGGATGGCCACGAAAATGCGGCAAGTTTCACGAGGCCAGGGTACGCTCGCAGTTTTTGTGCGGCGCGGGCTCCGTTTCGGCTGTCCCGTTCAGCCGGTTTTTGCGCCGCCACCGGAAAAGAGAGCCTGACCATGTGGAGCCCCGCCGCCGCCATCCCGCCCGACTTCGGCGCGGGCGCGGTCTTTCTCAGCGTGCTTGTCACCCAGCTCGGCGTGCCGTTGCCCGCTGCGCCGATGCTCGTGCTCGCGGGCACGATGGCGTCGATGGGCGAAGCGTCATATGCGCATCTGCTGCTGGCGGCGGTCGGCGCGACGCTGATCGCCGATTCGCTGTGGTTCGCGGCCGGCCGGTTGCGCGGGCGCCGGCTCCTGAACGGACTCGTGCGCTATTCGCTGTCGATCGATACGACGATACGCGTCGCGCACAAGGTGCTCGAGCGGCACGGCGCGCCGATCCTGTCCGTCGCGAAGTTCGTGCCGGGGCTCGGGCTGATCGCGCCGCCGCTGCTCGGCACGACGGCGATCGACGCGCGCCTCTTTCTGATGTGGGATGCGATCGGCGCATCGCTGTGGGCGGGCACGTGGCTGCTCGGCGGCGCGCTCGCGCACGACGAGATCGTGTTCTTCACGCAGTTCGTGCGCGCGAACGGCGGGACGATCTTCGATGTGCTGGCCGTGGCCGCCGTGCTGTTTATCGCGTATCGGGGGATTTGCCGGCTGCGGTTCCGTCGCTGGCTCGCGCATCATCGGATCACGCCGATGCAGCTCGACAACATGCTGAAGTCCGACGCGCCGCCGATTGTGTTCGACGCGCGGCCGCGCAGCGTGCGCGAGAAGGAGGCGTACCGGATTCCGGGCGCGCGTCTTTTGAACCTCGATTCCGACGAGCCGCTCGCGCCGGCGGTGCTGGCACGGTCGATCGTCGTCTATTGCGTGTGCCCGAACGAGGCGACCGCGAAGCGCATCATCAAGCGGTTGCGTCGCAAGCACCTCTGTCACGCGCATGCGCTCAAAGGCGGCCTCGACGCGTGGGAGCGGGCCGGCTATCCGGTCGAACCGCTGTCCGCGGAGTTTTATCCCGCGCATCCGGGCGGGCGCGATGAAGAGCCGCCCGGCGACGAAGGGTTTCCCGTGCGCGCGGGCGTTCCGGAATGACGTGCGGCGCGCGGCGCCGGCAAAAAAATCTGTCGCGACCGCGGCGCCCGTCACGTCACGCGCGCTGGCGCCGTGAACCGCCGCCGACGTTCTGCCCCGCATCGCGGGCCATCTGCATGTAACCGCCGACCGACACGAGCGTCACGACGCCCGCGACCAGAAACGCGAGACGAAAGTCGTCGAGCGTGAACACGTGTCCGCCCGTTTCGCCGTTGACGACCGCCGCCGCGCGCAACGACACCGCGCCGAACGCGATGCCGAGCCCTTGCGACATCTGCATCGCCGCGCTCCATAGCGTGCTTGCGCCGCTCATCTGCGACGCCGATACGTCCGCGTACGCCAGCGTTGCGAGCGTCGAGAACTGCATCGAGCGCGTGATGCCGTACACGAAGATCACGACCAGCACGATCGCGAGCGGCACGTCGGGCGTCAGCAGCCCGCACGCGATGATCGACGCCCCGGCGAGCGTCACGTCGACGATCGACACCCTACGGAATCCGAAGCGTTGCAGAATGCCCGTCGTCAGCGCCTTCATGCCGAGGTTGCCGGTGGCGCTCGCGAGCAGCAGCAAGCCCGAGCGGAACGCGGACATCCCGAAGCCGACCTGGAACAGCAGCGGCATCAGGTAAGGCACCGCGCCGATGCCGATGCGCGTCACCGAGCCGGTGATCACGGTCACCGAAAACGTCGGGATTTTCAGCGTCGACACGTCGATCAGCGGATGCGGATGCCGCTTTGCATGCGCGAACGCGACGAAGCCGAGCGCGATGCCCGCCGCGACGATCGCGGCAGCCGTCCACGGATTCGAACCGGGCTGGCTCGCGATTTCGGCGCCGTACAAAAGCGCGGTGAGCGTCGCGCCGCTGAGCACGAGGCCGACGACGTCGAGCGGGCGGCGCTCCTCGCTGCGCAGGTTCGGCACGAGCGCCCACACCGCGGCGAGCGCCGCCAGCCCGAACGGCACGTTCAGCAGAAAGATCCAGCGCCACGACGCGTAGGTCGTGATGAAGCCGCCGATCGGCGGGCCGACGACGGGTGCCGCGATCGCCGGCCACGTGATCGTGGAGATCGCCTGCATCAGCCGGCTCTTGTCCGTGCTGCGCACGACGATCAGCCGGCCGACCGGCACCATCATCGCGCCGCCGATCCCTTGCAGAAGCCGCGCGGCGGTGAACTCGGGCACGTTCTGCGACAGCCCGCACAGCACCGATGCGAACGTGAACGTAACGATCGCGCTGAAGAACACGGTACGCGAGCCACAGCGGTCGGCGACCCAGCCGCTTGCCGGAATGAAGATCGCAAGCGCGAGCATGTAGGCCGTCATGCCGAGACTCAGGCTGTTCGGGCCGATGCCGAACGTGCGGGCCATCTGCGGCAGCGCGGTCGCGATCACCGTCGTGTCCAGATACTCCATGAAGAACGTCGCGGCAACGATGTACGGCAGCCAGCCGACGACGCGGGACGTAGAAGCGGTGTTCGTCATGGTGCGTCCGTGTGAAGAGCGCAAGCGTATGCCGGCGCGCGTAACGAAAAAGTCGGCGCGGCAAGCGGAGAACGGGAAGTCATCGTGTTCGCCAGTTTTTTGTCGGTGTCGGTGTCGGTGAGGGGCACGCCGCGGGCGTCTGCGGCAAAGGCGTAAGTGTCCAACAGGAGAACGCCGCTGTACAGCGGCTGTACGGTGGCCGTACTGGTACACGCCACGCTGCAGCGCCGCGACGACGCGCGTACACTCGTCCGCTGGTCCGCAACGACACTCCTGTGGAGGAACACGATGGAACATCGATTTCTGGGCGCATCCGGTTTCAAGGTGCCGGTACTCAGCTTCGGCACCGGCACTTTCGGCGGCAAAGGCGAGTTCTTCGAAGCATGGGGCGCGACGGACGTCGCCGAAGCGCGCCGCCTGATCGACATCTGCCTCGAAGCGGGCGTAACGATGTTCGACAGCGCCGACATCTATTCGACCGGCGCATCCGAGTCGGTGCTCGGCGAGGCGCTGAAAGGCCGGCGCGACAAGGTCATCATCTCGACGAAAGCGACCTTTCGTTTCGATGACGCGCCGAACAACGTCGGCTCGTCGCGCTTTCATCTGACGCGTGCGGTCGACGCGGCGCTGAAGCGTTTGCAGACGGATTACATCGACCTGTTCCAGCTGCACGGTTTCGACGCGAGGACGCCCGTCGAAGAAGTGCTGTCGACGCTCGACGACCTCGTTCGCGCGGGCAAGATTCTTTACACCGGCGTGTCGAATTTTTCGGGCTGGCACCTGATGAAGTCGCTCGCTGTCGCGGATCGTTACGGCTATCCGCGCTATGTCGCGAATCAGACCTACTACTCGCTGATCGGCCGCGATTACGAATGGGAGCTGATGCCGCTCGGCATCGACCAGGGCGTGGGGGCGGTCGTCTGGAGCCCGCTCGGCTGGGGGCGGCTGACCGGCAAATTGCGCCGCGGGCAGCCGCTGCCGGACAAGAGCCGCTTGCACAAGACGGCCGACCAGGGACCGCCGGTGCCGGACGAGTATCTGTACCGCGTGGTCGACGCGCTCGACGAGATCGCCGCGGAAACCGGCAAGACCTTGCCGCAGATCGCGCTGAACTGGCTGCTGCAACGGCCGACGGTCTCGACGGTGCTGATCGGCGCGCGGGACGAAGCGCAGTTGCGCCAGAACCTCGGCGCGGTGGGCTGGAATCTGACGCCGGAACAGGTCGCGAAGCTCGACGCAGCCAGCGCGCAACGGCCCGCTTATCCGTACTGGCACCAGGAAGGCTTTGCGGAGCGCAATCCTTCGCCGGTGTGATGTGACGCGATGCGCCGGGCGAGCCTCGCGGCTGCCCGGCGAACGATCCGGCGGCCCGCTATTTCGCGAGTTTGCGCTGAAGGCGCGAGCGCGCCTCGGCGAGCGACTGGAAGTGGCCGTGTGCCTCGTCGAGCACGGAAACGCGCCCGTGCCCGATGTCGTACACCCAGCCTTGCAACTGCAGCTTGCCTTGCGCGACGCGCGCCGCCACGGCCGGGTGCGTGCTCAGATGAGTCAACTGCAGCCGCACGTTTTCCTCGACCAGCGCCTGGACGACGGCGTCTCCGGTAAGCCCGCGCGTCTGCACGACGCTGCGCGCCGCCTCCGCGTTGCGCAGCCATGCGTGCACGGTCGGCATGTCGGCGGTTGCCGCGCCGCCTGACGCGAGGCCCTTCATCGCGCCGCAATCGGTGTGGCCGCACAGCACGATCTGCTGGACGTTCAACGCCATCACCGCGAATTCGACCACCGCCGACACGCCGCCGAGCATCTCGCCATACGCGGGCACGATATTGCCGATGTTGCGGCAGACGAACAGTTCGCCCGGCCCCGTCTGCGTGATCATTTCCGGCGATACGCGCGAGTCGGCGCACGTGATGAACAGCGTGTGCGGCGCCTGGCTGTGCGCGAGGCTGCGAAACAGCTCCTTGTTGCCCGGAAAGACCTGATGCGTAAATTCGTCGACGCCTTCAAGCAGATGCAGCAGGCCGCAGCCGCACGAATCGTCGTGCTGGTCGTGCGGTTGCGGTTCGTGTTGGTGCTTGTCGGGCGTGGCGTGTTCTCGCTTTCTCATGATCTACCGTATCGAATGGCAACAGGCGCAAGTTTACGCTGACATGGCCTCGCGCGTGTAAACGTCGTTGGCGACGGGCCGGCGGCATTAATTCCGCGCGCCGAAATGCGTAGCAGAAATTGTTCGAAGCGATTCGTTGACCAGCCGCCGCGCGGCCGCGCATCATCCGTGGCCTGTGGAGCGCCGCCGCGCACGGCGACGGCAGCGCCCCGCGAATCGATGAACGAACAGACGGAACAGACGATGTCAGATGATTTGCACGACGATCGCGCAGCCAATCGCGCGCGACGCACGTTATTGAAGACCGTGGCAGGCGCCGGAACGCTGGCCGCGCTGCGCGGCATTGCGGGGATCGGCGGCGCGGCGGTGCTCGCGACGGCAACCGGCGCCGCGCATGCCGAGAGCAGCCGGACGCTGCGCATCGGCTTCCAGAAATACGGCAACTTCGTTGCATTGAAGGCGCGCGGCACGCTCGAAAAGCGCCTCGCGCCGCTCGGTATCGGCGTGCAGTGGCTGGAATTTCCGGGCGGTCCGCAGTTGCTCGAAGGGCTGAACGCGGGCGCGGTCGATATCGGCACGGTCGGCGAAACGCCGCCGATCTTCGCGCAGGCGGGCGGCGTCGATTTCGTCTATATCGGCAGCGAGCCGTCGGCGCCGCTCGGCGAGGCGATCGTCGTCGCGCAGCAGTCTCCGGTTCGTGCGGTCGCCGATCTGCGCGGCAAGCGCGTCGCGCTGAACAAGGGGTCGAACGTTCACTATCTGCTCGTCAAGGCGTTGCAGCAGGCGAACCTGAAGTACGGCGACATCCAGCCGGTCTATCTCGCGCCGGCCGATGCGCGCGCCGCGTTCACGAGCGGCAGCGTCGATGCGTGGGTGATCTGGGATCCGTATCTGGCGGCGGTCGAACGTCAGTTGAATGCGCGGCCGATCGTGAACGGCGAAGGGCTCGTGCGCAATACGCAGTACTACCTTGCGACGCGCCAGTTCGCGAACGCGCAGCCGCAGGTCGTGCACGCCGTGCTCGACGAGGTCGCGAAGATCGACGACTGGGCGCGCGACAACATCCCGGCGCTCGCGGCGCAACTGTCGCCGCTCGTCGGGCTCGACGCCGCGACGCTGGAGGTCGCGTTGAAGCGCGCGGGCTACGGCGTGCAGCCGATCGATGCGGCGACGCTCGCGTATCAGCAGCAGATTGCCGATACGTTCTCCGATCTGAAGCTGATCCCGAAGAAGCTCGTCGTCGCCGACGCGCGTTGGCAGGCGGCCTGAACGCGCGCATCGATGCAGTAGACTTTCCCTTCTCGGTGATTCTTCGAAGGGACACGCATGAACAGGCTGTTTGGCATCGTTGGGCGCTCCGGTCAGGGCAAGACGACCTTGATCGAGGCGCTGCTGCCGCAGTTGCGCGCACTGGGGCTGACGGTCAACGTGGTCAAGCACAGCCATCACGTGCTCGAATTCGAGCCGCCGCGCAAGGACAGCGCGAGGTTTCGCGCGGCCGGCGCGGGCGAGGTGCTGATTGCGTCGCCGAGCGGCTATGCGATCGTGCGCGAGTGGCGCGGCGAGCCGGAACCGGCGCTGTCCGACCTGCTCGCGCGGATGGCGCACGCCGACCTGACGCTCGTCGAAGGCTGGTCGCAGGCGGACGTCCCGCGGCTCGAAGTGGTGCGCCCGGCATCCGGGCTCGACGTGCTGTATCCGGGCGACAGCCGGATCGTCGCGATCGCGTCGGATGCCGCGCTCGATGCGCCGCTGCCGTGTCTGCCGCTGAACGATCCGGTGCGTGTCGCGGCGTTCATCTGCGAGACGCTCGGCATCCGGATCGATGCGGCCGCGCGCGGCGAGCGCGCCTTATCGCGAGAGAGGAGCGGCGGTTAGCCGGGCACGGCGTCCGCTGTGTCGCCGACGAGCGGCGAAGCGCTCGCTGCCCACGCTATAGACGACTTTTTTCAGGCTGGGTTGAGGACAGACGGGGATGCGCGCGCCGGTCACGGCTCGATGGCCGATTCCATTGCGCGCCTCGCGTGCCGCGCGGGCATGAAGTACCACACTGCGCCTGCGAGCTGCAGCGCGATCAGCGCGAACCAGACCGTCTGATGCGCGATGGCCGGATAGTGGCCGTCGTGCGCGGGCCAGTGCGCGAGCGCGGCGCCGATCGCGATCTGCGCGGCGAAGATGCCGACGAAGATCACGAGCGTGAACGTCGTGTTGACACGGCCGATCATCTGCGGCGAGAAGTACCCGGCGAGCACCGCGTAAGTGAGAATGCCGGTGCCGCCGAACGCGCCGTACGCGGCCCAGAGCAGCGGCGCCGGCAGCGGCGCGCGCGCGGCGAGCAGCGCCTGGACCACGACGAACAGCATCATCGTGATGCCGGAGAACCGATGCACGCTGATGCCGCGTCGCTCGAACACGCGCGCGAGCATGCCGAAGCCGATGTTGCCGGCGATGAACGCGCCGCCGAGCACCGACACCAGCGAGGCGGCGCGCGCGGCCGCGTGGTCGGCATCCGCGAGCAGCACGTCGCGCATGAACGCGCCCACCCACAACGACTGCATCGCGTAAAACACGGCCTGGTTGAGCGCGGAGAACGTGGCGGTCTGCCAGAACTGCCGGCTTCCCAATATGTGGGCGGTGCCGCGGAACTGTTCGAGCACGCTCGGCTGCCGGTGCGTGCCGACTGCACGCGGGCCGCCGATCCAGATCAGCGTCGCGACGGCCGCCGTCAGCGCGGCGATCCCGATGCAGACCGAGCGCCAGTCGACCACCGACAGCAGCCATGTCAGCGGCGTGCCGACCGCGACGCCGCCGAGTCCGCCGACCGCCATCACGAGCCCGTTGACGAGTGTGAGCTGCGCGACCGGGAAGTGTTGCGCGGTCGCCTTGAACGCGCCGCCGAGGCACACCGACACGCCGACGCCGATCAGGAGGCGCCCGACCATCATCGCGCCGAGACTGTGCGCGACGCCGAATATCAGCGCGCCGACGGCCGCCACGAGCATCACGCAGGCGGTCGCGCGGCGCGGGCCGAAGTGGTCGAGCAACACGCCGCCGGGAATCTGCGCGCCGGCGAAGCCGAGGAAATAGAGGCTCGTCAGCGTGCCGAGGTCGGACGCGGAAAAGCCCAGCTCGCGTGTGAGGAACGGCGCGAAACCGAGATTGACGCCACGAAACAGGAAAGAGACGAAGTAGCCGAGCGAGAAAACGGCGAATACGCGGAACTGGGTCGTAGTCATGAGGGCTGAGCCCGAAACGAACGGGATGATCGGCCCACGATTATTGGCGATCGGTGCCGTGTCTGCCAGCGTGAGATTTCCCGAACGATTTCCTTTCATTTTGCTGAACAAGATGTTGCGGCAGCAAACCCGTATCGCGCGAACGACAGCAGTACGCAATCTGATGGAAGGAATCCCGACAAAAAAGGCACAATGGCAGGCGTTTCACGCGTGAATACGCAAGACACGCCTTTGAAGTCGTTTCGGGAAAGCAGACGTTCAGTGTTGTAGCTGGTGCAGGAAACGGGTCCGCTTCAGGACAATCAAGAACGGTGGCAAAAGGAGAAACTGCATGAAGGCAATCGACGGAATCAAGCTGGCTTGCGGCGCGCTGCTCGTCGCGGCATCGCTTGGCGCATATGCTCAGAACGACCAGTCCACGGCGGCGCCGGCCTCGCCGACGACGGCTGCTTCGCCGACTGCTACGGCAAAACAGCAGTCGAAAGCGGCGCGTGCGGCCAACCGCAAGCTCGGACGCCAGGTTCGCGCGGCGCTCGTCCACGCGGGCAACATCAACGTGTCGAACATCACCGTTCGCGCTCGCGATGGCGCCGTGACGCTGCAAGGCTCCGTGCCGGACGCAGCGCAGATCGAGCGCGCGACGCAGGCGGCGCAAGGGGTCGCGGGCGTGACTTCGGTGAAGAACGCGTTGTCGGTCCGGCAGATGCGCTAAGCCGTTGCATTCGATCCGGCGTCCTGCGGATCGGCCCGAACACCGGGCCGGTTTCGACGAAGCGCCATGACATGACCTCGAAGCCGTCCGCCGTTTGTGCGGACGGCTTTTTTTATCCGCGCCGCACGGGGCCGAAAAACTATACTCATCGGACGGCCTGCGCTACACGGCGACACGTTCATGCAACAGGCCGCAAAACAACGAAGGAGACAGCCATGCCGATCCGGTCCCGCCGATCGTTGCCGTCCCGCGCGCCGCCCGTTCGCTGACGCGGGCACCGCCCCGCCCACGCTTTTCGCTCCACACCGGCCCGCGGCCGGTCCGTCCACGCACGCAGAAAGAGGGTGCACCATGAACGCAGTGACCGACGCATCGAATGCTCACGTCCCCACCGTCAAGCTCTTGGTCGGCGGCGACTTCGTCGAATCGGAAACGGACGAATGGCGTGACATCGTCAATCCCGCGACGCAGCAGGTGCTCGCCCGCGTGCCGTTCGCGACCGCGAGCGAGGTCGATCGGGCCGTGCGCAGCGCGCAGGCCGCGTTCGCCGGCTGGCGCGAGACGCCGATCGGCACGCGCCTGCGCATCATGCTGAAGTACCAGGCGCTGATTCGCGAGCACCTGCCGCGCATCGCGAAGACGCTGACCGCCGAGCAGGGCAAGACGCTGCCCGACGCCGAAGGCGACATCTTCCGCGGTCTCGAAGTGGTCGAGCATGCGTGTTCGATCGGCACGCTGCAGCAGGGCGCGTTCGCGGAGAACGTCGCGGGCGGCGTCGACACTTATACGATGCAGCAGCCGCTCGGCGTGTGCGTCGGCATCACGCCGTTCAACTTCCCGGCGATGATTCCGCTGTGGATGTTCCCGATGGCGATCGTCTGCGGGAACACGTTCGTGTTGAAGCCCTCCGAGCAGGACCCGCTGTCGACGATGGAACTCGTCGAGCTCGCGTTGCAGGCCGGCATCCCGGCCGGCGTGCTGAACGTCGTGCACGGCGGCAAGGAAGTCGTCGATGCGCTGTGCACGCATTCGCTCGTGAAGGCGATTTCGTTCGTCGGCTCGACGGCGGTCGGCACGCATGTGTACCGGCTCGGCAGCGAGCACGGCAAGCGCGTGCAGGCGATGATGGGCGCGAAGAATCATGCGGTCGTGCTGCCCGACGCGAATCGCGAGCAGACGATCAGCGCGCTCGCGGGCGCCGCGTTCGGCGCGGCGGGCCAGCGCTGCATGGCGACGTCGGTCGTGGTGCTGGTCGGCGCGGCGCGAGCGTGGCTGCCGGATCTCGTCGAGCGTGCGAAGACGCTGAAGGTCAACGCGGGGCACGAGGCGGGCACCGACGTCGGCCCGGTCGTGTCGCGCGCCGCGAAGCAGCGCATTCTCGGGCTGATCGAAGCGGGCGTGAAAGAGGGCGCGACGCTCGCGCTCGACGGCCGTCACGTCGACGTGCAGGGCTATGAAAACGGCAATTTCATCGGCCCGACCATCTTCGCCGACGTCACGCCCGACATGGACATCTATCGCACGGAGATCTTCGGGCCGGTGCTGTCGGTGATGCACGCGGCGACGCTCGACGAGGCGATCGCGATCGTCAACGCGAATCCGTTCGGCAACGGTGTCGGCCTGTTCACGCAAAGCGGCGCGGCGGCCCGCAAATTCCAGAGCGAAATCGATATCGGCCAGGTCGGCATCAACATCCCGATTCCGGTGCCGGTGCCTTATTTCAGCTTCACCGGTTCGCGCGGCTCGAAGCTCGGCGACCTCGGGCCGTACGGCAGACAGGTCGTGCAGTTCTACACGCAGACGAAGACCGTGACCGCACGCTGGTTCGACGACGCAGCGCTTCACGACGGCGTGAACACGACGATCAGCCTGCGCTAGCGGCGCGCATCGCATCCCTGGAGGAGACGACATGAAGATCGGTTTCATCGGACTCGGCAACATGGGCGCGCCGATGGTGCGCAATCTGTTGAAGGCGGGCCACGCGGTATCGGCGTTCGACGTGAATCCGGCCGCGATGGGCGCGCTCGTCGCCGACGGCGCGAACGCGGCCGCGTCGCCCGCCGCGGCCGTCGCCGACGCCGAATACGTGATCACGATGCTGCCCGCGGCCGCGCACGTGCACGCGGTGCTCACCGCCGACGACGGCGTGCTCGCGAGCGTCGCGAGCGGCGTGACGATCATCGATTCGAGCACGATCGATCCGGCAAGCGTGAAGACGTTCGCGGCGCTCGCGGCAGCGCGCGGCAATGCGTTCGTCGATGCGCCGGTGTCCGGCGGCACGGGCGGCGCGGCGGCCGGCACGTTGACGTTCATGGTCGGCGGCAGCGCCCTGCAATACGACCGCGTGAAGCCGGTGCTGTCGGCGATGGGCAAGAACATCGTTCATTGCGGCGACACCGGCACCGGACAGGTCGCGAAAATCTGCAACAACCTCGTGCTCGGGATCGCGATGGCGGGCGTCGCCGAAGCGATGTCGCTCGGCGAGGCGCTCGGCATCGATCCGCACGTGCTCGCCAAGATCATGAACACGTCGACCGCGCGCTGCTGGAGTTCGGACACCTACAATCCGTTCCCCGGCGTGATCGAGACTGCGCCTTCGTCGCGCGGCTACGCGGGCGGCTTCGGAACCGACCTGATGTTGAAGGATCTCGGCCTTGCGACCGATGCCGCGAAGAGCGTGCATCAGCCCGCGTTCATGGGCGCGCTCGCGCAGCAGCTATACCAGGCGATGAGCAGTCGCGGAGACGGCAGGCTGGATTTTTCCGCGGTGATCAAGCTGTATCGCGGCGACAGATAGTAAAGCGCATGCGGGACGCGTGGGCGTTCGAGGTTCAGCGCGCGATCCGCGCTTCGATCCGCATGATCCGTTCGTCGAACCACGCGCGCAGCAGACGGTTCGACGGGGCGCTCAGCGTCGAGCGCACGAGAATCCGGTACACGTCGCCGCGTTTCAGCTTCGACGCCTTCTGCGGATCGAGCCAGTCGTCGTTGTCGACGAGCAGCAGCAGCGTGTCGAGGCCGATCAGGATCGGCCACAGGCACGCGAGGCGCAGCCGCAGTGACCACGCGGGCAGCGCAAACGTATAGTCGATCGCCGCACGGAAGTGGTCGAGCGTGCGTCGCACGAGATCGACCATCAGCGTGCGGGCGCGCCGCGACGCATCGGGGGCGAGCAGGTCTTCCGCGCGCAGGCCGGCCTGATGCAGCATCGTTTCGGGCAGATAGCAGCGGCCGATCCGCAGGTCCTTGCCGCAGTCGCGCAGCACGTTGACCATCTGCAGGGCCTTGCCGAAGCGCACGCCGTCGCGCATCAGCGTGGCCGGATCGCCTTTGAGCGCGCCCGGCACGTGCGCGTAGGTCATCTTCGTCCAGAACTCGCCGACGCAGCCCGCGACCAGATACGTGTAGCGGTCGAGATCGTCCCATGTGAGCAGCGCGCTCACGCGGCCCGAGCGTTCGTCCGGGAATGTGCGCAGGTCGTATTCCATTCCTTCGGTCAGCGTCGTGACGATCTCGCGCACGGCCTTCCGGTCGGCGTCGTCGAGTTGCGCGAGGACCGACAGCGCGGCGCCGAGCGATTCGAGCAGCACTTTTTCGTCGGACTGCGTCTGCTGGTTCGCGACTTCGCCCGCGATCTGTCGAAGGGCGTCGTCGTTTGCCGCCGCCGTGCCGTTCACGCATGCACGCAGCGACAGCAGCAATTCGAGCCGCTGATCGGGCGGAATCAATGCGGTGTCGGCGATGGTGTCGGCCGCTCGGGCGAGCAGATAGGCGACGCCGACCGGATCGCGCATGCCCGCGGGCAGCACGTTCAGCGTCAGATAGAACGAGCGGGACACGCCTTTCAGCAGCGGGCCGAGCAGGAAGGCCCGGGAAGGATTTTGCATGGCGGGGATGAACGCCGCAGCGGGCGTATCGGACAAGAGCCGCATTGTAGCCGCGTTCCGCTGCGCGTCGGCGGGCGTTCAGAGGGGTGAAGTCGGGCGCCCGCAGCCGGGTCTGGGCCTTGCTGCAACGACGGAACCGGGGGTGGGCGCCACGCGAGCGGCGGCCCGCTGCGGCAATTCATTCACCCAGGGAGGGAACAATGGCGATCGAATTCACGAACCGGCGTCACGTCGTGGCCGCTGCGCGCGTCGCGTTCGAAGCGAATTGCGGCGGCCGGCCGGTCTGGTGCAGTGTGTCGCTCGACGCGTTGAACGATCATTTCGGCGACGCCGGCACGTCTTCCCACGATCTGCTTCGTTCGTTCGACGCGCATCGCCCGAAGATCGAAGCCGCCGCGCGCGACGCGCTCGAAAAGAACGGCGGGCAGTCGGTCGAACTGGAAACCCGCGATCTCGATTGAGCGCGTCGGCGTCTTCGTCGGGCGGCGCCGTCAGGCACCCTGGTTCGCGCGCGCACGGCTCGGCGCGGCGGCCGCGAGCCGCTCCAGCAGCGCGACGAGCCCGTCCGGGTCCAGCACCATCGCGTCGTGGCCCGTGTCGAGCGTCTCCCATCCCCAGCCGGGTTTCTGCCGGACACGCTCGCGCACGGGCGCGAGCGTGGCGTACGACGGGTTCGCGCAGTGCACGTACGTGCACGGCAACGCATTGCCGACCGGATGGCGCAGCACGAGCGGCGTCCGGTACGTCGCGAGCGGATGCGGCGTGAGTCGCCGGCGCACCCACGGCGCAAGCGGATGATCGTCCGGAATGCCGGTGCCGGCGAGACCGTCGGGGACCGGCATCGCGAGCGTCTGGCCGCTCGCGGCGACGGCGGCGAGCCGCTCGTCGACGACCGCGCGCGGCAGCACGTCGAACGCCGACTCGCCGCTTTCGACCAGCAGGCTGTCGAGCAGCACGAGCGCGCGCAGCGCATCGCGCCTGCGATCGGCCACGCCGGTCGCGACCAGTCCGCCGTAGCTGTGGCCGACGAGCACGACGTCCTCGAGTTCTTCCGCGTCGATCAGGTTCTCGATGTCAGCGACCGGCACGTCGAGCGACGTGACCGCGCCGAGCAGATGCCGCCGCTCGCCCTGGCCGGTCAGCGTCGGCGCGAACACGCGATGGCCGCGCGCAACGAGCTTCTCCGATACGAAACGCCAGCACCATCCGCCGTGCCACGCGCCGTGGATCAGCACGAACGTGACGGGGGAGGGTCGGGTGGGTTGCGTGGTCGTCATGTCGGCGCCTCCGTTGTCCAATGAAGAAGCCGTGACTATAGCCAGTTAAGCGCGCGTGCGTGCAACGTCATCGCGGGATCAGTGCGCCGTGCCGCGCTCCGCGCGCAGGTCGACGAAGCGGTGAACCGGCTGCGTGAGCGTCGCGCCGATGCGCCGTCACGCGACATCCATCGCCGGTTTCGCATTCGTCAGACCGTTGCGCGCGCACCGATGGAAACGCCCACCCACGCGTACCCCAATCCGGTGCGCAGCCCGGCGATGTGCGGCACGATATCGGTGCGTTCGCGGGCGAAGACGGCGCACGTCGTTGTATTGTCTTCATGCTTCGATGCATCCCGGTGCACGAGCGGCCGCGTTTTTTCATTCCCCATTCGATCGGCATGGTTGTTGCGTCATGCTGCGCGACGCCTGGTAATTCGCGGCACGCTGCGCGGCATTGTGCGGCGCCGCACGATCAGAAGCGGCTCGCACGTGAACAATTCTGCGATCGGGCGATGCGCACGGCGACCCACCGCCGTGCAACCGGTGAACGCGACTGCGTTCACCGGTCGTTTCCCTTCGTCAACGCCATCCGCGTTGACGGCAGCGAGGGACTGCCAGGCGCACGCGGCCATTCGAGCCGCGGACCTTGACGACGGCTCGCATCTCATGGGAACGATCGGCTATGACACAAGCATTCTTCAATGAAATGTTCGAGCGCTCCACACTCGGCGTGAAGGGACTGCCGCAGTCAGCGTTCACCGCGTCGGGCAATCCGCGCAGCCACTATCGCCCGTTCTTCGACTGGATGAACGGCCAGAGCGAGCAACAGATGCAGCACAAGCGGCACGAGGCCGATCTCGGCTTCAGACGCACCGGCATCACGTTCGCGGTATACGGCGACAAGGACGAGCGCGGGATCGGCACCGAGCGCACGATTCCATTCGATGTGATTCCACGCATCTTTCCCGCGGACGAATGGGCGGTGCTCGAACGCGGGCTGCGTCAGCGCGTGAGCGCGCTGAATATGTTCCTGCACGACATCTATCACGATCAGCACATCGTGAAGGCCGGCGTGATTCCCGCCGAACAGATTCTCGGCAACGCGCAATATCGGCCGCAGATGGAGGGCGTCAACGTCGCTCGCGATA
The DNA here is from genome assembly GCA_035492135.1 of Paraburkholderia sp. Taxonomy (GTDB): domain Bacteria; phylum Pseudomonadota; class Gammaproteobacteria; order Burkholderiales; family Burkholderiaceae; genus Paraburkholderia. Next base: position 57,098 of record DATJJN010000098.1, on the reverse strand, counting down.
TCTACGCGCATATCGCGGGCATCGACATCGTGCGGGCCGGCAAGGGCGAATTCTATGTGCTGGAGGACAACCTGCGCGTGCCGTCCGGCGTGTCGTACATGCTGGAGAACCGCAAGGCGATGATGCGGCTCTTTCCCGAGCTGTTCGCACGCAACCGGGTTGCCCCGGTCGCGCATTATCCGGACTTGCTGCTCGATACGTTGCGCTCGGCCGCGCCGCAAGGCGTCGACGATCCGACGATCGTCGTGCTGACGCCCGGCATGTACAACTCCGCGTACTTCGAGCACGCGTTCCTCGCGCAGCAGATGGGCATCGAGCTGGTCGAAGGACAGGACCTGTTCGTCGAAGACGACTACCTGTACATGCGCACGACCGAAGGGGCGCAGCGCGTCGATGTCGTCTATCGCCGCGTGGACGACGACTTTCTCGATCCGAACGTGTTCCGCGCCGATTCGATGCTCGGCGCGGCGGGCCTGCTGTCCGTCTATCAGGCGGGGAACGTGACGCTGTGCAATGCGGTCGGCACCGGCGTCGCGGACGACAAATCGATCTACCCGTACGTGCCGGACATGGTGCGTTTCTATCTGACCGAAGAGCCGATCCTGAACAACGTGCCGACCTGGAAGTGCCGCAGCGCGGACGACCTGCAATACGTGCTCGACCATCTGCCGGAACTCGTCGTGAAGGAAACGCACGGCGCGGGCGGTTACGGGATGCTCGTCGGGCCGGCTGCGAGCCGCGCGGAAATCGACCTGTTTCGCGCGGCGCTCTCGGCCGCGCCGCAACGCTACATCGCGCAGCCGACGCTCGCGCTGTCCACGTGTCCGACGTTCGTCGACGCGGGCATCGCGCCGCGCCATATCGACCTGCGGCCGTTCGTTCTGTCCGGCGAGCAGGTGCGGATGGTGCCGGGCGGGCTCACGCGCGTCGCGCTGCGCGAGGGGTCGCTCGTCGTGAACTCGTCGCAGGGCGGGGGCACGAAGGACACCTGGGTCCTCGAACGCTGAGAGCGGCGCGCGCGCCATGTCGTCCGCGGCGGCGGACATCCGATAACAAACAGGCCAGGACCATCATGTTGAGTCGAACTGCCGACCATCTTTTCTGGATGGCGCGCTACATCGAGCGCGCCGAAAACACCGCGCGGATGCTGGACGCGAACTACCAGCTGTCGCTGCTGCCGAAGTCCGACGACTACGCGGCGGCCGGCTGGCGCGCGATGCTGTCGATCTCCGAGCTGACCGGCAGCTTTGCCGGGCGTCACGAAGGCATGAAGAGCCGCGACGTGATCGAGTTCATGTCGAGCGATCCGGACAATCCGTCGTCGATCGTCCGCTGTCTGCACGCGGCGCGCGAAAACGCGCGCGCGGTGCGCTTCGAGATCACGACCGAGCTGTGGGAATCGATCAATACGACGTGGCTCGACTGTCAGCGCCTGCTCGCGGACGGCATTCTGGCGCGCGATCCCGCGGAGTTCTTCGAGTGGGTGAAGTTCCGCTCGCATCTGTCGCGCGGCGTCGAACTCGGCACGATGGTGAAAGACGCGGCGTTCTACTTCATGCGGCTCGGCACGTTCATCGAGCGGGCGGACAACACGGCGCGCATTCTCGACGTGAAGTTCGAAATGCGCGAACAGCGCCGCGACGCGCCGGCGCCGCAGTCGCTCGACTACTACCACTGGGCGGCGGTGTTGCGTTCGGCATCCGGCTTCGAAGCGTACCGGAAAGTGTACCGGGACGTGATCACGCCGGAGCGCGTCGCCGGTCTGCTGATCCTGTACCGCGACTGGCCGCGCTCGCTGGCGGCGAACATGGAGGAGGTGCAGCAGATCATCGGTCGCGTGCGCATCGCCGGGTCCGGACAGAGCGAGCGGCTCGCGACGCAGTTGTGGACCGAGCTGCGCGACGGCTCGATCGGCGACATTCTGCGCGGCGGTCTGCACGAGTATCTGACGAGCTTCCTTGCGCGCGTGAACGTGCTCGCGAGCAGCGTGAGCAGCGATTTTCTCGTGCCGCTGGCGCAGGAGGAAAGCGCCGTCTGATTCGACATCCGTGCTGTCTGTCCGGTCCGCAGCGTGCGTGATGGCCGCGCGCGGGGCGGCATGCCGTCGATGGAAAACCGCAGTCCGGCGCAAGGCGCCCGCCTGTACTTAACGAGGAGTCTGGAGTGTCCATCCGCGTCGCGTTGAACCATGTCACGCACTACCGCTACGACCGCCTGGTCGGCCTGTCGCCGCAGGTCGTCCGGCTGCGGCCCGCGCCGCATTGTCGAACGCCGGTCATTTCATACTCGATGCGAGTCGAGCCCGCGCAGCACTTCGTCAACTGGCAGCAGGACGCATTCGCGAACTACCAGGCGCGGCTTGTGTTTCCGGAGCCGACCCGCGAATTCAAGGTGACGATCGATCTGGTCGCCGAGATGGCGGTGTACAACCCGTTCGATTTCTTTCTCGAACCGTCCGCCGAGCAGTTTCCGTTCGTCTATACGCCGGAACTCGACGCCGAACTCGCGCCGTACCGCGTGCGCAGCGAACCGACGCCGCGTTTCGCGGCGTTCGTCGAGAGCATCGACCGGTCGCCGCGCAAGACCATCGATTTTCTCGTCGAGCTGAACCAGCGGCTGCAGCGCGAGGTCCGCTACCTGATCCGGATGGAGCCGGGCGTGCAGACGCCGGAAGCGACGCTTGAAAACGCGTCGGGCTCGTGCCGCGATTCGGGCTGGCTGCTCGTCGAGACGCTGAGGCAACTCGGGTTCGCCGCGCGTTTCGTGTCGGGATACCTGCTGCAACTGGCGCCGGACACGAAGTCGCTCGACGGCCCGAGCGGCACCGAGGTCGACTTCACGGACCTGCATGCATGGTGCGAGGTGTACCTGCCGGGCGCGGGCTGGATCGGCCTCGACCCGACGTCGGGGCTGCTTGCCGGCGAAGGACACATTCCGCTCGCGTGTACGCCTCAGCCCGGCAGTGCCGCGCCGATCTCGGGCGAAGTGGACGAATGCGAGGTCGAGTTCGCTCATGAAATGACGATCGAGCGCGTGCTGGAAACGCCGCGTGTGACGAAGCCCTATACCGACGAAGCGTGGGCGCGCGTGCACGCGATGGGCCGGCAGGTCGACGCCGAACTGGCCGCGCACGACGTGAGGCTGACGATGGGCGGCGAGCCGACGTTCGTGTCCGTGCGCGATCGCGACGCGGCCGAGTGGAACACCGACGCGCTCGGCCCGACGAAGCGCGGCTACGCGGTTGCGCTGATGGAGCGGCTGCGCGCGAAGTACGGCGGGAACGGCTTTCTGCACATCGGACAGGGGAAGTGGTATCCGGGCGAACAGTTGCCGCGCTGGGCGCTGTCACTGTACTGGCGCGCGGATGGCGAACCGTGCTGGGACAATCCCGCACTGTTCGCCGACGAGCGCGAGCCGGCGTACTACACGGCGGACGACGCGAAGCGCTTCATCGATCATCTCGCGCGCAAGCTCGCGCTCGGGACCGAGCACATTCGTCCCGGCTACGAGGACACCTGGTACTACCTGTGGCGCGAGCGACGGCTGCCGGTCAACGTCGACCCGTTCGATTCGCGGCTCGACGACGAACTGGAGCGTGCGCGGCTGCGTCGCGTGTTCGACGCGGGGCTGTCGTCGGTGACGGGTTACGTGCTGCCGCTCGCACGCGAAAACGACGTGCCGATGCAGCCGCCGCGCTGGGTCAGCGGCCCGTGGTTCTTCCGCGACGAGCGGATGTACCTGATTCCCGGCGATTCGCCGATGGGTTATCGGCTGCCGCTCGATTCGCTGCCGTGGGTCGCCGCGACCGACTATCCGTGGCAGCATCCGCGCGATCCGTTCGCGCCGTCGCAGCCGTTGCGCAGCGCGGCCGGCCTGCGGATGCAGTATCATGGCGACGGCGCGAGCACGCTTTCCGGTGGGGACGCGCAAGGAAGCCCCGGCACCCACGGGAGCCCCGGCACGAGCGGTGCGCAAACGGGCCCCGGCGCGCGCGAAAAGCGTACGCCCGCTCGCGGCGAATCCGCGTCATGGATCACGCGCACCGCGGTCTGCGTCGAAGCGCGCGACCCCGCGCGGGCGGCCGGCCCGAAGGCCGAAGCGGAAAAATTCGACAGCGGCTGCCGTCTGTTGCATGTGTTCATGCCGCCGCTCGCGGACCTCGACGACTATCTCGACCTGCTCGCGGCCGTCGAGGCGACGGCGTCGGACCTCGGCGTGCAGGTGATCATCGAGGGCTATCCGCCGCCGCGCGATCCGAGGCTGAAGCTGCTGCAGGTCACCCCCGATCCCGGCGTGATCGAGGTGAACATCCATCCGGCGTCGAACTGGGACGAACTGGTCGATTACACCGAGTATCTGTATCAGGCGGCGCACGAGAGTTACTTGTCGACCGAGAAATTCATGCTCGACGGACGCCACGCGGGCACCGGCGGCGGCAACCACATGGTGCTCGGCGGCGCGACGGCGGCCGACAGCCCGTTCCTGCGGCGGCCCGACCTGCTCGCGAGCCTCGTCGCGTACTGGCACAACCATCCGTCGCTGTCGTATCTGTTCTCGGGACTTTTCATCGGACCGACGAGCCAGGCGCCGCGCGTCGACGAAGCGCGCAACGACCAGGTCTACGAACTGGAGATCGCGTTTCGCGAGCTTCAGCGCCAGATCGACCTGCTCGGCGGCCACGGCGGAGAAACGCTGCCGCCGTGGCTCGTCGACCGCACGCTGCGCAACATCCTGATCGACGTGACCGGCAACACGCACCGCGCGGAGTTCTGCATCGACAAGCTGTACTCGCCGGACGGCCCGACCGGCCGCCTCGGCCTGCTGGAACTGCGCGGCTTCGAAATGCCGCCGCACGCGCGCATGAGCCTCGTGCAGCAACTGATGCTGCGCTCGCTCGTCGCGCGTTTCTGGCGCACGCCGTACACGACGCGGCTCACGCGCTGGGGCACCGAACTGCACGACCGTTTCATGCTCGGCACGTTCGTGCGGATGGATTTCGACGACGTGCTGGCCGATCTCGCCGATCACGGTTTCGCGTTCGACAGCGAATGGTTCGCGCCGCATTTCGAGTTCCGCTTCCCGCTCGTCGGCGAATTGCAGACGAGCGGCATCGAGCTTGCCATCCGCACCGCGCTCGAACCGTGGCACGTGATGGGCGAGGAGGGCGCGCAGGGCGGCACCGTGCGCTACGTCGATTCGACGCTCGAGCGGCTGGAAGTGCGCGTGCTCGGCCTGAACGGCAGCCGCCATGTGGTCACCGCGAACGGCGTGCCGCTGCCGCTGCAGCCGACGGGCCGCGTCAGCGAACATGTGGCCGGCGTGCGGTTCCGCGCGTGGGAGCAGGCATCCTCGTTGCATCCGACGATCGGCGTGCACGCGCCGCTGACGTTCGATATCGTCGATACGTGGAGCGGACGGTCGATCGGCGGGTGCCAATATCATGTCGCGCATCCAGGTGGTCGCAATTACCAGACGTTCCCGGTCAACGCGTACGAGGCGCAGAGCCGGCGCCGCGCCCGCTTCTTCACGATCGGCCACACGCCCGGCCGGCTCGTGCCGGCGGCGCGTGAGCGCAGTCTGGAGTTTCCGTTCACACTGGATTTGCGCGATCGCTGACGCGCCGCGCCGCGTCACGACGAACCTCTACACGGAAACGAAACAATCTTGAGCCTTCAGTCGACTCTGCCGTTCGAAGTGCCCGCGCCGCATGCGCTCGTGCCGCCGCGTATTCCGGTGCCGGAAGGCCACTGGGATGAAATGCTCGACGCGTCGGGCGCACCGCGAGCGTCGTGGCGCCGGTTTTTCGATCTGCTCGGCAACGACGGCGTCGCGGGGCTCGACAGCGCGCTCGCGTCGGTCGCGCAGCGCGTGCGCGACAACGACATCAGCTACAACGTATACGCGGACAACGGACTGCCGCGCGCATGGTCCCTCGAACTGCTGCCGTTCCTGATCGACGAGCACGAATGGGCGCATATCGCGCGCGGCGTCGCGCAGCGCGCGCGGCTGCTGAATGCGATCGTCGCGGACATCTACGGCCCGCAGACGCTGCTCGCGCGCGGGCTGTTGCCGCCGGCGCTGGTGTTCGGGCACCCCGGCTATCTGCGGGCGGTGAAGGGGTATCTGCCGTACGCCGGGCAGTTTCTGCAGATCGTCGCGATCGATCTCGCGCGCGCGCCGAGCGGCGAATGGACCGTGATCTCGCACCGCGCCGAGGCGCCGTCGGGCCTCGGCTATGCGCTCGAAAACCGGTTGATCGTGTCGAGCCTCTTCACCGAGCCGTTTCGCGACATGCACGTGTCGCGGCTCGCGCCGTCGTATTCGCAATTGATCGCCACGCTCGCGGAAAGCGCGCGCCTGACGATGCGCGGCGGCGACAGCACCGACGGCGACCGGCGCGACGCGCCGCACATCGCGCTGCTGACGCCCGGGCCGTATAGCGAAACTTACTTCGAGCATGTATTTCTCGCGCGTTACCTCGGGCTGACGCTCGTCGAGGGCAAGGACCTGACCGTGCGGGCGGACAAGCTGTACCTGAAGACGCTCGCCGGCCTCGAACGCGTGCACGCGGTGCTGCGCCGTCTCGACGACGCGTACTGCGACCCCGTCGAATTGCGGCCCGATTCGACGATCGGCGTGCCGGGCCTGTTGCAGGTGATGCGTGCGGGGAACGTGATGATCGCGAACGTGCCGGGCTCGGCGATCGTCGAAACGCCGGCGCTGCACGGCTTTTTGCCGCCGATCGCGCAGTCGCTCCTCGGCGAGACGCTCGCGCTGCCGGCCGTCTCCAGCTGGTGGTGCGGCGAGTCGGCCGCGCGCGAGGAAGCGTTCGCGCAGCTCGAGACCGCGCATCTGCTGCCGACGTGGACGGGCCCGCAGGCGAGCGTCGCGCCGGGGCTCGAAGTCGGCGAGTTGCGGCTTTCGAACTGGCGCGAGCGCATCGAGCGCTCGCCGGACAGCTTCACGATCCAGGCGCCGATCGAGTATTCGTGCGCGCCGCGTTATGACGGCGGCGCGATCGGCGCGCGGCCTTCGGTGCTGCGCGTGTACGCGTTCGCGGGCCAGGACGGCAACTGGCACGTGATGCCGGGCGGCTTCACGCGCCTTGCGGCCGAGCGGCGCGCGGCGGTGTCGATGCAACTGGGCGGCAGCAGCGTCGACACGTGGGTGCTGTCGAGCCAGCCTGTGCCGTCGTTTACGCTGCTGCCGTCGCCGATGCAGCCGGGCGAGCTGGCGCAGCGGCGCAGCGCGGTCGTCGTATCGAGCCGCGCCGCGGAGAACCTGTTCTGGGCCGGACGCTACGGCGAGCGCGCGGAAAACAACGTGCGGCTGTGCCGGCTGATCCTCGGCTCGCTCGAAGGCAACGACGCGGCCGAGATGTTCGACACGCTCGTCGAACTGGCCGCGCGCAGCGGGCTGATCGCACCGGGCGACGACAAGGCGCGCAGTTCAGCGAAGGATTTCGAGGCCGCGCTGATCGCCGGACTCGGCGGAGAGACGAAGGCGGGCAGCACGAGCATCGGCCAGAATCTCGCGGGCCAGGCGTACGCGTGCGGCGAGATTCGCGGGCGGCTGTCGAGCGATCACTGGCGCACGGTGCTGGCGGCGCGCAACGACTTCCGCGACGCGCTCGACTGGCTCGCGAAAACCCGCAGCGGCGGGCGCTACGACCGCGTCGGGCTGATCGACGCGCTGGAAACGCTGTCGACGCAGCTATCGGCGATCAGCGGCGCGCAGGGCGACCGCATGGTGCGCGACGAAGCGTGGCGGCTGCTGTTCGTCGGTCGTCACATCGAGCGCGTGTCGACGATGTCGATGTATCTGGGCGTGGTGGTCGGCGATGGCCGGCTCGCGAATCCCGGCGCATTCGAATTGCTGCTGCAGCTGTTCGACAGCGTGCTTACCTACCGGTCGCTGTATCCGGGGCGCTTCGAAGTCCCTGCGCTGCTCGACCAGCTCGTGATCTACCCGGCGAATCCGCGCGGACTCTATGGCGTGTACGACCGGCTGCGGATGAAGCTCGACGAAATTCCGGTGCCGGCAGGCATCCGCCGTCCGCCGTTCGCCGATCTGATGCCGGCGGTCGATACGCTGCCCGACCTCGAACGCCTGTGCGCGACCGACGGCGCGAACGGCTACCCGGCGCTCGCGGCGGTGTGCGAGCAGCTCGGCGCGTCGGTGGCCGGCATTTCGAATGAAATCAGCGTGCGGTATTTCAGTCACGCGAACGGAGTCGCGCAATGAGCACGCAATCGGCGAGCCGCGACGACACGGTGATGCTGTCGGTGTCGCACAGTACCACTTACCATTATTCGATTCCGGTCGAGACCGCGCAGCATCTCGCGACGATCCGGCCGATGGCGTGTCCGTGGCAGCATGTCGTCAAGCACGCCGAGCACATCGATCCCGCGCCGTCGTATCTGAAGAGCCGGATCGATGCGTTCGGCAACGACGTGCTGTATTTCTCGCTCGATACGCCGCACGACACGTTGCGGATGACGAGTGAGACGACCGTGCAGCTGTCGCCGCGCTGGTCGTCGCTCGATCCGCTCGCGACGCCCGCATGGGAGGCCGTCGCCGACGCGCTGCGGTTTCGCGCGGGCAGCGGGTTTCGGTCGGAGGCCGAGTTCTGCTATGCGTCGCCGTATATCGTGCCGTCGCCCGCGTTCCGCGCGTACGCGCTGCCGAGCTTCGCGCCGGGCACGCCGCTCGTCGCGGGCGCGATCGATCTGATGCACCGTATCCACGGGGACTTCGAATATCACCCGGCGACGACCACCTTCGACACGCCGGCCGCCCGCTCACTGGAACTGAAGAGCGGCGTGTGTCAGGACTTTTCGCAGGTGATGATCGGCTGCCTGCGCGCGCTCGGGCTGCCCGCGCGGTACGTCAGCGGCTATCTGCGCAACGATCCGCCGCCGGGACAGCCGAAGCTGATCGGCGCGGACGCGTCGCATGCGTGGGTGTCGGTGCACTGTCCGGCGAGCGGCTGGATCGATCTCGATCCGACCAACGACGTGCTCGCCGACCTCGATCACATCACGCTCGCGACCGGGCGCGACTACAGCGACGTGTCGCTGCTGCGCGGGACGATTCTGGGCGGCGGCGAGCACCGGGTCGAAGTCGGCGTCAGCGTGGTCGCGCTTTGAGCGGCGCGCGCTTCATTAAGTGGTCCCTCAGTGGCCTGCTACACAGCGGAACCCCGAATACGCGTGCTGATATCGCGGCTGAAACCAGTTGCGGAAGGTCGGCCGGAGCATGCACTGCGCGGTTCGGGCGGAGCCGCCTTTCATCGCGTAGTGCTGGCCGTCGAAGAAATTCGCCGAATAGCCCTCGTAGAACGGAAACGGCCTGAACCCGGGCAGCGGGCCGAAGATCGTCGACGTCCATTCCCAGCCGTTGCCGTACAGCCCTTCGACGCCCCAGTCGCTGACGCTGTGCGGGGTCGAGTCGACGGCGACCGGGTCCCAGTGGCGGAAATCGAAGTTGTCGGACGCGGACGGCGACGCGCCGTGAGCCGCCCGATGCCACTCGGCTTCGGTCGGAAGCCGCATGCCGCGCCAGCGCGCGAATGCGCTCGCCTCCGCATGGCTCACGTACACCGGCCACGCGAGCGGCAGCGCGATGTCGTCGAACATCGTGCGCAGCCGCCACTCGCCGTCACGCTTTTCCCAGCAGACGGGCTTCGCGACGTGCTCGGCTTCCTTCCAGGCCCAGTCCGCATCGGTCCACCATTCGCGCTCGTCATAACCGCCGTCTTCGACGAACTGCAGATACGCGTCGTTGGTGACCATATAACGGTCGATTTCGAACGCGGGCACGTCCACTTGTTGTGCACCGAATTCGTTGTCCCACCCGAAGATGCCGCGCTCGGCCGTCATGCCCAGTTCGGCGCGGCCAGCCGGCACCGACACCGTCGACGAGGCGACCGTACGCATCGCATCGCGCAAGACGGAACGCGCCGACAACGCCGTCTTCTGCGCGAGCGGCAACTGATGGAGCATGTAAGCAAGCGTCTCCACGTGCATCAGCCGATGCTCGATCGCGACGTTCAGCAACTGCGCGCCCGCTTCGTTCGCGGGCGCGTCGGCGCGCAATTCCACGCTGGCGAGTTGCGCGTCGATCTGCTCGCGTGCTTCACGCGCGTACGCGCGCACCTGTTCGATGCGGGGCCAGTCGGACGGCATGTCGGCGGGCAATGCGCCGTCGACCGGATCGATACCGAACGCAAACAGCCGGTCGAGCCGGGCGTCCGACGACGGCAGCGCGAAGAGACGCTGGTCGAACAGATTGCGATCGAACGCTTCGAGGTGCCCGATGTAAAAAACGATCCGGTGACGCTCGCGGATCGGTCGTTCGTACAAAAATTCTGGCTTGACGATGTCGAACAGCGAGTCGCTGGCAATGCGCGCATCATGCAGTCGCTGGACGAGCGAGGGAGATGAGGGGAGGCTCATTGCGCCGTGTCTCCTTGTTGGGCGGTCAGGAAAACTGTACGCCGGCGCAGGAGTCGTGCCAACACGGAATTTCGGGCGCGATAGCGAACCGGGCGTTCGCCGAGCAGGCCGACGTGCCGCGCGGGTGGCGGCACGTCAGCGTGAAAGGAAGGAAAGTTAAACCTGCCGCAGACCGTCGAGATCGATGATATGGATGAGCTTGCCCTGCGCATCGATCAGGCCGCGCTTCTGGAAACGCGACAGCGTGCGGCTGACCGTTTCGAGCGTCATGCCGAGGTAGCTGCCCATGTCCTCGCGCGTCATCCGCAGGTTGAATTCGGCGTGCGAATAACCGCGCTGACCATTGCGCTCGGATACGTCGAGCAGGAACGCCGCGACGCGTTCGTCGGCCGACAGCGAGCCGAGCACCATCATCTGGGACGATTCGCGCAGCAGCTGCTCGCCCATCAGACGGTGCAGCCGATCCTGCAGCGCGCCGGTTTCGCGGCACATATGTTTGAGCGCCGAATACGGAATGATGCAGACCGAGCTGTCTTCGAGCGCGACCGCCGTGCAGGTGTGCGTGTTGGAACTGATGCCGTCGAGGCCGAGCGGTTCGCCGGCGATCCTTAGGCCCGTGACCTGTTCGCGACCGTCGCGGTGCGCCATGACCGTTTTCAGCGAACCCGAGCGAACCGCATACAGATTGTCGAACGGGTCGCTGACGCGATACAGCGCTTCACCGCGGCGCACGCTGCGTGCCGAGCAGATCAGCGCTTCGAGCTTCGGCAGGTCGTCGTGCGGCAACCCTTGCGGCATGCACAGATGGCGCATCGCACAGTTGGAGCAGCGTGCCGCACTGCGCGGACTGGCTGCCGGTGTGCGGTTGCCGCGGCGCACGGTGGTCGGGGAGACGACAGTCGGGGTCAACATCAGCTACTCCTGGTCGGGAACTTATGTGAAAGCATTGTCCCACCGGGGGTCCGACTTTGATTGGCGGCAAAACGACACGCTTTTGAGATGCGATGTTTTGCGCATTGTCAGAGGCCGTGCGAGCTGTTGACCCCGCTCTGACGGCCATCTGACGGGGTTTTGGCCTATATCAATATTACGCGCGAGCCTCTGCGCCGGCTGCCGAAGGAATCAGCAGGACAGGCAGTGTCGATTGACGAACACAACGTTCGGCGACGCTGCCGAGAATCAGCCGCTGGAAGCCGCGGCGGCCATGCGTGCCCATCACGATCAGGTCGGCGCCGAGCGAGTGCGCTGCGTTCAGTACGAGCGTCGGCACGTCTTCGAGCGACGATGCTTCGCCGACGGCCATTTCGCCGGTCACGCCCTTGTCGCGCATTGCCTTGTCGAACTCCACGGAGAGCTCATTGCCTTGCGCGATCATCTGGTTGCGCAGGATCGACGGGTCATAGCCGGGCGCATCGAAATACATCGGCGTGTTTTCGATCACGTAGTACGGCTGCAGGGTCGAGCCCATCGCTTGCGCGAGTTCGAGCGCGGCGTCGAACGCACGGCGTGACGTATCGCTGCCGTCGACGGCGACGAGAATGCGTTTGTACATGGAGCCTCCGCTTCGTGGTTGAAAAGTCGCGGCGATTATTTTTAGCGATGCCGCCTGAGTCTATTCAAGACGAATCCGATTATGGCATGACGGACAGGCGGGGCGATGGCATCCGGGCATGCGCATTGCCTGCGTCCGGCCGGCGATTCGGCCGTCCGGACGGCCGCGCTTCGCGCTGACCGGCGCCGCGGCGGTCGATGCTTGCGCGTGCGGTGCAGTCCCGCTATCGTGGCGTCTTTTTCGCGCGCCGACGCGCCGTTTTCGTCGTGACTTCTTCTTCCGCCTCACTGCCGTTTCGCGACGCGCTTCTTGCGATGCTCGGCATCGGCCTCGTCAACATGCTGGTCGCGCTCGACCAGACGGTCGTCAGCACGGCGCTGCCGTCGATCGTCGCGGAACTTCACGGTTTCGAGTTCTATGCGTGGATTGCGAGTGCGTATCTGCTCGCGTCGGTCGTCACGGTGCCGGTGTTCGGCCGGCTCGGCGATTACTTCGGGCGCAAGCGTTTCGTCATCGCGGCGGTCATTGTGTTCACGGTGGCCTCGCTGCTGTGCGGTCTGGCGACCGGCATGCGGTTTCTCGCCATTGCGCGGGCGCTGCAGGGCGTCGGCGGCGGGATGATGGTCGGCACCGCGTTCGCCGCGATTCCCGATCTGTTCCCGGACCCGCATGCCCGCGTGCGCTGGCAGGTCGTGATGGCGGCCGCGTACGGCATCGGCACGGCGGCGGGGCCGTCGATCGGCGGCTGGCTCAGCCAGCATTTCGGCTGGCGATCGACGTTTTTCGTCAATCTGCCGGTCGGCGCGCTCGCCCTCTATTTCGTGTGGGCGTACCTGCCGGACTACCGGCGCGCGCGGACCGGCAACGTGCAGATCGACTGGACCGGCGCGTGCCTCGTCGCGCTCGTGCTCGGCGGATTCCAGATGTTCATCGAAGCCGTGCCGAAGGACGGGCTGACGACCGGCAACCTCGTGCTCGCGGCGGTCGTCGCGATCGGCACGGCGGCGTTGCTGGTGTGCGAGCGCCGCGCGACGCATCCGATCGTGCCGCTCGACCTGTTCCGCGACTCGCAGCTGGTCACGCTGTTCCTGCTGTCGCTGCTGTCGGGCTTCGTGATGTTCTCGCTGATCTTTTTCGCGCCGCTGCTGCTCCAAGGCGGATTCGGGCTGACGCCGCAGGGCGCGGGCCTGCTCGCGACGCCGATCGCCGCGTGTATTGCGCTCGGCAGCCTGATCAATACGCGGATCGTGACCCGGCTGCGACGCCCGACGGCCATCCTGACGGCCGGCTTCACGCTGCTCGTGGCGGCGTCGATCGCGCTTGCGTTCGCGAAGCGCGGCACGCCGCATCCGTGGCTCGAGCTGGCGATGTCGGCGGTCGGCATCGGTCTCGGCTTCATCCTGAACAATCTGAACGTGTTCGGCCAGGAGATCGCGGGCCGCGAGCGCTTCGGCATCACGACCGCGCTGCTGCAGTCGACGCGGATGGTCGGCGGCATGCTCGGCACGAGCGTCGTCGCGACAATCGTCAATCACCGCTATGCGGCGGGCGTCGCCGATGCGCTGCAGGTGCTCGGCGCGCCGGTCGCCGCCGTGTGGGAGCCTCGGCTCGCCGATCCGCGGGTCCTCGTCGACGCGGAGTTGCGCAACGCGCTGCTCGCGCAGATGCACGCGGCGGGGCTCGACGGCCCCGCGCTCTTCGAGGCCGTCCAGCGCGTGCTGGTCGATTCGATCCACGTCGGCATTGGCTTGACCGGCGGCGCCGCGCTCATGGCGGCGCTGCTCGTGCGCCGGATCTCGCATATCCGGTTTGGCCGGCCGGCCGCTGGCGGCGCGCGGCCAGCCGACTGAACCGTTGTCATTTTGAGACAAACGGTGACGGATCCGAGGCCCAATCTGCGCGCGCACGACAACGTTTGCGAGATAAGCGGGGTAAGATGCGCGATTGGTCCGCGGAAACGATCAGCGCTCGATGGCTGCAATCCGGCTATGCGGCCGCAGCGAACGGTCCGAACAGCGCGGTGCGCGTCTGCGGACTGACCGCGATCTCAAGGGCCACCGCGTTCTCGACGCCGATTCGCATCGGCCGCCCGAGCCGAGCCAGTTCGATCCCCGTGCGGCGCAGCAGCCGCTCGATCGGGGTCGTCGTCACGGTCACGTACCGCGTGATGCCCATCCGGTCGGCGAATGTCACCAGCGAGTGGATCGCGTGCATGGTCACGTCGGCGAATCCGAACGCCTGGTCGCCGCCCGCCTCGATCGCAAAGCGGCTCAGCTCCCATATATGACGTCCCGCCGGCGCGGCGTTGCCCTGCAGCAGCTGCGGGAACGTGTCGCGCAGCATGTTGGGGCCCTCGGTCGGCATCAGCCGCCAGCAGCCGCAGACCTTGCCGCCGGGTTGCTGGATCAGCATGTAGTGCGGGCCCAGCGCGTCGTAGCCGTCGATCTCCATGCCGGCGATCGTCGGCACGTCCCAGCCCATGCGGTCCCTGAACACGCGGGCCCGGAGGCGATACATATCGTTGATGTCCTCGTTGTCGAATTCCTGCCTCAGACCGATCCGAATGGCGGCTTGCATAACGTTCTCCCGATTGAATGTGCGGCACTTGAGCACAGGTCGAAACGTATGCATTCTGGATAGAAAAAACACCTATCCAACTGGATAGGTGCGCGGGAGGCGGCAGTTCCGGAGAATCACTCGGGCGGTTTCAGTCACGTGGCATATTCAGACGAGAGATACACCATGGAACTTCTGCAAAACCACTGGCAGGCAGGTATGCCCACGGCCACCAACGGTGAGCTGTCGTCGGTCATCGACCGGGTCCTGATCATTGCGTACCGGAAAAAGAAGAGGGAGAGCCAGCGCCGCTTCTGGGCGCGCTTCGGCGTAACGCAGTCGCGCGGCAGCCGGTTCGAGTCGGGCGCGGAGATTCCGGCACCGGTGTCGATCCTGCTCGGACTGTATTTCAACAAGACGATTTCTGACGGCGACCTTGGCAGGGCCGAGCGCGTGCTGCGCCGTCCGGAGTCGACCGGTTACATCAGCCCGGGTCAATAAGGCCGAGTTGAGTGGCGATCACGGCGGCCGCCCGCCGTGAATTCACGCCGAACTTCGCACGAATGTTCTTCATGTGAAAGTTCACGACGGCCTCGGAGCAGCTCAGAATGTGGGAAATTTCCCACGTCGATTTGCCGAGCGCCGTCCACTTCAGGCATTCCCGCTCGCGCGGGGTCAACTTCGGAATCAGCGTCTGCGCATGCGCGCTCAGATGGCGCTGGCTTGTGTCGATCACCAGGTCGCGCAGCAGCGCGAGGTCCGGCAGCGCGCGATTCACGTGCTTCGTGAAGCCGCTCGCCGGGTCCGTGTCGTTGACGAGGCACAGCATCCCCGCTTCCTGATGCGGTCCGTGAATCGGCAATGTCACGCCGGCGCGCAGTCCGTGCGACTGCGCTTCCTCATACATCGATTTCTGCGGTTTGGTCGCGAAGAGCCCCGGCGACCACAGCAGCGGCGAAGAGTGCGACGCGCAATGCGCGACGGTCGGGTCGATGTACGCAAATCCCTCTTCGCTATACGTCTGCCGCCACGACGGCGCGTAGTTCGTGCGAATGAACGCATCCTCGAGACGCATGCCCGGCCGCGGCAGGATCGCGAGCAGCACCCGATCGAAACCCCACGAGCCGGCGAGCCGCGCAACGGAGTCGAACCACGCGTCCTCTTCGGGCGCGTCGAGGACGGGTTGCATCTGCTCTATGAAATGTAACGGCACCTGACAAGTCTCCATCGGCGGCGGGCCATACCGGTCCCATCCGAACCGGCAACGGCGCAAGACCCGCTTCTTGGGATGTAACAATTTATCATCAATTTTTACGGAACTGTTTTTTTAAGACACGCCACATCGGTAATGCGAGATGGCTATTCGCGTCCAGTCTGCTGAAAACGCGTGATAAATGGGTCGCGAAGACGCGCGCGTGCGTCTTTCCGTCCTCAATATGAAGGATGCGGGGAACTAACACCGGCGGCCGGCGCGGTGTCGCCGTTCATTCCGTGGTCGGTTTCAATTCGATGACCCTCGTCGGACGCTGGTGATTCAGCGAAAAGTGAATGCGTCCGGGGCTGCGGCGCTCGCCGGGCGAACGCGGGCCGAGCAGCCGGGAATCGTCGTCATACGGAATCGCCGGCTCGGCCATTCCCCGGTCGACGACTTCGTAGCCCGGCTGCGTCGCGACCAGCAGCCGCTGGCCGCCGGGGCGGCTGTCGAAGCCGGCGAGCCCATCTGGCGTCTCGGGGACGCTGTTGTCGAGCGTCGCGTTACTGGTCGTCACCTCGTCCGGGCTGATCGGGCCGTCACCGGCGAGACGCGCCGCCTCGCGGTTCTTGCCGTCGGTATCGACGGTGCTGTCGTGCGTGCGGTCGTTATGCAGCTCGGCGCTGCGCGGCCGTCCCATCACGTCGGTCGCTGCATCGCGGCGCGTGTCGTGGGTCGTGCGGTCGCTGGTGTTCATCGCGAGTCCTCCATCGAAGGTCCACGAAAGGTTCAGCAAGAGCCGTTCCAGGAACTGCGCCGCAGCACGCGGACCAGTGCTTCCGAGGCGCGGTTCGCCAGGAGAAGGATCCCGTCGATTTTCGTTTTTTTCCGTTGAGTCGGGATTTTTCCTGGGAGTATGATCCTCTTTCATCGAGATGGCGCGCTATGTTCAGCGGCCCCGAAATACGGGCCGTGGCTGGGTTTTGCCGCATGATTTCAGACGCGCCTTCCGGATCCGACGAGGGAGTCAGGGGCGGATGACACTCATGCATTTCGACGCTGCATTCACGCATCGCGGCTACTTGCTCAACTGCGCACCGGCGCGCGCCTGCGACGGGACCTATCAACCTTACGTGGTGATTTCGCGGTCGAGCGACGGCGAACTGGTCGCCAACCGTTTCTTCCCGGCTGAATTGCGCTTCGACGAAGAAGCCGATGCGATCGCGCACGCGCGCGATTGGGCGGTGCGCTGGATCGATGCGAGCAGTATCACGATTTGAAGCGACGCCGGCACGACCGGCGCGCGCGCGCAAAAAGCGGTAACCTCCTGGTTCGTTTCACTTCGTGAGCGGCCCGGGCGGGCTGCTGCTCCCTGAATATGTCCAAGGCTGCTTCCTCAGACTGGGGTCTCGAACGGATCGTCGCCGACCTGCGTGCGTCGCGCGAGGAACGGCATCGCACGCGTCATCCGCTCGGCATCCGCGAACTGCCGTCGCGCGATGCGATGGTCAGCATCGTCGCCGGCCTGCGCGCCGCGATGTTCCCGACGCATTACGGCGAATCCGATCTGACCGACGAGAGCGTCGACTATTACGTCGGGCATACGCTCGAACGGACGCTGAAACTGCTCGCCGAGCAGATTCGCCGTGCGCTGCGTTTCGTGCCCGAGAACGCGAACGAGTCCGACGACGCGTTGCGCCATCGCGCGCACGACGTCGCCCGCGCGCTTGCGGTGCAATTGCCGGAGATCCGCGCGCTGCTCGTCAGCGACATCCAGGCCGCGTTCACCGGCGACCCCGCCGCGCAAAACATTACCGAGATCCTGCTCTGCTATCCGGGGATGCTCGCGATGACGCATCACCGGCTTGCGCACGCGCTGCATCGTCTCGGTGTGCCGCTGCTCGCGCGCTTCATCAACGAGATTGCGCACTCGGCGACCGGCATCGACATTCATCCGGGCGCGCAGATCGGCCCGAGCTTCTTCATCGACCACGGAACGGGCGTCGTGATCGGCGAGACGGCGGTCATCGGCGAGCGGGTGCGCGTGTATCAGGCGGTGACGCTCGGCGCGAAGAGCTTCGCGGCCGATGCCGACGGCACGCTGGTGAAAGGCAGCGCGCGCCATCCGATCGTCGAGGACGACGTCGTGATCTACGCGGGCGCGACGATCCTCGGCCGCGTGACGATCGGGCGAGGTTCGGTGATTGGCGGCAACGTGTGGCTCACGCACAGCGTGCCGGCGGGCAGCAGCGTGCGGCAGGGCAAGATCCGCGAACTGGAACGCGGCGAGGAGAATCCGGGGAAGTGACGCGAGGCGCGTCTGTGGCCGGCGCCGCGCGTTTGTCGATTGTGACCGCGAGTCAGGTGTTCGACAGAATCGCGCCGGACGGATTGCCGACGATCGCCAGAAATTCGCGGCGCGTCGACGGATCGGTGCGGAACGTGCCGAGCATTCTCGATGTGACCATCTCGACGCCGGCCTTGTGCACGCCGCGTGTCGACATGCATTGATGCGACGCCTCGAGGATCACGCCGACGCCTTTCGGCTGCAGGATTTCGTTCAGCGTGTCGGCGATCTGCGCGGTCATCTTCTCCTGGATTTGCAGGCGCTTCGCGAACGCATCGACGAGACGCGCGAGCTTCGAAATGCCGACGACCCGATGCTCGGGCAGATAAGCGACGTGCGCGCGGCCGATGATCGGCACCATGTGATGCTCGCAGTAGCTTTCGAAGCGGATGTCCTTCAGCACGATCATTTCGTCGTAGCCGTCGACCTCGGCGAACGTGCGCGACAGGATCTCCCGCGGATCGAGCTGGTAGCCGGCGAAGAATTCCTCATAGGCTCGCGTGACGCGCGCCGGCGTATCGATCAGCCCTTCGCGCGTGGGGTCGTCGCCGGCCCAGCGCAACAGCACGCGCACGGCGTCTTCCGCTTCCTCGCGGGTCGGCCGGATCACCGCACTGTCCGCTTGCGCGTTCGACTTCGCGTTCGATTTCTTCGCCTTCACGGCTGTTTTCTTATTGCTCATTCATCGGCTCCTGTCGGGTGGCCGCGTGTCGCAATCACACGCACCACGAGCGCGCATTGTTTCATGTTTCGCGGGGCGCCGCGCGCAGCTTCCGATGAATCGTCGCACAATGGTCGCGCTTTGGCCGCGACGTCTTGGCGGGTGGTGGAAGCCCCGCCTTGACAATGGGCCGCGCCGGCTTCGATAATGCGCCGAATCGTTCGCTAAACGAATCCGTGTTCATATCGCGAACATTTTGCGGTGCCGCTGCTCCGCGTTCAATTCGGGATGAGGCATGATCAACAAGATTTTCGAGTCACTCCAGTCGGCGGTGGCCGACATTCATGACGGCGCGACAGTGATGATCGGCGGCTTCGGGACGGCCGGCATGCCGGCCGAACTGATCGACGCGCTGATCGAACAGGGCGCGCGCGATCTCACGATCGTCAATAACAACGCCGGCAATGGCGAGACCGGTCTCGCCGCGCTGCTGAAGGCAAAGCGCGTGCGCAAGATCGTCTGCTCGTTTCCGCGCCAGACCGACTCGTACGTGTTCGACGCGCTGTATCGCGCCGGCGAGATCGAACTCGAACTCGTGCCGCAGGGCAACCTGGCCGAGCGCATTCGCGCGGCCGGCGCCGGCATCGGCGGCTTTTTCACGCCGACCGCGTACGGCACGAAGCTGGCCGAAGGCAAGGAAACGCGCCTCATCGACGGCAAGCACTACGTGTTCGAAACGCCGTTGCACGCGGATTTCGCGCTGATCAAGGCGTATCGCGGCGACCGCTGGGGCAACCTCGTGTACCGCAAGACCGCGCGCAACTTCGGGCCGATCATGGCGAGCGCCGCGAAGGTCGCGATCGCGCAGGTGTCGGAAGTGGTGCCGCTCGGCTCGCTCGATCCGGAAGTGATCGTCACGCCGGGCATTTTCGTGCAGCGCGTGATCGAGGTGCCGCAGGCAGCGCATCGTTCGGCATCTGAAAACGCGGCACAAGTGGCCACTCACGCGGCCTGACGGGAACGGAGACATCTAATGAAACGGTTGAATCGCGATGAAATGGCGAAGCGCGTCGCCGCGGACATTCCCGAAGGCGCGTATGTGAACCTCGGTATCGGCGTGCCGACGCTGGTGGCCAATCACCTCGACGCCCAGAAGGAAATCTTTCTGCACAGCGAGAACGGCGTGCTCGGCATGGGACCGGCGCCCGCGCCGGGTGAAGAGGATGACGAACTGATCAACGCGGGCAAGCAGCACGTGACGCTGCTCGCGGGCGGCGCGTTCTTCCATCACGCTGACTCGTTCGCGATGATGCGCGGCGGGCATCTCGACTACTGCGTGCTCGGTGCGTTCCAGGTGTCGGTGAGCGGCGATCTCGCGAACTGGCACACGGGCGCGCCCGACGCGATTCCGGCGGTCGGCGGCGCGATGGATCTCGCGATCGGCGCGAAACAGGTGTTCGTGATGATGGAACTGCTGACGAAGCAGGGCGAGAGCAAGCTCGTCGGCGAGTGCTCGTATCCGGTGACGGGCGTGAAGTGCGTGAATCGCGTGTACACCGATATAGCGGCATTCGACGTGACGCCCGATGGCCTCGCGGTGCGCGAAATCTATTCGGACATCGGTTTCGACGAGCTGCAGAAGCTCGCCGGCGTGCCGTTGATCGACGCGTCACAAAGCCGTCGCGCGGCCTGATCCCGGTCCGGCTCGGGCACGCCGCACCGCACGTGTTAGCGTACGTTCCTCGATTTCCAACCCCGGCGAATCCATCATGCCTGAACGCCTGACCGGCCTGATCTGCGGCACGGAACCGATGAACCACGTATGGTCGTCGCGCGCGACGCTGCAGCGGATGCTCGACGTCGAGGCAGCGCTCACGCGTGCGCTCGCCGCCCACGGCGTGATTCCGGCCGACGCGGTGCCGGCGATCGTCGCCGCGTGTCACGCGGATCAGCTCGACGCCGAGGGCCTCGCTCGCGCGGCGGCGCTCGGCGGCAATCTCGCGATTCCGCTCGTCAAGCAGCTGACGGCCCGCGTGAACGACAACGATCCGAACGCGGCGAAGTACGTGCACTGGGGCGCGACGAGCCAGGACATCATCGATACCGCGACAGTGCTGCAACTGCGCGATGCGTTCGACCTGATCGATAGCGCGCTCGATTCGACGTGTGCGTCGATCGCTTCGCTCGCCGCGCAGCATCGCTCGACGCCGGCCATCGGCCGCACGTGGCTGCAGCAGGCGCTGCCGATCACACTCGGCCTGAAGTTCGCGCAATGGCTCGACGCGCTGCTGCGTCACCGCGAGCGTCTCGCGGCGCTGCGCGAGCGCGTGCTGGTGCTGCAGTTCGGCGGCGCGGCGGGCACCCTCGCCAGTCTGCGTGACGCGGCGCATGCGGTCAGCGTGTCGCTCGCGGGCGAACTGAGGCTCGCGCAACCGACGCTGCCGTGGCACACGCAGCGCGATCGCATCGCCGAAGCTGCGTCGTTCTTCGGGATGTTGATCGGCACGCTCGGCAAGATCGCGCGGGACGTGTCGCTGCAGATGCAGACCGAAATCGGCGAACTGGCCGAACCGGCGGCGGCAGGCAAGGGCGCTTCGTCGACGATGCCGCACAAGCGCAATCCGGTCGGCTGCGCGGCCGTGCTGACCGCGGCGACGCGCGCGCCGGGTCTCGTCGCGACGGTGTTCGCGGGGATGGTGCAGGAGCATGAGCGCGCGCTCGGCGGCTGGCAGGCCGAGTGGGACGCGCTGCCCGATCTCGCGCGTCTCGCGGGCGGCGCGCTGTTTCATATCGGGCAGATCGCCGGCGCGCTCGAAGTGCGGCCCGATCGGCTCGCGGCGAATCTCGACGTCACGCACGGACTCGTTCTCGGCGAGGCGGTGATGCTCGCGCTCGGCGATCACATCGGCCGGCTGAACGCGCACCATCTGGTCGAGCATGCATCGAAGTCCGCCGTGCAAACCGGCCGCACGCTGCACGAGGTGCTCGCGGCCGATCCGTCCGTCACGGCCCATCTCGGCGACGAGCAGCTTCGCAAGCTGCTCGATCCCGCTCATTACGTGGGCGAAGCGCACGCGTTCGTCGACGCGGTGCTCGCGTCGTACCGGCAGCGCACGCCGCGTCCTTCATCGCCTAACCAGGAGGAGTAGCACGCATGCCATATGCAGCAGTGAACGGCACGAATCTGTATTACCGGATCGACGACGCGGCGAGCAGCGCGGCGCCATGGCTAGTGTTGTCGAATTCGCTCGGCACCGACGTGTCGATGTGGGCGCCGCAGATGTCCGAGTTCGTAAAGCACTTTCGCGTGCTGCGCTACGACACGCGCGGTCACGGCCGCTCGGATGCGCCACAGGGGCCGTACACGATCGAGCAGTTGACCGGCGATGTCGTGGGTCTGCTCGATCATCTGAAGATCGACCGCGCGCGTTTCGTCGGGCTGTCGATGGGCGGCCTGACCGGCGTGGGACTCGGCGCGCGTTACGCGGCGCGCTTCGATCGTCTCGTGCTGTGCAACACGGCGGCGAAGATCGGCTCGCCGGAAGTGTGGGAGCCGCGCGCGGCGTTCGTGCGCAAAGAAGGGATGGCTGCGCTCGCGCCCGCGGTGCCGGCGCGCTGGTTCACGCCGGCGTTCATCGAGCGCGAGCCGCTCGTGATCGCGCAGATGCTCGACACGCTCGTGCACACGAACAACGAAGGCTATGCGTCGAACTGCGACGCGATCAACGCGACGGATCTGCGCGGCGAGGCGGCGTCGATCACCGCGCCGACGCTCGTGATTTCCGGCACGCACGATGTCGCGGCGACGCCCGCGCAGGGGCGCGAACTCGCGGCGTCGATCCGAGGCGCGCGTTATGTCGAGCTGGACGTGTCGCACATTTCGAACATCGAGGCGGCGCCGACGTTCACGCAAGTCGTCCGCGATTTTCTGCTGGAGTCGAAATGAACGAGGACGATCGCTACGAAGAAGGACTGAAAGTCCGTCGCGCGGTGCTCGGCGACGCGCACGTGGACCGTTCGCTCGCAAATCGCAATGCGTTGACCGAGGAATTCCAGGCGCTGATCACGCGCTATGCGTGGGGCGAAATCTGGACGCGCGACGGCCTGCCTCGCCATACGCGCAGCCTGCTGACGATCGGGCTGATGGTGGCGCTCAACCGCAGCGAGGAACTGGCGCTGCACCTGCGCGCGGCGAAGAACAACGGCGTCACGCGCGACGAGATCAAGGAAGTGCTGATGCAGACCGCGATTTATTGCGGCGTGCCGGCCGCGAATTCGGCGTTCCATCTCGCAGACCGCCTCTTCCGCGAAGAGGACGCCGCGCAAGGTTGATCCGCGGAGCCCGGCGTCGCGACGCGCCGCCGGGCTGCTTCATTCTTTAGTTTTCACTCTTCCGCGTCGCGCTCGGCCACGTAGCGGCGCAGGCTCGCCAGCAGGGCGGCCTCGTGTGCGCGATTGTCCGCTTCGTTCGGGGAACCCGCTTGCGCCTCCTCGCCGAACATCGAGCGTGGCGCGTCGTAGACGTCCAGCTCGCGGCCTTCGCGAAACACGCGGATTTCATGCGTCGCTTCGGTGTATTCGGCGATCCAGTGGACGCCTTCGATGTGCGCCCCCACTCTCATCGGTGCTTTCATCGACTCTCTCCATGAGCCACCGGCCGTCGGCTTTGCAGCGGCGAAAAAGACACGATACGCCGATGACGCTTCGCGCGCATCCATGAGCGCCGGGTATGGCCGTTGCTCGACATGACGGTGTCTATCCCCAACCAGGAGGACTGAGATGCCGGAACGGAAAACCATCGAACGAGCGCGTGAAGCAAAGCGCGACGGCAAGGCGCCGGGCACGCAGGCCGGCGCCTTCGTGAAGGAAGAGATCGACCACGTGCGCGAAGGCAAGCACGGCGTGCGCTCCGCGAAGCAGGCGGTGGCGATCGGGCTGTCGAAGGCGCGGCGCGCCGGGGTCGCGGTGAAGCCGCCGCCGGCCGGCAGCGCGAGCGCGAAGAAGGCGGGGGCAGCGTCGGCGAAGAAGACGTCGGCGAAGAAGACGGCGGCGAAGGGCTCCGCAGTGAAAACCGCCGCGGCGAAGAAGCCGACGGCGACGAAAAAGGCCGCTGCCAGGCGTGCCGCAGCGAAGACGTCCGTATCGGCGAAGTCGGCCGAATCGGCGCACCGCACGCGCGCCAGCGCCAGCAAGGAATCGCCGGCGAAGCGCGCACGCGCGGCCACCGGCGCGCTCAAGCGCGAGAGCCGTGCGGGCGCGAGCAAGACCGCGTTGTCCAAGCAGGCGAAGAGCGCCGCGAGCCGCCGTTCGTCCGCGAGCCGGTCGGCAGCCGCAAAGCAGGCGTCTCGCACGAAGGGTCACGCAGCGCGTTCGGCGGCCGCGAAGAAAGCGGCTCATACGCGGGCCGCCCGTTCGCACCACTAGACCGAAGCCCGGTGCGCGCCGGGTTTCGTTCGCGATTGTCAGCCGTGCAGCAAATGCGCGGCGAGCGAATACATCGACACGACGAGCGCGAGCGCCATCGCCACGTTGAACGCACGCAAGCGCAACGGGTTCGACAGAAAGCGCCGCACGCCCGTGCCGAACGCGGCCCACAGGCAGATGCTCGGCAGCCCGATCACGTAGAACAGGGCGGCCATCAGCATCGTGTTCACGCCGAAGTCGGCCGACATGTGGATGGTCGTCGCCGCGGTCAGCACCATCATCCATGCCTTCGGGTTGATCCACTGAAACGCGATGGCTTCATGAAAACGCATCGGCCGCGGTTCGCCGCTGCGGATCTGAAAGTCGCCGGCCGTGGCGATTTTCCACGCCAGATACAGCAGATACGCGACGCTCGCCGCTTCCAGCGCGGCGTAAAGGTAAGGCACGCGACGAAACAGTTCGCCGAGGCCGAAGCCGACCGACAGCATCAACAGCACGACGCCCGCACTGATGCCGAGAATGTGCGGCACGGTGCGGCGAAAACCGAAGTTGACGCCCGACGCGAGCAGCATCGTATTGTTGGGACCGGGCGTGATCGTCGTGACGAGCGCGAACAGCATGCCCGCAGGCAGCGCGCGGACAATATCGAAGGTCATGATGCGGTATCTCCAGACTGTATTGGCGCAGTCTAGCGATCGGCGCAGGTACAGTACCGGTACAGTTATGGAGACAGGAGACAGTACGGGATCGATGGCTGTGCGCGGCAGTGTCCGGGAAGCGTCAGGTCACCACCTCGGGTTCAGCGGTCCGCGATTGTGTCGGTCGATCGCGCTGCTCACGGTCAGCAGGATCGGCGAAAACGCAGAGCAGCCGTTTGGCTGGCCGTTCGCACTGCGCGCGGCGACCGTGGGCGTTGCGGCGGCGGGCAGCGCGGCGCCCGACAGAAACTCGCGTTTGTTCATGGTTGTGGACTCAAGAAAGAACGGGCTGCAAGGCTCTGCGAGCGGCATTGTGGACGAAAACGGTGGCAGACGTAATGAATGCGCTAACGCGAAACTCCAACACGCGGATCATGAGTCGGCGTATCGTTCGCAACTAACGGTCTATTCCCGAGGCACTCGTCCATGAGCATCCAACCCGCTGCGTCCGCCGCCGTCGTGACGTTCATTAGCCAGCATGATTTCGAGCCGACGATCGAACGGCTGAAAGCCGCGCTCGCCGCTGCCGGCGCGACCGTGTTCGCGGATATCGACCAGCGCGACGCGGCGGTGCGCGCAGGGCTCGACCTGCGCCGCACGCGTCTCGTGCTGTTCGGCAATCCGGCGGCCGGCACGCCGATCATGGCCGAACATCCGCATGCGGCGCTCGAGTTGCCGTTGCGGGTCGTGGTCTGGGAGCGCGACGACGGACGTACGGCCATCGACTACCGCGACGTTGCGCAGACGCTCGGCGCGTATGGCGTCGCCGAAGATCGGCTGGCGCCGCTGCGGGCCCTGCCCGCGTTGCTGGCGAAGATCGCGGGCTGATGCGTCGTCCGTCGCCGCCGCGTCGATGCGTGACCCCGCCCGCGATTCTGCGTACGCTTAAAAATTGAGGTAGATTGGCGGCTCCCCGTATTGAACCGTCGCGTCGGCAAGCCCGGTGGCCGCGATGCCGCCGTCCCATCGAGCCGATGACCTCCTCCGCCGAACAGACCGTTTCATCCCGCGATTCCGTGAACCGCCACTGGCAGCGCAATCTGATCGTCTGCCTGTTCGGATCGTTCACGACGATCGTCGCGATGACGGTGATGCTGCCGTTCCTTCCGCTCTACGTCGAAGAACTGGGCGTGCGCGGACACGCGGCGATCGTCCAGTGGTCGGGCGTCGCGTACAGCGCTGCGTTTTTCACCGCAGCGCTCGTCGCGCCGCTATGGGGACGCCTCGGCGATCGATACGGCCGCAAGCCGATGCTCGTGCGCGCGAGCCTCGGCATGGCGATCACGATGTCGCTGATCGGGCTGTCGCGCAACATCTGGGAGCTGGTCGGACTGCGGCTGCTCGTCGGATTCGCGGGCGGATACTCGTCGGGCTCGACGATCCTCGTCGCGACGCAGACGCCGCGTTATCGCTCCGCGTGGGCGCTCGGCGTGCTGTCGTCGGGAATCATGGCGGGCAATTTGATCGGTCCGCTGATCGGCGGGTCGCTGCCGCCGCTGATCGGCATTCGCGCGACCTTCTGGCTCGCAGGCGGTGTGATCTTCGTCGCGTTCGTCGCGACGTGCCTGTTCGTGAAGGAAGATCCGCAGACGAAAACGGTCGCTGCGCGCGCGACCGGCCGCTGGGAAGCGGTGCGGGACAAACGCCCGATCGTCGCCATGCTCGCGACCGGGCTGCTGCTGATGCTCGCGAACATGTCGATCGAGCCGATCATCACGGTGTACGTGGCGACACTCGTCGATCGCCCCGAGCACGTGACGATGATCGCCGGCCTCGTGATGTCCGCGGCGGCGCTCGGCAGCATTCTGTCCGCATCGCGGCTTGGCCGTCTCGCGGACCGCATCGGTCACGTGCACGTGATCGTCGGCGCGATGTGCGCGGCCGCAGTGCTGCTCGTGCCGCAAGCATTCGTCAGCGCGGGCTGGCAACTCGTCGTGCTGCGCTTTCTGATGGGCATCGCGCTCGGCGGTCTGCTGCCTTGCATCGCCGCGGTGATTCGCCATCGCACGCCGGACCACGCGGCGGGCTCGGTGCTCGGCTACTCGGTGTCCGCGCAGTTCGCGGGGCAGGTGCTGGGGCCGGTTGCCGGCGGTTTCGTCGGCGGTCATCTCGGGATGCGCGCGGTGTTTCTGTTCACAAGCGTGTTGATGCTGGCGGGCGCCGCCTATGCGTGGCACGCAGCAGGCCCGCGGCGCGGCGGCGGATGACGGTCCGCTGACGCCGCGCGGCGACGCGAGGGCTTCGGCGCTGGCCACAAGGCGGCAACATGCTCCTCGACGACGATTACGCTGTCCTCCTTCGGATGCCGCCAGATATCGCGGACAAATGATCGACCTGCCGCATCATCGCGCGGGGAAAACATCGCATCGCGCGCGGAGCGCGCAGCGCTGGTTCGTTGTACTACCCGAATCGCTGCGTGTATCGAGCGTGCCGCCTTCGGCATATCGGTGCCGGACTGTGCGGTGGCGTTCGCGTCGTCCTGCATTTTTTGATGAGGCGTCGGCTCGCTGGACGTCGAAGGTTTCGTGGCGTGCAGGCTGTGCCGTACGCGGCGCCCACGGGCGTGTGCGAAGGATTTCAACATTGTGCGCGAAGGGGATTGCCGTCGCTCGCACCGGCAACGTGCGTCGACGCACGGCGCTGTGAGCGGCGGTAGTATGCATCGTGCGCGATGCGCGCCGTGCGTGCGCGCCATTGCCGATGCCGTGTCAGTCACAACTGATTTTTACGTCTGCAACAACAAACCGGAGCGATGCGAATGGCCCGAAGAACTGTGTTTCGCGCGTTGATCATCGTGACGGCGGCGTTGGCCGTATCGCCGCGCATCGTATTCGCTCGTGCGGATCATCCGCCGCCGCCGCGTCCCGGCAACCAGCCGCCTCCGGGCGCCGTCGAGCGCAGCCCGCGCCGTCCCCCGCCGATCAAGACGCCGCCGCGCCCACCGCGGCCTCGCGCTCGGCACGGGATGCAATACGTGTGGGTCGAAGGACGCTGGCACTGGAACGGTCGCGATTTCGAGTGGATACCGGGCTCGTGGGTGCAGGCGGACCAGGGGTGGCGCTGGCGGTCCGGCGCGTGGGTACGCCACGGCGATTCGTGGCAGTTTTCATCGGGGCGGTGGGAACACTGAAACGCACGATGTTTGCGTGCCAGGCACCGCATTTGCAATGCCTTGTCGAATGCGCCGTCCTATCGCGATCCCATCGTTTATCTCCCAGATAATTCGTGCAACAGCGTGTAATCGATACACGCCGCGTAAGCACACGCAGCGTTCACGCATCAGGTTTAAAGTCATGACGTGGCGCCCCGTACGCCGTCGGGCTTTACAGCCTGCTTTCGCACACTGTCGATCCCGCTACGTCGCTGCCTGAACCGGCAGCAGCAACGCATAGCGGTCATCGTCGATTAGTGATCCTTACATTGCAGCCAGGACGGACTGACAATCGGCTTCATGCCGATTGCGCGTCCTTTTCGATGCCGTCAGCGCCATGGGAGCCGCCGTCAATGAGCAACACCGAAAAACGTTCCATAGAAATCGATTTTTTCCGCGGATGCGCACTGATTGCCATCGCACTCGATCACATTCCGGCGAGCGTGTTGTCGCACGTGATGTTGCACACCTTTGCCTATTGCGATTCGGCCGAGGTCTTCGTGTTCGTCAGTGGCTATGTGTCCGCGGCGAGTTGGCTCTCCATTGCCGCGCGCAGAGGAGATCCCGCGGCGAACCGGCGATTCTGGCGTCGAGGAAGGGAAATCTATGCTGCGTATCTCTGCACGGCTGCGCTGATGCTGCTGACCGGGGCCCTCGCGGTTCATCTGCACGTCGATTCGCCGCTCGTCGACTACTCGGGCTATTTGCGCTTCGCGGATCATCCGCTCGCGATGCTCGGCAACATCGTGCTGTTTCGCGATCAGCCGTATCTCGCGTCCGTGCTGCCGATGTATGTGTTGCTGCTGCTTGCGTTGCCGTTCGCGATGCCGCTTGCGCGTCGGTCGCCCGATCTCGCGCTCGGCGCGAGTTTCGCCCTATGGTTCGCCGGCTGCTGGCTCGTTCGATTGCTGCCCGACGCGACGAACGCAGGTTGGGCGTTCAACCCGTTCGCATGGCAGGCGATGTTCGTCCTTGGCGTGATGTGCCGGCTGTATCCGCTGTCGCGCGAATTTCAGTCGTCGAAGTGGGGCAATGCGATCACCGTACTTGCATTGGTCGTGGTGATCGCGTTCGCGTATTTCCGTTTGTTCGTCGATGTCGCGCCGCCGCCCGGCTATCTGAAGCAGAACCTCGCGAGCCTGCGGATCGTCAGCTTCGGCGCGATTGCGTGGCTCGCTGCGCAGGCCGTGCGCACCGGCTGGATCGCGTGGCTTGCAGCGCGCACGCCGGCCGTCGTCAACGCCGGGCAGCAGGCTCTCGTGTGTTTCGTCGGCGGCGCGGTCGTGTCGAACGTCGTCGATACGCTGCTGCGCGCCGCACATGCCACCGAGTTTCTGCCTGCGCGTCTCGCGGGCGACGTCGTCGCGATCGGCGCGCTGCTGTTACTCGCGGATGTCGCGCGACGCCGGAAAGCCGGCCGGTCGCAAGGCGCACTCGCACGAGGTGCGGCATTCGTCGTCGCCCAGGATCGCGGCCGCGCAAAGTGAGGGTTTGCGGGAGCCCGCCACTTGCAGATGGGCACAATGCCCGTCATGCATGGCGAAGTCGGGGACACTCGTCCCCGATCAATCCGGCTAAAGGTGAGAGTCTGCGGGATACGACGTCGCTGCCGTCATGACGCTGCCAGTTCGCGCACGTCCGTCACAGGCTGCGAACCGAACGCGTCGCTCAATGCATGGTCGATCAGCTTCTGCGCGGCGCTCTGCGGCGACGTGAGCTGGTTGTTCTGCTTCAGTTGCTCGAAACGTTCGCGCTGCGGGAAGCGTTCTTCGCTCGTCGAGCGGATCGTGGCCTGCATGCCGGTATCGACGACACCCGGCGCCACGCTGCTGATGCGCAGCGGTCCGTTGGCGTCGAGCGCGACCGCCCGCGCGTGATGATCGAGCGCCGCTTTCGTTGCGCAGTACACGCTCCAACCCGCGTACGCGTTGCGCCCGGCGCCACTCGACACGTGAACGATCCGTCGTTGCGCATTCGTATCGAGCGCGGCGAGCGCGCTCGCGAGCATCAGCGGCGCAGTCACGTTCACGCTGACAGCGCGCGCGACGGCGCTCACGTCCTGCGTCGCGAGCGGACCGATCGGATCGACGACGCCTGCGTTGTTGAACAGCAGCACGCAGCTCGCATCGGCGACGAATGCGCGAAGCGCATCGCCGGCGAGCCATGTCGCGACGGCGTTCGTATCGGACAGATCGAGCGCCGTTTCCGTGAAGCGCTCGGGAAAACGCGCGCCCAGCGCCAGCGTCGGATGCCGGCTTCGCGACAGACCCAGCACGGCGATCTCTCGTTGCAGCAGTTGTTCGGCGAGCGCAGCGCCGACGCCGCGCGTGTGACCGGTCACGATCGCACGAATGGAGCCGGAAAAAGACGGGGTAATTGTCATGGCGATAGAAGGAGTGACAAGAAGGACAGCGAGGCGATACAGCGGGGAAAACCTGAAAAAAACACCGGAAAACAACGCAAATTCCGCAAGGGTGACACGCGTGCGGACGCTGGACATTCACGCGCCGCGCGTTTTGGGGAGCAGAAGCGCCGCCAATGATTCGGTATCATAGCGCCGGATCCCACCCTGGAAGAGAGCTGCACGTGAAAGCCGCATCCCAACAACGCCGTCCCCTGAGCTTCAAAGAAGGTCTTCAGGAAATCAAGAAGAGCTGGGGGCTGGCCTCCGGGCAAGCGCCCGAAGAGACGCCGCAGCAGCCGGCCGACAGCCGGCGTGCGCGCCAGCAACGCGCGGAGGCGAAGGGCGAACGCGCGAAAGAGCGTCGTCCGGGCGGCCAGCAGCGTCCGCGCGCGGCGGATGCGAAGCCGCAGCACGCGTCCAGCCGCGACAAGGCGGGCGGCAAGCCGGTACAGCAATCGAAGCCGGTGGCGCAGCAGCAGAAGCAGCCGCCGCGTCAGCATCAGCGTCCGCGGCCGGCGAAGCCGCTGCCTGCGAACCTGAGCGACGAAGAACGCGCACGCATCGAGCGCAATCGTCAGTTGAATTCCGTCTGGAATGTGCTCGCGAAGCATTACCCGACGTTCCGTGAGCGGCTGCCGCTGAAGATTGGCGTGATCGACGAACTGTGCGCGCGTCATCCGGACCTCGAACGGACGCTGCTCGTCTCGGTGCTGAAACGTCACGTGAATCACCCGCGCTATCACGAGCGCGTGGCCGCGGGCGGCCCGCGCTACGAGCTGGACGGCACGCCATCGGAAGGGCCGGGTATCGAACCGTCGCACATCGCGCGCGCGAACGCGGCGCTCGCGCGCCAGAAGGCGAAGGCCGAAGCTCGCGCACAGGAGGCAGCGCAGCAGCAGGGCAGCGCACAGCCGGCGGCCGCCGCGCAACAGCCGGCGCAGGTTGCCGCCGATGTGCAGGCGCCTGCTGCGCCGGAAGCATCGGTCGTGGAAAGCGCCGATTCCGGACGACCCGAGTCGCAAGACTGAGCGTCGTCTTTGCTGGCGATGTACCGCACATCGACGCCGTACGTCGCCAGCCCTCCCTCAACGTCGCGAGATAAAAAAGAAAATGTTCGCGACGGGTCCACGACATCGTTACGCCGGTTCGCCGGGCTACTCGGTTGACGAAAATCAATCGCGGCAGACGCTCGCCCGCGATGATGACCGCAGCGGAGCACGCGTGCGCCGCACGGCGATCGACGGCAGAATCGGACTACGGACAGGGGAACGAGATGACCTTGAAGGGCAACATCAGCGAGGGGCACTGGAACGTCGTCGTCGAGACGACGCACGCGGCCAGCGGCGGCTATCGCTGCACAGTTCATGTGATGCATGAATTGCCGGGCCACAACGCATTCAATCACACGTTTACGCACCACCGCACGTTTTCGACTGAGCACGATGCGGTGCTGGAAGGACTGCGTGAAGGAATGACGTGGATCGAACTCAAACGGACGAACGCATTCGACGTTTGATCATTGATGTGCGAGGGTTCCGGCGCCGCGCCGACGGTACGCGTGCAGCGCCGAACCGTGCGCTGCACGGTCTTCGATCAGACGAATTGCGTGCAGCGGCAGCGATCGGCGTGCGGACGTTATGCGGGGTCGTCGGCGAACAGTCCGTGTTCGGGCACTGCTTCCGAGTCGTCGATCCACTGCACGTGCCAGTGTCCGACGGCCGGCGCGGCGAGCGAATTCGCGCGCCAGCTGGCTGAGCCTTCCTCGCCCTCGAACGGGCCCGTATCCGCGCTGAAATTGAGTCCTTCGAGCACGCACACCGTATGCCGGTCGGTGGCGTCGCTGAGGCGCGTTTCGCCGCCTGCAATGTCGAAGCATCCCCACGGCGGCAGCGCGATACCGACGTGGCCTTCACGCGACCACTTGCCGGTGTCCTTGTCGAGCCACACGATCGCGTATGCGGACGGATCGAGGCGGTCGAAGCTGTCGAGGTGAACGGTGATACGCATGACTGACTCCTGTAAAGGGGCAATTCGACGGGATCACTGGCTCAGGCGATCACTGTAACAGCAGACGCGCCGGTCCAGGGAGGATCGCGCGGCACATTCGGCGCGCCGCGTGCGGGGACAGTTCACGACACGACTTCACTCAGCGCGCGACGCGGCGAATGCGGCACGCGCGGTCCACGGCCGATACGTAAAAGCAGCTGCGGATTCGCGTTCGCACCGAGTCCGATGAGCGCCGCGAGCTGCTCGCGCAGCGCAGCGACTTCGATCGGTTGGTTCAGATACGACGCCGTCAGTCCGGCCTGCGCGGCGACGAGCAGCATGCGCTGCATCGCTTCGCCGGCCGCGAGCCATGCTTCGCGATCGTCGCTGCCGGTGGCGAGGCACACGATCAACGGAGATCCGACGACGAGCCGATGATGCGTGGCCGCGACCCCATCGCCGAGATCGAACGTGCGCACGACCGATGCGGCGAGCGGCGTCGCGAAGTCGAGTAGCGGCAGCATGTCGGTCGCGAACGCGGGCATGCCGTCGTCGCGCCGACGCGGATGGATCCAGTTCGCCAGTTCGCGGCGAAAACGCGGATCGCCGAATTGCTGCCGATCCGCGAGTGCGACGAGGAGCGCGATGCGCTCGCGCTCGACGAGTTCGCTCACGCAGGTGATGTCGACGCCTTCGGCGCTGGCCGCTTCGATCAACGCGCGCTCGATCGCAGGATCGACCGGTTCGTCGGCGAACGGCTGCCGCGTGGTCACGCGCGTCGCGATCGCATCGAACAGAGCGGGCAGCGATTCGTCGCGATGACCGTCGTGCACGATCCGCACTTCCGCGACGACGTCCGGATCGGCACTCGACGGAAAGAGCGCGATCGAGTACGCGAGACCGACTCGGCTCAGCGCGACGCGCAGGTTGAACAGCGCGGCGCCGCAGCTGATGATCAGCTCGCGATCGAACGGATCGGCGACCGGCAGCGCGCGCAGCCGATCCGCGCACACGGCAACCGAATCGGTTCCGACGATGAATCGCCACGGCTGCGTGTTGTGGCTCGACGGCGCGAGCACCGCGCAGTGCAGCGCGAAGCGCAGTTGTTCTTCGACGCTCGCCGACTGTTCGAGGCGGCCGGCGTCGAGCGGCGGCAATCGCGGCGATCCCTGGCGGATCGGGTGCGGGTCGGCTTCCATCTGTCGATCTCCGGGTAAAGCGGCATCAGGCGGCATCAGGCGGCGTGTGTCAGTGCGACATCAGCACCGGCACCGTCATCGATTCGAGCATCGTGCGCGTGACGCCGCCGAGCATGCGCTGCTGCCAGCGCGTATGGCCATACGCGCCCATCACGACGAGGTCGTACCCTGCATCGTCGGCGTGCGAAAGCAGCGCGTTGCCGGCGGTCTCGTCCGAGTCGCAGACGATGTGCGTCGCATCCACCTTCGCGCCGTGCCGGCCGAGTGCGTCGACGATGTCGATCGCGGGCCGCGGCGATGTCGCCGGTGTGCCGTTCCTCGCCACGCGCACGACGGTCACCTGCGTCGCGCGCAGCAGGAACGGCAGCGCGTCGTGGATCGCGCGCGATGCTTCGCGGCTGCCGTCCCACGCAACCAGCACGCGCTCGCCGAGCGGCGCGCAGCGGCCCGCGTACGGCACGAACAGCACCGGACGGCCGCATGCCATCACGAGGTCTTCGGGGAAACGGTCGCCGACGTTGGCCTCCGCGTGCTCCGGGTCGTTCTGGCCGGCGATCACGAGGTCGGCGCCGCGAGCGGCGTCGATCACGGCTTCGTCCGCGTACTCGTCCGGCGCGATCCAGTCGCCTTCGACGCCCGCGCGCGTCAGTTCCGCGCGAAAGAGCCGTTCGATCGCGCCGCGCTGTTCGTCGCGCGTCTGGCTTTGCAGCGCGAAATATTCGGTGGCGCTGGCCGACAGGTAGAACGATTGCGTATCGGGCACGAACGTCGCGAACATCCCGGTGACGTGCGCGCCGAACGCGCGGGCGATCCGCAGCGCGACGTCCACGCGTGCGGCGGCGCGCTGGGTGGTGTCGAGGTGGACGAGCAGCGTCTTGTAGCTCATGATGCGCTCCATCGGTTTAGCCCGGGATCGAGCCGGAATCGGGTCCGTCGTTCGGACCAGCACGGGCCTCGCCGGTGTGGCGGAATCTCGTTGCTACTGTAAGAACGGCCGGGGCCACACGGTTGATTCAGGTCAACACACGGGGCGCCTGCGATGGCCGCTTCCCAACCCTAAATTCGACGTAACCGCTTTGCCACCATCGATGGAAACACGACGATCCTTGCGCGTCGCCCGATCGGGCGATGTCACCGAAGTACTGCTGGCCTTTCTCAAACTCGGCGCGACCAGTTTCGGCGGCCCGATCGCGCATCTCGGCTACTTTCGCCGCGAATTCGTCGAGCGGCGGCGCTGGCTCGATCACGATACGTTCGCCGATCTGCTCGCGCTATGCCAGTTCCTGCCGGGCCCGGCGAGCAGCCAGCTCGGCTTTTCGATCGGACTCGCGCGGGCCGGCTGGCGAGGCGCGCTCGCCGCGTGGGTCGGGTTCACGCTGCCGTCGTTCCTGCTGATGATCGCGTTCGCCGCGCTCGCGCCGCGGCTCGGCGGCGCGCTTGGCAACGGCGTCGTCCACGGGCTGAAGCTCGTCGCGGTGGCGGTGGTCGCGCAGGCGGTCTGGGACATGGCGCGGCGGCTTTGTCCGGACCGGCGGCGCGCGGCGATCGCGATCGTCGCCGTCGCGCTGCTCGCGGTGCTGACCGGCCGTTTCGCGCAGTTGATCGCGATTGCGGTCGGCGCCGCGCTCGGCGCGGTGCTGTGCCGGTCGCCGGACGCAGCGAGCGAAGGCGCTCGCGCGGATTCCTCGCCGGCCATCGTGCCCGTGTCGCGCCGGGTCGGGACGGTCGCGCTCGTGCTGTTCTGCGTGCTGCTGATACGCATGCCGTCGGCGCCGGGCGTCGGAGCCCATGCGATTGCGATTTTCGATGCGTTCTATCGGTCCGGCGCGCTGGTGTTCGGCGGCGGACACGTCGTGCTCCCGCTCTTGCAGCAGCGCACGGTGGCGACGGGCTGGGTGCCGCCGGACGTCTTTCTCGCCGGATACGGCGCCGCGCAAGCCGTGCCGGGGCCGCTGTTCACGTTCGCGGCGTATCTCGGCTGGGTCGCGCAGCCCGAGCCGACTCGCATGGCCGGCGCGCTGATCGCGACCGCCGCGATCTTCCTGCCCGGCCTGCTCCTCGTGATCGCCGCGCTGCCGTACTGGAGTGTGCTGCGGCAGCGGCCGTCGATGGCTGCCGCGCTGGCCGGCGTGAACGCGGCGGTGGTCGGGCTGCTGGCGTTCGCGCTGTATTCGCCGGTGTGGACGAGCGCGGTGCTGTCGGGCGTCGATTTCGCGGTGGCCGTCGTCGCATTCGCGCTGCTCGTGCGCTGGAAAGTGCCGCCGCTTGCGGTCGTGGTGTTCTGCATGGCGGCGGGCGGCGTTGCCGCGCTGGTTGGCTGACGCGGAGGCATCATTTCATCGGCACGCGGGTCGGCTTCGTGCTCGCGCGCATGCGCGGGTAGTGCGGCTTCGCAGCGGATTGCCGGGCCGGCCTCGACCGGGGAGCCCGGTACGGTTCCGACCCTTTCTGCGGAGCGCGCCGGTCTGCGGCTATCATAGGGACCATTTTCCTTACCGCCCGCATCGACTCGATGGCCAAAACGAACGCCGCCCTGAAGTCCAGCCCACCTCGCATGTCGGATGTCGCGCGTCTCGCGGGCGTGTCGAAGATGACGGTGTCGCGCGTGCTGGCTGGGCGCAGCGCATCGGTCGCGACGCGCGAGCGCGTGCAGCAGGCCGTCGAGCAGCTCGGCTACGTCGCGGACGCGGCAGCCGGCGCGCTGTCGTCGGGACGCTCGGAGTTCGTCGCGGTGCTGGT
This sequence comes from Paraburkholderia sp., assembly GCA_035492135.1. GTDB lineage: Bacteria > Pseudomonadota > Gammaproteobacteria > Burkholderiales > Burkholderiaceae > Paraburkholderia. Next base: position 20,732 of record DATJJN010000098.1, on the reverse strand, counting down.
TCCGTCGCTTTCCAGTTCGAACTTCTCGGACACCGTCGGGGGTCTCACCGCCGTGCTCGAATCGCACGGGCTGCAACTGCTGATCGGCGACACCGGCTACGCGCTCGAGCGCGAAGAGGCGCTCGTGCGCCAGATGCTGCGTCACCAGCCGCGCGCGATCGCGCTGACCGGCTCGCAACATACCGACGCGACGCGCACGTTGCTGCGGCGCTCGGGCATCCCCGTCGTCGAGATGTGGGACCTGCCCACCGATCCGATCGATATCGCCGTCGGTTTTTCGAACGTCAAGGCCGCGCGCGAAATGGTCCGGCATCTCGCCGGGCGCGGCTATCGGCGGATCGGGTTCGTCTGCGGGGCGAGTCCGCTCGACCGGCGCGGTCTCGATCGCCTGAAGGGGTATCAGCAGGAAGTGAAGGCGCTCGGGCTTGGCGAGCCGCGCGCGATCCGGCTCGGCGAATCGCCGATCACGATGAGCCACGGCGGCCCCGCGATCGCCGCGTTGCTCGAACAATGGCCGGACACCGAAGCCGTGATGTGCGTGAGCGATATGTCCGCATTCGGCGCGATCATGGAATGCCAGCGGCGCGGACTCGCGGTGCCAGGCGACATCGCGATTGCCGGCTTCGGTAACTTCGAGGTCGCGAGCTGCTGTCATCCGACGATCACGACCGTGTCGGTCGACGCGTACGGAATCGGCGAACACACCGGCGAGACGCTGCTCGCCGCGCTGGCCGCGCGAGAGGAGGGCGATGACGCGGCCGTTTCGTCGCTGCCGAAGCACGTGAAAATCGACTATACGGTCGTGCCGCGCGAGAGCGCGTAGCGCCGGATGCCGCGGCGGATGGGTGCCGCGGGGTTCCACGCTCGTTCGTCTCGTCGACCCGCTGATTCGCTGCTGCGCGACTGCCGGGGCCACGCGCCCGCGGGCACCCGCCCGGCTTAGGGCGTTGGCGCGCACATGCGGCGCGCCGCCTGCTTGGATATCGAGCGAAAGCCTTGGGAGCGGGCACCGAGCCGTGCTACCATTCGGACGATGTTACCGGTAACGGCCCTGCCGCCGTGTGCGCCGCGTTCCCGAACGCACGCCGCACGCGAAAATACGAGCGGGCCGGCCGATCTTTTGGAGGAGCACGCGAGATGTCCCAATCCCAACCGCGGCGGTTGCGCAGCCAGGACTGGTTCGACGACCCAGCCCACGCGGACATGACGGCGCTGTACGTCGAACGTTTCATGAATTACGGCCTGACGCGCGAGGAATTGCAGTCGGGCCGCCCGATCATCGGCATCGCGCAGACCGGCAGCGATCTGGCACCGTGCAACCGCCACCACCTCGAACTGGCGCAGCGCGTGAAGGCGGGGATCCGCGACGCGGGCGGCATTCCGATGGAATTCCCGGTGCACCCGCTCGCGGAGCAGAGCCGCCGGCCGACCGCCGCGCTCGACCGCAATCTCGCGTATCTCGGCCTCGTGGAAATCCTGCATGGCTTCCCGCTCGACGGCGTCGTGCTGACGACCGGCTGCGACAAGACCACGCCCGCGTGCCTGATGGCCGCGGCGACCGTCGATTTGCCGGCGATCGTGCTGTCCGGCGGCCCGATGCTCGACGGCTGGTATAACGGCCAGCGCGTCGGCTCCGGCACCGTGATCTGGCACGCGCGCAATCTCCTCGCGGCCGGCGAGATCGACTACGAAGGGTTCATGGAGCTGACCACGGCGTCGTCGCCGTCGATCGGCCACTGCAACACGATGGGCACCGCACTGTCGATGAACAGCCTCGCGGAAGCGCTCGGCATGTCGCTGCCGACCTGCGCGAGCATTCCGGCCGCGTATCGCGAACGCGGGCAGATGGCGTACGCGACCGGCAAGCGGATCTGCGAACTGGTGCGCGACGACGTGCGGCCGTCGCAGATCATGACGCACGACGCGTTCGAAAACGCGATCGTCGTCGCTTCGGCGCTCGGTGCGTCGACGAACTGCCCGCCGCACCTGATCGCGATTGCGCGTCACATCGGCGTCGAGCTGAGCCTCGCGGACTGGCAGCGCGTCGGCGAACAGGTGCCGCTGCTCGCGAACTGCATGCCGGCCGGCGAGTACCTCGGCGAGAGCTTCCACCGTTCGGGCGGCGTCCCGGCGATCCTGAAGCAGCTCGATGCGGCGGGCCTGATCCATCGCGATTGTCTGACGGTGTCGGGCCGCACGATCGGCGATATCGTGGCGACCGCGCCCGATGCGGACAACGAAGTGATCCGCGCGCACGATGCGCCGCTCAAGCACGGCGCCGGTTTCATGGTGCTGTCGGGCAACTTCTTCGACAGCGCGATCATGAAGATGTCGGTGGTCGGCGACGCGTTCCGCAAGACGTACCTGAGCGAGCCGGGCGCGGAAAACGTGTTCGACGCGCGCGCGATCGTGTTCGATGGTCCCGAGGACTATCACGCGCGAATCAACGACCCGTCGCTCGAAATCGACGAGCGCTGCATCCTCGTGATCCGCGGTGCGGGTACGGTCGGCTATCCGGGCAGCGCCGAGGTCGTGAACATGGCGCCTCCGGCCGAACTGCTGAAGCGCGGGATCGACTCGCTGCCGTGCATGGGCGACGGACGTCAGAGCGGCACGTCTGCGAGTCCGTCGATCCTCAACATGTCGCCGGAAGCGGCGGTCGGCGGCGGCCTCGCCCTGCTGAAGACGAACGACAGGATCCGCGTGGATCTGAACGCGCGCCGCGTGGACGTGTTGATCGACGAAGCCGAACTCGAGCGCCGCCGCGAACACGCGACGTTCGCCGCGCCGCCTTCGCAGACGCCGTGGCAGGAGCTGTATCGCCAGAACGTCGGTCAACTGTCGACCGGCGGATGTCTCGAGCCGGCGACGCTGTATCTGAAAGTGATCGCCGAGCGCGGCGGGCCCCGGCATTCGCACTGACGCGTAGTTGAGGGCGTAACGATGCGAACGGTGGATCCTGTCCGCCGCTCGCCTGTTTCAGGTATTCGATTCGATGTCCGGTCGCAGCGATGTTGCCGCGATCACGGGCGCAACAAGCCCGTCACTTCCCCAGCCTCGCGAATCGCGCCGTATCCCCGGTCGCGGCCGGCGAGTCGTCGCCGGGCGACGCGTCGTCCGCGGGTGTGCACACAGGCGCCGATGCCGGCGTCGACGCGGGTGCGATTCCATCGCAGAACAGCGAGCGCATCACATCGAGAATCGCGCGTGCGCGCACGTCTTCCAGCGAGTAGTAGATCGAGCGCGATTCGCGGCGGGTCTTGACGACCCCGGCTTTGCGCAACTCCGCGAGCTGCTGCGAAAGCGCGGGCTGCTTGATCTCCAGTTCATCTTCGAGTTGCCCGACCGAGCGCTCGCCCGCCGCGATCTGACATAGCAGCTGAAGGCGATTCACATTCCCGAGCACACGCAGCAGTTCGGCGGCTTCCTGCGCATACGCGGTCAGTTTGTCGAAGCCAGAGGGAGTGTTTGGAGTCATGGTTGCCGTTCGCGGAAGTACCACGCGCGCTCGTTTTGCCCGCATTTCAGGGTTGCGTCGAGCGAGGTTGGCGCGGGGTCTAGCAGCGGCATCCCTTCCTGCCAGTTCTCGGGCGTCGATGCGCCGCTGCGGTCGGCGACCTGCAATGCGCGAACCATCCGCAACTGCTCGCCGACGGAGCGGCCGACATTGACCGGATACCACGTTATCGCGCGAATCACGCCGTGCGGATCGATCACGTAGCTCGCGCGTATAGCGGCGGCGTCGGCCGCCTGCGGATCGAGCATCCCATACGCGATGGCGATGGCCATCGACGAATCCTCGATGACAGGAAACGACACTTTCACCCCGAACTGCTGATGAATATCGCGCAGCCACGCGACGTGGGAATACACGCTGTCGACCGAAATGCCGAGCAGCTTGCAGCCGATGGCCTCGAACTCGGGCTCGGCCTTTGAAAGAGTGATGAATTCGCTCGTGCAGACCGGCGTGAAATCGGCCGGATGCGCAAAGAACAGCAGCCAGTGGCCGCGGTAATCACTCAATGCGCGCTCGCCGCATGTCGTGCGGGCTCGAAATTCGGGTGCGAGGTCGCCGATTCGTAGTGGGCGGGTGGAAAGGACCAGTGGGTCCGTCGTGAGTATCGTCATATTGTTTTTTAAGCTAACGGGTATCACGCGCGCTTGAACGAGATAAATTGCCGCAGTTAGACACTATTTGCTTATCTGTGAAAGTGTCGTGGCGCCCGTTCAGCCGGGTGGTTGCCACAACTGTCGACGCGCACTGTCAGAAACGTGCAGAACGAAGCCCCATAACGCTCGGACAAAGCATGCGGCGAATGAATTTTGATCCATGACAATTACATTCTTTAAATATAAGAATTTGCAACGATGGACGAGTACAGTTCGACCGTCTAGCTGAATCAGGCGAAACCGGGGTGTCCCGGCGGGCTGGCAGAAAGCGGGAGGCAGAGCGCAGATGGCAGGCAGGATAGCAGGACGACAATCTTCCGCATGCGGCCGCGTGTCGCGGCACTATCTCCGCGATGCAGTCCGACTCGCTCAGCTCAACGTTTTGCCAGTCATCAATGGCCAGCGGCATTCAAGCGGAATCCGAGAACATAAATCAGCTCGCATTACAAACAGGCGGCCAACATGGCAAGGTTTATTAAACGCATCCTCGTTCAATCCGCTCGGTAATACAGAAAATTTCCCGTTTTCGTAAATGGATTCCGCAGCGCGGAACATGGTGCTACGGAGTCCAAAGTCAAGGTGCGCCATCGTCATAGGGTTGTGGCCTGTTTCGGCCTAAAGCGGAGCTTTTTATGATCAACGATACCGTGGTTGAGCTGTCACGGCTGCAGTTTGCCGTTACCGCGCTTTATCACTTTCTTTTCGTTCCACTCACATTGGGTCTCAGTTTTCTCCTCGCGGTAATGGAGACCATCTACGTTATTTCCGGCAAAAAAATCTACCGTGAGATGACGCAATTCTGGGGCAACCTCTTCCTCATCAATTTCGCACTCGGCGTCGCCACCGGGCTGACGATGGAGTTCGAATTCGGCACGAACTGGTCGTTCTATTCCGGTTTCGTCGGCGACATATTCGGCGCGCCGCTGGCAATCGAAGGGTTGATGGCGTTCTTCATGGAGTCGACGTTCGTCGGGCTGATGGCGTTCGGCTGGAACCGCCTGTCGAAGGCCCAGCACCTTGGCGTCACGTATCTCGTCGCGCTGGCATCGAACCTGTCGGCGTTGTGGATTCTGGTCGCCAACGGCTTCATGCAGAGCCCGGAAGGCGCAGCGTTCAATCCCGTCACGATGCGCATGGAACTGACGAGTTTCGGCGCGCTGATCTTCAGTGACGACGCGCAGACCAAGTTCGTCCACACGAGCATCGCCGGCTACGTGACCGCGGCCATCTTCGTGGCGGGCGTCAGTGCGTACTACATGCTGCGCAAACGGCATATGGAACTCGCGAAGCGCTCGTTCCGCGTGGCTAGCCTGTTCGGCGTGCTGTCGGTCGCGGGCGTGATCACGCTCGGCGACGCGCTCGGGTTTGTCGGCGGCAGCGCGCAACCGTCGAAGCTCGCGGCGATGGAAGCAATGTGGAAGACCGAAGCGGCGCCGGCGCCGTTCAACGTCGCCGCATGGCCGGTGCAGGGCGAGCAGCGCAACGCGTGGAGCATCCAGATTCCCTACGTTCTGACACCGTTGCTCACGCACACGTTGGACAAGCCGGTTCCCGGCATCGACCAGATCGAGGCCGATGCCGCGAAGCGGATCCGCAACGGCATTCCTGCCGTCGAGGCGCTCCGCGTGTTGAGCGGCGATCCGACGAACGAGGCCGCGCTCGCGCAGTTCAACGCGCATAAGGACGATCTCGGCTACGGCTTCCTCGTGAAGCGCTACGCGCAAGGGCAGGACGTGTCGAAGGCCACCGACAGCGACATCGCGAAAGCGGCGAAGGACTCGATCCCCGACGTGTTCTCGATGTTCTGGGTGTTCCGGCTGATGGTCGCGACCGGTCTGGCGATGCTCGCGTACTTCGTGATTGCGGTGCTGCTGTCGCTGCGCGGTGACGTTTCGCGCCAGCGCTGGTTCCTGAAAATCGCGCCGTGGATGATTCCGGTGCCGTTCATCGCGTGCGAAATGGGCTGGATCACCGCAGAGGTCGGGCGTCAGCCGTGGGCCGTGTTCGGCATGCTGCCCACGTGGATGTCGGCGTCGAGCCACAGCGTCGGCTACATGATCTTCTCGCTGGTCGGCTTCGCGCTGATCTATACGGTGTTCGCCGCAGTGGAGATGTATCTGATGGTCCGATCGATTCGTAAGGGACCGACGAGCGATCACGCAGACTCCGCAGACACCCAGGGCCCCAGCGACGCTGCAATGCTGGATCGTGAGCTGTCCGCCCTCGAACACGAGATGGTCAAGGAGCAGTAATGGAACTCTATTTCTTCCTCAAGGTTCTCTGGTGGCTGCTGCTCGGCGTGCTGCTGATGGGTCTTGCGATCATGGTCGGCATGGACATGGGCGTCGGCGCGCTGCTGCGCTGTGTCGGCCGCACCGATACCGAGCGCCGGGTCGCATTGAACGCGATCGGCCCGCACTGGGACGGCAATCAGGTGTGGTTCATTCTCGGCGGCGGCGCGATCTTCGCGGCGTTCCCGCTCATTTACGCAACCGCGTTTTCGGGGCTGTACATCGTCATGTTGCTGCTGCTGTGGACGATGATCGTGCGGCCGCTCGGCTTCGAGTACCGCAGCAAGCTCGCGTCGCCGCGGTGGCGTAACGTGTGGGACTGGGCGCTGGTCGTCAGCGGGGCGGTGCCGATGATCGTCTACGGCGCGGGCATCGGCAACATGTTCCGCGGCGTGCCGTTCCACTTCAACTGGGACCTGACGTCGTACTACACCGGCAGCTTCCTGAGCCTGCTCAATCCGTTCGCGGTGATGTGCGGTGTGCTCTCGCTGTCCCTCGCGTGCTACATGGGCGGCGTGATGCTGATGGGCCGAAGCGAGCAGGGCGCCATGCAGAATCGGGCCAAGCGCGCGGCCACGCTTGGCGGGATCGTCGCTGTCGTGCTGTTCACGATCGGCGGCGTGTGGGTCAGCCAGATGCAGGGCTATCGCCTCGACCACGCTCCGGCACCGGGTCTGGCGCAAACGCCGTTGCTGCAAAGCGTCGTGCTCGCCGATGGCGCCTGGTTCGACAACTTCCGCGCGCATCCGCTGCTGTGGCTCGTGCCGGCGCTCGGCTATGCGGGCATGGCGCTCGGGCTTGTCGCGATCCGCGCGGGTCGCACGACGCTCGCGTGGTGGCTCGGCGCACTGGCGTGGATCGGCGTGATCGGTACGGCCGGCGTCAGCCTGTTCCCGTTCCTGATGCCTTCGTCGAGCGAGCCGTCGCAGAGCCTGACCGTCTGGAACTCGATATCGAGCCAGACCACGCTGACGTGGATGACCGGCTGGACGGTCGTGTTCATGCCGATCGTGCTCGCCTACACGAGCTGGGCGTTCCACGTGATGCGCGGCAAGGTCAGGGCCGACCACGTCGAATCGAATCCGCACGCTTACTGATGGAGTCTGCAGTGAAAACCTTCGCACACTTGCTGCTTTTCACGGCCATCGCCGTAATCGCGATCGTACTTGGCGTGATCATCGGCAGTTACGGCGCGTGGTACTTCTCGTGGGTCATCGGCACGGCGATGATCGTGCTGGTTGCCGTCGCCGGCGGCGTGTTGTTCGACTCGCAGGAGAAAGAGCGAGAAGGCAGCCCGCACTGAGCGCGGCAACTGGCCCGTCGATCGCAGCGTCACGAAAATGGCTGCTTCAACACCGAAACTCGCACGTACACTCGACCGCTGGCTGACGGCCCGCGCGTCGGGTGTGCGCTCGGGGATTCGCCTCGCCGTGACGCTGTCGATGGGGGGCGGGCTTCTCGTCGTCGTTCAGGCGGCCTTGCTCGCGTGGATCGCGGATCGGGTGACCATGCACGGCGCCGGCCTTCCATCGGTGTGGCCGGTGTTGATCGCGATGCTGCCGATATTCGGTTTGCGCGTCGTGCTCGTGCGGATGGCAGAGCGGGCCGCATTCGTCAGCGCGGCGTCGATACGCAGCGAGTTGCGCAGCGCGCTGCTGCGCAAGCTGCATGCATTGGGGCCGGCCTGGCTCAAGCAGCAGGCAAGCGGCGCGCTCGCCACGCACGTGGTCGCCGGCATCGAAGCGCTCGAAGGCTATTACGCGCGTTGGCTGCCGGGGCGTGCGCTGACCGTGTGGCTGCCGGTTGCGATCCTGGTCGTCGTCTTCCCCGTGGATTGGATCTCCGGCGTCGTGCTGCTGGTGACCGCGCCGCTGATCCCGCTCTTCATGATCCTGCTCGGCAAAGGCGCTGCCGAAGCCAATCAGCGCCAATGGAAGCAGCTTTCGATCCTTGGCGCGCGCTTTCTCGATTCACTGCAGGGCATCACGACGCTAAAGCTGTTCAACGCGAGCCGCCGGGAGGCCGTCGTGGTCGCGCGGCTTTCGGAGGCGTATCGCAGCAGCACGATGAAGGTGCTGCGTATCGCGTTCCTGTCGTCGGTGACGCTGGGATTCCTCGCGACGCTCGGCATTGCGCTGGTGGCCGTGCTGGTCGGGTTTCATCTGTTCTACGGAAAAATCACGCTCCTGCGCGGGCTGTTCGTGCTGCTGCTCGCGCCCGAGTTTTATATGCCGCTGCGCACGCTCGGCAGCCATTATCACGAGCGGATGGACGCCATTGGCGCGGCCGAGCAGATCGCTGACATACTCGCGATTCCAGAGCCCTTGGAGCCGCGCAGCGTCACCGCGCCCCTCGCGGCATCGGAGCGTTACACGATTCGCTTCGAGCGCGTCTGCCACGCGTGGACGCCCAATCAGCCCGTGCTGAACGGGTTGAGCCTTGTGGCGGAGCCGGAGCGCATCACGGCGCTGGTTGGCCAAAGCGGGGCAGGGAAGAGCACCGTACTGAGCCTGCTGCTCGGATTCACGCGCGCAAGCGGCGGGACGATTTCGATCAACGGGCAATCGCTCGCCGAAATCGACGAGGCGGACTGGCTGTCGCGAGTCGCGTGGGTGCCGCAGCGCGCGCACGTGTTTGTCGGCAGCGTGCTGGACAATCTGCTGATCGCGAGACCGGACGCCGACATGGCGGCCGTGCGGGCCGCAGCCGTCAGCGCCGGCGCGGACGACTTCATCATGTCGCTGCCGGACGGTTATCACACGCAGCTCGCCGAGCGGGGGGCGGGACTTTCGGGCGGACAGATTCAACGTCTCGCGCTGACGCGTGCGTTTTTGAAAGATGCGCCGGTCCTTCTGCTCGACGAGCCGACCGCGAGCCTCGACGTCCACACACAGCGGCAGATCCACGACACGTTGAAACAACTGGCTCGTGGACGCACCGTGTTGCTGATCGCGCACCGGCTCGCCACGGCGCAGCTCGCCGACACGATCGTCGTACTCGAACACGGCGAGGCTGCACAGTGCGGCACTCCCGCTCAATTGCGGGCAGACGATGGACTTTACCGGCGCTTCGTCGAGGCCGGAACAGCTGGCCAGACCAAAGACGCCGACAACGCCGAGGTGCTGGCATGAAGCCGCTCATCGATGCGTCTGCGATCGCCGATCTGCGACGGCTTCTGCTGCTGTTCCGGCCGTACTGGCGCTGGATGGTGGCGGGCGCGGCGCTGTCGTTCGCGATGTTACTCGCGAACGTCGCGCTGATGGCGATCGCCGGATGGTTCATCGCGTCGATGGCACTGGCCGGCGTGACGCACGCGGCGTTCGATTACTTCACGCCCGCCGCGCTGATTCGCGGCTGTGCGATCGTGCGCACGGTCGGACGTTACGCGGAACGCCTCGTCACGCACGAAGCGACGCTGCGCGTGCTGGCGAAATTGCGCGTGTGGTTCCATATCCGCATCGAACCGCTGTCGCCGGCACGTCTGCAACATGTGCGCGGCGCGGATCTGCTCACACGCATTCACGCGGACATCGACAGCCTCAACCATTTCTATCTGCGCGTGCTCTTGCCCGTCGCGGTGGGCGCGGTCGGGGCGCTGACCATCGTCGTGGCAATGGCGTTTTTCAGCGTGCCGGTCGCGGGCGCAGCGCTCGTCTTTCTGCTGCTCGCGGGCGTCGCATTGCCCGCTTTCGTGCTTCGGCGAACGCATGAGCCGGCGCGAATCGCCGTCGAACAACGTGCCGAACTCTACGAGGCGGTCGTCGACAACCTGCAAGGACTCGGCGAACTTAAAGTCTACGGCGCGGCTAACGCGTACGCGTCGCGGATCGAGCGGCTGTCCACACGGCTCGTCGAATCGCAGTCGAGACTCAGCACGACGACGGGATGGAGCCAGGGCTTGTTGATCGCGTGCGCGTCGCTGGCGATGTGGTGCGTGCTCTTTTTGAGCATCCCACGGGTCTCGTCCGGCGCGCTGCCGCCGGCCGAACTTGCGATGCTGGCGTTGTTCGTGCTCGCCAGCTTCGAAGCGGTCGCGCCGATTTCGACGGCCGTCCAGTTGACGGGAGAGAGCCTCGCGGCCGCGCGCCGGATCTTCGAGCTGGTCGACGTGGAGCCAATGGTAAGGGATCCCGATGAACCGCCACCATTGCCAGAAAGAAACGATCTGTCAATCGCGAAACTCAGTTTCCGCTACGACGGCTCGCCCACATGGGCCCTGCGCGACGTATCGTTCGATCTGCCTGCTGGCGCGCGTATTGCGATCGTCGGCGCAAGTGGCGCCGGAAAGAGCACGCTGGTGAATCTGCTTCTGCGTTTCTGGGACTACCAGCAAGGCACCATTCGGCTGGGCGGTGCGGAACTGCGTCAGTGCGCGGCTGAGGCGGTGAGAAGCCGGATCGCGGTGGTATCCCAGGAGACGTATCTGTTCAATGACACGATTCGCGCGAATCTGCTGATTGCGCGTCCGGACGCCGATCAGGCGCGACTCGAAGCGGCATGCCGCGACGCGCAACTGCACGACTTCATCGCCGGACTGCCGGACGGTTATGACACGCAGATCGGCGAGGCCGGGACGCGGCTTTCCGGAGGACAGGCGCGGCGACTCGCGATCGCGCGTGCGCTGCTGCTCGATGCGCCGATCCTGGTTCTCGACGAACCGACCGAGGGACTGGACACCGTCACCGAACAGGCGTTGCTCGACACGGTGCTGACGTTGATGGCCGGGCGCAGTGTGCTATTGATTACACACAGGCTGTCTGCGCTGGCCGCCGGGTTCGACGCGGTGTTGGCGATGGACGACGGGCGGATTGTGGACCGGCGCGCCGTCACAGCAGCGAATTACACCGCTTGAAAGCGCGTTAATTTCCTTCCGGCATCTTCGACGAGTGATGGGTGGTTATCAGCCACTGATGCCCGTTCCATCCGTACGTGAACGTATAGCGTGCCTTGACGACAGTGCCGTCCGCATACTGGAACGAGTAGAGCCCTGCGTCGACCGCCGAGTTGCAGTCGATCAGTACGAAGCGGTAGTTGATCGTGCCGACCGGCTTGTGTTCAAGAAAGTGCCTGAAATAGTCCTCCTTTTCCTCGACGGTCAAGCGCGGCTTGTTGGAGACCGTTGGCAGCAGCAGTGAGCGCGGCGCGTAGTTCGCCACGACTTTTGCGGGATCGCCGGTCTTCAGCGAATCGTTCCAGCGGTCGAAGAGTGCGGCAATCTGCTTCTCCGTTGCAGGGTGGCATGCTTCGGTCCTCGCGAACGCCTCGCCATGCACGATGAAAACAAGCGCCGCGGCGACGAGCGGTCTCGACAATCTGGATCTCATGATTTGCCTCGCTTAGGGGATAGGTCTGGTGGAACAGATCGGAACGGACCAGCGGGTCGCCGATCAGTTGATCAATATTGTCGAAGTCTTGTAGCGGAGCAATCAGACGGAGGGCCGATATTCGGGCTCGACGCCAAGGCGCTGACCGAAGCGATCGCTTGGCGAACAGCGTGTGTCGTCGCGGGTGACAGTTTCGTGCACGGCCGGGGAATTTTAATTTTACATAACACAAATTATCAACCACAAATCCGGGTTGTAAGTTTGTCGTAAGTTGGGTGCTCACTTCGTGAAACAGGACAGAAAGCCGCCATTCAAGCGGCTTTTTTTACGTCCGACGACAAGAATCGCCATCCTAACGGAGCAACCGCCATGACACCCGCGACAAGGAAAATCCTCACACGCAACAACGCCGCATCACCCATCGAATTCGCGTATTACGCCCAAAACTACCCGATACGCCATCTTTGCCGAACGCTCAACCGGTCAGAACGGACGATTCGAGACTGGCTCGCGGGCAACCGCATCATCCCGCCGTGGGCCATCGCCGTGCTGCGCCTGCAACGGCTTGAGCACGAGCTACGCATGGACGAAATGGGCATCCAGCGCGACCCCGAACCCGACCACGCGCCCGGATACGGCAAACAACCCGCAGCCAATCAATCCGTCTACGGGCTACCCAACGTTCCCCGTCGCCATCCAGAACACCCCGATTCCACGGTTCCAGAACACCTGGGCATTGCCGAAATCAGCCCCGTTCGCGTCGACGCAATCGTACGCCGCACCAATCGCGTCGCCCCGGCCGCATTCCGGCCCAAGATGCGCATACGTCGTCAGCTCAGGCAGCACGATGCCCTTGCTCGTCCAGTAACGCTTTTTGTTGAACGTCGTCGCGTCCGCATTCTTGCCGACGTACTTCGCGATGTACGTCGCGATCCGGTGCCGCATCGCACGACCCTTGCCGCCCCACTGGCTGAACAGCGCCTTGCGCTTGCGATTGCCGATACTGTCGTTGACCGCACCATCGGTGCCCGACCTGCTGATAACCGACAGCCAGATCGACCGCAGCAAATTCCAGTTCTGCCGCCCGTTCACCGCCACATGGATATGCCACGCCCCGCGCTGCTGACGCTCCAGCACCGCCACGTAGTGGAAATCCTGCAACCGGTTCAGACGCCGCCGGAAAGCATCCCACCACGCGGCCCACACTTCCAGCCGTGTTTCGTTCTCACGGGTTGAAAACGTCAGCATCCGGTCTGCCATGATTGCCTTGCAGCGCTGCCGGATCATGCGCCGGGACCGTTCAATCGACGTGCGCAACGACTTGTCAGCCTTGGCCGACACGTCCTGTTCCGACTCGCCATCAAGCTTTACCCGCTTGCCGCGCACCGAACGCGGACGCATCCGCAATTCGTGAAAGCGCCGCTGAATCCGCGTGCTGAACGCCACGACTTCCTGCTGACCATCCGCGAATCGCTGCGTGCGCACGATGTATTCATCGCTGAACGGCCCTGACGCCTCGAAGTCAGGCACAGCGTCGCCACGTACAAGCGCTGCGTTCAGCGCCTGCGGCGAACCCCACTCATTCAACGTGTCCTGGTAGGTCCGCTCGTTACCGCCTACAATAGCCCTGCTCACGTTGGATACTCCTATATCCGATGTTTGCCACCGCCCGGGATCGCTGCGAACGATCGCCGGGTTTTCTTTTGGTCCTGCAAACGGCGTCAGACACGCCATTTCCGTTAAGTGTTAGAGGTACAAGTTTAGGCGCGCTTCGCGCGCCGGCCGCTGCGGCCTACGGCTCGCCGTCGACCGGCGCGCACCGCGCCATACACACGTCACTGCCACACCAGCGCCCGGACAAGGCGGCTTTGCAGTGACGGGCTGACTCGATAACCTCACCTGCCTCGCGGCGCACCACTACGCCGATACCCGCTACTCGGCCCGACCGCCGCGCTGAGCCGCGCGACCACCGTCAGAACTCCGCAGACCCGCCGCAGACGTACCAGTGACTCCGGGAAGCTGTCGGGCACTCCCGACGCTAGACGCCTAAACCTTCTGCACCTGCAATACCAGCAAAACCTCTGTACGCCCCTTCGAACTTGAACTACCGTCCATGAATCGCGGTAACCACCGCTGACGGTCCGTCGACGACGTCGTCGTGTCCTGCACAAGCCCGCCCAACACGACGACCTCACCATCGCTCAGCTGCACCGTCGTCGTCATCGAACGCGTATTCTTCGTCGGCGAGCCATTCACACCGGTTGTGGTCGCAACGAAACTCGAAATCTCTTCATCAATCGACAGATCGATAGCGTCGCCCATCACTGTCGGCTGCACCGAAAACAGCACACCCGCATCCTGATAATCGACCGACTGCACAGGCGTCCCCGACGTGCCCTGATAGCTCACGCTCCCGAGCGTCGGCACCTGTGAGCCGACATTGAGACTCACCTTCTGCCCCGACACCACACGCACATGCGGATCGCTCACTTCACGAAAGCGCGAGTCAGAGGACAGCGCGGAAATCGCCGCCTTCAGAAAGTGCGCATCGAACGAAAACGCGTTCGCATCCGCCGACACATTGCCCGCACCGATCCCCAACTGACCATCCAGCACATGCGCCGCAACCGACCACCCGCTGTTGTCGCTGTCGGTCAGTGACACTTCATACACCCACCCGCGCACCACGACCTGACCCGGCGCGCTATCGAGCGCCTCCACCACCTTGCGCACGTTCGCCATCTCCGAATGACGCCCGAACACAACCAGCTCGTCATCCGCACCGACCGCCGTCTGGCTCGACAACGAACCAGCCGACGGAGCGCCCATCGAACCCAAACCCACCGCGCCACCATATCCGGCCGCCATACTCCCCGAACCCACCGACCCCGCCGACATACCCGACGCCCCCACCGAAGGCAACGCAGCGCCCCCTCCCGCACCCTGCACCGCTCCCGACGCCGAGCCCGAATCAGACGCAACCGAAACACGCGAGAAAAGCGGTTGCACCAGCTTCGCAAGATACGACGCCGACCGATGCTTCGGCCGGTACACAAACGGCTCCAGCGCGTCGGGCTTCACCGGATCAACGCCTTTCTTGCCGACGAAATCAACGCCGTCCCGCGTGACTACCTCAAACCCCAACGAATCCAGAAACGCCAGCACGAACGAGCGCAAATCCCCCTTGCTCGAATCGAACTGGAACGACACCAGACGCCGATCCTCAAGCACGTCATCCGAGATCACATGCGGCACATGCAATGCATCGGCATAAACCAGATCAACGACCTGACCCACGCTCGCGAAACGCAAATCGAACGCCCCACGCGCCCGTGTTCCCGTCGACATCAACGGACCCGGCGACGGCATCCCTACCGACCCCGACGCAACCGGCACCGCCACACCCGACGCGAGCCCCGGAATCGACGGCAACGGCGGCACACCATCACCGGCATACGCCGCACCGCACGCCACGAACGCGAACATCAAGACAAGCTGTCTCACTTCGCACCCCCGCTCACCGCAGCCACAGCCGTACCCACAGACGACGCCGACCCGCCCACGCTCGACCCACCAACGTCAGGTGCACCTGTCCAGACGCCAACCCGCTCGTCATCGACCCTCCCCTCAAGCCACACCCCATCACCCTTGAAATCGTCGCCCTTCACGGCGCGCAGCTTTCCCGACGAATCCGTCACGATCACCCCCGCTCGGCCGCCGATCGCAAAACGCCCGACAACCCGCCACGTCTTCGACGCAACGGCAGCATTCGCGCCCGCAGCACCACCCGAAACAGAACCGGCTTTCCCCGTAGCGACCGCCTTGTCACCGCCGCGCCCGAAGCCGCCATGCACATACCGAAATCCGTAGTACCCCAATCCGAGCGCCACCAGCGCCGCCAACGGCGTCAGGAACAGCGCTTTTGGAATCACGGCCTTTTGCTTCGTATGCAGCTCGGCGCTCGTATAAAGCCGAAAAACGTTGCGCGGATAAGGCCAGCTCGTTCTAACCGCATCCTTGAGACTCGACGGGTTGTGACAGTGGTCCCACTCGTACAACATCGCCCGGTTAAGACCGAACAGCCGCCGCACATGAACATGACGCCCCACCAGATCACGAACTGTCTTGTTCATCCGCTGCGGATGCTGCGTGATCACGAAAATATCGACCCCGAGATGCCGATGCACATGCAACTTTTCTATATCTTCCGTGGGCTTCGTACCCTGCGGCACCGGAGGCCAAATACGCTGCACTTCATCGACAACCAGAATGTCGTTAGGCTGGACGACCTCATGCCAGCGCTTCACGTCGGCATCGCTCAACAGTTCGTGCTCCACCGCAAGATCACGAATGCCATTCACCAGCAGCCGCCGCCCGCGCTTCTGCTCACGCTCAAGCATCCACACCGCGTACAGCGTCTTTCCACTGCCCGGCGTTCCCGTAATCAGCGTCATCATTTGATAAAAAACCTCTTGGCAGCACTAAACCCGATCATCGCCACGCGCGCCGAAACGGCACCGAGGATGTATGACACGCCCTGAAACACCCCGCCCATCGCAAGCACGTTCGCCATGTCAGACGGAATCCCCGCCACGCCCGCCGAAATCCAGCTCACCAACTGGCTGAACGCCGCATCAAACCCGACGACCGTCAACACGCCCACGCCTAGCGACACCAGCGCCTGAATCAGCAGCGGACCCGCAAGCGA
Organism: Paraburkholderia sp.; assembly: GCA_035492135.1. GTDB lineage: Bacteria > Pseudomonadota > Gammaproteobacteria > Burkholderiales > Burkholderiaceae > Paraburkholderia. The sequence continues at coordinate 4,239 of DATJJN010000098.1, read as the reverse complement.
CATCAACCACGCAGCGATCCCCGTCATGACTTAAGCCCCATGCCAAAAATCACGGCCGCAATAATCCCGCTCATCGCGAGCACGAACGGCCGCACGCGCGTCATGAAGTCACATTCAGATTGATACGAAAAGGAAAGGTCCATGCCGAGAACCGACACAGAAACAGGTTGCGGGCACACCCCGTCCGACGCACCCACCGTCACCGGCGAAACGGACACCGATGCACTACTCGTTGGCAAATCCGGCGCGGTCGCGGAACCCGGATCCTGACACGCAATGATCGACGGAAACTCGGCACACAGCTCCGAAGTGTCGGAACCAGACGTACCAGACGGCGAACTAGCCGGATTACTAGAACCGGTCCCACCCGTCGGCGCACTCGACGGCGCCGGTATCGCATACGGATTACTACCATCACTCGGCGCGGACACCGGAGACGTAGCAGTCCCCACCGTCGGCCAGCCCGTCGTTGAAGTCTCAACCGACTGCACATCGCCAGCCGTTACCGGATCATCCGCCGGATACGGCACCCCCTGATAACCCGCCTGACTCGCCGCCTGTTCCCACAGTCCATTAATCAGGTCTGCGAACACATCCGCACTCAGCGGCGTCGCCAGATCACTCGCAGGCAGCGTCGCAATTGCATCGCCAACAGATTCAGTAACCGGTGCAATCGGCGCGGTCGTAGACGGAACATAAGTCATACACCCACTAGTACCGGCCAGCCCGCTAGCGCACGAACCGCCACTCCAACTCGTGCCCTTCGCAAAAACCTCAGTATCAGTCTCCGCAGCACCACCAGCAGTCGTGATATTGAAATTGCACTCCCCCGTAGTCGCGCTACACGACGACACCGCCCACGTGTTCGTCGTACCGGTAGGAACAATCGCCCCCTGAATAAACGCCTGTGCGGCAGCATCAATAGAACCACCACACAAGTAACCCACTCCCGCATACTTTCCCCAACACCAGTACGGCTGACCCGGCGAAAGCGGAGCATAGGGACTGGCACCAGAACCAGAGCCACTACCGCCCGACGACGAACCGGACGAACTAGCCGTAACGGTCCCGTCGTGATTCATCTGCCACGCGGTCAGAGAGTCGTCCCCCAACGGCGTCGGCGTCAACATCAACCCCGCTGCAAGACTCCACTTCGCGGCCCCACTAAGCCACGACCCACCCGCAAGACCACTCGCAGTGTCGGACATAGCCGAATAGGTCGCAGCAATCACCGACTGCTCCGCGTCCGTAAAACCAAGCTCCGCGAACTTCTTGCCAGCAATCTCCCCGATCAGCTCACCAATCGAAGGACCACCGCCGCCCGTCGACTGCGCCTTAGCAACCTCACCAGGCATCGTCACGAAAATTCCGAACAACAGCACAAACACCGCCGCCAGGCGCCACGCGAACGCGCTGTATTTCAAAAGAACAGAATCATTCCAGCCGACCAGCACGTCACGACCACTATCCCAAGCTCGATATAGAACCATGTCACAGTCACCCCTCCGACGAACTCTCGAGAAACCGCCTTAACGTGCGCAGCCCGAACGCAACCGCCAACACCATGAACACCGCCCCGCCGATCAACGTACCTGCCTCCGCCCCACCAGAAACAGGCACATCCGAAGATATAGAGCCGGCCGGCTCCAGATAAGCGAAGCCCTGCGATCCACTCCCATCAACGACGCCCGAGCACGCAACCCCCGCAGACGACACTTCGACCGCAACGTCACTCGCCGGAGCCTCACCGGCCGCGTAACACGCAATCACATACTGCTGTGCCATCACGCCTCCACCCGAAAGAAAAAAGGCGTCCAGTTACCCGGACGCCTTCACCGCTACACCGGCCCCGGGATCAACGACCGAGGAACGTGCGGACCATTTTGATACCCCACGCCACCGCGACGACGCCGATCACCGCACCGCCAACCGCGATCACCGCAGGCACGACGTTGTTGATCGAATCGACGATCGGCGACGGATCGAACGTAGACGACGTGCTGCTCGTCTGCGCGAACGCAGCGACCGGAGCAACCGCAGCCACCGCGACCGCCGACGCCAGACCACGCTTCACCGCGCGCGACTTCGACAAAACTGCCTTTTTCATTTGCTTGAACATCGCTTTTTCTCCCTGATTACCTGTCGGCCCGTTGATTAGGAACCGTCCGATTGGGCCAGCTTCGAACGATTCGACTTCGTCGGCGGACTGCGCCGCCCTATCACGGACGACGCGAACGCGACGCCCTTGCAGAACAGATACGCGAACAGCATCAAATTCAGCAATGCCAACTGAATACCGATCCTGTCCAGAGAATCCAGCGGAATACTTTCCATCACCACTCCCCGCCAAGACCACCCAACGCAAACACGCTCGCCGCAGCCACCACGCCATCGCCAACGCAGAGCGCCAAAAACAGACAGCGTCGAGTCACGCGAGAGAACACGCACGCATGACAACCGCAGCAAGCCACCATGACTGTCACGCCGTTACGCCTGCACCCGGCTTCGCCACCGGACGCGGCTTGTTCGCCGGCTCCCACGACACAATGCGCGGCACCATCCGGCCCGCATCCTGACCGTAGCCCTCGCCAAGCCGGTATCTGACGAGATATTCCTGCCCCGCTTCGACCTTCACCTTGTCGTCGAAAAGCGTGGTCTTAGCGACGAACGAACCATCGACCATCTCGCCGTTCTCGCCCTCGTACTCCGACTCGACCCAGCAATGCAACACGCGCATCGGACGCTCGACACCCTTGCGCGTCGTGATCTTTTCGTGATCGATCTTCAGGACACGGATTTTTTCGCTTGCCATTTTCAGTTACTCCAGATTAGGACTACTACGCGTAGTCGTTTCAGTTCGAGAAAAGCGGACTAGCCGCACACAGACAACGTCAAGAATCAGCCGCTCGAATCCCGGCGACCCCGGATAAAATCGCCAAGTGCCAACAACAGGAGATGACCGACCATCGAGGACAAAATCCCCAGAACAACAAGGCCAACAATTAGCTTTCCAAAATCACCACACATACGACCTCGCTCATCTATGCAGATTGACTACTCACCCATCGTCCACACTGTAGAAATCGTTGTCTCAGGCGTCGTGCTGATCATTATTGGAATCACAGCCCTCCAAATAAGCCCAAGGCTCCGAGGCCAAAGACGATGGCTCATCCCCTCCGGCATCGTGTCCATTGCAGCCGGCGTCGGAATATTCCTGCACGTAGGCCACATCGTCTGAACGACCCGGTGCGGCACATCGCTACGAGCCTGACAGCCACCAGCGCGATCAATGCCGCACCATTCGCACACGTTCAGCACTTCGCCACCACAAACCGACGCCGCACGCCGAGCAGCATCAGTTCACCAACGGCAAAGACACGACCAGCCGATTGGATTAACGAACCCCGACCTTCAGATCACTACACGCACCACACCCGCCGGCGCGATCCACACCGCACCACGCGCACAGTTCCGATTCAACCTCAACGCGCACAGCGGATCGCCGCACACGCCGAACGTCCGCAGGCATAACTAGACGCGCCGGCGACACCCGACCGTCAAACAGGTCCGGAGTCTTGCAGTCATCGACGCACTTAACCACGTTGCACCCCACGGTTAACTTACAAAACCCCAACGCGCGGGGTTTACCTTTTCGCGCACCCTGATAGACTGCGTAACATTGTAGTTACGTGTAACAGAGTTGTTACGAATGATGGGCGTAACAGGAGTGTTACGCCAATTGGAGATTCATATGAACTATGACGAACTGATAGTGAAGGCTAGGAAGGGGCGCTCCGTCAGCGCCATGGCAGCCGATCTCGGAATGACAAAAATGACGCTAAACAGGTATGTGCGCGGAACGCACGTTCCCGACTACCGTACGGCTACCCTAATCGCACGAGAAGCGCGCGTATCGTTGGGCGAAGTCATGGCGATCATGACTGCGAAGGAAGAAGAACTCAAAGGGGCGAAAGAAATTATTACGACGGGTTTTCGCCTGCTCACTAATGCCTTGAACGGCCTGTACACAAGAGTTTGCGCTGTGTAACAGGTGCATTGGTGAGCACACAACTATCCACAAATTATCAACTGATTGTCTGTAGGTCCCAGATAGAAATGTCGGGTTTCCGCTAAATAGAAATGTCGTGTTGTGTGTAGGTTGAGCGCCGGACATCCACAGGGAGCGCCGGCGATGAACGCGACTGGGACGATCACGATGACGATGCGCGAAGTCGACCG
>DATJJN010000097.1:0-2180 GCA_035492135.1 Paraburkholderia sp. | reverse complement strand
CGCCGGCTTTTCACGCGTCAGGCGATCGAACTCGCGAAGGGCATGCTCGACGACGGCACCCGCGCCGAAGCCGCCGCGACTCACGACGCCGACGCCGCGATCGACGAAGCGAGCGCGACGCCGCCCGTCGATTACGCCGGCGACCCGAGCACGACCCACCGGCTCGGGCCGATCAGCGCGAACCGGTAGGGATCGGCCGCCGCGCTCATGGCGCCCGGCAACTGCGTCCAACCGCCCTCCCGCTCCGGCCTCGCCGCCGGTAAAACCTTCGCCTTCGCCGCGTCCTCAAAGCATTTGATCCGTCGGAGCATCCCTTTGCGACGATCGATCATATCGGCGCCTAACCCCGTGCCCTACGATTCTTTCCAGGCCGGACGCGACACGCGCAGCCCGGCAGTGGACAGATCACGGAGGTTAAGGCAATGGCACCAGTCGAACGGTTTGAGTATGTATTTCTCGGCGGCGGCAAAGGCGGCAAGACGCTCGCGGTCGAACTCGCGAAAGCCGGCAAGCGGGTCGCGGTGGTCGAACGCGGCATGATCGGCGGCTCCTGTATCAACGTCGCCTGTATTCCGACGAAATCGCTGATCCAAACGGCGCGTCTGTTTCATGCGGCCCGCGAAGCCGAAAAGCTCGGCGCCGCGCCGCAAGCGGGCGGCCTCGACATGAAGCGCGTCTATCAGCGTGTGCGCTCGGTGGTCGACGGCATGGTCGATATCAATATGACAGCGTTCCAGACCTCGGGGCTCGATCTGATCGTCGGTGACGGCCGCTTCGTTGCGCCGCGCACGATTGAAGTGACACTCGCCAACGGCGACCAGCGCGTCGTGTTCGGCGACCACGCATTTATCAACACGGGCACCAGCGCGGCGGTTCCCGATATCGAAGGGCTGCGCTATGCCGCACCGCTCACGCACGTCGAAGCGCTCGAACTCGACTCGCTGCCCGAGCATCTGATCGTATTCGGCGGCGGCTATATCGGCCTCGAAATGGCGCAGGCGTTCCGGCGCCTCGGCAGCCGCGTGACCGTGCTGCAGGAAGCGCCGCGCGTCGCGATGCGCGAGGACGCGGACGTCGCCGCGGCCATCACGGCCGCGCTCGTGCAGGACGGTATCGAGGTGCGTGTGAATGCGCAAGCAGTCAAGGTCGAAGGCCACTCCGGCAAACGCGTGCATATCACGCTGGCCGACGGCAGCACGCTCGACGGCACGCACATTCTCGTCGCAGCGGGACGCACGCCGAATACGCGTGACATCGGTCTCGAAGAAGCCGGCGTGAAACTCGACGAGGGCGGCTTTATCGTCACCGATGAACGGCTCGCGACGTCCGCGGCGAATACGTGGGCAATCGGCGAAGTGGCCGGCACGCCGATGTTTACGCACGCATCGTTCGACGACTATCGCGTGCTGAAGTCGAACCTTGCGGGCGGCACGTACACGACGGCGAATCGCGCGATTCCTTATGCGCTTTTCATCGAACCGGAACTCGCGCGCATCGGCCTGAACGAAACCGAGGCTACGGAGAAAGGCATCAAGGTGCGCGTCGCGATGCTGCCGATGGCCGCGGTGCCGCGCGCGCGCACGAACCATGAGACAACCGGCTTCATGAAGGCGCTGGTGGCGGCCGATTCGGACGAGATCCTCGGCTTCACGATGCTCGGCACGCAGGCCGGCGAAGTGGTTTCGACGGTCCAGATGGCGATGCTCGGCAAGCTGCCGTACACAGCGGTGCGCGATGCGGTTCTGAGCCATCCGACTATCGGCGAAGGGTTGAATCTGCTGTTTGCGAAGGTGCCGCCGCATGCGTGAAAGCGTTCATGATGCGCGCTTGAACGGCGCATGAAGCACGAAAGAAGCAGGAAGGACGCAGGCATGAAATGACGTGACATGTGCCGCCAGTCCCGCTGGCGGCACACAAAAATCCCGTTAGCAGATGCTTAAAAGCGAGGGGAGCTATGCAATAATCGCGGCTTGTCCCCGTCGCTTATTGCTGCGTTCGCCTGCTCATGTCGACTGACCAGAAAGGTCTCATCGCTCCTGTCATCGTCGCGTTCGCGATGTTTATGGAGACGGTCGACGCGAACGTGATCGTCACCGCGCTGCCCCAGATGGCGCGCACTTTCGCTGTCGATCCCGTCACGCTGAAAATCGCGGTGACGAGCTATGTGCTCGGTCTCGGCG
>DATJJN010000096.1:0-2984 GCA_035492135.1 Paraburkholderia sp. | reverse complement strand
TTGCTGCAATCGCTGCTGCCGTTCATTCCGGATTGTCAGCGCGTCGCGTCGGCGCTCGCCGAGCTCGATCTGCTGGCCGCTTTCGGCGAGCGCGCCCGCGCGCTCGACTGGGTTGCGCCGACGTTCTCGCCGGACGCCGGGCTCAACATCGAACAGGGTCGCCATCCGGTCGTCGAGGCGCAGGTCGAGCAGTTCATCGCTAACGACTGCGCGCTCGACACCGAGCGCAAGCTGCTGCTGATCACCGGCCCAAACATGGGCGGTAAGTCGACCTTCATGCGCCAGACCGCGCTGATCGCGCTGCTCGCGTACGTGGGCAGCTACGTGCCCGCTCGGCGCGCGGCGTTCGGGCCGATCGACCGCATCTTTACGCGCATCGGCGCCGCCGACGACCTCGCCGGCGGCCGCTCGACCTTCATGGTCGAGATGACTGAAGCCGCCGCGATCCTCAACGACGCGACGCCACAGAGTCTCGTGTTGATGGACGAGATCGGCCGCGGTACGTCGACGTTCGACGGCCTCGCGCTCGCATGGGCGATTGCACGGCATCTGCTCGCGCACAACGGCTGCTACACGCTCTTCGCGACGCACTACTTCGAACTGACACAACTGCCCGCGGAATTTCCGCATGCGGCCAATGTGCATCTGTCGGCGGTCGAGCATGGCCACGGCATCGTGTTCCTGCACGCGGTCAACGAGGGGCCGGCCAATCAGAGCTACGGTTTGCAGGTCGCGCAACTCGCCGGCGTACCGAATGCGGTGATCCGCGCGGCGCGCAAGCATCTCGCGCATCTGGAGCAGCAATCGGCCGCGCAGCCCACGCCGCAACTCGACCTGTTCGCCGCACCGCCAGCGATGCTCGCGGAAGATACCGCGGACGACTACGGCTACGATGCCGGCGGCGACAACGAAGTCACGCGCGCATCGCCTGCGATGCAGACGCTCGTCGAGCGTTTGCGCGGCATCGATCCGAACGATCTGCGTCCGCGCGAAGCACTCGAGCTGCTGTACGAACTGCATGAACTGGCCGTCGCGCCGGATGCGCACGATTGACACGCCGGCGCACCCGCGGCGCCCGCGCGAGTCTGGCGCGATGCTGCGCCGTGCTCGCGCGCTGGCAGGCGGACTCGTTTCGGTCATGGTGTTGTGCATGGGGAGCGCGCCAGCTTGCGCAGACGCCTCGCGCTTCGCATTCGCAGTCATCGCCGACACGATGCACAGCCCCGCCGACGAAGCGTCCACGCAACGGCTGCTCGACGCGATCGGCCTCGAGCGCGGCGTGCGCTTCATCGTCTACGACGGCAATCTGAAAGGACCGAACGAAGTCTGTCGCGACTCGCTTTACGAGCGCCGACAGGCGCTACTCGAAAGCGCGCGGCCCGCCCTCTTCTTCATTCCCGGCCAGCACGACTGGATCGATTGCGGCACGGCGGAAGCCGGCGGCTTCGATCCGGTCGAGCGACTCGATCTGCTACGACAAACGCTGTTCGCCGATCCGACCTCGATGGGCCAGAACCCGATCGCGTTGACGCGGGAAAGCGAAGTTTCGCGCTTTCGTCCTTACCGCGAGAACATGCGCTGGGTCGTTAATGACAAGGCCGGCGACATCGTGTTCGTCGGCCTGAACGCGCCGAGCCCGAATAACCACTATCTGACCGCGGGCGGCCGCAATGGCGAATTCGAGGATCGTGTCATCGCCAATTCGTTCTGGCTCGAACACGCGGGTGAATACGCGAAACGCCGCAATGCGCGCGCCATCGTTATCTTCATTCAGGGCGACTTCGATCCGGAGCGTTATGAGCGGCCCGAACGTTTCGCATGGCTGCATTTTGCGCGCAGTTCGCGGCGCGACGGCTTTCTGGAATTCAAGCGCAGTCTCGTCAAGCTCGCACAGATTTTCCACGGGCCGGTCGTCGTCGTTCATTCGGACGACGAGCGCATGGCCGGCGGCTTCGTCATCGATCAGCCGCTACGCAACGATAAAGGCATGGTCGTGACGAACCTCACGCGCATTGGGCTTGCACCGCGTGATCGTCTTAACCAGTGGATCGAGATTGAAGCGGACTTCGGCAGGAAGCCGCCATTCCGCGTGAGCGTGCACGACGTGCCGAAGCAGATGCCGCTGCCGACGACACCGCCAGTCCTGCCACCGGGGTCGCCACGAGACGAGTCGGCTGCATCAATGCCAGCGACGCCGGAGATGCCGAATGTGGAAGGGTTCGGGCCGGCATCGGAAATGCCGCCACTCTTGCAGGCGCCTGGAGAATCGCCGCAGGATCAGCTGCCACGCATCCCGTCCGATCAGGGCGGCGGCGGTTACGGACCGGCCATTTCAATGCCACCCGGGTCCATCTTGCCCGCCTCGCCCTCATTGCCTGCGTCAGCGCCGTCAGCCCCCGCGACAGCGCCGCGCGCACCGGGCGCCATGTCAGGCAGGCCCGGCAAACCGGCAAGTTCAGTGCAGAGTGGGTTTTGAGCTGTCTTCCTGGTCGTCGTCCTCGTCGTCGTCGAGGACCTCGAGACCGTCCGCGCCATGCGCGTGCTCGTGTTCGATTTCGTCTTCGGTAGCCGGACGCACGTCTTTCACCGTCAACGCAAAACGCAGCGCCATGCCGGCGAGCGGATGATTGCCGTCGAGCACGACTTTGTCTTCCGCGACGTCGGTCACCACGTAAACCAACGCATCGATTTCCTCGTCGCCATCTTCGGGCGTGCCTTCGAACTGCATGCCAACTTCGAGCGGTTCCGGGAAGCGATCGCGCGGTTCGATTTTTACGAGCTCGGGATCGTACTCGCCGAACGCGTCTTGCGGTTCGAGTTGGATCTGGGTCTCGAAGCCTGTCTCGTGGCCGTCGAGCTCTTCCTCGATCTTGGGGAACGTGCCATCATAGCCGCCGTGCAGATAGACCATCGGCTCGTCGCTTTCCTCAATCAGATTGCCCTGCGCATCCGACAGCTTGTAAGCGACCGACACGACGGTGTTC
>DATJJN010000095.1:0-2863 GCA_035492135.1 Paraburkholderia sp. | reverse complement strand
CCCGAGTTCTTGTACGAACCCTGCACGGCAAGCGTGGCCGCGCGTTCGAGATCGGCGTCTTCGAGCACGATCAACGGATCGTTGCCGCCGAGTTCCAGCACGACGCGCCGGTAGCCGGCGCGCGCCGCGATGTGTTTGCCGATCGACACGCCGCCGGTAAACGTCACGAGTTCCGCAAGCGGATGCGTGATCAGTTCATCGGCGATTTCGCGCGGGTCGCCGGTCAGCACTTGCAGCATCGGCTCGGGCAAGCCCGCTTCATACAGCAGGTCCGCTAAAAAGTATGCCGAGAGCGGCACCTTCTCCGATGGCTTCAGCAAGACGCGATTGTTGGTTGCGATCGCAGGCGCGATCTTGTGCGCGACCTGGTTCATCGGATGGTTGAACGGTGTGATCGCAACGATCACACCCGCAAGCGGCTCGCGCTGCGTGAATACACGACGACGCTTGCCATGCGGCGTCAGATCGCACGAAAAGCTCTGGCCATCGTCACGCAGCGCTTCAATCGAAGCGAACTTGAATACATCGGCGACGCGGCCGATCTCATAACGTGAATCCTGCTTCGACAAGCCCGATTCGAGCGAGATCAGATCCGACGCAGCCTCCGCGCGTTCGCGCAGCAAGGCCGCGGCACGCTCGAGAATCTGCGAGCGTTCGTAACGCGTGAGTTTCGCCGAATACGCGTACGCATACTCGAATGCCATGCGTACATCATCGACAGACGCAAGCGGCGCACTGCCGACGCGCAGCCCGCTATACGGATCGAACACATCGAGCGTGCGTTCGCGCCGCGCTCGCGCGCCGGCGAGCCGCAACGCTTCCTCGCGAAAAGCCGCGTGATCATTCGAACGAGTACCCGAATGACCGACCGCCTGTTCGTTCCGGTGTTCGGCGAGCACAGCGTTCATGAGATCACCAGATGGTTGAGCGCGACGTCGAACACATCGAAGTTGCGCAGGCGCCGATCCGCAGGCCAATCCACGACGCGCCGGTTGAAGACGAGCGGCACCTGCTGCTCGGACAAGCCGCCATGCGAGCGCAACGGCACCGTCAGGCCGGACAGGTCATGTTCGGCCTGACGCGTGCCGAGCACGACGTCGCGCTTGCTGACCACAATGATGTCGCCGACCCGATCGTTCGGCAGTTCAAAGCGCTCGCAAGCCGCGCGATTGTCGAGCACGACTTCGACACCCGGCAGCGCGCCAAGTCTCTCGATAACCGCATCGATGTCGCCGGCGGAAGAAGACGCCGAAGAAGAAGGCAGATAAACCGTCGCAAACGAACCCAGCGCGCCGTGGTGTACGACATACGGATCGGTAATCGGCAAAATCACGCGCGTGGTGCTTGCGCCAAACCAGTCGTCGAGCACATCCTGCAAATAAATCACATTAGGCGCGCCCGTCGCCGGATCGTGCTTCGCATTCATGCCGTGATCGGCAGTCAGCGCGATCGTCCAGCCGAGCTCATGCAACTGCGCAAGATAGCGGTCCATCATCGCGTAAAACGAATTGGCGTCAGACGTGCCGGGCGCGCTCTTGTGCTGCACGTAATCGGTAGTCGACAGATACATCAGATCGAGCTTGCGCGTTTGCGCGAGCCGCACGCCCGCCGCAAACACGAATTCCGACAGTCCCGCGCTATACACATCCGGCACCGGCAAGCCGACCAGTTCAGTCACGCGGTCGATGCCATTTTCTTCGAGCGTCGCCGCATCGGCTTTCTCCGCCGAAAAGCAGATGCCTTTCATTTGCCAGCCGAGCAGGCGCCGCAGCTTGTCCTTGGCCGTAACGACGGCAACCGCCGCGCCCGCTTTCGAAGCCGCGGCAAGCAAGGTGCCCGCGCGCAGATACGCGGGGTCGTTCATCATCACTTCGCCGCCCTTGCCGCCATTCGCATCCGGATCCCAGAAGTAATTGCCGCAGATGCCGTGCACTGAAGGCGGCACGCCGCAGACGATCGACAGGTTGTTGGGGTTCGTGAACGATGGAATCACGCAATCGCCCTTGAAGGTCGCGCCGCCAGCCAGCAGCCGCGCAAGATACGGCGCCACGCCGGCCGCGGCCGCCGCTTCGAGATAGTCGTATTCGCAGCCGTCGACACACACCACGACAGTCGGCGTGTCTGGGAGCCGGTACCTCCGCCCGTTGACCTCGATGCTCTGCGGAGCGTGGACGTGGGTAGCTTCAGCGGATTGACTAGCCATTGCATGCTTCCATTAATGCGAGCGCGATTTCCACATTTTCTGTCATTTCGACACATTTTGCCACATCCAAAGCGGTCGAAAATCCGACAAAAACGAAACCACGCGAAATTTGGAATGGGGCCGCGCGGACGGCGTGAATCAGTCCACGCGCCGTTTAGGAACGCGCGCCGCAATCAGCAGCAACGCGGCGAGCGAAACCAGCAGCAGAATCAGCGCGAGCGCCGAAGCCGGCAGGTAGTAGCCGCGCTCGACCTGCCCGACCACGACGATCGGCACGGTCGCGAAGCCCGGCGGATAAACGGTCAGCGTCGCGCCGAGTTCGCCGAGCGACAGCGCGAAGCCGAGCGCGAGGCTCGCGCGGATCGCCGGCACGAGCTGCGGCAGCACTACCGTGCGCAGCACCATCGACGGCGGCGCACCGAGGCTCGCCGCCGCTTCGCGCAGCACCGTCAGCTCGGGACGCAGCGCCGCGGCCGCGCAGCGATAGCAGAACGGCAACACGAGCGCGAGCTGCACGAATACGACGATCGCCGCCGAACTCGACAGATCCACCGGCCGCTTGTGATACGCGATCAGCACCGCGAGCCCCAGCACGACGCTCGGCACGCCGTTGGGCATCATCGCAATCGTATCGACGAGCGCGCCGAGCCCGCGCCGGTC
>DATJJN010000094.1:0-141824 GCA_035492135.1 Paraburkholderia sp. | reverse complement strand
TGGGGGATGGTGGTCACGCGCGTGGTGCACCGGGGCGCACGCAACGAAAGCTACCGCAACACGTTCCGGGGCATTCCGGCGAACCGCGCGTACCGGATGGTCATCGACCCGTCGCGCTGGCCAAGAATCCACGGCACGCTGTCGGCCACGATCTGTTCTCCGAACGACTACCGGTACGCGTATATCACGGACCAGGGCGAATACATCGCGCGGCTTCACCCCGATTTCGGCAACTGGCCGAAGGGCGGGGAAAGCATTCCGCTGCGGCTCGCGAAGGCGTATGCGGGCAGGAATCACACCGGCCTGCACATTCCGGCGGTGGACGGCGACGAAGCGATCGTGAGCTTCGACGGCGGCGATCCGAACCGTCCGTACATCTCGGGCTTTCATCACAACAGCCAGCATCCGGACCTGATCAATTCGTCGCGACGGCGCATGTCGCGCAGCGAACTGCGCACGCAGTCGGGCAACCGGTTCTGGATGGACGACTGGGAAGGCGAGGAAGGCGTGGAACTGGGCACCGGGCACTCGGGGCGCTCGCAGCTGCATCTCGGCCACATCGTGGACGGGGCGCTGAACGAACGGGGTAATGGTGCTGAGCTGCGCACGTCGGCGCATTGGGTCGGCCGGGGCGGCAAGGGCGTGATGCTCACGGCCTACGACCAGCCGGGCGGCAACGGCAAGGTGTGCGACACGACCGGGACGAAGGCGCAACTGGACGAGCACGCGCGGCTGGCGGAGGGGCTCGCGCGGTCGGCCGGGGCGTCGAAGGCGTCGCCGGCTGACGTGGAGGCGCAGCGCGCGGTCAGCGCGGACCTCGATGAAGTGAGGACGCCGGGCGTGCTCGTCACCGGTCCTGGGCCGGTCGGCATCGTGTCGGGCGATGGGGTGCAGATTGCGGCGGACGGGTCGATCCTTGCCACGTCGAAGAAGGGGATGCACTTCAGCACGCTCAGGCGGCTGACGGCGGCGGCGGGCGAACTGGTGTCGCTGTTCGCGCAGCAGGGGATGAAGCTGATCGCGTCGGCCGGCGACATGGTGATCCAGGCGCAGCGCGGCGCGGCGCAACTTGCTGCGCAGGAGGGCGTCACGGTTGAGTCGGTGAATGGTGTGGTGCACGTGAAGTCGGCGAAGGAGATCGTGCTCGGCGTAGGGGGCTCGTATATCCGCATCGCGCCGGACGGGATCGAGATGGGGACGCGTGGTCGCATCACGCATCGATCGGGTCACTGGTCGAAGACGGGGCCGGCGCAGATGGATCTCGGTGGACAGGCGTTTGCGCCGGTGCTGGTGCCGTTTACGACGGATTGCGAGGTGTGGCGGAGCAATCCGGGCTTCGTACCACCGCCTGCGCCAACACCCGCATCACAGCGATCGCAAGAGGAATCGTCGGGGAATACCGGGGCGGTTGTCCCGTCGCCAGACGCGGGTGCGAATGTGCCTCTCCGGTTGGCGACTTCTTCTCGCGCGTGTTCGGCAGCGCCGTATCACCCGGGGCGTCTGCTTTTTCACCGTTCGACGGAGAGCCGTCGAATGTCGATACAGGGGTGCCTAAAGTTAAAGTCGCACTGAACAATCCCGAAGATCAACAGCAAATCTACGTTGCTCCTGATCCCATCAAGCTGCTGAACGCCGTTCCGTGTGACTGGAAAATCCCGGCTCTGAAGGCCGATGTTAAGCAGCGTATTGAAGCCGCGTCGTATTGGGGCATGCTGGATAATCGGACTCCGTGGTGTGATCCGATAACCAAAGAACAATACAGGGTCGGCGGTTCGAGAGATTCTCATTTCGAATTCGCGTACAGCGAGCGGGATAAGGCGATTACCTGTACGGTCCGCGCCATGTTGATCCCGATGGATCTGTTTTGTGTCGATCGTAAAGGTGTGCGCAATACATCAAAGTCTGCTGACGAAGCAACGATTCCATACGAATTTTCTGCTCATTCGATGATGACGCCCGGTTCCATAGTCAAGGGCGTAAAGATGGATTACCGCGATGCGATCGGGTCTAAGTTCAATATAACTGCGCTAATCGGTCGTATCGAGGCGGTGCTGAACCAAGGGGGATACAGGCTGATCCTGGACGGCTGCTCGAAGGGGGCGGCGTGTGGGTGCCGGGTGAAGGTCGATTTCAAGGTCGATCTTCGTGTGTCGATCAAGGGCGCGCCCATTGATCGATTCAAGCCGCACGTGTCACTTAAGCTTTTTCCGGCAGTGCTTCGGGCGGATACGGAGGCTTGGGGAGAGAAATATAAATGGGTCGATAAGTTCAAAAACGTGCATGACTACCCGGATGCATATGTGGAAGCCCACGAGTGTGGGCATTATTTCAACTTCCCGGATGAATATTACGATCAGGGTGGTTGGCTTCACAAATCCTATATCAAAGACGAGCAGATCGATTTCTCCTTGGTCGATGCGAAGGCGGGGACTTTGGTGTGGCAAGGGCGCTCACAGTCAAGTTTAATGGGTCACGGCGCTACGACGCCATTGAAAGATGGCTGCGCATCAACCGGTCCGCATTATCTGGAATACGTGCGACGTCAATTTTCGTTGGCGACAAACAAGTTGTGGAGAGTCGGCTATGAATCGTAATTCATGGATCAGCCATGTGCTGCGTGCGATTTTCGCCTTCTTTGCGCTTGAAAACGAAGTATATGCTGAAATTGTGAACCCGGAGAATCGCATAATGCAATTTAGTTACACGACAAACGGCGCGGCGGACGGCAGTATAAATAAATATGGAAATAATTCAGTGTCGGTTTTTAAGGATATTCTGCGAGTTCAGATCGGCGATTCCGATCGAGACAGGAACATCAGTGGGGTCGGAATTTATGAACTGAGGCTGATTGGTGAAAATATGGATTGCGCCCGGCAGATGGCGGAACTCCTGTGCTCGCCGAAAGACCCCGGGAGTGATTTAGCGCTTCCCGATCTGTACATCGCAAGGTGCGGCGAAGAGTTGCGCAGCGGTTATATAAGAAATTTTAGTCGTCCGGTTGCAACCAAGATATTTAATTTGATGAATTCGCTAAAAGATGCGGGGGTACAGGATGGTCACAAAATCGTCAAACTCGATATTTCACTTGCGTCGATTGA
The DNA here is from genome assembly GCA_035492135.1 of Paraburkholderia sp. Classification (GTDB taxonomy): domain Bacteria; phylum Pseudomonadota; class Gammaproteobacteria; order Burkholderiales; family Burkholderiaceae; genus Paraburkholderia. The sequence goes on along the minus strand of DATJJN010000094.1, from coordinate 138,726 downwards.
ACGCGTCATCGATGGATTCGTGGTGTCTGTTACGTTTATCAACGGTGGTAATTAAAACTTCGTGCCGATTCATGTATGACCCGGAGAGTAAAATTTTAACTGCCGGGATTGTTGTGGCGCTGGTTCCAAAGTTGCTGGTTCGGATAGACCCTGTTACAAAAAAAGAACTACGTGACAGTGGTGGCGAATATGTGGTTGTTAATTACGAGACATTCAAAAACGGAGCTAATTCAAAAAAGCCATTTGAGCACTGGGGGCTTAAATTAATCGACAGAGATGTAAAATCTGTCAATGCGTCGAAATATAAGAGCCGGATAGAAGGCGCTTTGAATAATGGGGGATACAAGTTAATACTGAATGGGTGCCAGAAAGGCGCTGCATGCGGTTGCCGGGTTTCGGTGAAATTCAATGTGGACGTTTATGTGATGAGCGAGAGTGATGCGCGAAAGCTCAACGCCAACAATATTATTATTTTATTTCCGTCTGTCGATCGTGCTGATAGCAGTCATTGGGGAGAGGTCAAATATATTATTAACGTTGCTTCCGAAAAGGAAGAAGTTATGGATCAGGTGAAAGCTCATGAGGTTGGGCATTTGTTCAACTTCCCTGACGAATATTTCAGACGGGGTGGGTCTGTGCATAAGCAGTATATTAAAAATAATGGCGATCTTGATTTTGATGTCGGCAAGACAAATGCAGGCGGGAAGATTGATGTTACCTGGCAGCTTGAGTCGCCTGAGAATTTGATGGGCTATGGCGCAAATTTATCATCCGCAATCACCAGACCTTATTATGTTGAGTACATTAGAAGGTGGTTTTCTGAATATACCAACAAAGAATGGATGGTTGGTGTATGAAATTGCTCGCGGCGCTGATCGGGTTGTTGGTGAGCATGTTTTTGGAAGGGAATTGCGTTATGGCTAAGAATACTACCGCGTGGCCCGCAGGCGCTTTTTTGATGCATTGGAGTGGAGATGTTCTGTATGGATCAAAGGAAGTGTATTTTGACGGTAAAAATAAATTCTTTTTGGCAATAGGCGATACCGTGGGTGAGGCGGATCGTACTGGTGTAGGTGTTTTCGAATTGAAATTACAGGGTGCCGACCTTGAGGAAATGAAGGCTGCCGGATCACTTTTTTGTGATAAAGATGTGCCGGATGGAAATAGTGATCCTTCCCAGCCACAAGTGACCTTTCAGGCGGCATGTCTGGAAGGTGAAAAAACCATAGAAAAATACAGTTCCTTGAAATTTTTTCCTGATCGTTTGGTGGGCAAATTAATTAATACGGTGAACAGGTTTCAGGATCAAGCTTGGAACGATGGGGTCAAGCTTGTAAAGCTTGATTTTTCGACAGAAAAAATTGAGTACAAGAATTCGGCATTTGTCGTGTCGGTGAAATTCCTGAATTCCGGGCGTCGGGTAATAAGATTTAAAACTCCTGATCAGTGGCCTAAAGGTGAAATTGGTGATCGATTGGGAATCGGATCAAGGACCGGAATCGTAAATGGGAAACCTGAAAGGATGGCCGACGCCTGGGGTTTTGATCTAAACGGAAAGACGCTGATTAATCGTGATGAATTTCATGGTGGGCTCGTGGTTTTGAGTCCGGGGGAAAGCAAGGTTTTAATTTTTAAGACGGAACCTATTTACAAGGCTTTGAGGGGTGAGTATGAGTTCACCGGCATTGCATTTATGAGCGTTAAATGCGAAGGCGAATGGTGGGGCGGCACGCGCGTTGATTTTAATCCAATTAAAACCCGCATCACCATCGACCGCGACTACCCCTCTACACCCAAGGAACGTGAGGAATGGGAAGCCAGACACCGCGCCGCCATGTCAGCCCGGCCGGTGAACCCCGGCGAAACATTCCCCGAAGACGGCCTGTACCGCGCGATACGCCCAGGATCGGGCGCGCGCAGCCTTCAGGTCCAGCCCTTCAAGGCGGGCGACGTAGCCACCACCGACAACGTGCGCCTGCTGTCGGCCAGTGGCGAATACCTGGACGGCCCGATGCAGTGGGTATGGGAAGCGAGCGCGCCAGTCCCTGGATCGCAGCCGTTCACCGTCATGGCGGGCACGGAGCAGTTCGCCAAGGCGGGCATCACGTGCCCACGCAGTGGCCGTTGGATCGCCCGTTTCAGAACCCACGACTGGAAATACCAGCACGACCTGTCGCAGGTTGTCACCGTCGCGCAGGGCAAACCCATGCCGGCCATCCGGGACGGCGCCGACGCCGATTGGGAATGGCTCGGCGCGTGACACCGCCGGGCGTTCGCCTGCCTGCACAGCTCGGCGCGCGTTCAGTCTAAAATGCGTCCCCTTTGAAATGCAGGGAGGGCGCATCGTGCCCAGAAAAAAGAGCGCAGAGAAGTTGAAAGTGGTGGCCGTGCGCATCGGGCCCGCGATCGAACGCCGACTCCGGCTGCTGGCTGAAACGAGCGGCCACAAGCAGTCTTTCTTTCTACAGCGGCTGATCGAAGAGAACCTCGATGCGCTCGAGGCAGTCTGGTTGCCGCCCGAATTGCTGGCCCAGGTCCGCGACGGCACGTTTCCGGAGCCACGCGCGTCCCGCACCGGCCCGGATCTTTTCGACTGAAAGAGCGCGGCGCACGGGTGTGATGGATCGCGCACAGCCCGCCGCCGTTCGCGCGCGACACAATGACGGCGATCGTTTCGCGCTCGCCGATCGGCGTGCGATATCGGACAAAGGTCCCATATCCCGGCGAGCCCCCAGCCGCTAATCTGGAATCTCTCTCCTTCGGTGGAGGTCGCGATGCGCCGCCTGCCCACAGGACCCACGAGTCTGGTCGCTGCCGTTGCCGCAGTCCTCGGGTTTCCGCTTTCGTTGATCGTCACAGGCCCGGCGACGCGGCGCGCGCCGGTTTCGCGTCACACCGTCGGGATGCCCGGGCGGGCTCGGCGGGCGCGCTTCGTCGGAGAGCGTCGATGAGCACGGTGGACGATCGCGAACACGTCGACCATCGCGAGGCCATCCGGCGAAAAGCATTCGAGCTGGCGGACAGCGGCATGCTCGACGACTGGGCGGCGATCCGGCGGACGCTCCACGCGTGCTTCGACATCGAGAGCGTCGAGCAGGTCCTCGGCAGCCCGTTCTTCCGTCTGGATCTGGATCGCCGCTGCTGGGCCGGTCGTGCGCGGCGCACGCAGTTCAGGCGCGTGCCGGCGTGGACGGACGAACGCGACGACGTCGCCGACCGTGCCGGTCATCCTTCCCCCCGCGCCAGTTCGCCGAAGGCCCGCGCGCGATGCGACGGCGAGCACGCAGCGTCGGCCGGACGACGCTCGCCGGTGCTGGCCGCGGACATCGCCGCGTTGCTCGCGGACGGCGGCGAACGCACGGTGGCTCAACTGGCGGCGCAATTCGGCGCTTCCACGCGGGACGTTCAGCGAACGCTGCAGACCATGCTCGCCGCCGACGAAGTGCACGTCAGCGGACGCGTCCAGGTCGCGCTCGGCGGCCGCGCCGCGCGCGTCTTCGCAGGCGGGCCGCCGCCCGACGGCGGCCGCGCCGTCATGGAGGCCACTTCGTCGTGGCCGAAAGCGGATCCTGTGCTGCTTCGCGCGATGGATGCACTGGCGCGGCACGAGTGACGCATTCGCCGGCGTTCGCCGACGTTCGGGAGCGCCGGTTCGTCGTGCCGGCAGCAGGCCGAACGCACTCACCCGCCGAGCGCAATGATCGCGACCGTCAGCACGATGCCGAGCAGCACCAATGCGAAGCCCGCTTTCATCGGCCCCGCGCCGGTGTAACGCCCGAGCGCGACGCCCGCGCCGAACAGCATCGCGAGCGTGAGCACGCGTGAGATCACGAGCGCCGTCACGGTGTCCTTGATGACCAGAAACGGCAGCGCCACGGGGAACGTCGAGGCGACCACGAGCAGAAAGATGCCGAGCGCGCCGAGAAAATCCTCGCGGAAGAAGCGCGCGTGAGGCGGCAACGTCGGCAATGCTGCGAGGCGCGCGCGAATCTGCTCGAGTTCGACATCGTCGACGAGCGGCTCCACGGACTCGGACAATGCGTTGCGCAATGCGCGCACGGCGGCGGCGTGGTCCCGTTCGTTCTTCACGAACGATGCGAGCGTCAGACGCTGTCCGCGATCCGCGAGCGTGCGAACGAGAAACATCACGGCGTCCGCGAGACCCCACGCCAGATTGCATCCGAGCGCGGCGAAGAACAGTTTTCGCCCGGCGTCTTCGCCTGCCGTGACGGCCTTGACGGCGCCGACGAACGTCAACGCCATGAACAGGCCGAAGCACAGTTCGGTCACGCGATCGACCGTATTCAGGATCGGCTCGCGTTTTTCGGGTGCGTCTTCGCGGGTCGGCGTGGTGGTGTTCATAAGACCTCGCTTCAGCGCGGCGGCTTGGCGGGCGCACTAGGCGTCCATCGTCGCCTCGATCCGGCCTTCGCGAATCGCCTTGACGAACTCGCGATAGTCGCGCCGGTTCTGCGCGCTGTATTCGGTTGCGAACTCGGTCACGGCGTCGTCGAACGTCTGGCCGGATCCCATGTAACCGGCCATGGCCGCCGCGTCGCCCGAACGCGCGTGCGCGCGCGCCAGCGCATGCGCGCACATGCGGCCGTACTGCCGAAGCATGCCGGTATCGAGCGCTTCGATGACGACGGACATCTTCATGTCGCGAAGCTGCCGGACATAGAAGTCGCGCCCATTGAGGCCGTGGCACCAGCCGAGGAATACGTCGCTCGCCGACTGCATCATCCGCTGCCCTGCGATCACGCGCTGACCGTGGTTCTTGTGCAGACTCTTTCCCGCATACGGTTCGAGCACCGATGCCTTCGCTTCCTTGATCTGCAGAAACAACGGATCGTTGTCGGTCGCCATTAACAATCCGACGCCGCATATCGTGCCGACACTGCCGACGCCCACCACCTTGATCGCGAGATCCACGAGCCGGAACCGGTCGAACAGCACCCGCACATGCTCGGCGAGACTGTCGCGATACGACGCCATCGCGTCCGAATAACCCGACTGAAGGCCGGGGGCGATTTCATCGTCGGGATGGAAGATGAGCGGCGGCTCGTCCTTGATACGCGGCTGTTCGCCTTCTTCGGTGACGAGCTTCGGATAGAGGTGGTCGGGCAGGGTCTTGCGGCGTTCCGTTTCGATTCGCTGGGCGATCCGCTTGCGCGCCGCTTCGACGATGGCGGGGTCTCCCGACCGGTCCTCGTATTTTTGCAGATCGATCCGGTCGTACCAGACGTCGAGCACGCGCATCGACGCATAGTCGTGCATACGCTCGCGGTAGACGCGCACGAGGTCGGTCGCGATGCGCACCGTGTCGGAGTAGGGCAGCTCCAGGTGCTGCCCGGCGATCACGACGCTCGCGGCGAGCCGCTTCAGATCCCATTCGAACGGCGCGGGCAGTGTCTCGTCGAGGTCGTTGATGTCGAAGATCACATTGCGCTCGGGCGTCGCAAACCCGCCGAAGTTCATCAGATGCGCGTCCCCGCACGCCTGCACGCGCAGCCCGCTCGTCGTCGTCGTCGCGAGGTCGGCCGCCATCACCGCCGCCGCGCCCCGGTAGAACGCAAACGGCGACGCCGCCATTCGACCGAAGCGAACCGGGATCAGCCTGGGCAGGCGGCCTTCGTTCGACGCCTGGAGCAGCTCGACGACGGCGCGGCGCGATTCGGGCGGCTTCCACCCGGCCTGAGTCGTCCGCGGTATCGCGTCGCGTATCGCGCGCCCTTGTGCGGCGCGTTCCTCGGGGGAGCGATACGCCGCAGCCGGCGTCCGTGTATCGCGAGCGACCTTGCGTGAAACGGCCCTGTCCATGACGTCTCCTGCTCTCCTGCGCTTCGTTGTGTCGGTTCGCTTCGGGACCCGTCGCGCGAGTCAGGATTCGACGTCCGGCGACGCGTCGTGCCTGTGCTGCAGGCGCGTCCACGCAGCCAGCGCCTGCTCGAGATTCAGGAACATGCGCTGATGTCCGAGCGCCTTTCCGAGCGGAGCCTTCTCGACCACGGAAAACACATCGGGATTCAATCCGACGAGCCACAGGTCGGTTCCGGACTCGCGGGATTTTTGTTCCGCCTCGGTCAGCATCCTCAACGCGGTGTATTCGAGGTCGAATACCGCCCGCATGTCGAGTGCCACCACTCTCGGATGCAATTGCTCGACGAGCGGACCGATCTTGCGCGCGATGTTGGACGCATTGAGGAAGAAGATTCGCCCCTCGGGCCGCAGCAGCAGCAGTCCGGGGAACTGCTCGTCGTCGGGATGTTCGTCCGACACCGGGCGAAAGACGTTCGTGCCGGGCTTGCGGCTCAGTACATGAACGGGCGGATCGGACACCTGGTACGCAAGCGCGACGAGCGACACGACGATCGCAATCAGAATGCCGTTCAACGTGCCGACCAGCACGACGCCGACGAGCGCGACGACGGCCCACACGAATTCGGTTCGCCTGACGGAGAGGATCGCGCGGAAATCGTCGGGCTTTAATAGGCCGATCGAATAGACGATCACCACGGCCGCGAGCGTCGCATGCGGCATCAACGCGATGACCGGCGCAAGCAGCACCATCGTGCCGAGCGCCACGGCCGCCGTCGCGAACTCGGCCAGTTGCGAGTGCGCGCCCACGAGGCGGTTGACGGCCGTCTGCGTCGTGCCGCCGCCTGCCGGCATCGAACCGAGCAGCGCGCCCGCCGCGTTGCCGATGCCCGTTGCGAGCAGTTCGCGGTTCGGCAACGGGATGGGTTCCCCGCTGCGGGCGAACGCGCGGCCCGATGCGATCGTCTCCGTGAAGCTCATCAGCGCAATGCCTGTCGCGGCCGGCCACAACGCGTCGATCAGCGAGAGATCCGGCATCGTGAGCGACGGCAGCCCCGTCGGAATGGCGCCGACGATTTCGACGCCGTACTTCTGCAGCCCGAAGACCGCCACGGCAATAATGCCGACCGCCACCGCGATGAGCGGCGCAGGCGACTTCGGATAGAAGTGTTCGAGCGCGACGAGCAGCGCGACCGTCGCGAGGCCGACGGCCACGGTCGCCGCCGAGGCGTGCGGCACCCCGGCGACGAGCGCATAGACGTTATGAAAGAACGAGCCTTTGACGACGTGGATGCCGATCAGCTTCGGCAACTGGTCGAGCACGATGACGATCGCGATGCCGCCTTTGAAACCGGTCAGCACGGGCTCGGAGATGAAGTTCGCGACGAACCCGAGCCGCAGCACCGCAGCGAGAACGAGGATGAAGCCGACGAGCAGCGTAAGCGTGGCGGTCGCGACGGCGAGCTGCGCTGCGTCCCCGCCCGGCGCCACGCGACCGAGCGCGGCGGCGCTCAGAATGGCCAGGGTCGCGCTGGTGCTGACGCTAAGCGGTCTCGACGTGCCGAGGAGCGCGTAGATCACCATCGGCACGAAGGACGTATACAGGCCGACCTGGACGGGCAGGCCCGCCACGGTCGCGTACGCCATCGCCTTCGGCAACACGACGGCGGCGGCCGTGACGCCGGCGATGAGGTCCGGCTTGATCCACGCTTTCTGGTAGTCGCGAACCCATTCGAGTATGGGCAGGCGAAAGCCGGAAGCGTGGTGGGTCACGGGTTGTTCGCGCATGATGCTGTCACCTCCGAGCGCTGGAGCGCAGCCGATAGACGAGAACATCGAGGGGTTCCGCCACTCGCTGATGGCGGTCTGCTGGAACACATGTTGCCGCGCGAGGATGGAGCGTCAATCAGACCTTGGTCTTACCTTGGGCCTGCCCGGATCGCACCGCGACGGCACGCGCCGGACATAGGCCCTTGGACCGATTGCGAACGCGTCGATGCGTCGACACACTGGCCGGCAGAGGCCGCGCTTGCGACCGGACGATGCCCGGTGGGCGCGGCGTCGGTGTCCCGATGCACGGAGTGGCGCACCATGACCGTACTCTACCTGGGTAACGTCGCGGCCGACACGAGCGACGAAGCGATCGCCGAGTTTCTGGGCCGTTATGGATTCCCGCCGTTCGATGCGATCGATCGCGTGGCGGACGAGGGACCGCGGCCGGCTGCGCGCGTCGTGTTCAACGACGTGCCGCCCGAACTGCTGCGCGTCCTTCAGCGCCGCATTCACGACGTGTACTGGCGGAACCGCCGGATCGTCGCGCAGGTCCTGCCCGATCGCGAAGAATGACGCGCGCGTCGCGGGGGGATCTTTGCTAACCACGCCGGACCGCGCGTGGGACCATGGTCTTATTGTGTTCGTGCGAACCATGTCACATCCTTCAAGCGACGATTGCCTCCGCTTGCTTCGAGTCGTCGGGGCAGGTGGGCTGCATTCTTCGAGCCATGTAGTCGAATGAGGAGTTGCCGTGATTACTCAGATGAACGGCCGCCTGCGTCCCGTCCTCGCAGTGGCATTGATGGTTGCCTCCATTGCGCAGGCAACGCCCGTCTTCTATCCGGCCAAAGGCCAGAGCGCCGACAAGCAGGAAGCCGATAAAGGCCAGTGCTACGCGTGGGCGAAGAGCAACACCGGTATCGACCCGACGCAGCTGTCCAATGCGCCGCCTCCGCCGTCCGGACCCGCGGTGGGCGGCGGGGAGCGCGTGCAGGGCGCAGCGCGCGGCGCCGCCGGCGGTGCGGTGATCGGCGCCATCGCGGGCGATGCCGGCAAGGGCGCGGCCATCGGCGCGGTAGGCGGCACGGTGGTCGGCGGTTCGCGGGCGCGACGGAACCAGCGTGCGGCCCAGGCGAACAGCCAGGCGCAGACGCAGGGAGCGATGGATACGTTCAACCGCGCGTTCGCGGCCTGCATGGAAGGGCGCGGCTATACCGTCAGGTAACGGACGATCCGCGCGTCCGGTACGACCAAGGTCCGATAGTCGAATGAAGCGGGCTCTGACACGATGCAAGCGAAACGTTTCGCTCATCCTGTGAGGATCACGAAGTAATAAGGGTGGTTTGTCGCGTCCGGGTATCCGTCGCGCGACGGCATGGAAAAAGTATCCGCTTGAGCAGCACAGCAAGGATTTCTGGCCCAGGACGACCATGGAGGATGGCAATGAACCGACGGAGTGTTTTGCTTATCGCGGCTGCCTCAGCAAGTCTGGGTCTGGCTGGCTGCAGCATGACCACGGGCAGTGGCAAGAACCCGCAGACGGACGCAGCGAGGCGCCAGGAGATCGACGCCGCCGTGGACGGCACGCTGGCGCGGCTGTTCACGATGGTGGACGGCTCGAAAGAGCTGGTCGGCAAGGCGCAAGGGGTGCTCGTCTTCCCGTCCGTCAAGAAGGCGGCCTTCATTGCCGGTGCCGCGTACGGAGAGGGCGCATTGCGCGTGGGCGGGTCGACGGTCGGCTATTTCAGCACGGCCGCCGCTTCGTTCGGCTTTCAGGCCGGCGCGCAATCGACCGCCGTGATCTTTCTGTTCATGACGCAGAACGCGCTCGACAACTTCCGCAGTTCGGCGGGATGGTCGGTGGGCGGCGATGTCAACGTGGCGCTCGTGAAGGTCGGCGCGAACGGCTCCATCGATACGCGCACCGCGACCGCGCCGGTGTCGGTCATCGTGATGACGAACACCGGGCTGATGGCGGACGCGTCGCTCGCGGGCACGAAGGTGACGAAGCTCGATCTGTGAAACGCGCGCATGTCGGATACTGCCCGGCGCCGCGCAGTGCACGTCGGGAACGACGTGCGCCGCGATGCATGCGGGCGTGGAGAGAGCAATGAAGTACATGAAACTGGTTGTCTCGGCCGCGATTCTTGCTTCGGTTCATCTGGCGGCAGCTCAGGATCAAAACAGCGTCAGCGCGACGACGGAGCCGGGCAAGGCGAGCGTCTCGGGCGCGAAGAAGGTCACCGCGACCGTGGAGAAGATCGACGCCGCCACGCGCACCGTGACGCTCAAGCGTCACGACGGCAAGGTGGTCGACATCCAGCTCGGCCCGGAAGCCAGAAACTTCGATCAGCTGAAGGTGGGCGACGTGGTGACCGCGGTCTACCAGGAAGCGCTCACGCTGAGCTTGAAGAAAGGCGGCAACGGGCAGACGTCGATGCAGGAGACGCCGTCGATCGAGCGCTCGGCGGTCGGTGAAAAGCCCGGCGGCAAGGTCGCGCGCGAGGTCAAGGTGACGGCGAACGTCGTGGCCGTCGACGAGCGGGCCCACACGGTCACCGTGAAGGGTCCCGAAGGCGGGCTGATGGACCTGCAGGTGAACGATCCCGCGCAGTTGCAGAACGTGAAGCCAGGAGACCAGGTGGAAGCCGTCTATACGGAGGCGCTGGCGATTTCGGTCAAGCCCGCCCAGTCGAAGTGACCGCGCGCACCGGCGGCTCGCGCGGCGCCGCCCGGCGCGGCGCTCGCCTGCCCAGTCAACCCGACGACAGAACCATATGGACAACGTGACGCGATTTGTGGCGGTCGTCGACGACGAAGTCTCGGTCGGGCGGGCGATCAGGCGGCTGTTGCACTCGGTCGGCATCGACGCCGAGGTGTTCACGAGCGGCGAAGCGTTCCTCGCATCGTTGGCGGCCACGCCGCCCCGCATGCCCGCCTGCGTGATCCTCGATATCCAGATGCCCGGCATGAACGGCATCGAGGTGCTGCGTTCCCTCGCCGGTACGGGTATCCCGGCGATCATCATCACGGCGCACGACGAGCCGCGCTTGCGCGACCAGGCGTCGGCGGCCGGCGCGGTCGCGTACCTCCCGAAGCCGTTCGGCGATTCGGCGCTGATCGGCTCGGTCCGGGACGCCATGAGTGCGCCGCCGCCGGCCATCAGCGTGGGCGACGACTGGTAGACAGACGAATTCATTGTGAGGCAAAGCGATGGAAGCCCAGCGTATGGATGCCTCTCGCTTCAACCCGGAAGATCGCGCTGGCGGGCAGCGTCGCGCCGTCGTCTACGCCTTCGTCGTCGCGCTGCTCGCGCCGGTCGCGGCCTGCAACAAGCCTCCGGCTGCGCCGCCGCAGAGCGTGACGCAGGTCACCGTCGTCACGGTGTCGCGACGCGACACCCCCGTGGTCTTCGAATTCACCGCGCAGACGCAGAGTTCGCGGGAAGTCGAAATACGCGCGCGCGTCGACGGGTTCCTCGACCGGCGCCTGTATGTCGAAGGCCAGATGGTCAAGGCCGGCCAGACGATGTTCCAGATGGACCCGAAGCCGTTCGAAGCCGCGCTGCGGACCGCGCAAGGCCAGCTGGCCCAGCAGCAGGCGCGGCTCGAAGTGGCGAAGGCGAACCTCGCGCGCGTCGAGCCGCTGGCGAAGGAAAACGCGTTGAGCAAGAAGGACCTCGACGACGCCGTCGGCAACGAGAAGCAGGCGCAGGCCGCCGTGATCGCGGCGCAGGGCGAAGTCGACACCGCCAGGCTGAACCTCGGCTACACGACGATCAAATCGCCGCTCGACGGCCTGTCGAGCTTCGCGCGGCAGCAGGACGGCAGCTACGTGACCGCCACGCAGAACGGGCTGCTCACGTACGTGTACCAGCTCGATCCGATGTGGGTGAACTTCAGCATCTCCGAAAACGAGGCGCTCCGGTATCGCGACCAGATCTCGGCGGGCGAACTGCGGTTTCCGCCGAACAACGGCTTTACGGTCGCGCTGCAACTCGCGGACGGCTCGACTTACAGCGGACACGGCAACATCGATTTCGCCAACCCGGCGTTCAACACCGAAACGGGGACCTTTCTCGTGCGAGCCGTATTCGAGAATCCGAAGGGCCTGCTGCGGCCCGGACAGTTCGTGCGCGCGCGCGTGGCGGGCGCGATGCGGCCCAACGCGATACTCGTTCCGCAGCGCGCCGTGCTGCAGGGCGCGAAAAGCCACTTCGTGTGGATCGTCGGCAACGATTCGAAGGCGCATCAGCGCGTGGTCGAAGTCGGCGAATGGGAAGGCGACCGCTGGTTCATCCTCGACGGGCTGAAAGAGGGCGAGCGCGTCGTCGTGGACGGAGCGATTCGCGTGGCCGCGGACGCGCCGGTCAAGATCGTCGACCGACCCGCCGGAGAGCAGTCCGCGCAGGCCGCGTCCGCGCCGGCCGCCAACGCCGCTCAATGAACGGGGGAGACGATGAGCATCTCCCACTTCTGCATCGACCGGCCGATCTTCGCGTCGGTCATCTCGATCGTGATCACGCTCGGCGGCTCGCTCGCGATGCTCGCGTTGCCGGTGGCCCAGTATCCGGACATCACGCCGCCGCAGATCACGATCACCGCCACGTATCCCGGCGCGAGCGCCGACGTGGTCGCGAACAACGTGGCCGCGCCGATCGAGCAGCAGGTCAACGGCGCGGACAACATGATCTACATGAACTCGTCGAGTTCGTCGACCGGCAACCTGACGATCAACGCGTTCTTCGAGATCGGCACGAACCCGCAGCTCGCGCAGGTCGACGTGCAGAACCGCGTGAACCTCGCGCTGCCGCAACTGCCGCAGTCGGTACAGTCGCAGGGCGTGCAGGTGCAGAAGAAGTCGTCGGCGTTCATGATGGTGCTCGCGATCTATTCGCCCGACGAACGCTACGACAACACCTATATCGCGAATTACGCGAACATCTACGTGCTCGATGCGCTCAAGCGGATTCCGGGCGCGAACCAGTCGAGCATCTTCGGCACGCCGGACTACGCGATGCGGATCTGGCTGAAGCCCGACCGGATGGCGCAACTCGGGATCACGGCCGCCGACGTGCAACGGGCGGTGCAGAACCAGAACCAGCAATTCGCGGTGGGCCGCATCGGCCAGTCGCCGACCGGCTCGGCGGTCGAGCAGTCGTTCGCGGTGACGACGGCCGGCCGGCTCGCCGATCCGGCGCAGTTCGACAACATCATCCTGCGCGCCGCGAGCGAAGGCGCCGCGGTGGTGCGGCTCAAGGATGTCGGCCGAGCGGAGCTGGGGCAAAAGGACTACTCGATCCGCAGCCGCTTTCAGGGCAAGCCGGCGACGATCATCGCCGTGTTCCAGCAGCCGGGCGCGAACGCGCTCGACGTCGCGAAGCAGGTGCGCGCGACGCTCGCCGAACTGAAGAAGTCGTTTCCCGAAGGCCTCGATTACCAGGTCGCGATGGACACGACCGAGTTCACGCGCGCGTCGATCTCCGACGTGATTCATACGTTCTTCGAGGCGCTCGTGCTGGTCGTGATCGTCGTGTACGTGTTCCTGCAAAGCCTGCGTGCGACGCTGATTCCGATTCTGGCCGTGCCGGTGTCGATCGTCGGCACCTGCATGGGGATGATGGTGCTCGGCTTTTCGATCAACATGCTGACGCTGTTCGGCATGGTGCTCGCCATCGGGATCGTGGTGGACGACGCGATCGTCGTGATCGAGAACGTCGAGCGCAACATCACGGTTCACAAGCTCCCGCCGAAAGACGCGGCCAAGCGCGCGATGGACGAAGTGGCGGGACCGGTCGTCGCGATCGTGCTCGTGCTGTGCGCGGTGTTCGTGCCGGTGGCTTTCGTGAGCGGGATCACCGGTCAGCTGTACAAGCAGTTCGCCATCACGATCGCGATTTCGGTCGTCATTTCGGGGATCGTCGCGCTCACGTTGTCGCCGGCGCTCGCGGCCGTGCTGCTCAAGAGCACGCATCACGAGAAGAAAGGTTTCTTTCGCTGGTTCGAGAACGCGTTCACGCGCATGACCGGGGGCTACATCGGCGTCGTGCGGCTCGCGATCCGGCGCTACGTGCTGGCGTTGCTGCTGTTCGCGGGCATGATCGTGCTCACGGTCCTGATGGTGAAGTCGATCCCTTCGGCTTTCCTGCCGCCGGAAGACCAGGGCTACCTGCTGGGCGCGATCACGATGCCCGACGCGGCCAGCCTCGATCGCACCGGCGAAGTGTCCGCGAGGGTGGCCGAGCATTTCATGAAGCAGCCGGCCGTGAGCGGCATCGCGACGGTGGACGGCTACAGCCTGCTCGACGTGCAGAACAAGAACAACGCGGGCACGTTCTTCGTGGGCCTGAAGAGCTTCGACGAGCGCTATACGCGCGCCAATCGCGCGACGCAAAACGCGCGCGCGGTGCTCAACGATGCGTACAAGGCGCTGTCGTCGATCATGGAAGGCGTGGTCGTGCCGGTCAATCCGCCGTCGATTCCGGGGCTCGGCACCACGGGCGGCACCGAGGTATGGATCCAGAGCAAGGGCGACGCGACCATCGCGCAACTGGCGGACGTGGTCCGGCAATTCATCGCGAGCGCGCGGGCGCGGCCGGAACTCGCGCGGATTACGTCGACGTTCAATGCGAACTCGCGGCAACTGATGGTCGACGTGGACCGCGAACATGCGGAGACGCTCGGCGTGCCCGTCGAAGACGTGTACAGCGCGATGCAGACGATGTTCGGTTCGCTGTACGTGTCGCAGTTCAACCGGTCTAGCCGGCTGTGGCAGGTGATCCTGCAGGCCGATCCGTCGGTGCGCCTCAAGCCCGACGATCTCGACCGCATCTTCGTGCGCAGCCGCACGGGCACGATGGTGCCGTTGCGCTCGGTCGCCAACTACCGGTACGTGACCGGCCCGGACCTGCTCACGCGCTTCAACAACTTTCCGGCCGTGCTGATTACCGCGAATGCGGCACCCGGCTACAGCTCGGGCCAGGCCATCCGCGCCCTCGAGGAAGTGGCGGCGCAGATGCCCGCGGGATTCGGCGTCGCGTGGAGCGGCGAGGCGTACGAACAGCGCAAGTCGGGCGGCACGTCGGGCTCGGTGTTCGTGTTCGGCCTCGTGATGGTGTTCCTGATTCTCGCTGCCCAGTACGAGAAATGGTCGCTGCCGTTCGGCGTGCTGATGGCGGTGCCGTTCGCGCTGTTCGGCGCGCTGCTCGCGATCCTGCTGCGCGGCCTCGAAAACGACATCTACTTCCAGATCGGCTTGACGATGCTCGTCGCGCTGGCCGCGAAGAACGCGATCCTGATCTTCGAGTTCGCGGTGATGAACCGCGACGGCGGCGCGTCCGTTATGGATGCGACGATCGTCGCGTCCGAGGAGCGGCTGCGTCCGATCGTGATGACGTCGCTTGCATTCATTCTCGGCTGCGTGCCGCTCGCGATCGCGACCGGCGCGTCGGCCAACAGCCGGCATTCGATCGGCACCGGCGTGATCGGCGGGATGCTCGGCGCGACCGTGATCGCGATCTTCTTTATCCCGATGTTCTATTTCCTGCTGGAGACGCTTTCGTCGCGTTCGGCCGACAAGGCCGCGAAGCCGGAAAAGGGCGGCGGGACGCCGATGGGCGGCGACGCGGGTGTCGTGGCCGGGTCGTCGAAGGCGACGCCTTCCGAGCCGCGCAAGGACGACTGACATGCGTGCCCCGACCCCCGCGCGTCTTGTTGCGACGCTTATCGTGCTTGCGCTGAACGGCTGTCTGCTCGGCCCGGACTACGTGCGCCCGACGGTCGACGTGCCGGCGACCTTCCGCTTCGCCGAGCCGGAGGCCGTGAGCGGCGTCGTCAACACGCTGTGGTGGAAGCAGTTCCAGGACCCGGTGCTCGACCGGCTGATCGAAACGGCGCTCGCGGAGAACCGCGACGTGAAGATCGCGGCGGCGCGCATCGAGGAAACGGCCGCGCAGTTGATGATCACGCGATCCGCGCTGTTTCCGCAGGTGAGCGCCGGATTCGACGCGTCGCGGCAGCGCGTGTCCAAAAGCAGCGGGGTGCCGCTGCCCGCCGGCGTCGATCCGGTCTTCAACCTGTTTTCGCCGAATCTGAGCGCGTTCTTCGATATCGATCTGTTCGGGCACACGCGGCGCCTGACGGAGGCCGCGCGCGCGAACCTGCTCGCGAGCGAAGAGGGGCGGCGCGCGACGATCGTCACGCTCGTGAGTTCGGTGGCGTCGTTCTACATCAATCTGCGCAGTCTCGACCGGCAACTGACGATCGCGAAAGCCACCGTCGAGAGCCGCGCCGAGTCGGTGCGCGTGTTCACCCTCCGGTTCAGGGGCGGCGAAGTGTCGGACATGGAACTCGCGCAGAGCCAGTCGGAATACGAAGCCGCGCTCGCGACGATTCCGCAGCTGGAAACGCAGATCGCCGTGCAGGAAGACGCGCTCTCCGTGCTGCTCGGTCAGAATCCCGGCCCGATCGAGCGGGGCAGCGAACTGGAGCAGCTTGCGCTGCCCGCCGTGCCGGCCAGCGCGCCGTCGGATCTGCTGGTGCAGCGTCCCGACGTGCTGCAGGCCGAGCAGAACCTGATCGCGCACAACGCGCAGATCGGCGCGGCGCGCGCGCTGTATTTTCCGTCGCTGTCGGTGTCGGGGATGATCGGTTCGGCGAGCACGGTGTTTTCCAGCTTGCTGACGGGGCCGGCGTTCGTATGGTCGATCGGCGGCTCGGTGCTGCAGCCGCTGTTCACGGGCGGCAACATCACCGGGCAGGTGCGCTTTGCCGAGGCGCAGGAGCGCGAGGCGCTCTATCAATATCTCGCGGCCGTGCAGACCGCGTTCCAGCAAGTCGAGGACTCGCTCGTGTCGTTGCGGCAGAGCCAGGTGCAACTCGTCACGCAGGGCAGACAGGTCGAGGCGCTGCAACGCTACGCGCATCACGCGCGCAAGCGCTACGAGGGCGGCTATACGAGCTACATCGAGGTGCTCGATGCGGAGCGGAGCCTCTTCAATGCCGAGCTGGCGTATGCGCAGACCCAGGGCGCGGTGCTGTCGTTCTACGTGAGCCTCTATAAGGCGACGGGCGGCGGCTGGCCGATCGACGCCGAACGCATGACGATGCCCGCGCCGCCGCCGACGGCGTCCGCCGCGCCGCTCACCGGGCCGCCCGCCGCCGGCGATCCGGCCGCGCTCCGTCAGGTGCTGCGATGAAGGGCGCCGATCTTCTCGTCTGCCACGACTGCGATCTGATGCAGCGGCGCGCGCCGTGCCCGCGGCACGGCACGCTGCGCTGCGTGCGTTGCGGCGCCGAAATCGCGCGCGACCATGCCGACTCGCTGCGGCGCACGCTCGCGTTCGCGCTCGGCTCGCTCGTGCTCTTCGTGATTTCGAATCTGTTTCCGATCGTCGGGCTGTCGGTCAACGGCAACGTCGTGCGCACGACGCTGTGGGGCGCCGTCGACGTGCTGTATCTCGACGGAATGTGGCCGCTCGCGGTCCTCGTGTTCGCGACGACCATCCTCACGCCTGCCGTGCAGATTCTTTGCCTGCTCGCGATGCTGCTGCCGGTCGTGACAGGACGCGTTCCGTGGCAGGCAGCGGGCGTGTTCAGGATATGGTGCGCGGTGCGTCCGTGGGGCATGACCGAAGTGCTGATACTCGGCCTGCTCGTCGCGCTCGTGAAGCTGTCCCATATCGCAGCGGTCGTGACCGGCGTCGCGCTGTGGTCCTTCGGCGCGTTGATGGTGCTGCTGGCGGCGACCAGTGCGTCGTTCGACGTGCGCCAGTTCTGGACGAGCGTCGCGAACGCGCGAAGCCCATCGGCGGCGCACCCGCTTGCCGCGTCGCCGCCAGGGCTGCCGGCCGGACGCACGGCCGCGGCATCGGGCATCGCGTGCTGTCATGCATGCGGGCTGGCCGCGCGCATGCCTGCCGGGGTTCATGCGATGGCGTGCCCGCGCTGCGGCGGCGCGCTCCATCTGCGCAAGGAGGCGAGCCTGTCGCGCACATGGGCCTTGCTCGCGGCGGCGATCGTGCTGTACATCCCGGCCAACGTGCTCCCGGTGATGGACACGAGTTCGCTGTTCGGCGCGCAGAAGGACACGATCCTGAGCGGCGTCGTCTATCTGTGGGTATCGGGGTCGTGGCCGCTCGCGGTGCTGGTGTTCGTCGCGAGCATCGCCGTGCCGATGGTGAAAATCCTCGGGCTGTCGTATCTCGCGTGGTCGACGCAGCGCCGCTCGCAGTGGCTGCCCGAGCAGCGCACGCGGATCTACCGCCTGATCGAACTGATCGGCCGCTGGTCGATGCTCGACATCTACGTGATCACGATGCTGGTCGCACTCGTGCAATTCAAGTCGCTCGCGACGATCAAGGCAGGGCCCGCGGCGATCGCGTTCGGTGCCGTCGTGGTCCTCACGATGATCGCCGCGAACATGTTCGATCCGCGTCTCATCTGGGACGCCGCGGAGCGCAATCATGTCTGACGCCGGGAACAACGAGTCGCCGGATCTCCCCGAAGCGAAGGCCGTGGCGGGCTCGCGCTGGCGCATGCAGATCGTGTGGCTCGTGCCGATCGTCGCCGTGCTGATCGGCGGGTGGCTCGCGGCGAAGGCGATCTTCGAGGCAGGGCCCGCAATCACGATCAGTTTCAAGACCGGCGACGGCCTCGAAGCGGGCAAGACGAAGATCAAGTTCAAGGACGTCGATATCGGCGTCGTGAAGTCGGTCACGCTGTCGATGGATCACAAGCGCGTGATCGCGACCGGCGAACTGGTCAAGGACGCGACGAGCATGCTCGTCGACAACACCCGCTTCTGGGTCGTGCGGCCGCGCATTTCCGGAGGCACCGTGTCGGGGCTCGGCACGCTGCTGTCGGGCTCGTATGTCGGGATGGACGAAGGCAATTCGAAGAAGACGCGCCGCGATTTCGTCGGCCTCGAAGAGCCGCCGGTCTTTCCGAGCGACATACCCGGGCGCGAATTCGTGCTGAAGAGTTCCGACATGGGCTCGCTCGATGTCGGCGCGCCGGTGTTCTTCCGCCGGTTGCAGGTGGGCCAGGTGTCCTCGTACGAGTTGAATCCGGACGGCAAGGGCGTGACACTGCACGTGTTCGTGAACGCGCCGTACGACGGCTTCGTGCGCCAGGACACGCGCTTCTGGCACGCGAGCGGGCTCGACGTGTCGCTCAGCCCGGACGGCGTGCAGATCAATACGCAATCGGTGGTGTCGCTGCTGATCGGCGGCGTCGCGTTCGAGACGCCGGACAGCGCGAAGGACACTCCCGAGTCGGACAGCGGTACGTCGTTCGAACTTTATGCCACGCACGCCGACGCGCTGAAGGTGCACGACCGCATCGTCGATACGTATGTGGTGACGTTCTACGACTCGGTGCGCGGTCTCACGGTCGGCGCGCCGGTCGATTTTCGCGGCGTCGTGGTGGGCGAAGTGAAGCGCATCTACACGCGCTATGACCCGGCGAAGCACCAGTTCAGCATCCCCGTCGAGATCAACCTGTATCCGGAGCGCTTCACGTCGCGGTATCAGGACGGCGGCGGCGGGCGCCTTGCCGCGTCGAAGCGCCAGTTCGGCGACTTCCTCGTCGCGAATGGCTTCCGCTTCCAGTTGCGCACCGGCAACCTGCTGACCGGGCAGCTATACATTGCGTTCGACGTGTTCCCGGATGCGCCGAAGGCCGCAGTCGACTGGAGCAAGACACCGCCCGAGCTGCCGTCGGTGCCCCGCACGCTGCAGTCGCTGCAGGACTCGATGACCCGCCTGCTCACGAAGCTCAACACGATTCCGTTCGAATCGATCGGCAAGAGCACGCAACGCACGCTCGACAGCGCGAACGACGTGCTCGGGCGCGTCGGCACGGACGTCGTGCCGCAAGTCAGCGGCACGCTGACGTCGGCGCAATCGGCGCTCGACTCGGCGAAATCCGCGATGCAGCCGGACTCGCAGCTGCAGCAGAACACGACGGACGCGATGCGCGAGCTGGCGCGCACGGCGGCGTCCGTGCGCTATCTCGCGGACTACCTGGAGCAGCATCCGGAGGCGCTGGTGCGCGGCAAGGCGGGAGGCAAACAGTAATGAAACGTTCGCTCGTGATTGCCGCCGCGGCCGTCCTGGCGTTCGGCATCGCCGCCTGCAGTTCGCCGACGCCGACGTTCTATGCGTTGCGCCCGAGCGCCGCGCAGGCCGCCGACGCGCGCGCCGCCGCGGCGATCATCGTCGTCGTCGGGCCGGTCACGGTGCCCGAAATGGTCGACCGTCCGCAGATCGTGACGATCAATCCGGATCAGACGATCGCCGTCAACGAGTTCGCGCGCTGGGCCGCGCCGCTGAAGTCCGATATCGGCCGCGTGATTGCGGCGGACCTCGGCGACCGGCTCGGCGTCGAGCACATCTCGGTGGTCGATCCGGGGGCGGGGACGCAGGAGAAATGGCAGGTCCGCGTGGACATCATGCACTTCGACAGCATCCCCGGCGACTCCGCGACGATCGACGCGCAATGGGCCGTGCGTCCGCCCGAGCGCCGCTCGTGGGTGTGGGGCCACACGCGCGCGCGCGTGCCGGTGGCGAGCCGCGACTACGGCGCGCTCGTCGACGCGCACGATGCCGCGCTCGCGGCGATCAGCGGCGACATTGCCGCGGTGATCCGGGCCAATGCGGCGCCGCCGGCCGGCGCTTCGAAATAGCGCGAACGTTGCGCTTACCGGTCGAACCAGCGGTGCTGGATCGCGACCGACACGATCTGATAGTTGCCGCCCGCCCGCGTGATGAAACCGCGCGACCACGCCAGCTTCGCGGACCAGCCGCTGCCGAGCGGCACGGCCAGCGTGACGCCGCCGCGCGCATTGGACTGTCTCGTGGCGCTTTCGGCGCCGTCGACGGCGGTCTCGCCGCCCATCGCGTAGCCGACGTCGACCGCGAGCCATAGCCCCGGCCGGAAGCTGTATCCGCCATGAAGCTGCGCGACGGTGAGCGGCGCCTGGCTCTTGTCGTGGCCGCCGAAGAAGTCGCCGTTGTCCGTGAAGAACCACGCGCCGAGCGACGCTTCGGCGAACCAGTTGCCCGACGGGTACGAGACGCCGATCTCCGGCTTGAACGCCCACCGGTTCGAGCCCACGTTGACGAGGCGGGCGGGCACGTACTGGCCGGTCGGCGCCTGGATCGTCAGGCTCACGCCGACGGACGTCGTCTGCGGCTTCTGCGCGAACACCTCGGGCGACGCGGCGGGATTGCCGATCAGGTTCAGCGCGAAGCGCATCTGCACGTCGCCGATGCCGGCGCGATGGACCTCGGTGGGCGCGTCGATCACGCGTCCGCTCAGGTTGCCGCTGACGAACGGCGCGACGATCCCGAACGATGCCGTGCGATTCGCGAGCGCGAACGTGCGGACGTAGCCGAGCACCACGTTGTTGATTTGTGCGCTGACGCCGGTGATCGGCACCGACGGATCGGTGAGCACGTCGCCGTTCACGTGCGCGTAGCCGGCGATCACGAAATTCGTGCCGACCGGCGACGGCGAGTACGTGCGCGGCTCCAGCTCCTGAGCGTGCAGGCCGGCCGCATGCCACTGCAGCGCGGCGACGCACAGCAACAGGCGCACCCAGCGAACGCTTGCGGCGCGGCGCGCGGACATCGATGCCGCCAGCAGCGCTCAGGTCACGGTGTGTCCTTGACCCATCCCGGGCCCGGATCGAACGACTTCATCGCTTCGGCCTTCGCCGCGCTGTCCGGTCCGAGATCCCGCTCGTACACCTGGCCGTCGTGACTCACCATGAACGTCTTGATGCCCGTATCGCCATAGCGCGCCGGCCAGGCGACGACGCCGAAGCCGCCGAACAGCCGCCCGCGGACCCGATAGTCGTACGCACCGCCTGGCGCATGCGGGCCCTGGGACATCAGCAGCCGGTAGTGGTAGCCGTAGTAGCTGCCGTCTTCCTTGTGATGGGCGACGGTGGTCACGAACGCTTCGCCGAGCGGGCTCGGATCGGCGTCGGCCGTGGTCGGCCAGTACAGGCCGTCGTGCTTGCCGGGCGAACTCGCGAGCCGGCTCGCGTAGACGAGCATGTCGCTGCCGTCGTGATACGCGGACGCGTATTCGCGTTGGGCGTCGTAGATCGCCAGCATCGTCTGCATCACCGCCAGTTCATTGCGGCCGATGCGGCGGATGCGCATCTCCTCGGCGCCCGCAGGCGTGTCGAAGTGCCAGCCATGGGCCGTCTTCACGAGCGGAATCGGGAAGGTCCAGCCGTCGTTGCCGACCGCGATGCGCGCGTGGTTGCCGTCGATGGTTTCGACGGCATGCGACACCTGCCACTCGGCCAGGAACTTGTCGCGCAGGTCCGCGCCGACGGGCGGAATCAGCTGCCGGAAGTCGGCGCCGAAGAGGGCGCGCAACCCGGACTCTTCGTTGTGGGCGACCGCGTTGCCGAACGCGGTCATCGCCGCGTCCGGCGACTCGAACGTGCTTTGCACGGTGGCCGCGAACGGCTCCCCGATGCCTGCGGCGAGCGCGATCGCCATCGCCGCGGCGATGGCTGCCGCTCTAGCCGGGCGAAGTCGCAGCAAGTCTGTCATGACCGTTCTCCTTAGCGCCTGCCACCACGACCGCCGCCGCCCGCGCGCATGCCGCCGCCACCCGCCCGCATGCCGCCGGCGCCGCCAGCGCCGCCGCCGGAGGGCCGGTTGAAGCTCGACGCCTGCATGCTCGACCGGCCGCGGCTTGCATCGCGCTGCGTGGCCGCGCCGCCGCCGACGCCCTGAAATGCGTTGTCGCGGCCGCCGCCGAACCCATTGCCGCCGCCCGTGCCGCCGAAGCTGGACCCGCGGTCGCCGACGCCCGCGTAACCGCCGCCGCCGCGATTGCTCGCGTCGCGCTGATTCGCGCGGCCCGCGCCGCCCTGATCGCCTCCACCGAGGCCGCCCTGGCTGCCCTGGCCGCCCTGGCCGCCCTGGCGGTTGCCGGCCCCCGCGCCACTCGCGCGGTTACCCGCTTCGAGGCTGCTCTGGCGGTTGCCGGCTCCCGCGCCACCCGCGCGGTTACCCGCTTCGAGGCTGCCCTGACGGTTGCCGGCCCCCGCGCCACCCGCGCGGTTACCCGCTTCGAGGCCACCCTGGCGATTGCCCGCGCCCGCGCCGTTCGCGCGGTCGGCCGTGCCGGTGCGGCCGCGATAGTCGCGGCGCGCGTCGGCGCCCGCCACGTTGTTCGCGTATTTTTGGCGAGTCGCGTTATCGCGGTACGCGACGCCTTGACGATGTCCCGGATCGTGCTGCCACTTGCCGTTCTGCACCTTCGTGCGGTCGAAATTGCGATCGACGTTCTTCACGCGGTCGACATCGATGTTGACGTCGCCGCCGCCCCAGTTCGCATTGCCGAAGATCGCGCCCGCCGCGGCGAGCCCGACGCCCCACGCGAAGCCGGTCATCAGCGCGCCGCCGGGGTAGTACGCGGGAGATGGAGGCCAGTAGTACGGCGGATACGCCGGGTAGCTCCACGCGCCGTACACGACGGTCGGGTTGTACGCGGGAACGTAGATCACCTCGGGATTCGCAGGCTCGATCCGCACGATCGTGGTCGGTGCGGCCTGCGCGGGGGGCGCCCCTTGCGCGCCCTGCGCGGGGGGCGCCTGCTCGACGGTGACTTTCTGCTGCTCGTTGGTTTTCAGGTTGCCCGAGTCCCGCGCCCGCGCCCGCAGTCGCTGCACCGCCGCAAGCACGTCCTTTTCCTGAGCGAGAAAGGCGTCGCCGAGTTTCTGCGTCCAGTCGAGCTTGTCGTTCATCGGCTCCAGCACCTGCGGAAACGCGACGAGCGATTTCACGCTCACGTCCCACGGCTGGTCCTGCACCGCCTTGATCGCGTTGTCGCCTTTCAGGTTCGGGTGCTCCTTCGACCAGCGCGCGGCATGGACGATCTCCAGCGGATACGTCGACGCCATCAGCACCTGCGCGAGCACGTCGTCCGGATAAAGCGCGATCGGCGCGACGAGTGCCTCCAGTTCCTCCGGCTTGTATGAAACTGGTTTCGCCGATTCCTGCGCCTGCAACGACTGCGTACTGGCCAGCAGCAACACGACCACCGCGAGGAGAGCCGTGTGCAAGCTCTGTGTGAACCTCGAAATCATGGCCGCTTCTCCCATTCTTCCCGCCGGGGGCGAGAAAGCCCATCCTTGCGTGTAGTTTGGTGGGCGTTTCGGCCGGTGCCAATCGGACCTGAGTCCTATTGACATTGGAGCAATCCGTACATGAATCGTATGGTTCTCTTCTGCATCGATTGCCGGGGAACTGCGATTAAGGCAGTCGCTCATAAGCGTTTGTGCGATTGCGCAAATACGGTTGCCGACATCAATGCAAATAATTATTAATTAGCCCGATAACGCAATCCGGTGTGCTTGATGCAGAATGCAAAATTTTCAAAGCCGCCCGCACACTCGACGCTATATCGAAGTATTTGATTTGGATCATTCGCCGGAAAACCCGAATGCGGATAGTGGTCTTATTGCGGGGCGGACCTTCTCAGGCAGCGCCGAAGCGGACGCGGAGCACTCGCTGGTCAGGCCTGGTGAATAACCCTATTACCAACTTTTGCGTCCGGATTTATGTATCTTGCGATGACATAGAATATCATGGTCGAAATGTTAATAATCGTCCGGTTCTCAGCCGGATTGAATAAGACGGAGGCGGTCCGTATGATGTTTACGAGTTCGGAAATAATTATCGATGCTTGCCGCGATCGGCACCGGATTTCCGCTTTATTTCTTATAATCGGGGTGACGCTTTCGGGCGTCGTCAATCGTGCGAAATGTTTTCAACGTATGGTTAATTTCACGCACCTCTTGGGGGCATTCTGGCCGGCCACATCTTCGAAGCGACGAACATTCTCGATAGCAAACAGTCAGCTTGAGGCCGCTATTGGGACATCATCCAGTCCCGCATAAAGCAGGTATTCCGATCATTGCCAGAACCGGACCGTCCGGCGTCTGAAGAAAGACAGACCGCGCGCGGAAACAGGCGTAGTGCATTGGGAGGCCACCGTGATAAGACCATTGATGGGGAACGGAAGACTCAACCCTCGGCCGTTCGGCCCGAGGCAGGCGGTCGCGAAACTGCTGTCGTGGTTCGACCGATTCAAGGCGGGGCGCGCGGTGCACCCGGATGCGCGCGCGTTTCCTCGGCCTCGGCAAACTCGCGCGAATGTCGCCGACCAGGTCGCGCAGGCGCTGTACGGCACGCTCGAAGTCGTGCCGGCCGTCGCGCTGGTGCTCGACGACGCCGGGAAGGTTGTGTGGGCAAACGGACGAACCACGCTGCTGCTCGGCTACGCGTTGGACGAAATGACCGGCACGCCGGTCTCCTCCGTGCTCATGCCGTGCGCGCGCGACGAAAGGCCCATTACCTTTGCGTCGCTGACGGATGCGTCCGCGATGCCGCATTGCGTGACGCGCGTGGCCGTCGCACGCACGCGGAGCGGCGACGAAATCGAAGTGAGGACCACCGGCACGCTGTCGTTCATCGATGGGACCACGGCGCGTGTCGTGGTCATCGTCGAGCCGGATCCGGGCGATGCAACCGGGGCGGCCGCGCAGCGCAGCGACCAGCGCCGCCTGCACCGCGAACGGGCGTCGGAAATCGGCGATATGGCGGCCGCGTTGGCGCATGAAGTCGATCAGCCGCTGACCGCGATCCTGAGCAACGCGCAGGCCGCACAGCGCTTTCTCGCGCAGAGCCCGCCGAACGTCGGCGACTTGCGCGAGCTGCTCGGCGAAGTGGTGTCCGACAGCACGCGCGCGCACGCGATCATCCGCAAGATGCGAAAGTTCGCCAAACGCGAGCCGGTCGAATTGCGTCCGGTCGATCTGGGGTGCCTCGTGCGCGACGTCGTGCGCCTGCTGCATCGGGAAACCGAAGCGTACGGCGTCGCGCTCAGTACCCGGATCGACGATTGCATGCCGCAGCTGAGCGGCGACGCAACCCAGCTGCAGCAGGTCCTCGTCAATCTGCTGATGAACGCGTTCGACGCGGTCCAGGCGCGCAGTGTCGAAGACAGGGCGGTCTGCGTGAACGTGACATCGTCGGACGATCGCAGCACGCTGCACATCGACATCCGCGACAGCGGGGCCGGTGTCACCGCCGACCAGTTCGGCACGTTGTTCAAGTCGTTCGCGACGTCGAAGCCGGAAGGGCTCGGGCTCGGCCTGTCGATCAGCCGCACGCTGGTCACCGCGCACGGGGGCCAGTTGTGGGCCGAGCGCAACGTCGATTCCGGCATGACGTTTCATATTGCACTTCCCGCGGAGGGCGCGGTGGCGAAAGCCGCACGCGCTTAGCGCAATGAATCCATGTACGGCGATGGTTTTCGTGGTGGACGACGACGAGCACGTACGCAACAGCCTGTGTCGCCTGCTGCGCCTGAGCGGCTACGACACGCAGGCGTTCGACAGTGCGAGTGCATTCCTCGACGGCGCGGACCTGACGCAATGTCCGGCCTGTCTGCTGCTCGACGTCCAATTGCCTGGCGTCGGCGGCATCGAATTGCAGTCGCGGCTCGGCGGCATCGTCCCGATCATCTTCATCTCGGCTCACGACGACATGACGACGGCGGTCGCGGCAATGAAAGCCGGCGCGGTGGATTTCCTGTCCAAGCCGGTCGACGCGTCGGTGCTCATCGACGTGACCGCGAATGCGCTCGAACTCGCACGCGAACTGTTCGAGCGACGACTGCGCCGCGAGGAAATCCAGCGACGCATCGACCGGCTGACACCGCGAGAAAGGGAAGTCATGGCGCTCATCGTGACCGGCCGCCCGAACAAGCTGGTGGCCGATGCGCTGGGCGCCGCGGAAAAGACGATCAAGATTCACCGGGCGCGCGTGATGAAAAAGATGGAAGCGGCGTCGCTGGCGGATCTCGTCCGTCTCGTCGGCAAGCCGGAGCCGGATAGTCCGGCGCGGCCTGTCCAGCAGGACAGGCTGGCACGCACGACGCGCAACGGAGGCGACGCGCGGCCCGCCGGAAACGCGTGACCCGGCGCGGCGTGCTGTCCTGCCGTTCGGCGGCTATCGGACCAAGGTCCCATATCGTCGGCACGGGGGCGAGCCTAAACTTTTGCCGTGTCGGCCGAACCCGCTCGCGGCGATGGCTTTCGACGCGCGGAATTACCGCGATTCTCGCGGCTGAAGATCCGCGAGATGGGCTGTCAGGAGAATGCCTATCATGCTCACACCGGTCACTCAGCGGGGAACGTCCAAAGAGTTGCTCGACGTACTGATTCGCGCCGGACTCATCGCGGTGCTGGCCGTCTTTTGCTACCGGATCTTCGTGCCGTTTCTCAATCTGATGGTGTGGGCGGTGATCCTCGCCGTCACGCTGTATCCGCTGCAGGTCAGGCTTCGGCGAGCGATTCCGCACAAGGACGGCCTGATCGCCACGCTGATCATTCTGGTCGCGTTCTGCGTGATCATCGGGCCGACCTACTTTCTCGGCGTCGCACTCGCCGATTCGATCGAGCATGTGATGGCCGCGTTCAAGGGCGGCAGCTTCCACATTCCGCCGCCAGACGACTCGGTATCGAGGTGGCCGCTGATCGGACAGAGCGTGTACGGCATCTGGCAACAGGCGACCACGGACCTGAGCGGTCTCGCGCATCGGTTCGCGCCGCAACTGAAGGGGGCCAGTATCGCCGCGCTCGGCACCGTCACCGGCCTCGGCGCCGCGCTGCTGATTTTTTTCGGCGCGCTGATCGTCGCGGGCATCTTCATGGCGTACGGCGAAGAAGGGCACCGCAGCGCGGTGCGGATTGCGTCGCGCATTTCCGGTCCCGAGAACGGCCCGCAGATTGCCGACCTGTGCACCGCCACGATTCGCGCCGTCGCGCAGGGCGTGGTCGGCATCGCGTTTATCCAGATGGCGCTGATCGGCGTCGGGTTCGTCGTGAAGGGCATTCCGGGCGCGGGTCTGCTGGCGCTCGCCGTGCTGCTGATCGGCATCATGCAGTTGCCCGCGACGCTGATCACCATTCCGGTGATCGTCTTCGTCGTGGTCACCGAGGGCTTTAACGCGTCGACCGTGATCTTCTCCGTGTATGTGTTCGTCGCGGGTCTCGCCGATAACGTGCTGAAACCGCTGCTTCTCGGCCGAGGCGTCGCGGTGCCGATGCCGGTCGTGCTGATCGGCGCGCTCGGCGGCATGGTGACGGGCGGCGTCATCGGTCTGTTCATCGGCCCGGTGATGTTCGCGGTCGGCTATCAGCTCTTCTGGCGATGGGTGAAAGATCAGCCTGAAACGGAGTTGCTGCAGGAACAGGAAAAGCGTTGAAGCCGGGGAGACCATGCCGTGTAGACCGTCACGTCCCGCAACGGGATCCGGCGCCCCGACGTCCCGCCGCGTCGTGACCCGCTGAGCGGCGAACGATCGCGCGCGCCGGCGATCGCGATCTCGACGTCGCCATTGTTCGCATTCGCTCTCGCGTATCGCGTCGTTCCCGATTCCATTGCCGTGCGGCCATCGCCTGCCGCGCGCATCGCGCTCCGGTCAGCGCGAAGGCCCTTTGCGCACGTGTCGCTCATTTCCGGAGGTAACGGCCATGCAAAACGTGACGGGCGGTCGTGTCGTGCGGCTGCGCGCAAGCGATGTGTTGCGGCAAACGAGCTGGACGCTCTGGCACCTGAGGGCGATCCTGACCGCGCTTCTCGTGCTCTATCTGTTGCTGACGGCTTGCATGTACGCGTTCGGCGATCCCGTCGACACGCTGAACCGGACGCCGGCGACGCGGATAGAAACCGCGTATTTCTGCGCGATCACCGCATTGACCATCGGCTACGGCGACGTGGTGCCGACCTCGACGTTCGGCCGGGTCGACGCGATCCTGCTCGGTCTGCTCGGCGTCGTGTTTACCGGGCTGATCGTTGCCGCGGCCGTTCGCGGCGTGCACGAGGCGGCGCATGCGGCGGGGATGGAAAGTTAGCGGTGCTCGCGTCGATAGCATTCGTTTCGACTATTCTTTTCATGACGGACTCACTCCGCATTTCGTCGCTGTGCATCGATCAGAAAAAGCAGGCGAAACCAATGAACGCGAATGCTCCCGTTCCGCGCGAGGATCGCCCGGCGCCACGCACGCCACGCTGGCTGCACTGGGTGCCGGGCGTGGCCGTGCTGAAGGGCTACGAGCGGCGCTGGCTGCCGAACGATCTGGCCGCCGGCCTCGTGCTGACCGCGATGCTCGTGCCGGTGGGGATCGCGTATGCGGCGGCATCCGGCGTCCCCGGCGTATACGGCCTTTACGCGACGATCGTTCCGTTATTGGCGTACGCGCTATTCGGTCCGAGCCGGATTCTCGTGCTCGGGCCCGATTCGGCACTGGCGGCGCCGATTCTGGCCGTCGTCGGTTCGATTGCAGCGGGCGACCCGTCGCGTGCGATCGCGGTCGCCGGCATGATGGCGATCGTCTCCGGCGTCTTCTGCATCGTGATGGGCCTGCTGCGCCTTGGGTTCATCACCGAGCTTCTGTCGAAACCGATTCGATACGGCTACATGAACGGCATCGCGCTCGCGGTATTGATCAGCCAGTTGCCGAAGCTGTTCGCCATTTCCATCGACGAGCGCGGACCGCTGCGCGACGTCATGAGCCTCGCGCAGGCGCTAGCGGCGGGAAAGTCCAACTGGTACAGCTTCGCCGTGGGCGCGGGAACCCTCGCGCTGATCCTGCTGCTCAAACGCTTCGAGCGGCTGCCGGGCATTCTGATCGCGGTGATCGCCGCGACGCTGGGCGTGATCGCATTCGACCTCGACCGCGAAGGCGTGAAAGTGCTCGGCAGGATTCCGCAGGGGCTGCCCGCATTGACGCTGCCGTGGGTCGCGAACGCCGATCTCGTGAAGATCCTGATCGGCGGCTGCGCGGTCGCGCTGATATCGTTTGCCGACACAAGCGTGCTGTCGCGCACGTTCGCCGCGCGGTTTCATAGCCGCGTCGATCCGAACCAGGAAATGGTCGGGCTCGGCGTTGCGAACCTCGCGGCCGGCCTCTTCCAAGGGTTTCCGGTCAGCAGCAGCGCATCGCGCACGCCGGTGGCCGAGGCGGCGGGCGCGAAGACGCAGCTGACCGGCGTCGTCGGCGCGATCGCGGTGGCGGCGCTGTTGATCGCCGCGCCCAACCTGCTGCGCTATCTGCCGAACAGTGCGCTGGCAGCGGTCGTCATCGCCGCGGCGCTGGGGCTGTTCGAGATCGCGGATCTCAAGCGCATCTACCGGATCCAGCAATGGGAATGCTGGCTGTCGCTCGCGTGCTTTGCCGGCGTCGTCGTGTTCGGTGCGATTCCCGGGATCGGCCTCGCGGTGGTCCTCGCGGTCATCGAATTTCTGTGGGACGGCTGGCGTCCGCATTACGCGGTGCTCGGTCGGGTGGAGGGCTTGCGCGGCTATCACGACCTCGAACGCTACCCGCGCGCGGAACGTATTCCCGGGCTCGTGTTGTTTCGCTGGGATGCGCCGCTTTTCTTCGCGAATGCCGAGTTGTTTCAGCAACGTCTTCTGGAAGCCGTGGCGGACTCGCCGATGCCGGTACGCCGGGTCGTGGTGGCCGCCGAACCGGTGACCAGCATCGACGTCACATCGGCCGACATGTTGCGGGAGCTGATCGGCACGCTCGGCGATCGCGGCATCGCGCTGCATTTCGCCGAGATGAAGGACCCGGTTCGCGACAAGATTCGACGCTTCGAATTGACGGACCTGATCGGCGACGGCCAGTTTCATCCTACCGTGGGCAGCGCGGTGGACGACTACGTCGACGCATTCGGCGACGCGTCGCGCGACGAGCCGCTGATCCAGCCACGCCCATGACGAATGCGTCCGGCAGGCCATGGACCTGCGACGTGCGGAGAAAGCAGACATGGACTGGAATCGCTGGTACAGCCTGAAGAGCTACCTGAAATCGTCGCTGTGGACGGTGCCGCTGATCGCCGTCGCGATCCATGCAGTGGTCAGGCCGCTGATCGAACTGCTGGGACGCTGGATGGTCCGGCAAGGGCTGCTCGATCCGAAAACCGGCCTTCTGGGGCTCTCGATGACGGGCGCGCGGACGTTGCTTGGCGACATCGTTTCCGCCGATCTCGCGTTTCTGGTCTTCACGTTCGGGTCGCTGCTCGTCGCGATTCAGGTGGCCGGCGGCCAATATACGCCGCGCATCATCGCGACGACGTTGCTGCGCGATAACACCATCCGCTGGATTTCCGGGCTGTTCGTTTTCGCGCTGCTGTTCGCCAACCGGACGGCGGGCTGGATGGGCGAGACCGAGGTCCACCAGCTTCAGGTGTTCATTGCGGCGCTGTTCGGATTCGCTTCCGTCGTCGCTTTCCTTTTTCTCATCGATTACGCCGCGAAGTGCCTCCGTCCCGTCAGCCTCGTGGCCCGCGTCGGGGAGCAAGGGCTCGCGGTGATCGACCAGGTGTATCCGGCGCCGGGCATCCATGTGATGACCGCGCCGGCGCGCGAACGCGCGCGGCGCACGCCCGATCACGTCGTTCGTCGGCGGGGCCGGTCCGGGATCGTGCTGGCCGTGAACCTGCCCTTGCTCGTGGAGAAGGCGCGGCGCACCGGCGTGGTCATCGAAGTCGTGCCGCAAGTCGGCGATTTCGTCGCGGGGGACGAACCGTTGTTTTATCTGTACGGAAACGCCGCCGCAATCGACGACGACAGGTTGCGCAGCCTCGTCGCTTTCGGCACGGAGCGCACGATGGAGCAGGACCCGATGTTCGCATTCCGGATTCTGGTCGATATCGCGCTGAAGGCGCTGTCGCCGGCGATCAACGATCCGACCACGGCCGTACTGGCGATCGACCAGTTGCACCGGCTATTGCGGATGGTCGGAAAACGTTCGCTTCATATCGACGAGATCGCCGATACGTCCGGGCGAGTGCGCGTGATCCTGCGCACGCCCAACTGGGAAGACTTCGTGCATATCAGCTTTCGCGAGATTCGCCAGTGCGGTGCAGGCAGCATTCAGATCGCGCGGCGCTTGCGTGCGGCCATCGAGAATCTCGTTCATAGCCTGCCCGAGTATCGGCATCACGCGTTATACGTCGAATTGGCGCTGCTCGATCGGGCGATCGCTTCGAAGCAGCCGTTTCCCGAGGACATGGCGCTGGCCCGCATTCCCGACTCGCAGGGGCTCGGCGGCTCGGCGGCCTTTACATCGGACGAGGCGCCGATACCGGACGCACGCGGCGAAGTAGAGGCGAAGGCCCCGTAGCCCGAGCCGGGCCGACGCTCAATACTTGATGTCACGCGCGGTCTGCCGGCCGTGCTGTTTGGTTTGACGCTTCTGCTGCCGGCACTGCGCATTGCTCGTCTGGTTCGCGGCGCGGCATTCCTGCTTCGTATGGCGCGCGCCCTGCCGCGTTTCCTGGCGAACGTCACGTGCGGCGCGACGTTGCTGCGCCTGTTCGGTGGCCGCCGCGGCGCCCGCGACGACCATCGTCAGCACGGCAACCCACGCAACCGCGAATTCCCGGCTCCTCGACAGCATGGCGACCTCCGTGGCGGCGCGCAAAAAAGGGGTTTCTCGCCGAGCAGCGTGCCACGTGCGGATTCGCCGTCAATCGGACCTACGTCCTACGGTTGCCGCGATGACGATTCGCGTTGCATGCCGGCGGCGCATCGGCCGGCTATACGACCTTGGTCCGATTGCCGCGTTGCATCAGGCTGCGAATAATTTCCCTCGTGAGTGCTTTCGCCGCCACGCTCGCGCGAGAGCGTGCGCGCCGATCCGCAAGCCCCCATCGAGGTCTACGCATGGACGCAGCCACCCAGTTTTCACGCAGCCAGGCTATCGCGCAGAAGACATCGCGCCTGCTCGGCAAGCGCCTGAAGATCGCGAACACCGCTTATTCGGAGCGCCTGCGCGCAGTCGTCGACGGCGATGCCGTCAAGGCCCATCCCCCGGCGCTGCCGACGCCGTTGAACGTGTGGCAGTACGCGGTGGACGGTGCGCAGCGCTGGCTGATTTTCCTCGACACGTTGCGCGAGCGCGGCAACGACTTCGTCGAGCGCACCGCGCAAGGGCTGAAGCCCGTGCTGCATTTCGACCACGAAGTCGTGCTCGACGCGCGCAGCTTCCCGCGGCCGGTGAACTACGCGTTGCTGCGCATCGTGCCGCCGGAGGGCGTTGAAGTCGATCTGAACAAGCGCCCGTATCTGATCATCGATCCGCGCGCGGGGCACGGACCCGGCATCGGCGGGTTCAAGGACGACTCGCAGGTCGGCGTCGCGTTGCGCGCCGGGCATCCGGTGTACTTCGTCGCGTTCTTTCCCGATCCGGAGCCGGGGCAGACGCTGATCGACGTGTGCGCGGCCGAGCAGCAATTCGTCACGAAGGTGCGCGAGCTGCACCCGTCGAGCCCGAAACCCGCGATCGTCGGCAACTGCCAGGGCGGATGGGCCGCGATGATGCTCGCGAGTTCGTCGCCGGACGACACCGGCCCGATCGTCATCAACGGCGCGCCGATGTCGTACTGGAGCGGCGCGTGGAGCGAGGGCGAGGGCGACAACCCGATGCGCTACGCGGGCGGGCTGCTCGGCGGCAGCTGGCTCGCGTCGCTGACCGCCGACCTCGGCAACGGCAAGTTCGACGGCGCGTGGCTCGTGCAGAACTTCGAGAACCTGAATCCCGCCAATACGCTGTGGGACAAGTACCGGCACCTGTTCGCGAACATCGACACGGAGCCGCCGCGCTTCCTCGATTTCGAGCGCTGGTGGGGCGGCTACTATCTGATGAATCGCGAAGAAATCGAGTGGATCACGCGCAATCTCTTCATCGGCAACAAGCTGTGGTCGGGCGAGGTGAAAGGCTCGGGCGGCAAGGTGCTCGATCTGCGCGAGATCCGCTCGCCGATCATTCTGTTCGCGTCGATGGGCGACAACATCACGCCGCCGCAGCAGGCGTTCAACTGGGTCGCGGACCTGTACGGCAGCACCGAGGAGATCAAGGCGCGCGGCCAGGTCATCATCGGTCTCGTGCATCAGGACGTCGGGCATCTCGGCATATTCGTGTCCGGCAAGGTGGCGAAAAAGGAGCACACGCAGATCGTTTCGGTGCTCGAAGCCATCGAGACGTTGCCGCCCGGCCTGTACGGCATGTCGATTTCCGAGCGGCGCGAAAACGGCGCCGTCGAATACGATGTGGAGCTGCGCGAGCACCGTCTGGAAGATATCGTCGCGCGCATCAACCGGCTCGACCGCGCCGACGAACAGCCGTTCGAAGCCGTAGTCAGCGTGTCCGAATTCAATCAGCGCGCGTACGAGCTGTTCGCGCAGCCGTTCGTGCAGGCGTGTTCCAACGAGACGTCGGCGCGCATGCTGCGCGAGTTTCATCCGCTGCGCTTTCAGCGCTGGGCGTGGTCCGACATGAATCCGTGGCTCGCGTGGCTGCCGGCGGCGGCTGGCATCGCGCGCGCGAACCGTCAGCCGGTGGCGGCCGGCGCGCCGCTGCGCGACATCGAGCAGAAGGCGTCTGACATCGTCAGCGCGTCGCTCGACTACTACCGGGCGCTCAGAGACGCAGGCACCGAAGCGCTCTTTTTCGGCATTTACGCGAACCTCTTTTCGCTGCATCAAGGCGAGCGCCCCGTCGAGCCGCACGGATGGGCGACGCACGCGGCCGATTCGCGCGATCTGCCGTTCGTGAAGGAGGCGCTCGGCTCGATCCACGAGGGCGGCTACACCGAAGCGCTCGCGCGCGTCGCGTTCCTGCTCGTGCGCAAAGGGGTGCCGCTGCCGATCGCCACGCTCACGAAGCGTCAGAAGCTGGCGCACGAGTATGCGGAGTACCTGCCGGATATTCCCGCGGACCAGTGGCGGCGCATTCGCGGCGAGCAGGAAATCATCGCGATGTTCGAGCCCGAAGAGGCGCTGGCCACGCTGCCGGCATTGCTTGCCGACCCCGCCGATCGCAAACGCCTGCTCACGTTGCTCGACACGCTGCTGTCCGACGAACGCGTGGTGAGCGAGGCCCCGAGCGACGATCAGCTGGCGATGCTCGACCGCATTCGCGCGGCCCTCGCGCCGCAGCACGCGCGCCGCGGCAAGGTCGCGACGCTTGCGCGCCGTTGACCGCACGCCGTCGAACTGGAATCGACCCCGCCGTCCCCGGAGCCCCGTCATGGAAGCGAAGCACGCGAAGTACGAGCGCCTGATCGAATACTGCAAGACCTTGCCGCCGCTGCCGACCGCGGTCGTGCACCCGTGCGACGCGAGTTCGCTCGCCGGTGCGATCGAAGCGGCGCGGATGGGGCTCATCGCGCCGGTTTTCGTCGGGCCGCGTGCGCGCATCGAGGCCGTGGCCGCGCAGATCGGCGAGCGGCTCGACGACTATCCGCTCGTGGAGGCGCCCTACAGCGAAGCGGCGGCCGAGGCGGCGGTGCAACTGGTCCGCGAGGGCAAGGCCCAGGCGTTGATGAAAGGCAGCCTGCACACCGACGAACTGATGGCCGCCGTCGTGAAGCGCGACGCGGGGCTGCGCACGGCGCGGCGCATCAGCCATTGCTTCGTGATGGACGTGCCCGGTCACGAAGAGCCGCTCGTGATCACGGATGCGGCCGTCAACATCGCGCCGACGCTCGACGAGAAAGTCGACATCGTGCAGAACGCGATCGATCTCGGTCACGCGCTGCAATTCGGCGAGGTTCG
The DNA here is from genome assembly GCA_035492135.1 of Paraburkholderia sp. Lineage (GTDB taxonomy): Bacteria > Pseudomonadota > Gammaproteobacteria > Burkholderiales > Burkholderiaceae > Paraburkholderia. The sequence goes on along the minus strand of DATJJN010000094.1, from coordinate 103,471 downwards.
CGTCGCGCTGCTGTCCGCGATGGAGACGGTCAATGCGAAGGTGCCGTCGACGCTGGAGGCCGCCGCGATCTGCAAGATGGTCGATCGCCGCCAGATTACCGGCGCGCTGGTCGACGGTCCGCTCGCCCTCGACAACGCGATCAACGCGGAGGCCGCGAAAATCAAGCAGATCGATTCGCCGGTGGCCGGGCACGCGAATGTGCTCGTCGTGCCCGATCTCGAAGCGGGCAACATGCTGGCGAAGAGCCTGTCGTTTCTCGCCGGCGCGGACGCGGCCGGCATCGTGCTCGGCGCGCGCGTGCCGATCATCCTGACGAGCCGCGCGGACTCGGTGTTGACGCGGCTCGCGTCGTGCGCGGTGGCGGTGCTCGTCGCGCACGCGAAGCGCGCGAGCGCCAAGGTGGTGGAGTGACGCGATGGCCGACGTGATCCTTGTTCTCAACGCCGGGTCGTCGAGCCTCAAGTTCAGCGTGTTCGACGCGCAGGCCGAAGTCGCGCAAGCGCTGCTGCACGGGCAGATGGAGGGGCTGCACACGGCGCCTCGCTTCACTGCGACCGACGCCGCGGGCGATGTGTCGTCGAAGGAATGGGGCGCGGGCGTGCAACTCGGCCACGAGGGCGCGATTGCGTGGATCGGCCAGTTTCTCGGCGAACATCGCGACGCGCATCGGCTCGTCGCGGTCGGGCATCGGGTCGTGCACGGCGGGCACGCGTTCGTCGCGCCGGCGCTGGTGACGCCCGACGTGATCGCCGAACTCGAGAAGCTGGTGCCGCTCGCGCCGCTGCATCAACCGCACAATCTGAAGCCGATCGAGATCGTCGCGCGCCTGCGTCCCGACGTGATTCAGGTGGCGTGCTTCGACACCGCGTTTCATCGCACGCAGAGCGAGGTCGCGCAGGCGTACGCGCTGCCGGCGGACATCACCGCGCGCGGCGTGCGGCGTTACGGTTTTCACGGCCTGTCGTACGAATACATCGCGAGCGTGCTGCCGCGAATCGACGCGCGCGCCGCCGCAGGCCGCACGGTGGTCGCGCATCTCGGCAACGGCGCCAGCCTGTGCGCGATGGTCGGCGGCAGGAGCGTCGCGAGCACGATGGGCTTCACCGCCGTCGAGGGGCTGCCGATGGGCACGCGCTGCGGCAGTCTCGATCCCGGTGTCGTGCTGTATCTGATGGACGAACTCCACATGGATGCGCGCGAGATCGAGGACCTGCTCTATCGACGCTCGGGGTTGCTCGGCGTCTCCGGCATTTCGAGCGACATGCGCGCGTTGCTGGCGAGCAGCGACGCGCGCGCGCAATTCGCGATCGACCTCTACACGTACCGGATCGCTCGCGAACTCGGTTCGCTGGCCGCCGCGATGGGCGGCATCGACGCGCTGGTCTTCACGGCCGGCATCGGCGAGCACGCCGCGCCGATTCGCGAGCGCGTGCTGCGGCTCTCGGCGTGGCTCGGCCTCGAAGCCGACGACGCGGCGAATGCCCGCGGCGGCCCGCGCATCGATCGCGGCACGGGCGCGGTCAGCGCATGGGTGTTGCCGACGAACGAAGAACTGATGATCGCGCGGCATACGCGCGCGGTGATGGGGTAATGCGCGCGCCGAGCGCGCATCGAAAGCCGACCTCGATGCTATTGCAGACGACCATGGACTGAAGGAGCCGCGTCATGAATGTTGCGCTGTCCCGCCCGATTCTGAAGGACGTCCGCGTGCTGGTGACCGGCATCGCCAACGAACATTCGATCGCCTACGGCTGTGCAAAGGCGTTCCACGAACTGGGCGCGACGCTCGCGATCACGTATGCGAACGAACGCACGCGTGCGTTCGTCGAGCCGCTCGCGCGAGCGCTGGAGGCGCCGATCTTCATGCCGCTCGACGTGTCGTCCGAGAGCGAGCAGGAGGCCGTGTTCGAGCGGATCGACAACACGTGGGGCCGTCTCGACGTGTTCGTGCATTCGGTCGCGTGGGCGCCGAAAGACGATCTGCATGCGGGCCTGCTCCGGAGTTCGAGCGAGGGCTTTGCGAAAGCGATGGACGTGTCGTGCCACTCGTTCGTGCGGATGGCGCGCCGTGCCGCGCCGCTGATGAAGGACGGCGGCACGATGCTGACGATGAGCTACTACGGCGCGAGCAAGGTCGTGCCGAACTACAGCGTGATGGGCCCGGTGAAGGCGGCGCTCGAAGCCAGCGTGCGCTATCTCGCGTATGAACTCGGACCGCAGCAGATCCGCGTGCACGCGATCTCGCCGGGGCCGCTGAAGACGCGCGCCGCATCCGGCCTGAAGGACTTCGACTTGCTGCTGAACGAGGCGGCGCAGCGCGCGCCGCTCGGCGAGCTGGTCGACATCATGGACGTGGGCTACACCTGTGCGTTCCTCGCCACGCCGCTCGCGCGGCGTCTGTCCGGCGAAACGCTTTATGTGGACGGCGGCGTCAACATCGTCGCGTAGCAACGGCGCGCGACGCCCGGGACGGTCAGGACCTGAGTCATGGGCATATTCGACTGGCTGCGACGCCATCGCAGCGCGGATCAGGCAACGAACGGGGTCGATGCCGCGCTCGTTCGCGAAGCGCTGGAACGCGCGGTCCGGCTCGCGCCGGAACTGCGGCTCGCGTCGGGTTACGAGCGACGCCTCGCGAATGGCGCGCGCGTGTCGCTGCACCATGTGGGCGATCTGGTCGCCGCGTTGCCGCCGGCGCGCGAGGCGAGTGCGCAAGTCTGGTCGACGGACAGCCTGATTCACGCGTTCTTTGCGGGCCCGAATGACGTCGCGGACGCGATGAGCCGGTCCACGGACCTGCGGCGCTTCTTCGACGCGCACCCCGCCGCGGACGAGGCCTACGCGGTCCTCGGGATGGCGCTCGACGAGCGCCGCACGCTCGGCGCGCAGCAGGAGGGCGACGCGGTGCGCGTGGATGCGGTGCGGACCACCGTCAGCTTCAGCGATCACCAGGTGCGGGTGTGCGCGGCGACGGAGCCCGAGTTGCGCCGCGAAATCGTGCTGCGCGTGCTCGACCAGTTGACGCTCGAAGGGCTGGCGCGCACCGCGGTGAGCACCGCGCGTCGCGCCGCGCTCGAACAGGAGCAGGCGCTGCTGAAGACGCGGCTCAAGCTGCTGGATCGCGCGGGCGTCGGCGTGAGCGACGTGGTGGGCGGCGCGGAACCCGCCAGTCTCGCGGAGCTGGCGCGGCTGCACGCGCAGATCGAAGAGAACGAACGGGATCTCGCGAAGCTCGGTCTGCGCAGCGACGCGCTGAAACTGGAACTGGAGCAGATCGGCGAGGTGCTTGACGATCCCGGTACGTACATCGACGTGACCGTCAGGCCGATGCGGCTCGATTTGATGAACGTGGTCGTCGACGACGCCGCATCGACACCGGCCGCGCAACTGGAGTTGCGTGTGGCGCGCGTGCCGGCGCATCCGGAGCGGGTCCGCGCGTTCTCGCTGGTGCGCTTTGCGCGACGCGATCTGCTTCCCGCGCCGCGCATCGCGGACCACGCACGCGGCCCGCTCATTTGACAACAGGGGAAACGCAATGCGCGCTCGCCTCGCCGCCGCTGTGTTGCCGTTTGCGATTGTCGGCTGCAATACGCCGCCGATTCCGCCCGGCAAGCCCGTCGACATTCCGACCGCATTGGCGCAGGTGATGCAGGGTCTGTGTCGTTTCAAACAGGATCAGGCGGCACGCAAGCACGACTATGGCGTCGCGATCGAATCGATTACGGTGGAACTCGACTTGACGGTTGACGGAGCAAGGAATCCACCGGTGGCGGTAGCGCCGGATATTCAATTCATTCCGACGGTCAGTTACGGACAGATCATCACGACGAGCCGTGGAAGCCGGATCGCGCTGACGCTGAAGAACACCGGCGGCGGCAATGTCCCCACCGGCGAGTGCGATGTCGCAAGCCCCGCGAAACAGGCAAATTGACTGCCCACCGCGTGATCCGCATGAATGAATGTGTGTCAGTCGACGGAGGATCAAATGTTCGCAACAGAGCGGAGGAACGCGCTATTGAAACGGGGCGTCCGTGGCGTATGCATGGCGGTGCTGCCGGCGCTGCTTCTCGCGAACACGGCAACCGTAAAGGCCAGCAATCTCAACTTTCTCGACGATACGCCGATGTCGTACCTGGAGAAGGAGGACATCGAATCGATCAAGCGTGCGCTGATCGTCGTGCTGAACACGAAGCAGATCGGCGAGGCGAGCCGGTGGACCAATGACGGCACCGGAAACATCGTGAAGATGACCGCGACGATGACGCCGGAAAGCACGAACCGGGAAGGCGACAGGACATGTCGCGGCGTGGCCGTGGTTTTGGTGGCGAAGGGACAGTCGATGGATCTTCACCCGCAGTTTTGCGGCACGGGAGGAACGGACTGGACGTTGAAGAAGCGATAGATTCGCGGCACGTGTGCCGCTAGAAGCTCATGGCGAATCCGAACGATACGCCGTGTACGTTGTGTCCGAATACATAGCGCACCATCGCACGGGTGCGGGTGACGATGACCGGATATCGGCTGCTGTCGAGTTCGAGGCCGACGCCCAACGACGTGAGATCGTTGAAACCCAGCACTCCCGCGCTGTCGCCGAAGTAGTGCGAATAAGCGGCTTCGAGCACGTAACGGATCGGCCGGTCGAGCGCATGCCAGCCGGTGGGTGCGCGCCAGCGCGTCCACAAGCTGACTTGTTGCGCCATCGCCGAACCCTGAACGGCGTCGGACGAACCGCCGAAGCTGCGCAGATAGATATCGGTCGCGCGCAGTTCGGCGTCGATTTCGTAGTTTTCGCGGTAGTGCTCGTAATCGAGCATCAGCGAGCCGCCATACCCGTACGCGTCGAGCGAGCCGTTCTCCAGAAACTGCAGATTGCTGTCGGTCACGTGATTGAAAATGGTCTGTCCGATCTTCAGATCGCTCGAAACCCGTCCGAGCGTGCCGTTCAGGATCGGACGGAACGCCAGTTCGTCGGTGATGCGAAAGTCCCAGCCGATGCCGACGGTGCCGCTGAACGAGTTCCATCGGGTGGGCACCGCGCGCTGCTGCGCGCCGTCCGTTGCGATGAAGACCGGATCGTAGCGGCTATATGCGAGCGTGCCTTCCAGGTACACGGGAAACGACCGGCTGACCGTAAAGCCGCCGCCGAATTGCGACTGACCGAAACCGGGGTTGCCGGAGATGCCGCTATTGACCGACAGATTGCTGGTCGTCACGTCGGGGACGGTCGTATAGGTCATGATCGCGAGCACCGCGTCGGCACGTTGCTTCACGTTGCCGCCGATGATCGTGGGATTCGACAGTCCACCGGGGACGACCTGGGCTTGCGACGGGCAGGGTGACAGCGCCGCGATCAGGCAAGTGAATACGATCGCCTGCACCGACCATTGCGATCCACGGCACATGATTCACTCCATTTTTTATTGGGCCGCTGTTTACACTTCGTTGGCTATTAGATTACCGCGGTTGCACGAATTCGTTGTATCTGGATTGGAAATGCCGAACTTAAAAAAATTGGCTTTAGATCAATCGGAATCGCTGGTCGCCTCGTACAGTTCACGAGTAGTGAGTCGTCGTCGGCAAAGGCATCCGGAAGGTGACATGTTAGAAAACAGCATTTCGTTTCACGTTGATTGAGCATGGCGTTTTAGTGAATGCGACGGAGAGCGACAGAGAGCGCACGATCGTCGGAAAGTCGCATCGACATCGGTCGCTTGCAACCACACTGAGCACGAGGAGCCAATCATGTCTCATGAAACCAGGGAAGCGACGCGCCACGACGAGGAGCGTCCGGCGCGGATGAAGAACAAGGTGTATCTGGAAGAGCTGGCGCGGCTCCACGGCGAACTGGTCAAGCTGCAGCAGTGGGTCGTCAAGGAACGGATCAAGGTGTGCGTCGTGTTCGAAGGGCGCGACGGCGCCGGAAAGGGCGGCACGATCAAGGCGATCACCGAGCGGGTGAGCCCGCGCGTGTTCCGCGTCATCGCGCTGCCTGCGCCTACCGAGCGGGAAAAGTCGCAGATGTACATCCAGCGATATCTGCCTCACTTGCCGGCCGGCGGCGAAGTCGTGCTGTTCGACCGCAGCTGGTACAACCGCGCCGGCGTGGAACGAGTGATGGGGTTTTGCACACCGGAGCAGGTCGATAGTTTTCTGAGGGCGACGCCGCTCGTGGAGAACGCGATGATCGGCTCCGGGATCATCCTGATCAAATACTGGCTGGAAGTGAGCGAGGACGAACAGACGCGGCGCCTCGAATCGCGAATCCGGGATCTCCGCAAGATCTGGAAACTTTCGCCGATGGACCTCGAATCGTATCGCCGCTGGTACGACTACTCGCGCGCGCGCGACGAGATGTTCGCCGCAACGGATACGGATTTCGCGCCGTGGTACGTCGTGCATTCGGACGACAAGAAGCGGGCGAGATTGAATGTCATTTCGCATCTGCTCAGCTCGATTCCGTATCAGGACATTCCGCGAGAAAAAATAAAGTTGCCTGCACGGAAAAAAGCGGGCGGGTATCGCGAGCCGGACCGTCCCGTGCGCATGGTGCCGTCGCGTTATTAGGCGAAAAACGCAGTCGCAGGCTTCGCTAAGCAAATACGACAGTCATTTGAAAACACGCGCTCGTACGTGCACCAAAATGACCGTGGCGTTTCTTGAAATCTGCGATCGGTGACGTATGCTTTTTTTTGAGTTTTTCTGGCCTGTTTTTTTCCGCTGCAGCGCGCCCGACGCTTTGGCGCTCACCAGGGGCCGAAGCTGCATCGACAGGAGACGTCAGCATGAGCAAAGATCGCACGTCGGACACTTCGTCTCGCGCCCCGCTTTCCAGTAATGAACTCGAACGCATCGACGCGTGGTGGCGCGCGTGCAATTACCTGTCGGTCGGCATGATTTATCTGCGGGACAATCCGCTGCTGCGCGAACCGCTGAAAGTCGAGCACGTGAAGCATCGTCTGCTCGGACACTGGGGCGCGAGCCCGGCGCTCTCGTTCGTGTGGGCGCATCTGAATCGCGTGATCAGGCGCGACGATCTCGATGTGATCTTCATGGCCGGCCCCGGACACGGCGCACCGGGTGTGCTCGGTCCCGCGTATCTGGAAGGCACCTACTCGGAGGTGTATCCGGACAAGAGCGAAGACGCCGAGGGCATGCGCAAGTTCTTCAAGCAGTTTTCGTTTCCAGGGCATATCGGCTCGCACGTGACGCCCGAGACACCCGGCTCGATTCACGAGGGCGGCGAGCTTGGCTATAGCCTCTCGCATGCTTATGGCGCCGCGCTCGACAATCCCGATCTGATCGTCGCGTGCGTGGTCGGCGACGGCGAAGCCGAGACGGGGCCGCTTGCGACCGCGTGGCATTCGAACAAGTTCATCAATCCGGTGCGCGACGGCACCGTGCTGCCGATCCTGAACCTGAACGGCTACAAGATCGCCAATCCGACGATCCTCGCGCGCATCAGCCACGAAGAACTGAAAGCGCTATTCGAGGGCTACGGTTACACGCCGTATTTCGTCGAGGGATCGGACCCGGCGGAGATGCATCAGAAGATGGCGGGCACGCTCGATACGGTCATCGGCGAGATCCGCGCGATTCACGAAAGCGCGCGCGCGGGCGGCGGCGCGCATGACAACCCCGTGCGCCCGCGCTGGCCGATGATCGTATTGCGCGCGCCGAAGGGCTGGACGGGACCGAAAGAAATCAACGGCCATAAGGTCGAAGGCTCGTGGCGCTCGCACCAGGTGCCGTTTTCCGATGTGAGCGGCAATCCCGCGAATCTCCAGTTGCTGGAAAGCTGGCTGCGCAGCTACAAGGCCGACGAACTGTTCGACGACGAAGGCCGGTTGCGCGCCGAGCTGCGCGAGCTGGCGCCGCAGGGTCAGCGGCGCATGAGCGCGAATCCGCATGCGAACGGCGGCGTGCTGCGCCGCGAATTGAAACTGCCGGATTTTCGCGACTTCGCGGTCGAGGTCGCGCAAGCGGGCAAGGTGCTGCGCGAGAACACGCAGCCGCTCGGCCAGTTCCTGCGCGACACGATGCGTTGCAACATGCAGACGTTCCGCGTGTTCGGCCCGGACGAAACGGCGTCCAACCGCCTGCAGTCGATCTACGAGGTCAGCAAGAAAGTATGGATGGCCGACATGCTGCCCGAAGACGGCGACGGCGGCGAACTCTCGCGCGACGGCCGCGTGATGGAGATGCTGTCGGAACACACGTTGATGGGCTGGCTCGAAGGCTATCTGCTGTCGGGCCGTCATGGCTTCTTCCACACTTACGAAGCGTTCGCGCACGTGGTGGACTCGATGTTCAACCAGCACGCGAAATGGCTCGACGTGTGCAAGAACCACGTGCCGTGGCGCGCGTCGGTGGCTTCGGAAAACATTCTGCTGTCTTCGACGGTGTGGCGTCAGGACCATAACGGCTTCTCGCATCAGGACCCCGGTTTCATCGATCTCGTGACAAACAAGAGCCCGTCGGTGACGCGTGTTTATTTACCTCCGGACGCGAATACGCTGCTCGTCGTCGCGGATCAGTGCCTGCGCTCGACCGACTGCATCAATGTGATCGTCGCCGACAAGCAGAAGCACCTGCAATTCACGACGATCGACGAAGCGGTCGTGCATTGCGCAAAAGGGATGGGCATCTGGCGGCGCGCGAGCAATGACGAAGGCAACGAACCCGACGCGGTGTTGGCTTCGTGCGGGGATGTCGCCACGCAGGAAGCGCTCGCGGCCGCGGCTATTTTGCGCGAGCGTCTGCCGGAATTGCGGCTGCGCTTCGTGAACGTGGTCGATCTGTTCAGGATGCAGCCGGCGACCGAGCATCCGCACGGGTCGACCGAACGTGAATTCGATAGCCTCTTTACGGTCGACAAGCCGGTGATCTTCAATTTCCACGGCTATCCGTGGCTGATTCACAAGCTCTCGTATCGCTTCCGCAATCACGAGAATCTGCACGTGCGCGGCTATACGGAGAAAGGCAACATCAATACGCCGCTCGAACTGGCGATCCTCAACAAGGTGGACCGCTTCAATCTGGTGCTCGATGTGCTCGACCGCGTGCCGCGCCTGCAGGGCAGAACCGCGCATCTGCGCGAGGACATGCGCAACGCGATCATCCTCAACATGAATTACGCGCACGAGCACGGCACCGATAGCCCGGAGATCGCCGATTGGGTGTGGCCGTACTGAGCGGCTACCGAGCGGTTATTGAGCGGCGCCGTGCAGGGTTCGCCCGCACGGCGCGCATCGAACTCGACCACGCAAGCGTCGGCAGCATGAGGAGTCATCGCAATGAAAACGCCAGAGCGTCCTCCAGGCATCGAGTTGATTGCGCCGGTGTCGGGTGTGATGGTGCCGCTCGACAGCGTGCCCGACCCTGTGTTCGCGCAGAAGATGGTCGGCGACGGCGTGTCGATCGATCCGACTTCCGATGAACTGCTGTCGCCGCTCGCGGGCAAGGTCACGCAACTGCACAGTTCCTGTCACGCGGTGACGATCACCGGCGACAACGGACTGGAGGTGCTGCTGCACATCGGGCTCGATACGGTGCTGCTGCGCGGCCAGGGCTTCACGCCGCTCGTCAAGGAAGGCGATTCCGTCACGACCGGTACGCCGCTGATCCATTTCGATCCGGTGACGATCGGCGAGAAGGCAAACAGCCTGCTCACCGAGATGGTGATCGCCAACGGCGAGCGCGTTTCGCGCCACGTGGCCGCGAAAGGGCTCGTGAAGGCGGGCACCGACATGGCGCTCTATGTCGAACTGGTCGACGGCGTCGCCGACAAAAAGGCGGTCGGCGGGGTAGGCGCGGTCCTGTCGGGCGAAATCAGTCTGCCGAATCCGGCGGGGCTGCATGCGCGGCCCGCCGCGGTGTTCGCGGCCGAAGCGAAGAAGTTCACGTCCGAAATCCGGCTCTTGCGCGGCAGCGACAGTGTCAATGCGAAGTCGGTCGTCGCGATCATGGGCCTTGGCACGGCGCTCGGCGACACGCTGCGCGTCGAAGCGCGCGGACCCGACGCGGCGGAAGCGGCGAACGTGCTCGCGCATTTGCTCGCCGACGGGTCCGGCGAAAAGGCTTCTGACGCGGTGGCGCCTTCCGTGGCCGCCGCGCCGGCAACGCCAGCTGCGCAAATCGCGCCAGCCGCCGAGCCCGTCGAAACGCGCACCGCGCCCGCGAACGCCGACGAATTCACCGGCGTTTCTGCGTCGCCGGGTCTTGCGGTCGGCAACGTCGTGCAGTTCCGTCAGCAAGTGATCGACGTGAACGAAGTGGGCGAGTCGCCGCAACGCGAGCGCGCCGAACTCGAATCGGCGCGACACCAGGCGCGTCAGCAGATCGAAGCGCTGAAGGCGACGCTGGCCGATGCGTCGAAGGCACAGATTCTCGCCGCGCATCTCGAACTGCTGGACGACCCCGATCTGAACGACATGGCGATCGCCAGCATCAGCGAAGGCAAGAGCGCGGGCTTCGCGTGGCGCGACGCGTTCCAGAAGCAGGCGGCGATGCTGGAGAAACTCGACAGCCCGCTGCTGCGCGAACGCGCCGGCGACATACGCGATGTCGGCCGCCGCGTGCTCGCGCTGCTCGCCGGCGCGAAGCAGGCGCAGATCGACGTGCCCGCCGAGTCGATCCTGATCGCCGAAGAACTGTCGCCGTCCGATACCACGTCGCTCGATCGCAGCAAGGTGCTCGGCTTTTGCACGACGACCGGCGGCGCGACCAGCCACGTCGCGATTCTCGCGCGCTCGCTCGGCATTCCGGCGATTTGCGGCATCGACGCGCGCGCGCTGCAACTCGCCGACGGCACACCGGTCGTGCTCGACGGCTCGCGCGGCAGCTTGCGGCGCAACCCGAGCGCAGACGAACTCGAAAAGGCGCGCGAGCGCATCAGCCGCCAGGTTGCGAAGCGGGAAGCGGACCGGCTCGCGGCGAGCAAGCTCGCGATGACGGCCGACGGTCACCGTATCGAGGTCGTCGCGAACATCCGCAACGCGCAGGAAGCACGCGACGCGGTCGCAGCCGGCGCCGAAGGCGTGGGCCTGTTGCGCTCCGAGTTCCTGTTCGACGCGCGCGACACGGCGCCGACCGAAGACGAACAGGCGGCCGAATACTCCGCGGTCGCGCAGGCGCTCGGCCGCGAACGCACGCTCGTCGTGCGCACGCTCGACGTAGGCGGCGACAAACCGCTGTCGTATCTGCCGCTGCCGAAGGAAGACAATCCGTTCCTCGGTTTGCGCGGCGTGCGCGTGAGCCTCGAACGGCCGGACATTTTCCGCACGCAATTGCGCGCGATTTTGCGCGCGGCGCCGCTCGCCAATCTGCACGTGATGTTCCCGATGATCGCGACCATCGAGGAAGTGCGGGCGGCGCGCAAGTTGTTGCGCGAAGAGGCGGGCGAGCGCGCGGATACCGTGAAGGTCGGCGTGATGATCGAAGTGCCGGCCGCCGCGTTGATTGCCGAGCCGCTCGCGCGCGAAGTCGATTTCTTCTCGATCGGCACGAACGATCTCACGCAATACACGCTCGCGATGGATCGCGGCCATCCGCAACTCGCGAAGCAGGCGGACGCGCTGCACCCCGCGGTGCTGCGTCTGATCGGGATGACGGTCGAGGGCGCGCACCAGCACGGCAAGTGGGTCGGCATTTGCGGCGGCATTGCGTCCGACGCGATGGCGGTGCCAGTGCTCGCGGGCCTCGGCGTCGACGAACTGTCGGTCAGCATTCCCGCGGTCGGCTCGGTGAAGGCCCAGCTTGCGCGCCTGACGATGACCGAGGCCAGCGCGCTCGCGGCCGACGTGCTGCGCATGGGGACCGCCGCGGAGGTCCGCGCGCATCTGACTCGTTTCGCTGAATGAGTGAGTCGTATCGACCGAACGAATCGGCGGAATAAAGGAGACCAGCGATGTTTTCGCATGCATTTGGAGTGCTGCAAAAAATCGGCAAGTCGCTGATGTTGCCGGTTGCCGTGCTGCCGGTGGCCGGCCTGTTGCTCGGTCTCGGCGCAACCGACTTCCATGGCTACGTGCCGACCGTCGTGCTCGCGCTGATGAAAAACGCGGGCGACGTCATTTTCGCGAACCTGCCGCTGATTTTCGCGGTCGGCGTCGCGCTCGGCTTCACCGAGAACGATGGCGTGTCGGCCGTGGCCGCGACCATCGGCTATCTGGTGATGACCGCGACGCTCGGTGTGATCGCGAAGGTCGAGGGCATCGAGGCCGACACGATCATGGGCATCCCGTCGATTCAGACCGGCGTGTTCGGCGGCATTCTCGCGGGCGGACTCGCCGCGTGGATGTTCAACCGCTATTACCGGATCACGCTGCCGCCTTATCTCGGCTTTTTCGCAGGCAAGCGCTTCGTGCCGATCGTCACGGCGATCGGTTCCATTGCGCTCGGTGCGATTCTGTCGTTCGTGTGGCCGCCGATCGGCGCCGGCATCAAGGCGTTTTCTCACTGGGCGGCGGTATCCGATCCGCGCACCGCGGCGACGATCTACGGCTTCATCGAGCGCCTGTTGATTCCGTTCGGGCTGCATCACATCTGGAACGTGCCGTTCTTCTTCGAAATGGGCAGCTACCTCGATCCGACCACCGGCAAGACTGTGCACGGCGACATCACGCGCTTCTTCGCGGGCGATCCGACCGCGGGCATACTCGCCGGCGCATTCCTGTTCAAGATGTTCGGCCTGCCGGCCGCGGCGATCGCCATCTGGCATTGCGCGAAGCCGGAAAAGAAAGTGGCCGTCGGCGGGATGATGGTGTCGGCGGCGCTGACGTCGTTTCTCACCGGCATTACCGAGCCGATCGAATTCGCGTTTCTGTTCGTCGCGCCGGTGCTCTATTTCATTCATGCGTGTCTCGCGGCGACCTCGCAGTTCATTGCGAACACGCTCGGCATGCGAATGGGCTTTACGTTCTCGCAAGGCGGGATCGACTTTCTGATGTTCAACCTGATCGGCAATAAGGGCACGCACGCGTGGTACGTGTTCATTCTCGGGCCGATCTACGCGGCGATCTATTACGGCGTGTTCCGCTTCGTGATTACGCGCTTCAATCTGAAGACGCCGGGCCGCGAGGACGACACCGTCGAAAGCACCGCGGCCGTCGCGACCGGTGCGGGCGGGCGGTCGCGCGAACTGGTGCTCGCGTTCGGTGGACGCTCGAACATTACGAGCCTCGACGCGTGCATCACGCGCTTGCGCATTTCCGTGAAAGACCCGACGCGTGTCGACGAAGCGAAGCTCAAGGCGCTCGGCGCGGCGGGCGTGGTGCGGGTCGGCGACGGCGTGCAGGCGATCTTCGGGCCGCTGTCCGAGAACATGAAAACCGACATGCAGGAGTATCTGAAGACAGCCGGCACCGAAGCCGACCTGCCGCCCGCCGGCACGCCCGCCGCTCAAGCGCCGGCGACGGCCAGCGATGCGGCCGCGGCGGCCACGGTGATCGCGACGGCGGCGGCGCAAGGATCGTCGCAGCAGAGCGCGCGCGCGGAAAAGATTCGCGCGGCGCTGGGCGGCGCGCCCAATATCGTGAAGCTCGAAGCGCTCGCGGCCACGCGCCTGCGAGTCGAACTGGCCGATCCGTCGCGGCTCGACGCGGCCGCGTTGAAGGCGGCGGGCGTGCCGGCGACGCAAGCGTTGAAGAACGGCGCGATCGACCTGCTCGTCGGACTCAGCGCAGAGGATCTGGCGAATGCGCTGCGCTGGACACCGACGACGGGCCATGCAACCCCGGCATGACAGGCGAGGCTGGCGATCATGAACGAGGTACGCACAAAAGGCGCGTCTGCCCGCGCGAAAAACGGCGGGAAGAACGGTGCAAAGAACGGCACGGGAAACGGTGCGCTCGACACGGCCAGCGCCGCGTTCCAGCAAGACATCGTGAGGAACCTGATCTGCCGGCAGGCGCGCTATCCGGACATTGCCACGCCCAGCGACTGGTACATGGCGCTTGCATACAGCGTGCGCGACCGGATGCTCGCGCGCTGGGCCGCATCGACAAAAGTCTATGCGGCGAGGGACGTCAAGGTCGTGTGCTATCTGTCGGCGGAATTCCTGATCGGTCCTCAGCTCGGCAATAACCTGCTCAATCTCGGCATCGAGGCGCAAGCGCGCGACGCGATGCGCGCGCTGGGCCAGGATCTCGACGAGCTGGTCGCGATCGAGGAGGAGCCGGGGCTCGGCAACGGCGGGCTCGGGCGCCTCGCGGCGTGCTACATGGACTCGCTGTCGACCCTCGAAATACCGGCGATCGGCTACGGCATTCATTACGAGTTCGGCATCTTCGATCAGCAGATACGCGACGGCTGGCAAGTGGAGGTGACCGACAAGTGGCTGCAGAACGGTACGCCGTGGGAAATCGTGCGGCCCGATGTGAGCCACTACGTCCCCTTCGGCGGCCACACGCAGCATCGAACCGATAACGAATGCCGGCTGTGCGTGAGCTGGATTCCCGCGCGGCAAGTGAAGGGCGTCGCGTGCGACATGCCGGTGCAAGGCTACCGCGTCGACACGTGCAACGTGCTGCGCCTGTGGAAGAGCGAAGCGGTCGAATCGTTCGATTTTCAGGACTTCAATGCGGGCAACTACTACGAGGCGGTGCAGGAGAAAGTGACCTCGGAGACGCTGTCGAAAGTGCTGTATCCGAACGACGAACCGGAAGCCGGCAAGCGGCTGCGGCTCGCGCAGCAGTACTTTTTCGTGTCGTGTTCGCTGCAGGACATGCTGCGGCTGATGGCGCTGAAGGGCACGTCGATCGACCATTTCGCGGACCTGTTCGCCGCGCAGCTCAACGATACGCATCCGTCGATCGCGGTGGCCGAGCTGATGCGGCTTTTGATCGACGTTCACGGGCTTTCGTGGGATGCCGCGTGGGACATCACGCAGCGCACGTTCGCCTATACGAATCACACGTTGTTGCCCGAAGCGCTGGAAACATGGGGCCTGCCGCTGTTCCAGAGCCTGCTGCCGCGTCCGCTCGAAATCATCTACGAGATCAACCGGCGCTTTCTCGACGACGTGCGTCGCGCGTTTCCCGGCGACGACGCGCGCATCGAGCGCATGTCGCTGATCGACGAGCGCGGCGACAGAAAGGTGCGCATGGCGCATCTTGCGACGGTCGGCGCGCATGCGGTCAACGGCGTGGCCGCGCTGCACTCCGATCTGCTGCGCGAGACCGTGCTGCGCGATTTCGCCGAGATGGCGCCGGAGCGCTTCTTCAACGTGACCAACGGCGTGACGCCGCGACGCTTTGTGATGTTGGGCAATCCGGGACTCGCCGGTCTGCTCGACCGGACGATAGGCGAGAACTGGCGTACCGATCTCACGCAACTCGAAGCGCTGGCCGCGCACGCGGACGATGCCGCTTTTCAGCAAGCATGGCGCGCGATACGGCGCGACAACAAGGCCGCGCTCGCGGCGCGCATTGCGGCGGCGACGGGCATCGAGGTCGACCCGAATGCGATGTTCGACATTCAGGTCAAACGCATTCACGAATACAAGCGCCAGCACCTGAACGCGCTTTACATCATCAGCCTGTATCACCGGCTGTGCCGCGATCCCGCGCTCGATGTCGCGCCGCGCTGCTTCATCTTCGGCGGCAAGGCGGCGCCGGGCTACGCGATGGCGAAGCTGATGATCCGCCTGATCACGGGCATCGCCGAAGTCGTCAACCATGACCCGGCGATCGGCGGCCGGCTGAAGGTCGTTTTCTATCCGGACTTCAACGTGAAGAACGCGCACTGGATCTATCCGGCAGCGGACCTGTCCGAGCAGATCTCGACGGCAGGCAAGGAAGCGTCGGGCACCGGCAACATGAAGTTCATGATGAACGGCGCGGTGACGATCGGCACGCTCGACGGCGCGAACGTCGAGATAGGCGAAGAAGTGGGTGCCGAAAACTTCTTTTTGTTCGGGCTGACCGCGCAGCAGGTCGACGCGTTGAAACGCAGCGGCTACCGGCCGTCCGACTATGTGGCGTCCAACGACGATCTGCGCGAAGCGCTCGCGCAGATCGCGCAAGGGCGCTTTTCGCGCGGCGATCCGAATGTGTTCAGGCCGCTGCTCGACAATCTGCAGGTCGACCCGTTTCTGGTGCTCGCCGATTTCGCGGACTACGTTGCGTGTCAGGCGCGCGTGGACGACGCCTGGCGCGACACGCAGCGCTGGACGCGGATGTCGATCATGAACACGGCGCACTCGGGCAAGTTCTCGTCGGACCGTGCGATCCGCGAGTACTGCGAGCGCATCTGGAACGCGCGTGCGGTGAGGATCGACCTTGCTTAATCCTCGAATCGAAGCGGCTCACGCTTATCAGGTGCAGCCCGGCTCGCGCTTTCCGCTCGGTGCGTCAGTGGTGCCGGGCGGCGTCAATTTCTGCATTTTCTGCCGGCACGCGACGCATGTGGAACTGCTGCTGTATGAGTCGACCGACAGCGTCGAGCCGTTCCAGATTATCGGACTTGCGCCGGAGCGCAATCGCACGTTCTATTTCTGGCACGTGCTGGTCGAGGATCTGCCGGTGCCGTGCTGCTACACGTGGCGCGCGTACGGTCATCATGGCGTGCCGCGTCTCGACGACGAAGCCGGTAGCCGTTACGAACTGCTCGATCCGGCCGCGCGCGCGGTCGGCGATCACGACTGGCATCGCCAGGCCGCCGGTTACGTGCAGGAAGGCGCGCACGCGTCTTATCGGGCGATTGTCACCGAACCGCTGGAAAAGCGCACCGACGTGGCCGTCCGCACGCTCGACGACGCGATCATCTACGAGCTGCACGTGGGCGGCTTCACGCGCGATCCGTCGAGCGGGGTACGACATCCGGGCACGTTTTCGGGGCTCGTCGAAAAGATTCCTTATCTGAAGGAACTGGGCATCACGCACGTCGAACTGCTGCCGGTGATGGCGTTCGATGAACAGGACGTGCCCGCGCCGGCCGCCGCGAAAGGACTCGTCAATTACTGGGGCTACAGCACGCACAGCTTTTATAGTCCGCATCCGCGCTATTGCGTCGAGCCCGAGCGCGCGCCGCAGGAGTTTCGCGCGTTCGTCGACGCGATGCACGAGGCCGGCATCCGCGTGCTGCGCGACGTGGTGTTCAATCACACGGCGGAAGCGGGCGAAAGCGGCCCGGTGATCAACTTCAAGGTGTTCGCCAACGACGTCTTCTATCACTTCGATCCCGCGAACGGCGGCCGGTATCTCGACTACACGGGTTGCGGCAATACGGTCAATTGCAATCATCCGCTGGTGTCTGCGTTCATCCTGCGTTGCCTCGAATACTGGGTGCAGGAACTCGGCGTGGACGGCTTTCGTTTCGATCTCGCGAGCGTGTTCACACGCGGCGAGGGCGGCGCGCTGCTAGCGACGCCGCCGCTGCCGTGGGCGATCGAAGCGTCGCCGGTGCTCGCGCGCGTGCCGCTGATCGCGGAAGCGTGGGACGCCGGGGGGCTCTATCACGTCGGCGCGTTTCCCGGCATGGCGTGGGCCGAATGGAACGGACGCTACCGCGATGTGATCCGCCGCTTCGTGCGCGGCGATCCCGGATTGATCGGCCAGATGTGCACGTGCATCGCGGGCAGCGCCGATCTCTATCAATCGGACGGCAGGCTGCCGGTGAGCAGCATCAACTTCGTGACCTGCCACGACGGCTTTACGTTGCGCGATCTCGTCAGCTACGAAGCGAAACACAATCACGCGAACGGCGACGACAACCGCGACGGCAGCAACGACAACCTGTCGTGGAATGGCGGTGTCGAAGGCGATTCCGACGATCCGGCGATCGTCGCGCTGCGCTTGCGGCAGGCGCGCAATTTCATCGCGATTCTGCTGCTGAGTCAGGGCGTCCCGATGCTGATGGCCGGCGACGAAGTCCTGCGAAGCCAGCGCGGCAACAACAACGCGTATTGCCAGGACAATGCGCTGTCGTGGATGAACTGGCAGTTCGACGAAGACGCACGCGCGATGCTGCGTTTCGTGCGCGAGATGATCGCGCTTCGCAAGCGTCACGCCGGCCTGCGCCGTCGTCAGTTTCTCACCGGCAAACCGGAGAACGGGCGCACGCAGCCGGACATCGCGTGGCATGGCGAACGCCTCGGCACCCCCGCATGGGGCGACCCGGGCGCGCGCTTCGTCGCGTTCACGCTCGCTGGACGCGCGCCCCGCGAGCCGATGATGCACGTGATCCTCAACATGAACGCCGACGCTCGCGATGCGGAACTCCCCGCACTCGACAACGCGGACTGGCGGCGCACGGTCGACACGGCCGCGCGATCGCCGACGGACATCGTGTCGACGGTTGAAAGCGCACGCGTGGAGCGCGGCACCTGCCGCGTGGAAGCGCGCAGTGTCGTGGTGCTCGAATCGCAGTGAATGCGTGATCCACCATCAGGGGGCGGCATGGACGCAGTCAGAACCTTCATCGAAAGTCAGCCGCTGTTCGCGCTGTTTCTGACGATTGCGGTCGGCTATCTGATCGGCGAAATCAATGTGAAAGGGGTGGCGCTGGGCTCCGGCGCCGTGCTGTTCGTCGGACTCGCGCTCGGGGCGTTCGCGCCGAAATCCACGCCGCCGGCCTTGTTGGGCACGCTCGGCTTGCTGATGTTTCTCTACGGCATCGGCATTCAGTATGGCGCGCAATTCTTTCGCGGGCTCACGAGCCGCGACGGCATGAAGGCCAATGCAGCCGCATGTGCCGGCGTGATCGCGTCGGGTCTCGTCGCGTGCGGCTTCATTCAGTTCGGCGCGACGCTCGCCGACGCGCTCGGTATGTTCGCGGGCAGCGGCACGAGCACCGCGAGCCTGCAGGTCGCGATCGCGTCGATGAACAGCAGCAATGCCGCCGTCGCGTATAGCGTCACGTATCCGTTCGGCGTGGCCGGGCCGATTCTTTGCATCTACGCGCTGAAATTGATGCTCAAGGTCACGATAAGCAAGCCGCCTCCGAATGTGCTGAGGACCGCGGAAGTCGCGTTGCGCAATGCGGCGTTCATCGGTCTTCGGGTATCCGAACTGTTGACGCGCCTGCCTGCCGGCGTGGCCATCGCGGCTGTACGGCGCGAGCATCACAACCAGCTCATCAACGAGGACTTCATGCTGCGCGCCGACGACGTGCTGCTCGTCACCGCGACGGACCCGCGCCGGCTCGATGAAGTCACGGCGCTGTGCGGCGAGTTGCAGCCCGGCCGCATCGCGAGTCATCGGGAAGATCTCGACTATATGCGCGTGTTTGCGTCGAATCCGTCGGTCGTCGGGATGCCGCTCGGCAGTCTGCGTTTTCCGGACGGCGTGAACTGCTCGGTCGCGCACGTGCGACGCGGCGACACCGATCTGCTGTCGACACCCGACCTGATTCTCGAAGCGGGCGACCGGGTTGGCGTGCTCGTCAATCGCGCGCATCAGGCTGCCGTGCGCGCATTCTTCGGCGATTCGATCAAGAGCACGGCCGACCTCAGTTTCATCTGCCTCGGCATCGGCGCGGCCGTGGGGTTGCTGGTCGGCGCGATTCCGCTGCGCGTGCCGGGTCTCGGCGCGTTCAGCCTCGGTCTCGCGGCGTTGCTGCTGGTCGCGCTGTGTCTCGGCAAGGCGCGCCGCAACGGGCCGTTCGTGTGGGTGATGCCGCTTTCGGCGAATCTCGTCGTTCGCAATCTCGGGCTCACGATCTTTCTCGCGCAAGTGGGTATCGCGTGCGGACCCAAATTCGTCGCGACGGTGGGCACGGCGGGGCCGATGCTGCTGCTGTATGGCGCGGTCACGCTGCTGGTGCTCGTCGGCGTGACGGCGATCTTCAGCCTGTGGATCTTCCGGCTGCCGTTCGATACGTCGGTCGGCGTGATATGCGGCGCCACCGGCAACCCGGCGATTCTCGCGTTTGCGAACCGCGTCGCGCCGACGGACCAGCCGGACGTGTTGTACGCGATGATTTTTCCATCGATGACGATCGTGAAGGTGCTGTTCGTGCAGATCGCCATCGCAATCGCAGCCGGATAGGCGCAAACCGACTGGCGCATCCGCCAAGGAGGCCATCATGGAAGTGGCGATATTCAGCTCGACACGCTACGAACGCCGGTATCTCGATGCGGCCAACCAACGCGGCGAGCACAAACTGCATTACTACGACGCGCTGCTGGACACCGACACTGTCGGCCTTGCCGCGGGCTACAGCGCGGTCTGCATCTTCGTCAACGACAAGGCCGACGCACAGGTGCTGCAGGCGCTGCACGACGGCGGCACGCGTCTCGTCGCGCTGCGCTGCACCGGCTTCAACAATGTCGATCTGGAAGCCGCGGACAAGCTAGGCATGAAGGTGGTGCGCGTCGTCAAGTATTCGCCGAACTCGGTGGCGGAACACGCGGTCGCGCTGCTGCTCGCCATCGACCGCAAAGTGCACCGCGCGTACAACCGCACACGCGACTCCAATTTTTCGCTCGAAGGGCTGACCGGCTTCGACCTGTGCGGCAAGACGGTCGCCGTGGTCGGAACCGGAAAGATCGGGTGCGTGTTCGCGAAGATCATGCTCGGCTTCGGCTGCGACGTGGTCGGCTACGATCCGTATCCGTCGGCGGAATTCGAGGCGCTCGGCCTGAGTTATGCGAAGCCGGGCGAAATCGGCGAGCGGGCCGACATCATTTCGCTGCATTGTCCGCTGACGCCGGCGACGTATCACATCATCGATTCGCGGACGCTCGGGCGCGCGAAGCACGGCGCGATACTGATCAACACGAGCCGTGGCGGGCTGCTCGATACCGAAGCCGCGATCGAAGCACTGAAGAGCGGGCAGCTCGGCGGGCTCGGTATCGACGTGTACGAGCAGGAGGCGGATCTGTTCTTCCGCGATCTCTCCACGGAGATCATTACCGACGACGTCTTTCAGCGACTCGTGTCGTTTCCGAATGTCATCGTCACCGGGCATCAGGCGTACCTCACGCATGAGGCGTTGACGACCATCTGCGAAACCACGCTCGACAGCGTATCGGCATTCGAGGCGAACCGGCCGCTGCTGAACGAGGTGGGGGTCGCATAGTAAGTGCGGAGAGACGAATGAGAAAGCGCATTGCACTCGCGTCGACGTACGGAGCGTGCGTCGCGGCGGTCGTGCTCGGCGCTTGCGCGCAGCCGGCGCAGCGCGTGCAGGCGGGCATGGACCAGCAGGCGGTGGTCGCGACGCTCGGTCCGCCGAAGGAGACGTACGATCTGCCCAACGGCGGCAAGCGCCTGATGTGGCCCACGCAGCCGATGGGAACGACGACGACCGCCGTCGACATCGATGCGTCGGGCAAGGCGACGGATGTTCGGCAAGTGCTTCAGGCCAACGAGTTCTACCGCGCCGATGTCAACAAGTGGACGCGCGACGACGTGCTGGTCGCGTTCGGTCGGCCGTTCGAAAAGGGCTACTTCAAGCGAATCGATCGCGACGTGTGGTCGTACCGATACATGGAGAACAACGTGGACCACATGATATTCAACTTCTATTTCGATCCGCAGGGCGTGCTCAGGCAAACGCAAAAGCAGCCGGACCCGGACTTCGATCCGGGCATGCGCAGGCGATTTTGATCGCAGCCGCACGGGCTTTCGCGCGACGGCCTCTGCATCACTGCGGCTCTGCCCGCGGCTGTGGCACGGCGTTCTCGCCGGGCGTCTCTTGTGGCGATTCACGTGTCGTGGAATCGCCCGGCGTCGAGCTGACGGCTGCGGGCGGCTTGTGCGGCGAAATCGCGTGGCTTACGAGGAGACCGGTCGATGAAAGGAAGATCGCGGCCAACAGAATGAATGCCATGATGCTTACCTCGCGTAATAGGAATCGAGGTTTTCGGCACATCGTGTGAAGTCGTGCTGTGCCTCTTTGCGTTAGCCGCTGGCATTGCGGTTTCGCGACCGCTCGGCGAGCGTCAGATAAATGGCGTACGCGCCGAAGATCAGCAGGCCGGCACTGATCGCAAGCAGACTGATGACATGAAACACCAGGCCGACGACGCGCCCGCTGAGCGCCAAAGCGGCGAGCTGGATGAAGATGGCCAATACGATGACTATCCACGGCCATTTTCCAAGGCCGGAGCTTTCAGAATGCGTTTTTCTCCGGAAGACAAGTAAGGTTAATACGGCCAGTATCAGCGTCAGTGCCCAGAACGCGTAGACCGTCATCTGCAGAAACCCCGGCGCACCTTGAACAGACGAGTTCATCGCTTCGCTCCGCTTGGATTCTTCCAGCAGTTGCTACATGAACGTGCGCGTCGCGTGTCCGGCGCGAGCCTGAAATGCTTCCATTCGCCATGCGGCGGAAACCCGTTTCAAGCCTGTTGATCCTATCACTTTGCGCGCCGAGTCCGGCGATAATCGGTGCGGCCCCGTCGACTCATCGCGAGTGCCGTGTGAACGGAACTTCAGAAGCGCGCATAAACTGCCGATATCTGATGAGCGGCGCGCGAGCGGGCTGACGCCGAGGCAGGGCGAGTCGTAAAACGGTTAATTTTTGAGGTGAAGAATGAATATGCTGGGCCGCTGCGTGTTGATGTTTTTAATGGTAGGCACCTTGTGTTCGTTGACCGGCTGCAACACGGTGGCTGGCTTCGGTCAGGACATAGAGCAGTCCGCTCGCGCAGTTCAGCGCGTGATGTAGGTCAGCGAGAGACGCCGCAAGCGACCCGGCGGGCGGCTCGACACGATCCGCCCGGGAACGCGATCCGGCTTTCGGCGCGGATGGCTATTGCCGTATATCGACGATGGCTTCGCGCACGTCGACGCGCGCCGGAATCACATGCTCGCGATACGCGAGATCCGCCGCGTCCTGTTGCGCGTGGACGACGTCGCCGGTGAGCGGATAGTGCACGCCCCATTCGAGCCGCGGCAGTGCCCTCGACCACACGTCGAATTTCACGCCGGTGCTTCGCGAAAGGAATTCGGCGGTCTGCGCGGGATGCGCGAGTTCGACGGCTGTTTGCCGGGCGAGCACGTCGAACAGGAGCCGCAGCGCGGCCGGATATCGCCGCGCAAAATCGCGCGAGCCGATATAGAAGCCATATTGCGGCACCGAGAGCTGACCGATGGACAGTATCGTGCGCGCGCCCGTCGTGAGTTCGGTGTCGGCATAGCGCGGGTCGGGCACCGCCCATGCGTCGATAAAGCCGCGCTCGAACGCCGCGCGCGCATCGCTGTAGTTCAGATACACGAATTGCACCGAGGCGGGCGAGACCCCGGCATCCGCGAGCGCCTTCAGCACGAACAGATGGCCCTGCGACCCCTTTGCGAACGCGATCTTCTTGCCTTTCAGTTCGTCGATTCGATGCACGGCGGAATTAGCGGGAACGATCAGGCCATAGCTTTTCTGAAGCCGCGGAGCGAATGCGACGTACACCACGTTCGGTGCCGCGCCCGCCTGCGCGAGAATCGGCGGCGTCGATCCGACCGCGCCGACATCGACATCTCCGGTATTGATCGCCTCGACAAGCGGCGCGCCGTATACGAATTCCTTCCACCGGACGGCGACGCCGCGCGCAGCAAACGCCTTTTCGAGTTCGCCCGATGCGCGCAACGCGACGAGCGGATCGCCCTTCTGAATGCCGATGTTGATTGCCGCAGGCCACCCTTCGGCATGCGCGCCGACATGCAGGAGACCCGCAACGAAAAGCGCAAGTACATGCCATAGCGGGCGGCGCAATGACTGCATGGAAAGCGTTGCCATTATCGGAAACTCACGACGGGAAATGCGGATTAGCGGGGCGCGCGAGGCGATAGTGCCCGCGCAGCGTATCCGCGTCGTACTCGCTGCGGAATAGTCCGCGCTTTTGCAGAATCGGCACCACATGCTCGACAAAGAGGTCGAGTTGCATGGGCAATATGGGCGGCATCACATTGAAGCCATCCGCCGCGCGGCTGTCGACCCAGTCCTCGATCGTGTCGGCGACGCGCTCCGGCGAGCCCGCAAGCGTGAAGTGCCCGCGCGCGCCAGCGAGTTGTCGAAGCAGGCTGCGCAACGTCGGCCGTTCGCGTGCGACGAGATCGGTGATTGTCGCGGCGCGGCTTTGCGCAGCCTGAACCGTCGACGGGTCGGGAAAGTCATCGCGCGAAAGCGGCTGGTCGAGTGCGAGTGTCGAGAAATCGTGACCGCCAAAACGGTTCGACAGGCGGCTCAGCCCGACTTCGATATCCGTGAGACCGTTCAATTCTTCGAGTAGCGCGTGCGCTTGCGCGTCGGTCGAACCGATTGCCGCGCTCAGGCCCGGCAGAATGACAACGTCTTGCGCTCGACGCCCCGCGGCGACGGCTGCGTGCTTCAGTTCCGCGTAGAAATCGACTGCAGACGCCTTCGTCAAATGTGCGGTGAATACCGCTTCCGCATGTCGGGCGGCAAATGCCTTGCCGGTCGACGACGAACCGGCCTGCACGAGCACCGGCCAACCTTGCGGCGAGCGGGGCAAATTGAGCGGACCGGCGACGCGGTAGAACCGACCCTTCCAGTCGATCGGGCGAACCCGCTCGCGATCGAGAAAACGGCCGGACTCGGGATCGTCGATGATCGCGTCGTCGGCCCAGCTATCCCAGAGCGCCTTCACGATCTGCACGAACTCGTCCGCTCGCGCATAGCGCTCGCTGTGCTCGGGCGTGCGTTCGTAGCCGAAGTTCGGGCCCGCGCCGGCGACCCACGATGTGACGATGTTCCAGCCGACACGTCCCGCGGAAATGTGATCGAGCGAAGCGAACTGACGCGCAAGGTTGTAGGGCTCGGTATAGGTCGTCGACGCGGTGGCGATCAGACCGATGTGCGAGGTCTCGCGAGCCAGTGCCGCCAGCGTTGTAATGGGTTCGAGCGCGCCGCCCGCAACGTGGCGCGCGCTGTCGCCGAGTTCCAGTGCATCTGCGAAGAACACCGAATCGAAGCGACCGGCTTCCGCACGCGTTGCGAGGTCGACGAAGTAGCCGATGTCGGTGAGCGGCTTGGGTGTTGCACCCGGATGGCGCCAGCCCGCCTCGTGATGCCCGCGGCCGTGTATGAACAGGTTCAGATGAATGCGTCGTGACATGGGCGTGTGCGGATGATGCGTGTTCGTCAATACGCGACGATGCGCGATGGCAGGCGCGCTCATTCTATTGACTGTGCAATGCGCGGCAAACAAACAAAGGCCGATATCGATATATGGATTCGGCTGGACCTTGGGTGGGTGTCACGCTCGCCGAGCATGCTGCGTTCGAATAGATGCGATGGCAGAAAGAACGGCGGCCGGGATTGCATATATGAATTGCTTGGTTGAGGGGGCGCGCAAACGGCTCATAGAATGAAACGGCTTTTTTTCCGGAATATTGGACATTTCGCCGTTGTGCAGCGAGGACGCCCGTATGAGTGAGTTCGAGGCGCAGATTCGCGGTCCAATTCTCACGCTCGATCCCGCACCCTATGTCAATCGTGTCTCCCGCCGAATTTCCCGACAGTCTACTTTCTCAGGCTCTGTCGCAGCCGCTGTTGCTGGGGCTTTTTCTGCCGATCCAGAGTGGGGGCTGGTCGATGTCGACGCTGCCGCGCACCACGGACTGGACCTTCGAGTACAACGCGCGTCTCACCCGCAAGGCCGAAGACCTCGGCTTCGATCTCGTGTTCGGGCTCGCGCAATGGCTCGGCAAGGACGGTCACGGCGGGGCCACGCGCTATCGGCGCGAATCGCTCGATTCGTTCATGACGATTGCGTCGCTCGCTTCGATCACGCATCGCATTCTGCTGATTTCCACGCTGCATATTCTGTATGGCGGATGGCACCCGCTGCATCTCGCGAAGTTCGGCGCGACGCTCGACCATATCTCCGGCGGCCGGTGGGGGCTGAACATGGTGACGGGCCATTCGATCGACGAAGCCGAAATGTTCGGCCGCGAAGGCCATTTCGAGCACGATCTCCGCTACGAGATGGCGAGCGAGTTTGTCGAACTGATGCAGCGGCTCTGGTCGCTCGACGACAACCTGACGTTCGACGGCAACTGGTATCGAACGCGCAACGCATTCGTTTCGCCCAAGCTGCGCTACGGCCGACCGGTGCTGGTCAACGCGACGAGTTCCCCGGCCGGGATCGAGTACGCGGCTCGACACTCCGACCTGATCTTCATTACAAGCTCGGCCGGCGCGCAGATCGACGCGGCGCTCGCGGTGCTGCCGGACCACACCGCGCAGGTTCGCGCGGCGGCACACACGCACGGACGGCAGGTGCGCACCCTGATCAATCCGACCATCGTGTGCCGGCCGACGGAAAAGGAGGCACGTGCGTATCACGACGCCATCCTTTCGCATGCCGATTTCGGCGCGGTCGACGGATTCACGGGGCGCCGCAGCGACGCGCACGCATGGAAGGGCCACCAGCGCGAGCAGCGTGTGCTCGGCGGCAACATCCAGATCATCGGCTCACCCGAGCGCGTCGTGGACGACCTGCTGCGCCTGAAGGCAGCGGGCATCGATGGCGTGCAGCTGACCTTCTTCGATTTCGAGCCCGATCTCGCTTACTTTGGCGAGGCGGTGCTGCCGCTGCTGGAACAGGCGGGGCTCAGGGTGCGCGTGCCGTCTGCAGTCTGGCGGCATGGCGGGAAACAGGGCGGGTTCAATCAATTCATACGGGATCCTGTTAATGGAAACGACTGATTCGAAACGGGTGGAAAGTTTCGGCCTGGGGGCAGTGCGACCCGGCTCGGCCGCGCTGCGTGACCTTGTGGCGGCGATCGCAGCCGGCGCCGCGGCGCGCGATCGCAACGACGCAGACACCCGCGACGCCATCGCGCTAGTGCGCGCAGCGCGTCTCGGCGTGTTTCGCCTGCCGACGGAGGAAGGCGGCGGCGCGACGCTGCCGCAACTGTTCGAACTGGTCCTCGATCTCGCCGAGGCCGATTCGAATATTCCTCACATTCTTCGCAACCATTTCGCGTTCGTCGAAAAGGCGCTGCGCAACCGTCATCTGCCGCAGTATCAACGGTGGATCGGGTACGTGCGTGCGGACGAGCTATTCGGCCTCGGGGCGAGCGAGCTGGGTACGCAAAACGTCGGTGACGGTGACGGCCAGACGCGGCTTGAACAGGCCGGCAGCGGTTATCGTCTGACGGGCACCAAGTACTACAGCACAGGCAATCTTTATTTCGATCACATTATCGTGAACGCCAAGACGCCCGACGGGGCGTTCGTCGGCGCGCGCGTATCGGTCGGGCAACCCGGCGTCGATGTGCGTGACGATTGGGACGGCATCGGACAGCGTCAGACGGCCAGCGGCACCACCGCATTCACCGACGTTACGGTCGAATCGGACGACATCCTGTTTCTCGCGAATGAGAAGAGGGTTCCTCATCAGGCCACGTTCGCGCAGCTTTACCTCACGACGATCATCGCCGGCATCCTGCGCCGGATCGCGAAGGACGCGATCGACCTTGTTTCAGGCCGTGAAC
The DNA here is from genome assembly GCA_035492135.1 of Paraburkholderia sp. Lineage (GTDB taxonomy): Bacteria > Pseudomonadota > Gammaproteobacteria > Burkholderiales > Burkholderiaceae > Paraburkholderia. Next base: position 76,072 of record DATJJN010000094.1, on the reverse strand, counting down.
GCAACTATTACCACGCAGTCGCATCGCGTCCCGCCGACGATCCGCTGCTTCAGCAAATCGTCGGCGAACTGCAAAGCGCCGCGTTTGCTGCGGAGGCCGCTGTGCTCAACGCGGCTGCTGTGCTGGGCAACGCGCATGAAAGCGCGATCGCCGGCCAACCCGACAGCGCATTGTTCGTGGAAGCCGCGCGACGCAGTGCGAAAGCGAAAGTGATCATCGACCAGCTTGCGCTTCAGTCGGCAACGCGCGTGTTCGATGTCGGCGGGGCATCCGCCGCGAAACAGGCGGCGCAACTGGATCGCCACTGGCGCAACATTCGCACGATCGCGTCGCATAACCCCGCCGTCTACAAGGCCAGAGTGCTCGGAAGCCATGCGCTCAACGGTGTGCCATTGCCGGCTGCGGCGTTCTTCTGAATCGCCTGTTGCACGTTGGAACAAGCTATTAATTCGTCTTTTCGAGGCGCGTATGTCTTCAACTGAATCGATCATCACGCCGACGCCTGCGCCGGCGTCCGTCGCGGCCCTATGGCGGCGTTCGTCGTTGCGAGAGCCGCTGCTACGGTGCGTGGCTCCCGTCCTGCTGATCGCGGTGTGGCAGTTCGCATCGAAGCTCGGTGTAGTCAATGAGTTTGTGCTCCCATCGCCGGCATCGGTGTTGGCCGCCTACCGCGAGCTATGGCAGTCCGGCGATCTGCAGGACGCGCTGAAGATCTCGCTTGCCCGAGCGGCGTCGGGCCTGCTGATAGGGGGCGGCGCGGGGCTGCTGCTGGGCGTGGCGGCCGGGCTCAGCAAGTCCGCCGAACGTGGCTTCGACACCGTGCTGCAAATGCTGCGCACGATTCCATTCATTGCGCTCGTGCCGATTTTCGTCGTGTGGTTCGGAATCGGCGAACTGTCGAAGGTTGCGCTGATCGTCGGCGCGTCGATTTCACCGATGTATTTGAGCGCGTGGCATGCGATCCGCGGGATCGATCCCAAGCTGCTGGAACTCGGCCGTACGTTTCGCCTGACGCGTGCGCATCAGATACGCCTCATCATTCTGCCGATGGCGCTGCCCGGGATACTCGTAGGCGTCCGCTATTCCGCGGCGATCGCACTGCTCGCGCTCGTCGCGGCAGAGCAGATCAACGCGAGCGCCGGCATCGGCTATATCCTCAATAACGCCAATCAGTTTCAGCGCACCGACATCATCATCGCCGGCATACTCGTCTACGCCGCACTCGGCATAGCCGTCGATGCAGCGCTGCGCTACATCGAACGCAAGGCTCTCGCGTGGCGAGGTGCGCATGTCTGAGCTCGCCTACGAGACCGATCGCGACGCGGCGCCAGCGGTCGCGAGACTGTCGCGGGTCGGCAAGCACTACGGCGACAACACCGTGCTCGATCACATCGACTTCACGGTGCGAAAAGGGGAGGCCGTGGCACTCGTCGGACCGTCCGGCACCGGCAAGACCACGCTGTTGCGGCTGCTCGCCGGCCTCGAACTCGCGTCGAGCGGCAGGACCGAAGTGTCGGCGAACACGTCGGTCGTATTTCAGGAGCCACGGCTGATTCAGGCGCTGCGGGTATGGAAAAACGTCCTGCTCGACGATGCGCATCGGCCCGATGCGAAGGAACGCGCGCGTGCCGCGCTCCAGGACGTGGGCCTCGAAGACAAGCTGACGAGCTGGCCCGTCAGTCTTTCCGGTGGGCAGGCGCAGCGCGTCGCTGTGGCACGCGCGCTCTATCGGCGCCCGGAACTGATGCTGCTGGACGAACCATTCAGCGCACTGGACGCGTTCACGCGCCGAAGCGTGCAGAACCTCGTGCTCAAGCTATGGGCCAAGTATGCGTTCGGTCTCGTCATGGTCACGCATGACCTGGACGAGGCGCTGATCGTTGCGGATCGCATCGTCATTCTGTCGAAAGGGCGAATCTGTCATGAGGCGCAGGTAAGCCTGCCCCGCGAACGCGATGTCACTTCTCCCGAATTCAATGCACTCAAGCGCGACTTGCTCAAGCAGTTTTCGCTGAGTCTGTCGTGAGCTTCGCTTATTCTTCCATTCAAGGTATCTATGTCGCTGAAGAAATCGTTGTGCGCGGGCGTCGCCGCTGCCCTTGCGGCCACCATGCTCGCTCTGTCCGGTACGGCACACGCACAGAGTCAGCCGGATCTGAAGAACACCCGGCTGGTCATTGCGTACCAGGACCCGGCTTTTCCCGCGTTGATACGCAAATCGGGAGTCGTCAATGGTGCGCCCTACCAGATCGAATGGGTGCTGTTGACCGGACCCGCCGCCAATCTGTCGGCCCTGTACGCGGGCAAAATCGATCTGGGGCACATGGGCGACACGTCGCTGACGATCGAGCAGGCCAATGCGCGCACGGAATGGACGAGCGAGTCGGTGCCGCTGCGCATCGTTGCGGGATGGCGCAATGCTTATTCGAAGGCCTATCCGCCGGTCGTGACCGCAGTGCGCGCAAGCGCGAACATCAACAGCGTACAGGATCTGAGGGAACGCAAGTTCGGCTATAACTACGGCGGATACAACCATTCCCAATATCTGGCGACGCTGGTGAAAGCCGGACTGACCGAAAAGGCCATTCAGCCTGTGAAGTTCGCCGATGGCGCGACGTCTGCGGCAGGCTTCAACGCCGGCGAGGTGGACGCCTATGCCGGCGCACTGGGACCGATTCTGCCTGCGATCCGGTCCCACGCGGGCCGTATTCTGTTGACCGACCACGACACGCAGATTCCCGCGCTCAATGTGTGGGCCACGACTTCTTCGGTGTTGAAGGACCCGGCCAAGGTCGCTGCATTGCAGGATTTTTTCGGCCGTTTGTCGAACTACTGGTCGTGGCACGATACGCACAAGGCGGAAGTCATCGACGTGCTGAAGGAGACGCTGAAGGTTTCCGACGAACGGGCGGCGTTTGAATATGAAGTGCGCAGCGGCAGTTTCGTCAGATTCGATGCCGGCCTGATCAGTCAGGAGCAGAAGATCGCGGACATTCTGTATGACGGACACGCAATCAGAAAGAAGGTGAAGGTGGACGTGGAATACGATCCGCAGTTCAACGCGGTGCAGAAAGCGGTGTGGCCGATCTCCTCTCAGTAGCCGTCTGTCGCTCTCAAGAGTAAGCGGCCGGGCATCTCATCTTGAGGTTCGGTAAAGCGCTTGGGAGCATCGGTTGCGGCGGTCGCGCTGGAGCACAGGCTCAACGCTAACCTGCTGCGACGCATTTGACATTCAAGATCTCATGCTGCTCACCGTCGCACGCAAGCCTGTGGCGAATTGACAGGAGGCGCCCTGCTGGTCGGCTGACGCGCGTTCGACGATCCCCACCTCCCTGTAAAACGTATCGCTGTCGAGGCCAACCGTGCGCACGGCTGGCGGGAAGTGCAGTGTTGCCGCCCGGGGGACGATCGCGACGCCCACGCCGGCTGCCACTAGCCCGATGATTGCCGGGAGCTCGTCCAACTCTACGACGTCATCCACATTTATCCGCATACGTTTCAAGAATCGGTCGACGAGGCGGCCGCCAAATGAATTGCGATCGTAACGGATCAACGGTTCCCGAGAGAGCAGCGTGCGCCATGGCTCTTTCGCAAGCCTTCGCGGCACTGCCAACACGAACGGTTCCCTGACTAGCAAAGACCATTTCAATTCGGGCGGCAATGCGAAGGGTGGCTTGATGGCTACAGCGAGATCGAGTTCGCCCGAGTCGACCTGTGCGAGCAAATTGAGTGACACGCCCGGCGACACGCGTACACGCCAGCCGGGCAAATCGTCACGAAACTTTTCGATTGCATCGACCAGAAATGAACTCTGCACCGACGCGATTGCGCCAACTCGCAAGAGTCCTGTGCTATTGCTCGCTGCCCCTTGCGTGGCGAGGCGCGCATATACCGCGAGCAGTTCCTGCGCAACTTCGACGGTACGCTGGCCTGCCGGATTCAGGGCGGCAGAGCGGCCGGTACGATCGAACAGGGTGAATCCGAGGTCGTCTTCCAGACGCTGGATTTGGGCGCTGACTGCCGACTGCGTTAATCCGAGCTGCGCGCCGGCGCGGGCGAAGCTGCCGTGGCGCACAACGGCCAGAAACGTTTTAAGCTCTCTTAGCATGATTCGACTCATCGATAAAATTGGTGCTTAGGGCTTTAATATATCGTTATTCAATCGACTTCGTTATATCTAACATGTCCCCCAGACGCTCGATGGAGCGCATCGTACTCTTCAACCTCTGGGAGCCCCATCCTAATGAATACCTCTCTTCTACCGTTCCATATCGCGTTTCCGGTCCACAGCATCGAGGCCGCGCGTGCGTTCTACGGCGGGCTGCTTGGATGTCGCGAAGGCCGCAGTGCGCCTGACTGGGTTGACTTCGATCTCTACGGGCATCAAATCGTCGCGCATCTCGCACCGGGAGAAGTGGGCGTGAGCCCGACCAATGCTGTCGATGGGCACGGGGTGCCAGTACGCCATTTCGGCGCGCTGCTGACGATGCCGCAATGGACTTCGCTCGCCGACAAACTGAAGTTGGCCGGCGTGCAGTTCGTGATCGAGCCGTACATCCGTTTTAAAGGGGAACCGGGTGAACAGGCCACGATGTTCTTCCTGGACCCGAGCGGCAATGCGCTCGAATTCAAGTCGTTCGCCAACATGGATATGCTGTTCGCGAAGTAAGTCGTCGAAGAGCGCGCCATGCAACGATGGCATGTCGCGATTACTGGTCTCGGTGCGATAGGGCGGCGGACGCGTTGCGCAGGCTGCGCGAGACGGACCGCGTGCATCTGATCGATCTGCGTTCGAGCGCCGCTTATCGCACCGGGCATCCGGAAGGCGCGCACTGGTCGATTCGTCCGCGGGTGATCGAAGCGCTTGGCAACGCACCGCGCTCGAATCGCGTCGTGCTATTGGCGGATTCGAGCGAACTGGCTGCGCTCGCCGCGGCGGACCTTCGCGACGCGGGTTTCACCAGCGTGTCGATTGCAAATGCGGGCATCGACACGTTTGAACAGGCCGGTTATTCGATCGGAGCGTCGCCTGCGTCGCCGTCCGATAGCGAACGCATCGACTCAATGCTATGCGGAAACCTACGAGTTGGGCGAAGCGTCGATGGCTCGAATCACCAGTAATAGGGTTAGCGAACTCACGACACCGAGAGACTAGTAAGGCGCGCGTCCCGTCGATTCCGATGCGTTCGGTTCACGGAAGCCGATTAGCGCCAACCAGGCCGGCAAGCTCAGCTTGCCGGCCAAACCCGATCAATGCGGCACGTCCACCACGCCATCCCTCACACGAATCGCGTTGCTACCGGGATTCTCAACAATGGCCGGCAGGTTCGCGACGCCCAGCGCCGGCGCAGCACCCGCACTGCCGCCGCGAGGTACAGTGCGAATCACCTGCGACGGCGGCAGCGGCGTCCCGTTCTTCAGGTGACTCCACATCAGATTGAGCGCCTGAAGGTTGTAATAATGAACCGGCACGAATCGCGTATCGAATCCCGGCACGCCGAGAAACGCATCGAAATGCTGCCCGTTCATCACCTCGTAGAGCGACAACCGGCTGCGTGACGCTTCCCGTTCGCTGTTCGCCGCGAGATACGCGCGCGACGCATGATTGATCGGCACCAGCGCGTCGCTGCGTCCCTGAACGATGATCGCGGGCTTGCCATGCAGATTCGCATTCACGCTGATCGCCTGAACGCTCTGGCGCATGCGCGGATCGCCGTGCGTCCACAACGAACGGATGCACGCCGCTCCGGCGAAACTCGCATCGGGCGTCGCCAGCCGATGATCGACTCCGTTCGACGGCGTGACGTTATAGACCAGATTGATGCCGTTGGTCGGCGGAACACCGTTACCCAGACCGAACACGGTCAGCATCGGCGAGACGGCGGGTGTCGCGCCCGCTGCGCCCGTCGCCGGGTTCGTCGTGCCGAAGCTGAAGCCGCACAGGTTGTCGACCACACTCGCTCTCGTGTAGGCGTCCGCATAGGTGACGGCGACGGCCGGCACAGCCTGCGAATCCCACATCGGCGCTTGCAGAAGGTCCGAGTCGGTTTCATAGCCTGCGTCGTGCAGACGGGCAAGCGCGTCGTTCGCCTGAGCTTGCGTGTCGCCGCCGTGCACGTAGCCTGCCGACGCAAGCGACGCGCAGCGAGCCTCGCGAATGGCCGTCGTCGTCGCAACGGGCAGTGCCGTGAGGTAGGGCGCGCCGGCGGCGGCTTGTGCGAGCGCGGCGCAAGGCTGAAGCAGATTCGCGAGCGTCATATAGTCGGCGAGCGGTTTGCCGGCGGCTGCAATACGCTGTCCCCCTTCGTTGACCTGCGCGTCGCCGGGCATGCGGACGTTGATCTGCGGCTTGCCGACCACGACGGCGGTGATCCACTTCCCCGTGTCCTGTTCGGCTGCCGCGAGCGACGCGCCGCCGCCGTTGCTCACCGAAGCCGCGATCGTCGTGATATCGCCGGGCGCGTAGCGTACGCCGTGATTCGATGCACCGACGCGCGGCGCGAACTGCTGGTTCAGCACCCAGTACGCGAACTGGACGGCCTCGAGGGTGTCCTTGCCCCAATCCTGTTCCGGGTTCTGCTGCGAATGCGCGTGCTTGAACGCATAACGGTTCGCGTATCGCTGGTTATACGCAGCGAGTTCACTGGCAGGCACGTTCGCAGTAAAAATGCTCGCGCGTCCAGCCGCGTCCGCATCGACGGTGCGCCCGTCGATCAACGTGACGAGACCGGTCGTCAACTCGTGCGCGCCGTTGCCGGTGCCCTTGTCGGTATAGGCGACCGCGCAGCCGCGTTTGAGTCCCCACTCGCCGGCCGCCGATATCGCGCCGTACACGCCGCGCGAGCCCGATGACGTTGCCGTCACGATGCAAGGGTTTGCGGGATCGAAGGTCGTCGGAACCTGAACGAGAAGGCTGACGTTCTGGCGGCCGGTGCCGTCGTCGGCAAACGCGAGATATTCGGTGCCCGCGATCTTGCCTTCGCCAAGCGTGTCATTGCCGTATAGATCGACATTGGGCCCCCAGAATCGGCCATAGCCGCCGTTGGCGGTCATGTCGACGAGCGCGCGATAGTTCGACCAGATGGCAAGCCTGCGCAATTCCGCTGCCGTCGGGCTCGCGGGGTTCGCAATGGCAGGCTGCGCACCCGCGAGTCCGGTTTTGCCGAGGCCGGCGGTGAGCAGGTCGTCGCTGACGCCGTCATAGCTCGCGATCTTCAGGCTGCTTGCGACCACGAAGTCCGGGAGGGGATTTACCGCGTGGCCGCCGTTCTGATTGCCGGCGTGCGCGCAAGGTATGAGTGCCGCGCCGGTCATCGCTGTCGCCATCGTGATTGCCGCACTGAACAGTATCGACTTGCGCCGGGGTGCGGACGGGGCATCTCTCATCGGTGTCTCCTTGGTTATTGTTCGGACAAGACGCGCTGCATCAGGGAATACCGTGCTGACAAGCCGGATCACGGGCACCCATGGACATTAGGACATCCTGATTGCAGTTGCCATGAGAGTTTGTTCGCAGGTTCGCTGACGCTTCGGGCACGAAGCCGGCGCGTCAGATGTCGCTGCCGACGCCGTGGTGAACGGTAAAGATTCCCTCTGGATCGTAGCGCCGCTTGATGCCAAGGAGCCGGGAATAGTTGGCACCCCAGAATGCCCGTTGCCAGTCGGGCTGGAAGTAGTCGCATTCATTGACATAGGTGCCCGCGTCAGGCGCGACCGCGCGCAGGGCTGTCATCGCGCTCACGACGCGGGAGCGAAAGGCGACGCCTTTTGCGCGGTCCGGCGCTGGCGAGCCGGAGAAAGCCGGCGGCCCGTTTGCAGCGCAGACGGCCCATGCGAATGCATCTACGACGTCCGGGTTCATTGCCGTATCGCGCGCCGCGTGAATCGCCGCAGCGGGAGCGCCGGCCAGGCCTTTATTGAATTGCAATGCGAGTTCCCGATGACGGCTCGCGGCAAACCACGCATCGACGAACCGGCTCTGGTTCTGTTGCCGAAGCAGCGAGGCCGGCAAACAGGTCGACTGGTACGCATACCAGAATGAACCCGCTTGATGGGCATCGCTGATCCACCAGAAGTGGTCGGTCGAAGCGCCGGGGCGACTATCGAACTCGACGACGCCTGGCGCATAGTGCCGGAAGAAGTCCGCGTCCCAGAAACGCCGTGCCGGCATTGCGTGTACCGCGAAGCTTTCGGCGCCGGCATAGTCTTCCCGGTTGGCCGTCAGGAATTCGATCAACGGTTGCCACTGGGCACGCGCTTCATCCTGATCGAGGTCCTGAAAGACCATGCGAATCCGCAACAGGTTGTCGGGTCGGACGATCGCCTGTTCGCCCCAATGCGGATTGCACAGCCGCGCTGCGTAAAGGTCGATGAAACGCGCGAGGAGTCGCCGATACGCGTCGTCCGAGTGCGCGCGGACGTCGAGCGTCACCGAGCCGAAGGTCGCCGGCAGTTCGTGTGTGGTGAGCGTAACGCGCGTGACGACGCCGAACGTGCCGCCTCCGCCTCCTTTCAGCGCCCAGCACAAGTCGGGCTGCTGATTCGGTAGTCGCTTTCGTTCGCGATGGCTTCTGTTTTGACGGATGGGCCAGCACGCTGTGAGAGCGCGGTGTCCGGCATGCGGAAATGGAAAGCGCGATGCACAATACGCGTATGCGAATCCCAGATCTTGAACGCCTCGTTACGCTCACGATGCCCTTCGGCAAGTACGAAGGCCGGCTTATCGCCGACCTGCCCGGGCATTACCTCAACTGGTTCGCCCGCGAAGGATTCCCGCAAGGCGAGATCGGCCGGTTGCTCGCGTTGATGCACGAGATTGACCATAACGGTTTGAGGGAATTGCTCGAACCGTTGCGCAAGCGGGGGTAGTGGGAAGCAGGCGGCAGTGACCGGGCAAGTCAGGTGCCTGACTGGGTTCGTGGCGGGATCGCCGCGTTCATGGGTAATAGTCGAGACGCGAGCTGACAGTCAGCGTCAGAGTCAGAGTTGCTCGCGTGCGGCCCGGTTTCGAGGCGAAGCGCGTGCCAGCCACAGCTCATCCTCCCATTCTGCGTGCTTGCCGGCGTGCGACGGCGACGTCGCTATTTTGTCCACCGCCTGTGGGGCAAACGGCCTATCTTTAAATGGTCTCGCGATGAATCAATTCGTGAACAGGAGGACAAGATGGCGCACTCAACAGGAGACTGGCTAAGCCGAAGCCCCGTGATTGCCACGCTGGCAGCGTTGCTCATATTGTCGGCTTTCATCGATGTGGCGCCCGCTCAGGGCGCTGTCGTACCCAATGTGGCTGCTGTCGGGCAGTCGGTTACATGCCAGCCCACGTCCACGACCAGACCGCAGCCGAAGCTTCCCCATGGTTTTACCGAGCAGATCTTATACGCAGGCTGTCTCACTCAGCCGACCGCGATCAGTTTCAACGGAAGCAAGACCAGGGTTTTCGTCGCCGAAAAAGGGGGCAAGGTTTGGAATTGCGATTTGGCGAGCCCCACCTGTACGTTGCTCGCCGACCTGGGGAATGAAGTTTGCAATAACGCGGACCGGGGGCTCCTCGGACTTGCGGTCGATCCGCAGAATGATCGGAACGTTTATGTGCTTTACACGACGCGTCCTAAAACAGGAGCGTGTAGTGGAAACGTCCTTACCGGCGGCCAGCTTTCGCTCTTGACGGGGGCGAGCGAAACGAAGATTCTGCCCCCTGCAGGATCCACCAGCCAACCGTGGTGTTTTTACTATACGTCGCACAGCATCGGGAGCCTGGTCTTCGCAGCCGATAACAAAACGCTATATGTCAGCGCCGGCGATGGGGCAAGCTTCGACCAGGTCGACTACGGCCAGCTGGATACCGCTTGCGGCGATGGCACAAACTTGCCGCAGGGGGCATTTCGCAGTCAGGGTGTGTCGCCCTACCACGATGGCGTGATTCTCAGGGTAGCGAACCCGGGCGCAACAACCCAAAGCGTTTCCGTTCTCGCAACCGGCCTGCGCAATCCTTTCCGCTTCGCCAGACTGCCCGGTGTGACGGATGAACTGTACATCGGCAATGTGGGCTGGAACCTCTGGGAATCCATCGATCATTTCACCGTCGCCGGCCAGAACTTTGGGTGGCCGTGTTTCGAGGGATGGGCCCCCAACAACAACTTCAGTGCGGCTCCTCAACCCGGCTACCAGAGCACCGCATACTGCGGAAGCGTTGGCGGCGTCACTGCACCGTTCTTTGCGTACGCTCACGCGAGTTATGTTACGGCTCAAGACAGCAAGGGAAGGACCTGCGGTGCCAAACCGTCCGGCGGCGGGCCCGATCAGAACGGTAGTGTGATCTCCGCGCTCGGATTCACTGACGGCACCAGCACAACCTACCCGCCTGAGTTCAAGAACGCCCTGTACTTTGGCGATCTTCTTCGGAAATGCATCTGGACAATGCAGCCGCCGAATAACACGCCACTGGCCTTTGCAAGGGACCTGCAGGGGGGACCGGTGGATCTGAAATCCGGTCCGGCCGGGGACCTCTTTTACGTAGACCTCGTCACCAGTACCGTGAGGCGATTTACGCATAAGTAGGAGGCGAACAACTGAGTGGTGCCTGACTGGCGCTAAACCATTCCTGTACCTTGCACGAGTGTGCGTTTGGTCCGCGTTTCCCGAAACAGACGAATGGCGGCTTCAGAGATTGAAGCCGCCGTTTGAATGCCCGTCGGCTCGCTTCGATTCAGAGTTCGAGGCTCTCACGGGTCTGTTCCGTGATCTCGAATTGGACCGGCCGCTGGTCTTCTGCTGCATGACGGTGGCCCTCGCGGCCATGTCGCTTCCGTGACGGACGTCCCGCACCTGCAGCCGCGTGCTCGTGGTACGCGACTTCACCCGACGCAGAGACGATTCGCCGATCGCACTGCCCGGATGAAGGCTTCTTGCGACCCAGCCTCGATGCGCCGCTGAATCGCCTTGGCGGCCACCACACCGTCCGCCATCGACGTTACGCAGCAGGGATGCATTCGTTGGGCCACCTCGCCGATCGCAAAGAGATTCGGAATCGATGTCTCCGCGGTGCCGCGGTCGGTGACGACGAAACCCTTTGCATCGCGTGCCAGGTCGAGGTCGTGCATGAACTCGAGAGACGGTGTCCAGCCGTAGAAGACCGCGATGATATCGTAAGGCTGCCCGGCGACCGTCATCTTGTCGGGGTCGACTTCATACGGCCCGACGCTGACATCTTCCACGGGAATGCGCTCGAGAAACTCGCGGCGCGCACCGATCGATCTTGCATGAATGTGGACCTTGGCGGCTTTCTTGGCTCGAATGAACTCGTAGTTTTCGAAAGCGTTGTCGCCGCCTCCCAATACCGCGACCGACTTTCCGTGGAAGTCTCGTTCGGCGATCTGCTTGCCGGGCCCGACAATCAGGTTCGGGCTTGCGCGAAGACCGCCGTTGGCAGGGCGAACGCCCGACGCGAGTACCAGATACGGAGCGCTCAGCGAGTCTTTGCAGGCCGCGCCCGCTATATCGACCACGAATCCGTCCGCGCCGGTCGTCACCGATTCCACCGACGTGCCCAGGCGGCACGCAATACCGTGCGAAACGATGTTGATGTGCATGCTGTGTGCGACTTCCTCTCCGCGAAGTCCGACCACCGGCGCGATCCAGTCGTTACGGCTGACGCTTTCATTCTGAAGGCCGCCAAGGCCTGGGCGCCGCTCGACGATGCAGGCGCGCAACTGCAGTTGCTTGAGCCACAGTGCGCACGACGCGCCGGCAGGACCGCCACCCACGATGATTGCGTCAAAAGCCGCCATGAAAGACCTCCGTGATTAACCGTTCATCCATCGATAGCAGATTCGAACGATCGACGGCGCCACTGAAACGGCAAGCGGCCCGTAGCGGGTAATTGCGTTCTGTGGGCGATTCTCAGGCTCGAATCCGACGTTACCGACATGCTCGCCGATGAAGCCGCACTCAACGGAACCCGTTGCGAAGAAATGTGCGTGAACCCGAAAGTCAGACGGTGTCGGCGTCAGTCGTGTCGTCGTCCTGTCAAGGCTGGTGCGCTCCGGCGCGTCCAGAGTGGACGGCCGTATGGCGAAGCTGTGGTTGCCACTGGCGCACGCCGGCGGAGGCGCTTAGCCACACACGCGGGCCGGAAGGAAGGGCGATCACGTTTCGGCCTCTGCTGCGGCACGCAAAGTACGCGGCACAACGCGCAGCGTGACTGGAATTCACTCGCCTCCGGTTCGCCGTGTTCAAGCATCCGACGCGCGAGAGATATCTCTGATATCAAGTTACTGCGCCCATTCGTTCCTTCGAGTCGATCGTCAAAATCCTCAGACAGCACATCCGCCAATTTCATCGTGTCTCTCAACCGTTCGTACCTGTGATCGAACATAGGCGATCTCCCGATACATAGAGTCTGCGGGTGCAGCGCCTCCGACTCGATTGCCGCAAACCACGTACACTCTGCCGCAGCCGCGGTAGCGCTTCGATTCGGGTCACGCAGCACGTGCTGCCTGACGTTCGACGTCACCGTGTGGACTTCTTTTTTACGAAATCGTCAAACATGGGAAACAATCACCTTTCGGGTATCACGCTTGAACAAAGCAGAGTCGTCGTAGCCGGCGGCACGTCGGGAATTGGCTTCGCAGTGGCCGAAGCTGCAGCGCATGCCGGGGCCGAGGTCATCATCGCATCGAGCAGTCCGGAACGCGTCGCAGCGGCGCTGGAGCGACTTCCACAAGGTACTCGCGGCGAACCGCTCGATTTCACCGACGAGGCGCAAGTAAGCGCGTTCTTCACGCGCGTCGGCGCGTTCGACCATCTCGTCTACACCGCCGGCGAACCACTGTTCCTGCAAACCCTTGCCGAGCTCAGCATTGAAGCCGCGCAGCGAGCCTTCGAGGTGCGCTACTGGGGCGCGCTCAAGGCCGTCAAATATGGGGCGCCCCTCATTCGCACCGGCGGCTCCATCACCCTGACAAGCGGGGTGGCATCGTCGCGTCCTCTACCTGCCTGGACGATTCCGTCCAGCATCCTTGGTGCGATCGAGTCACTGACTCGCACATTGGCTGTCGAGCTTGCGCCGCTGCGCGTCAATGCCGTGGCGCCCGGCGTTCTGCGCACGGCGTTGTGGGACAACATGAGCGAAGCCGATCGCAAAGGTCTTTATGACTATATCGCCGAAAAAATGCCGGTACGAAGGGTCGGGGAGGCAAGCGATGTTGCCCGAACGTATCTTTACCTGATGCAACAGGGCTTTAGCACGGGGCAGGTCGTCATCGTCGACGGCGGCCACGTGCTGGTTTAACGGACGACGATTCGCTTCGACAAGCGCATCGTCATCGACGAAAGCCCGAATGTAGCCGACGTTCGAACATCCACGCGCAAGCGTGGGCGAACGTCGGCCGGCACTATTTCGGTACGGTCTCCAGTACCATCGCTGCGGTCTCGTACTCTTTTGTCACGCCGTTCACAAAGAGTGCAATGCGGTCTTTCGACTGGGCGATCCGCATTCCTCTTGTCACTTCCTGCCCGCCTTTCGTCAGGGAAACGCACACCGCTTTCGCGTTGTGCCCGGAAAAAGCGCTCAGCTCAAATGGACTTGCTACTAACCGGCTTCCCAATCCGAGGCGCGGCCTTTTCTCCGTCCTTTTCGAATTCGCTGTACGTCCACTCGAATTTCGCGGCGGACGTCGCAAGCGAACGGTTCAGCCCGATGCCGTATTCGGTAAGATACGTGCGACGGCTCTTGTTCTGGATGATGCCGTCCTTCGTGTCCTCGCAGTCGAGGTCGATCGCGTTGCCGGTCAATTCGGCGTTCACCCGCGACGCCGGGTAGTAGTGGCCCGCGTGACAGGTCGAAACGGTGGTGCGGAAGTTGGCGATCTGAACCGTCGTGCCGATCTTGAACGTCGTGACGTACGTGGCGTCTTCTTGCGGCGCATTGAACGCGAACTGGTTGTTGTCGCTGTCGTGCACGACGAACGGCATGAAGGCGGCCGTCTGCGAATACGACGCCGTCTCCTGTTTCAGGCTGTACAGATTGAGGTACGAAAGACTGAACGTCGCGCTGCTCGGTATGCCGTTAGCCGACAGTTCGAGCACCTGCTGGACCAAACCGGTGTCTTTCGCGTTGATCAGCGTGGTTTTGAAATCGCTCTTTATCCCCAGGGTGCCGACGTTTCCCGTCATGGTGCCGGCCATCGTCAATACCTTGAAAGGCAGCGTATGAGAACCGGCAGCCGGCAGTTTCTCACGCACCCGGGCGGGCAACGATTCGATGCCGAAGTGCGTCGCGAGATATCCCGGCTTGTCGGCCGCAATATCCTTCACCGGCACGAACTGCGCGCACCCGGACAACAGTCCGATGGATGCCAATGACACGCCGGCCAGCGCGTTCTTCTTCTTGATCTGCATAACTCTGTCAATCCTCTCTCGACTTACCACAACCGAAGTGTTTCCGTGTGCCGCGCAACGCGGCGAGCCAGGCCCGCCGATCTGCATATCGGCACCCGAAAACCAATCTTTAGGTTGCTGTCGTCAGAGGATCGCGCTTCGGCGTGGGTCAAGCACGGCTTTCCGCACCGCCAGCGCTACTCCGATGCAGCGCGTCCACCCACTGCACGACGCGCTGCGGATCGAGCCGCGAGCCGCGTCCATCCGCGCACACCGCGCCACGGAATCCCGCGAAATCCGGTGCGAGCGCACGCACCGACGCGAGTTGCGCCCAGCCGAGCGAGCCGGCGAGCCCTGTCATCGCGCCGTGCGCGCCGATCTCGCGCATCCAGCGCGCGAGCGTCGCGTCGTCCACGTAGTCGAACAGCGTGCGTCCGTCCTTGCCGAGCGTGTCGAACATCACGCCGACAAAGCCCAGCGAAGCCGCATGCGAAACCATCTCGTCGTCGGTGCCCGAATCGGCGAGCAGCACGGGCACCACCGACGCGGACAGTCCCGCCAGCAGATCGAGGCACGCGTGCGCGGACGGCCCCTGCGTCACGCCGACCTTCACGTAATCGACGCCCGCATCGCTGACCGCCTGCACGCGCTCGGCGATCGCGTCGAGCGCGTCGGAAGGCAGATCGCCGATCGTCGCGCTGATCGGTCTGACCGGAAACCGCGCGCGTACTTCACGGGCGATGCGCGCGATCTCGTCGACCGGCAGTCCGCCGAGCGCGCCTTCGCGCGGCTCCTTCAGGTCGATCAGTTCCGCGCCGGCGCTGGCGGCGTCGAGTGCCTCGTCGCACGAGCGCACGCTCACGAGCAATGCAGTCATCGGGGGTCTCCGGAGGTCGGGTGCAGCGTGCCGGCATTCGCGGTCGCGCGGTGGCGCGCGATCGCGGCGACGAGCCAGTCCCACGCAATGCGCTCGCTGTCGCCGGCGGTCTTGTCGATCGCGATCTGCAGATAAGCCATCTCCGCATCGACCTTTTCTGCGGACAGCATGAAGAGGCGGCTCACGAGAATCGCGCCTTCGACGACGGCGGCCTGCGCGCGATTGAAGCCGGTAAACGGCGCGTGCGTTTCGTGATGCACGCGGCGCATGTGGAGTTGCGGGCGCTCGGCCTCGCCCGCAATCGTGTCGAGTTCCAGCTCGTCGTGCGCGAGCGGCGCGGCGAGCCGCACGCCGGCGATGCGCGTCGCGCGCACGGTCGGCCAGTCGGTCGCGGTGCGCGTGACGCAGCCCGCGAAAATCCGCACGTCGGTGGTGTAGTTGACGACGGCGACGCGCGTCGCGACGATGTTGTCGAGCGTGGTGGACGGCTTGAACGGCGCGAGGATGATGTGGTCGCCATCGCGCCGCACGCCCATCGGCGCGATATGCGGTTGGCCATCGGGCGCGGCCGTGGTGACGATGGTTTCGTGGATCATGGTTGGCGCGCGCGTCGCACGGCGCCACGGGCCGGCGCGTAGTGTGTGTGACCGATCAATCAGACCGCAGTGTGCACACTGCGGCCACGGCTGGACCGCAAAGGGCCGCTAAGCGACCCCTGCGGGCTTAGCGCGTTGCGATATACATCGTGATTTCAAAACCGAAACGCAGATCGGTGTAGCTCGGGGTGGTCCATTGCATGACACTTCCTCCATTCTGACGGTAACGATGAAGCCCGTTCGTCGCCGACCGACGGCCGGGACGGGCGGGCGGGGAGGTCGACGCAAGCTTCGTGCCGGAGCCCGCGCATGCGTGCGGCGGCCGGTTCCGATGCCCTCTGCAAATGCCGCGAATCCCGCTTGGGCGCGGGCTCCGGTCGTTATCTAACGAGCTGTAACCTTGCCGCGCGCGACTGTCTCCGAATCGCAGCAAAGTGTTGCATTGCAGGTATCGCGGTGCAAATTTGTCACGTGTTTCATTCATTCGCCTTTCTGACGATCCGATAACTGCGCGATCAGCGCGCGCCCCGTTCGCCGCGCGTTCGATAACGCATTGCTTAATGCTGGCGAATGAATTCGTGAATTTTCATGTCGTCGCTTGTTGCCTAGAGTGCAACACAGGTTCACGCGACACGCATCGCTCAACATCCACCGGACGATGCGCTCGCACACTTCGAGGATGAGCGATGAACGACTTCAGTAAGGCGGCGATCGACACGGCCCGCGACGCACACCGCACGCGCAATGCAGGCGACCCGCGCGAGCGCTACGCGGCGGGCGTGATGAAGTATCGCGAGATGGGCTACTGGCAACCCGATTACACGCCGAAAGATACCGACGTGATCGCGCTCTTCCGGATCACGCCGCAGCCCGGCGTCGAGCCGGAGGAAGCGGCCGCGGCAGTGGCGGGCGAATCGTCGACGGCGACGTGGACCGTCGTGTGGACCGACCGCCTCACCGCGTGCGACATGTACCGCGCAAAGGCGTATCGCGTCGAGCCGGTGCCCGCATCGAGCGCGATCGAGCCGCAATACTTCGCGTATATCGCGTACGAACTGGATCTGTTCGAGGAAGGGTCGGTGGCGAATCTGACCGCATCGATCATCGGCAACGTGTTCGGTTTCAAGCCGCTTAAAGCGCTGCGTCTCGAAGACATGCGCATTCCGGTTGCGTACCTGAAGACGTTTCAGGGGCCGGCGACCGGCATCGTCGTCGAGCGCGAGCGCCTCGACAAATACGGCCGGCCGCTGCTCGGCGCGACGGTGAAGCCGAAGCTCGGGTTGTCGGGCAAGAATTACGGACGCGTTGTCTACGAAGGCTTGAAAGGCGGCCTCGACTTTCTGAAAGACGACGAGAACATCAACTCGCAGGCGTTCATGCACTGGCGCGACCGGTATCTGTTTTCGATGGAGGCGGTGGCCCGCGCGCAAGCCGAGACGGGCGAGATGAAAGGCCACTACCTGAACGTGACGGCCGGCACGATGGAGGACATGTACGAGCGCGCCGAATTCGCGAAGGAACTCGGCTCGTGCATCGTGATGATCGATCTCGTGATCGGCTGGACCGCGATCCAGTCGATGTCGAAGTGGGCGCGCCGCAACGACATGATCCTTCACCTGCATCGCGCGGGACACGGCACGTACACGCGTCAGCGCAATCACGGCATTTCGTTTCGCGTGATCGCGAAGTGGCTGCGGATGGCCGGTGTCGATCACGCGCATGCGGGCACGGCCGTCGGCAAGCTCGAAGGCGACCCGCTCGCGGTACAGGGCTATTACAACGTGTGTCGGGAAATGCACAACGACATGGATCTCACGCGCGGCATTTTCTTCGACCAGCCGTGGGCCGGGCTGCGCAAGGTGATGCCGGTGGCCTCCGGCGGCATCCACGCGGGACAGATGCATCAGTTGCTCGATCTCTTCGGCGACGACGTGGTGCTGCAGTTCGGTGGCGGCACGATCGGGCACCCGGCGGGCATCCAGGCAGGCGCGCAGGCCAACCGCGTCGCGCTCGAAGCGATGGTGAAGGCGCGCAACGAAGGGCGCGATATCGTCCACGAGGGACCGGACATTCTCGAAGCCGCCGCGCGCTGGTGCACGCCGCTTCAGCAGGCGCTCGACACGTGGAAGGACGTCACGTTCAACTACGCGTCCACCGATACGCCGGATTACGCGGTCACGCCTGCGGTCGCGTAACACGCGACGCTCCATCGTCAAGGCTGGCGCGATCCGTGCTGCAACTGCTGCTTCGCGCCGGTTCAAAGGAAATCGAGAGGTTCATCATGCGAATCACCCAGGGAACGTTTTCCTTCCTGCCCGATTTGACCGACGAGGAAATCGGCCAGCAGATCGACTACGCGCTGCGTCAGGGCTGGGCGTGCTCGGTCGAATACACCGACGACCCGCATCCGCGCAACACGTACTGGGAAATGTGGGGGCTGCCGATGTTCGATCTGCGCGATGCGGCCGGCGTGCTGCAGGAAGTGCGCGCATGCCGCGCGACGTTTCCGCAGCACTACGTGAAGGTGAATGCGTTCGACTCGACGCGCGGCATGGAGACGATGCGGCTGTCGTTCATCGTGAACCGGCCCGATCACGAGCCGGGCTTCCAGCTCACGCGCTTCGACGCGGAGCAGCGGGTGCAGCGCTATGGCTGGTCCGGCTATGCCGCGCGCGAGCCGGCCGGTTCGCGCTATGCGTCGAAGTCCTGAACCTGCCGACGGAGGCTCTCGTGATGACCGTCGAAAGCGACACGCTGACGCCAGCCGGCACCGACGCGATCGAGCCGCACGACGCCCGCGGCGTCGCGCCCGTCGCGCCCGTCGATCTCGCTGCGCTGTATCGCGAGTCCGGCATTGGCGATGTGCTCGATGAACTGGATCGCGATCTCGTCGGACTCGCGCCCGTGAAGACGCGCATTCGCGAGATCGCCGCGCATCTGCTGATCGAGCGCGCGCGCACGTCGCTCGGTCTCGCGGCGGGCGCGCCGACGCTGCACATGTGCTTCTCCGGCAACCCCGGCACCGGCAAGACGACGGTCGCGTTGAGGATGGCCGAGGTGCTGCACCGGCTCGGCTATGTGCGGCGCAATCATCTGGTGTCGGTCACGCGCGACGATCTCGTCGGCCAGTACATCGGCCACACCGCGCCGAAAACGCGCGAAGTGATCAAGCGCGCGATGGGCGGCGTGCTGTTCATCGACGAAGCGTACTACCTGTATCGGCCCGACAACGAGCGCGACTATGGTCAGGAATCCATCGAAATCCTGCTGCAGACGATGGAGAACCAGCGCGACGACCTGGTCGTGATCCTCGCGGGCTACGAAGACCGGATGGAGACGTTCTTTCAGAGCAACCCCGGCTTTCGTTCGCGCATTGCCCATCATCTGACGTTTCCCGATTACAGCGAGCCCGAATTGCTCGATATTGCCGAGCGAATGGTCGCGTCGATGCATTACCGCTTCGATGCAGGCTCGCGCGCGGCATTCGCCGACTATCTCGCGCGACGCAAGCGTGCACCGGACTTCGCGAATGCGCGCTCGGTGCGCAACGCGCTCGACCGTGCGCGGCTGCGCCAGGCGAACCGTCTGTTCGCGTCGTCGCTGGCGGGCGGCCCGCCGCTCGACAAAGCCGCGCTGACGCTGATCGCCGCCGCCGACATACGCGCGAGCCGCGTGTTCGCGAGCGCCGCGCCGCCCGGTCCAGTTTCGAAGACTCCTTGAGGAGATCGCCATGCAGGACGGACGCACCACGCTTTCGAAGTTCCTGATCGACACGCTCGACCGCCGGCCTTCGCCGCATGCGGGGGCGGGGTTGTCGGCGCTCTTGATCGACGTTGCCGCCGCGATCAAGCAGATTTCATCGGCGCTAACGCGCGGCGCGCTCGGCGGCCAGTACGGCTCGACGCAGACGTTCAACACGACCGGCGACGAGCAGAAGAAGCTCGACGTGATCACCAACGAGATTTTCGTGCAGCACTGCGAGTGGGACGGATTGCTCGCGGCGATGGTGTCGGAGGAAATGGAGGACGCGTATGCGATTCCGGACAGCTATCCGCGCGGCGATTATCTGCTCGCGTTCGATCCGCTGGACGGCTCGTCGAACATCGACGTGAACGGTGTCGTCGGGTCGATTTTCTCGGTGCTGCGTCGGCCCGATAGCGACACGCACGACGCCTGCGGCGGCGACGCGTTCCTGCGCCCGGGCCACGTGCAGGTCGCAGCGGGCTACGCGATTTACGGGCCGTCGACGATGCTCGTGCTGTCGGTCGGCAACGGCACGCATGCGTTCACGCTGGAACGCGACGTCGGCAACTTCGTGCTGACGCACACCGACATCCGCATTCCGGAAGACAGCTGTGAGTTCGCGATCAACGCATCGAACGAGCGCTTCTGGGAGCCGCCGGTTCGACGCTACGTGCAGGAATGCAAGGACGGCCGCATCGGCTGCCGCGAGCGCGACTTCAACATGCGCTGGATCGCGTCGATGGTCGCCGAAGTGCATCGGATCCTGATGCGCGGCGGCGTGTTCATGTATCCGCGCGACTTTCGCACGTCGGGCCTCGAAGGACGGCTGCGTCTGTTGTACGAGGCGAACCCGATGAGCTTTCTCGTCGAGCAGGCGGGCGGCCTGTCGATCACCGGCCGCGAGCGCGTGCTCGATGTCGTGCCGCGCGCGCTGCACTGCCGCGTGCCGGTGATCCTCGGTTCGCGCAACGAAGTCGAGCGCATCGGCCGCTATCACCGCGAACACGATCGCGGCGAGGACAAGCCGTACACGTCGCCGCTTTTCAACGAGCGCTCGCTGTTCTTGCCGGAAGCGTCCGCATAAGCGCTATCGAGCGCAACGGAGCGCCGCACGATCGATGACCATCAGGGAGACACACTCATGTCGGTTAAGCACCCGATCGTCGCGGTGACCGGCTCCAGCGGCGCCGGCACCACGACCGTGATGAAAAGCTTCACGCACATTTTCCGGCGCGAAAAAATCCGCGCGCAGATTGTCGAGGGCGACGCGTTTCATCGGTACGACCGCAACGGGATGCGCGAAGCGATGCAGCAGCGCGAGCGCGACGGCGTGCTCAATTTCAGCCATTTCGGCCCGGACGCGAATCTGCTCGAAGAACTGGAAGCGTTGTTCGCGAGCTATGCGAAGAACGGCACCGGACAGTTTCGCCACTACGTGCACGACGCCGCCGAGTCCGCGCAGTTCGGCCAGGACGCGGGCACGTTTACGCCGTGGGAGGACGTGTCGGCGGAATCGGACCTGCTGTTCTACGAGGGGCTGCATGGCGCGGCCGTGGTCGGCGGCATCGACATCGCGCAGCACGCGGACCTGCTGGTCGGCGTCGTGCCGATCATCAACCTCGAGTGGATCCAGAAACTGCATCGCGATCAGACGATGCGCGGCTATTCGCACGAGGCGGTGGTCGATACGATCCTGCGGCGCATGCCCGATTACGTGAACTACATCTGCCCGCAGTTCTCGCGCACGCATGTGAATTTTCAGCGCGTGCCGACCGTGGACACGTCGAACCCGTTCACCGCGCGCGAGATTCCGCAGCCCGACGAGAGCTTCGTCGTGATCCGTTTCGCGCGGCCGAAGGGCATCGACTTCCCGTATCTGCTGACGATGCTGCACGACTCGTTCATGTCGCGGCCGAACGTGATCGTCGTGCCGGGCGGCAAGATGGGGCTCGCGATGCAAATGATCTTCACGCCGATGATCCTGCAACTGATGGATCGCCGCGCGCGCGCATGACGCTCGCGGCCACCACGATTCGAACAGGGAGACGACACAACATGAAACTCGATACCGAATCCTCACCCAGCGGAGAACACGCGGACACGGCCGGAACGCGGCAAATGGCCGACGCGCTGCGCATGCTTGCGATCGACGCGGTCGACCGAGCGAAGTCGGGCCATCCGGGCATGCCGCTCGGAATGGCGGAAATCGCGCTCGCGCTGTGGTCGCGGCACCTGAAGCACAACCCGGCCGATCCGCAGTGGCCGGATCGCGACCGCTTCGTGTTGTCGAACGGTCACGGGTCGATGCTGCTGTATGCGCTGCTCTATCTGACCGGCTACGATCTGGCGCTCGACGAGCTGAAGGACTTCCGGCAACTGGGAAGCCGCACGCCGGGCCATCCGGAAGTCGGCGTGACGCCCGGCGTCGAGACGACGACCGGCCCGCTGGGGCAGGGGCTCGCGAACGCGGTGGGCATGGCGCTCGCGCAAACGCTGCTCGCGCGCGAGTTCAACCGGCCGGGGCACACGATCGCCGATCATCGGACGTATGCGTTCGTCGGCGACGGCTGTTTGATGGAAGGGATCTCGCACGAAGCGGCCTCGCTCGCCGGAACTTTGCGTCTGGATAAGTTAGTGATCCTGTACGACGACAACGGCATCTCGATCGACGGCGCAGTGGAAGGCTGGTTCGCCGACGACACTCCCGCGCGCTTCGAGGCGTACGGCTGGCACGTGCAGCGCGCGGTGGACGGACACGACGTCGATGCGGTCGACCGGGCAATCGCGCGCGCGAATGCGTCAGGGCGGCCCGCGCTGATCTGCTGCAAGACGGTGATCGGCCGAGGCTCGCCCGCGAAGGCGGGCACGCACGACGTGCACGGCGCGCCGCTCGGCGACGAGGAAGTCGCGGCCACGCGGCGCGCGCTCGACTGGCCGTATCCGGCGTTCGTCGTGCCGACCGGCGTGCGCGCCGCGTGGGACGCGCGTGCACGCGGTGCGGCGGCGCAGGCCGACTGGGCCGCGCGATTCGATGCGTATCGCGCGCAATATCCGCAGGAAGCGGCGGAGTTCGAGCGTCGCATGCGCGGCGAGCTTCCGCCGCAGTGGCGCGATGCCGTGAACGCGACGTTACGCGACGCGAACGCGCGCGCGCAATCGATCGCCACGCGCAAGGCGTCGCAACTGACGCTCGACGCGTTCGCCCGCGCATTGCCCGAATTGCTCGGCGGCTCGGCGGATCTGACCGGCTCGAACCTGACCGCGTGGACCGGCGCGCGCCACGTACGCTCGGACGGCGCCGGCGGCGTGGGCCCGGCCGCCGGCAACTATATCCACTACGGGGTGCGCGAGTTCGGAATGAGCGCGATGCTGAACGGCATCGCACTGCATCGCGGATTTGTGCCGTTCGGCGGTACGTTCCTCACGTTCTCCGACTATGCGCGCAACGCGGTGCGGATGGCCGCGCTGATGAAAACGCGCTCGATCTTCGTGTACACGCACGATTCGATCGGCCTCGGCGAGGACGGCCCCACGCATCAGCCGATCGAACACGCGGCCAGCCTGCGGCTGATTCCGGGCCTCGACGTCTGGCGTCCGTGCGATGCCGTCGAGACCGTGCACGCATGGGCCGCGGCGATCGAACGCGAAGGACCTTCGTGCCTGTTGCTGTCGCGACAGAACCTGCCGTTCGCCGCGCGCGACGCCGCGCAGATCGACGCGATCGCGCGCGGCGGCTACGTGCTGCGCGACTGGATAGACGGCGCGCTGCGGCGTGTCGTGCTGATTGTCACCGGCTCCGAGGTCGCGCTCGCGCTCGATGCGATCGAACTGCTCGCCGCATCGGGCGTGGCCGCGCGCGTCGTATCGATGCCGTCGACGTCGGTCTTCGAGCGGCAGCCGCGCGACTGGCGCGACGCGGTGCTGCCGCCCGACGTGCCGCGCGTCGCCGTCGAGGCGGGCGTGACGAGCGGGTGGCGGCAATACGTCGGGCTCGACGGCGGCGTGGTCGGCATCGACCGGTTCGGCGAGTCCGCGCCCGCCGCGACGCTCGCCGCGCATCTGAACCTGACCGCGCAGGCCGTCGCCGACGAGGCGCGTCGCGTGTTCGCCCGCGCCTGAATCAAAGGATTCCGAAACGGAGTATGGAGGATGTGATGCCCCTCATCGCCTTGCGACAGTTGCTGGACCACGCGGCCGAACACGGCTATGGCGTGCCCGCGTTCAACGTCAACAACATGGAGCAGATTCACGCGATCATGCAGGCCGCCGATGCGACCCGCAGCCCGGTGATCCTGCAGGCGTCGGCCGGCGCGCGCAAATACGCGGGCGAGCCGTATCTGCGGCACCTCGTGCTCGCGGCGCTCGAAGCGCATCCCGATCTGCCGGTCGTGCTGCATCAGGATCACGGCGCGAGCCCGGCGGTGTGTCAGCAGGCGATCCGCTCGGGGTTCTCTTCGGTGATGATGGACGGCTCGCTGCTGCCGGACCAGAAGACGCCCGCCGACTACGACTACAACGTCGCGGTGAGCCGGCGCGTCGTCGATGCCGCGCATGCGGTCGGCGTGTCGGTCGAAGGGGAGTTGGGCTGTCTCGGCTCGCTGGAAACCGGCGAGGCGGGCGAGGAGGACGGCGTCGGCGCGGCAGGCGCGTTGACGCGCGACGACTTGCTGACCGATCCCGAAGAGGCGCGCGCATTCGTCGAAGCGACCGGCGTCGATGCGCTGGCGATTGCGATCGGCACGTCGCACGGCGCGTACAAGTTCAGCCGGCCGCCGACGGGCGACGTGCTCGCGATCGACCGCATCGCGCAGATTCACGCGCGGATACCCGACGTGCACCTGGTGATGCACGGCTCGTCGTCGGTGCCGCAGGAATGGCTCGACGTGATCCGCGAGTTCGGCGGCGAGATACCGGACACCTACGGCGTGCCGGTTGCGGAGATTCAGCGCGGCATCGCGAACGGCGTGCGCAAGGTGAATATCGACACCGACATCCGGCTTGCGATGACGGGCGCGATGCGTCGCTTGCTGGCGCAGGCGCGCGGCGAGTTCGATCCGCGCGCGGCGCTGAAAGCGGCGACGGCGGCCGCACGCGAGCTGTGCGCGTCGCGCTTCGAGGCGTTCGGCTGTGCCGGCGCGGCCGAGCGGATCAAGCCCCTGCCGCTCGACGCGATGGCGCACCGCTATCACTGACACGAAGGAGGCGACGATGGCCACCGAATCGCTGTCCATGGATCTCGGGATGAGCGCGCCGCCGTTCGCGCTGCGCGCAACGGACGGGCGCACGTACACGCTCGCGGACGTGCGCGGCGCGCATGGCCTCGTGGTCGCGTTCATCTGCAATCACTGTCCGTATGTGAAAGCCGTGCTGCCGGCGATGTTCGACGACGTCGTCGCGCTGCGCGGACTCGGGATCGGCTTCGTCGGCGTCAATGCGAACGACGCGCTCGCGTATCCGGAGGATTCGTACAGCGCGATGGTCGCGTTGGCGGAAGAGATGGCGCTGCCGTTCCTCTACCTGCGCGACGAGACCCAGCGGGTCGCGCGCGCGTATGGAGCCGTTTGCACGCCGGAGTTTTTCGGCTTCGATGCGGATTTGAAGCTGCGCTATCGCGGGCGGCTCGATGCGTCGCGCAAGAACGCGGTGCCGAACGCGAGGCGCGAACTCGTCGACGCGATGCGCGATGTCGTGCTGACCGGTGCGGTGAAGGGCGAGCAGTTTCCGGCGATGGGATGTTCGATCAAGTGGCGGTGAGGGCGGCGATTCATCCCGCCGTCTTCTTCATCGTCGTGCCCGGCGCGCACCACGCGCCGAGGTCCTCTTCGGGCCGCTCGACTGCGCATCCCCAGTCGAGCGGCTGATCCTGATCGAAGCGCTTGCCGAGCCGCCACGCGATCTCCGCGCGCGCGAGCTGCACGCCCATATAGAACGCGTGCCCGCCGTCGTTTTCGAGCTTCAGTTGCGGATACAGCGCGAACGGATCGTCGTTGCGCCAATGTCCGTCGCGGTTGTAGACGTGCACGCCGTCCTCCGCCACCTGCACGCGGAAGTTAGGATCGCGTACCTGTGATGCGAACTCGTCGATTTCTACGGGGCTATAAGGAAACGGCCGCTTGGCATGCACGGTCGCGAGGTCCGGCGTGATCCCTTTGGGCAGCACCTGCGCGACGTTCGCCGCGTGCATCATCCGTCGCGCGACGTCCGCTTCGCGCACCGCACGCCGCGCATGCTGGCTCACCGATGTCGTGAGCACCGCGCGCACGCGCAGTTCCGCCGCGATCCCGAACAGCACCGCGTTGATGCCGGTGGTGTCGGCTTCGGTCAACTCGGTGACGTTGCCGACGCCCATCATGATCTCGACGTCCGGATAGCGTTCGCGCAGCCGCACGTAGCGCGCGATCGACGTCGCGAGACCGAACGGCGCCGGGTCCAGTATCGGGTCGGCGAGAAACGCGCGGCCGCGCGCCGCGAGCGTTTCGATCGCCGCGTCGAGCGACGCCATGTCGGACGGCTCGCGTGCGACGAGGATCGGCGTCGACGCGACCTCGTCGAGCACCCACAGCGTATCGACGTTCAGGCTCATCAGATAGTCGGCGCCCGCGCGTCCGCCGCGCAACAGTTCGTCGACACGCATCGAGTCGACGCTCACGCGATAGCCTTCGCGCTTGAGCATCGCGACGGCGTCTTCGAGATGCGGGAACGGCGTCTCCGGCAGGCAGCCGACGTCGATCACATCCGCACCCTGTGCGTTGTAGTGCGCCGCGCGCGCGCGTATGCCGTCGAGATCGAGCCGCGGCGCGTCGACGATCTCCGCGAATATGTCGGTGTCGTAGCGCGACAGGTCGAACGGCTGTGCCGCGCGCCCGAAGAATTGCGGCAGGTCCTTCACCTCTTCGGGGCCGCGCTCGACGGGCACGCCGAAGTGTTCGGACAGCGCAACGAGATCGCCACGGCAGCGCCCCGGCACGATCATCCGCTGCGCGGCGAGCGGCGTGGGCACGCGCCGGCGAATCATGTCGGCCGTCATCAGCGCGGCGACCTGCAGCCCGATCTCGCGCACCTCCCAGCTGAACGGCGTCGGCGCCATCGCATCGAGCACGCGGTGCAGGCTCTTTTCGGCGAGGCGTCCGGTCAGGAAGACGATGTGTTCCATGCGAGGTCGAGTGTGGCAAGTCGTGCGTCGAGGGCCGCCTTCAGCTCGTCGAGCGTGCGCGCGAGCGTCGTGTATTCGAATTGCGCGAGGCGTTCGACATGTTCCAGATCGACCCGGCGCGGACGCAACTCGACCCATTCGTCCGGGGCCTGCGTGACGACGGTGGGCTCGGTATCGCAAGCAAACACGATGCCGGGGATGCATTGCTTGCCCGCCTGCGCGTACATGTTGGTCGGCAGCGTGTCGGACAGGCCGAGCGCGCACTTCGCGACGGTGTTGCTGGTCGCGGGCGCGATGACGATCGTGTGATACAGGCCGTGATACAGCATCCCCACCGGCACGCTGCTCGCGCTGTTGTCGCGCACCACGCGAAAGTGCGAGCGCAGCTTGTCGAGCGTCCACCCATAGAGCGGCAGCACTTCTTCGGCGGCGCGCGACAGGAACAGGTCGGTGCGCGGCAATTGCAGCGCGAGCGCGAGCGATTCTTCGAGCTGATGGCCGGAGCCGGTCACGCACCACGCGAATCGCGCATCGGGTTTGAAGTCGGCGAGCGAGCGGGTGGGGGTGCCGGTCGCGTGCGTCATTCGTCGTCGCCGATCGGTGCGCCGTCGTGCGACAGCCGGATGTGCAGCCGGTGCATCTTCCGGTACAGCGTATTGCGGCTGATGCCGAGCACCTTCGCGACGTTGCTGACGTTCCAGCGATGCTCGTCGAGCAGGCCGAGCACCGTCGTGCGCTCGTTCAGCTGGATCGCGTTCAGCGCGGAGATGTCGGCGTCGTCGGCGAGATGCGGGGTCTGCGGCTGGCTCGCGACCGGCGCCGCGATCGCCGGCTGCTGCGCGGCCTGTGTGATCTCGGGCGGCAGGTGCGCGCACAGGATCGGGCCGCTGTCGCACAGCGCGACCGCCATCTGCAGCACGTGCCGCAACTGACGGATGTTGCCAGGCCACGAATAGCCGAGCAGCGCGTGCCGCGCTTCGTCGGACAGCGGCGGCGGATCGCCGGCCGTCTCCATGTCGAGCAGATGGTGGATCAGCGGCAGCTTGTCCGCGCGTTCGGCGAGCGACGGCATCGTCAGCTCGATGCCCTTTAACCGGTAGTACAGATCTTCGCGGAACGAGCCGGCCTGCACGAGTTCGAGCAGGTTGCGATGGCTCGCGCTGATCAGCTGGAAATCCACCTTCGTGGTGGTTTCGGCGCCGAGCGGCGTCACCTCGCGTTCTTCGATCACGCGTAACAGGCGCGCCTGCAGCACGAGCGGCATGTCGCCGATTTCGTCGAGAAACAGCGTGCCGTTGTTCGCCTGCAGGATCTTGCCGCGTCGTCCTTCGCGCTGCGCGCCCGTGAACGCGCCGGCGCGATAGCCGAACAGTTCGCTCTCGATCAGGTTCTCCGGCAGCGATGCGCAGTTCACCGGCACGAACGGGCCGGACGCGTTCGGCCCGATGCTGTGCAGCGCCTGCGCGAACACTTCCTTGCCGGCGCCGGTCGGGCCGCGCAGCACGATCGGAATCTTTCGCTGGATCACGCGCGCGGCAAGCTGGATTTGCGAGGCCATGCGCGGATCGCCGAATTCCAGATGCGCGAGGCGGTCGATGCGTCCGCGCATTTCGCGGCGATCCTGCGCCGTCGAGGCCGCCGCACTCGCGCCGCCGGCAAACGGCTGCTGCGCGACGCGGGACGCCACGCCGCTGCCCGTCACGACCGGCGTCGCCGTGAGTTTCGTGCCGTTTTGCGGCGTCTGCGCGACGAGGAAGAAGCGGTTGCTCGCATTCGCGCTGTACACGGTGACCGGATGGAACGAGCCGCGAATGCTGCGCGCGATCATGTCTTCGAGCGACGCGTTGAACGCTTCCTCGATGCGCTTGCCGCGCAGTTCGGCGAGCGAGCGGAAGCCGAGCTGAAAGAGCGCGCTGCGGTTCGCGGCGAGCACCGTGCTGTCGTCGCCGACCGCGAGCTTGCCGCCGTGCAGCGTGCCGACGAACTCGGGGCGGCTATGAAAGTGGATCATGTTCGCGTGGCGGTAGCGCGCGTCGATCAGGCGGTTCTCGATCATCTGCCGCGACATGCCGACGAGCACGAGCGAATGCTGCTGCAACAGCTTCGAGCGGCTCGTCACGTCGAGCACGCCGGCGATCTCGCCGCGATCGTCGAAGATCGGCGCGGCGGAGCACGTGAGCGACGTGTAGCGCGGATAGAAGTGTTCGTGCTGGCGCACCGCGACGCAATCGCGTTCGGCGAGGCACGTGCCCATGCCGTTCGTGCCGGCCTCGCGCTCGCTCCACAACGCGCCGACGCGAAAGCCGTCGGCCGCCACGGTTTCCGCGAACGGCACCGACGCGACCTGATGCACGATCACGCCTTCGGCGTCGGCCAGCACCACCGCGAGTTCCGGGTCTGCCAGTTGCTGATACAACGTGGTCATTTCAAGCTTCGAGCACGCGATCAGGTCCGACAGCGCCTCGCGGCGCGCGGCCAGTTCGCGCTCGGTCAGCACCGGCGGCACGACGAAGCGCGAAGGGTCCAGGTGGAACTCGTTCACGCAGCGCGTCCACGACTGCGTGACGGAATCGCTGGTGGGGTGCAGCGCCAGTTGATGATTGACGACGTTCAGCACTTGACGCGCGTGCGCATGAATTTCCGCGAGCGACGACATGGGGCGTGTCTCCTGGCGTCGGTCCGCGATGCAGCGTGCATTTACCGCAACCTTTCAAGGGTGCGAGAAACGTTCGCTGCGCCGCGCGAGCGGCTCTCCGACGCGATATGTAATGGGCCGTGTTCGTTCGTCTTTTAAATGGACTGCGCAAAAACTTTACGCAAGATACGCGCACTGTTCAATAGCCACTGTCCCTGGCTGCGAGATGTGCCCGCTTCTTGCTTACCGGGTCGAATCCGCGCTCTCCCACGTTTTGAAAGGCGCGGCCGTTGCAGGGTTGGCACAGTATGTCGCGTGAATGCATTGGATGAGCGCCGCGTGCTGTGTCCGCCCGTTCCGACTACTGAATAATCGAGCCGCAGCGCGGCGGAGAATCCGTCATGACCCTGATCGACCCCGTTCGACTTTCGCGCACCGACGGTGCGACTGCCTCGGTGCTGCCGTTCGCGTTTGCCGCGCAGGAGACAGCGCCCGCCGTGATGGATATCGTATTCATCGAAAACTTACGAGGTCGGACGATCATCGGCATCGATGCGGACGAACAGCATACGCCGCAGCCGGTCACGATGAATCTCGCGATCGGCGTGCCGTCGCTGCGCGCGTGCGAAACCGATCGCATCGAGGATACGGTCAATTATGCGGCGGTCCGCGAAGCGCTGCACGCGTTGCTCGCCGCGCATCGCGTGAAATTGCTGGAGGCGCTCGCGGAACAAATCGCGCAGTTGCTGATCGGCCGCTTCGGCGCGCACTGGGTGCGCGTGCAGATCGCGAAGCCGGCGCGCTTCGACGACGTGGATGGCGTGGGCGTCGTGATCGAGCGGCGGCGCGACGCGAGCCTCAATGGCTGCGCGGGCGGCTATGCGGCGCTCGGCGCGGGGCTCGTGCCGGGGAACTAGAGAGCGCAGCAAAACGCGGTGCGGCCTTCGTCGGGCGGCACCGCGTGTCGCAAAGCGCTTAAATCAACGCAAACACGGGCAACGTAAAACACGCAGCCTCGGCGAAGCTACTTCGCCGACGCACCCGCGTGCTTGCTGATCCCGCACGACTGATACGCGCTTGCCTGCAGCGTGAGGAAGCGTTTCGTCTGCGCGCGTGCGCGGTCCATCCGGAACTCCGCGCCGCCTTCGCCGCCGAGCGATGCATTGCGCGCGAACGTGGCCTGTTCGATGTATTCGCCATACGGCAGCGCCGCCGCCATCTTGTCGATCACGCACGAGCACTTGTACACGTTCGCGAAATCATGGCCGTTGTCGTCCATGCAGCTCAGCACGTATTCGACGCGCACCTGGGTCGGATAGTCGTGGCTCGTGGGTGCCGTCTCGCCGTCGGCGAATGCCAGCGGCGTCGCCGCTGCGATGCAGCAGCCGGCCACGAGCGTCAGACCTGTTTTGATCATGATTTGCCTCTCTCCAATCTCCGTCGATTCCGCCGTCGCTGCCCCGATGCCCTGACGGCGGACGAAGCGGACGCGGGGCCGTGGCGCCGCGTCCGCCGCGCGCATCGCGCGCCGCAAGGTGTGGGTCAAGCCGGAATCGATTCGACGTCTGACGCGCCTTTAGTTCGCAGCGAACGGGTGAGCGACCGACGACTTCTTCGACACCACTTCCTGCGCGCTCGGCTCGCCCTTCACGGCGCGCTGAATCGCTTCGCGCGTCGCCTGATAATTGTATTGCTGGATTTTCTTGTCGTCCTCCGCCTGCCAGTGGATGAACACGCCGACGCAGACGAACAGGTCGTCCGCCTCGTCCTTCGGAATGGTGCCGTCCTCGACGCTGTCCGCCACCGCGAGCGCGACGCCATGCTGCGCCGGGCCGAACATCTGCACGGCCTGTTTCGCACCCTTGATCGTCACCTTGTTGAACATCACCGTGTTCGGCTTCGTCATCAGGTTCGGCGCGACGACGGCCAAAAGCGACGTGAAGCCATCCTTATTGTTCGTCAGTGCGTGACAGAATGCGGTTTCGGCCGCGGAGCCACGCGGTCCGATGATCAGGTCGATGTGGGCGACTTCGTTGCCGTCGCCGATCAGCGACTCTCCTACCAGGACGCGATTGATCTTGGCCATGCTGCTCCTCCTGTAAATGACTGAATGAACTGCTGGTTGGCGCGCGAGAGGCTCGGCCCTCGCGGGGGATACCCGAGGTAGGGTGGTAGCAACTAACACGTTCCATGCCAGTCGCGGCGGTCTTCGGCGCGCGCGTCGGGCGACGGCGGCGGCGCGAGCGCGGGCAGCGCGCACAATCCGGCGACGAAGAGCGACGCGACGGTCAGGTCCGCGCTGGTGCCCGGGTTCACGGCGCGCGCTTTCAGTTGCGTGTCCCAGGTATCGAGCGGCGCCGTCTGCGGCCTGCGATGTTGCGCGAGCGCGTGACGCAGCCGCGTGCGATGGTCGAGTGCCGCGAGCGTGACACTCTGCGCCAGCGCGAGGCCGTGTTTGCGCACTATGTGCGAGTCGGGCCAGCCGGCGAGGAACGCGAGATACGCATTCAGCGTCGCGAGCGCCGGCTCGTGCGGCGGCGCCTCGCTAATCGCGTCGACACCCGTCGCGAACACGTCCGCGAAGTCGTTCGCGTATTGGCGCGCGATGCTGTCGCGGTCGGCGGCGAGCGCCATTGCACGCTTCAGATCGATGGTCGGCGCGTCGTGGACGGACTGCTCGGGGGCGTCGCCGAGTCCGCCCGGGTTCGCGAGCGCGATCGCGCGATACGCGGCGCGCGCGTCGTCGAGGTCGAGGCTCGCGAGCACGTCGCGTGTTGCGGCGCGCCATGCGGTGGGCGACAGCGGCGCGGCGGGATCGAAACCCGGCGTCGCGGCCACGCGGTCGAGCGCGGCCGCGAGCGGCGCGACGAGCAGCACGATGCCGAGGTTCGTGTTGCAGCCGGCCGCCTGCCGCGTGCGCGACACCGCGTCGAGAATGCGCTGGCCGACCGGCACGCCCGGTGCGATCAGCGCGTCGACCGCCGCTTGCGCGCTCGCGACGAACTGCGCGGCGATCATTCCGTGGCCGGGGCTTGCTGTGCTGACGTTGCCGGGCTTCGCGGTGTCCACGTCGAGACGGCACGCGAGCAGAAACGCCGCGCGGGCGCGGTTCGCCAACAGCGGAGCCGACACGGGCGATGGGACGCTCATCGTCGTTTCAGCGCGACGCGCCGGCCGCGGCGGTCCCGACCGGAGGCCGCAACGCGTGACCCATCCGGCGCCCGAGCAGATCGTCGGCGAGCGCGCCGGCGATGTCGAAGGTGGTCACCGACTGCAGCCCGCGCCACGCGGCGACGCCGTTCACTTCGAGCACGAGCGGCCGGTTCGCGTCGTCCGGGTTCGGGATCAGATCGACGCCCGCATAGTCGAGCCCGAGCGCGTTCGCGGCGGCCACGGCGGTGTGGGCGAGCGCGCCGTCCAGCTCGGCGGGCTCGCACGACGCGCCCTGCGCGAAGTTATGAATCCACCGCCGGCCGCCGACGCGCCGCATCGCGCAGCGCGCGCGTCCGCCGATCACGAGCACGCGCCAGTCGAAGCCGGGCTGCTCGCCTTCGACGTAACGCTGCAGATACGCGACGCGCCGATAGTCGCCGTCGAGCGTCGGCAGCGGCGTCATCGTGCCGGCGCGCGCGCCGGCGCCGAGCCGTCGCAAGCCCTTGCCCTGCGAGCCGAACAGCGGCTTGATCACGACGCGCCGGCCCGCCGCGGCCTCGCGCATCAGCACGCGTTGCGCGAACGCGCGCGATTCCGCGGCCCACGTCGCCGGCGTCGGCACGCCGTGGCGGTGCAGCAGCAACGACGTCATCGACTTGTCGACGCTGCGCTCGATCGCGCGCGCGTCGTTGTACACCGGCACGCCGAGTTCGCGCAGCGCGTGCAGGATGCCGAGCCGCAGCGTGACCTGCTCGAACGTGCCGCCCGCGATCCCGCGCACGAACACCGCGTCGGGCAGCGCGTGGCCGAAGCCGGGCAGCACGATGCCGTGGGGCCCGCTCGTCGTGTCGATCCGGCAGTCCGCGAGATCGAAGCAGCGCGCGAGCGCGCCGCGTTCGCGCAGCGCGCGGCGCAGGCGGCCGGTGTGCCAGCCGGTGGCGTCGGTGGCGATGCCGATGCGCGTCGCACCGCCCACGTCGATGGCGTCGCTCATGGCGCGCTCCATTGCCCGCGCAGCAGAGCGGCGTCGCACCGGCCGCCGTGCCACGTCTTGCCGCTTTCGAGGCTGCTCGCCCACACCTCGGCCGGCGCGAACAGCGCAGGATCGATCTGGTAGAAGTCGAAGTTGAACGACCGGAAGATGTCCGCAAACGGCTTGCCGTAATCGCGCGAAGTCGACGCCGGCAGTTCCGCCGCGATGCGCTTCGCCGCCGCATCGGTGCGTACCGTCAGCTGCACGCGGCCGCCGTACAGGATCGCGTCGTTCGTGCGGCCCATCGCGTCGATGCCGTCGGGCGCGGGCGGCGGCAGCGGCGCGCTGCCCGACGCCTCGACCACTTCGCCCGGCGCGACGCCGAGCACGTGCACCTTGTGCAGCGCGACTTCGACCACGCGAGCGACGACCTGCACCGTTCCCGCGACAGATTGTGTCGGCGTGACGATCAGCGTCAGCGCGTCGGGCGCGAGGCCGCAGTCGTGAAGCACCTTGTCGATCACGACCTGCGGCGGCAGCCGGTCCACTTCGAGCACGA
The DNA here is from genome assembly GCA_035492135.1 of Paraburkholderia sp. Lineage (GTDB taxonomy): Bacteria > Pseudomonadota > Gammaproteobacteria > Burkholderiales > Burkholderiaceae > Paraburkholderia. Next base: position 42,006 of record DATJJN010000094.1, on the reverse strand, counting down.
GCGCGCCGCGCGCGTGACGGTCGCGATAGCCGAGTTCCGCGAACAGCGGCTCTTTCACCGCGAGCGCGCGGGCCGGTCCCGAGCCGAGCGAAAAGAACTTCTTGCCGCCGGTCTGCTCCTTCGTCGCCGACAGGCTCCAGCCCGCGTACTGGCTGCCGAGGCACGCGATGACCGGCCACGACGTGCGCACGTCGATCACGAGCGGCCACGCCGGATCGGCTTCGGTCACGGCGCGCACGCTCACGTGACCGAGGCCGCCCATGCAGATGCGCGCGACGGCAAGGCCCGCGTCGAGGCTGCCGGGCGCCGCGACGCCGGCATCGACGATCGTCGTGCCCGCATCGGTGTGCGTGAGCGCGACGCGCAGCAGCGCCGCGTGCTCGCGCAACTGCGCGACGAGCGGTTCGGCGAGCGCGTTGACGCCGGGCAGCGCGGAATCGGGCGATGGCGGCGGGGCGGATTCATTCGGCGAAGACATGGGTGGGCTCGTGACAGAGTGACAGACGTTGGAGGACCTGCTCGCGCTGGCGGGCGAGCGCGTCGGGGAGGCTCGCGAGGTCGGGCGCGTGCGCGACGAGCGTGCAGAGCGGATCGCCGGTGGCGATGCGCGTGGCGGGCATCGGCACGTCCGCGCAGCCGGGATCGTGCGCGCACGCGTCGCTGAACGCGGTGCTGACCGCGAGCGCGGCGGGCGAGAACAGCACTTCGTGCGCGATCCGCATGCGTGCGTCGGCGGCGCGCGGACCCGGCGAGGGCAACGTGCCGCGCACGCACGCATCGACGTGGCACGCTAGCAGCCCGTGCGGCCACGCATGCGGCCACGCGTGATCGTAGATCGCGAGCGTCGACGACGGCCGCGCGTTCACTTCGAGAAGCTCGAAGGTTTGCGAATCGTCGTCGAGCAGAAAGTCGAAGCTGTTGACGCCGACGAGACCGGTGCGCGACACGATCGCGCGAATTGCTTCGGAAACCTGATCGACGACGCGCGGCGGCGGATCGATCGGGCCGATCGCGCCGGTATGGATGAACGGCATGTCGCCCCACGCGAGCGACGTCTGTTCGGAAAAGCCGATCACGCGCGCACTGCCGCCTGCGCCGACGAACAGCGCCGACATTGCGCGGCCCGGACGGCGCTGCTGGAAGTACCCGAGGCCGTCGTCGGTCGACGCGTCGCCGGCCGCCAGCGCGCTCGCCGCTTCGCGCACGTGCACGCCGCCGCAGCCGTCGGCGCGCTTGTAGAGCCAGCCTTCGGGCGAAGCGGGCGCGGTTTCGCCGATCGCCGGGTGCGGTATTCCGAGCTCGTCGAGCATCGCGAAGAAGCGCCGCGGCTCGCGTACCGCCGCGCACGCTTGCGGCGGATTGCCGATATACGGCGGCAGCCCGCGCGTCGACGCGAGTTCCTCGACGAACGGCTCGACGCCGCCCACGCCGATCCAGCCGATGAGGTTCGGCAGCCTTGCGACGCGCGTCAGCGCTTCGAGAGGCCGCTCGCGGTCGATCGACAGACCGGCGCCGCCGATGTCGAACCAGCACAGCGACGCGTCGCGCGTGTCGCGGTCGCCGAAGCGGTCGAGCGCGGCGACGCGCCAGCCCGCCCGCCGCGCGGACTGCGCGAAGAGCCGCACGGAAAGCCCGGCGATCGCGACGAACGGCGCACCGGCGGCGTGGGAGCGCGCAGTCATGGCGTGACCGGTTTCGGGGACACGCCGTTTAACCGAGCGACGCGGCCACGTCGCGCGCCTCGTCGAACGCCTGCTGGAAGCCGAGATACACGGGCCGGTTGCCGGTGCGCATCCGCACGAACAGCCGATGCTCGACCTGATACTTGACGTTGCCGATCGCGAGCGCGCCGATGCCGATCGTGCCGGGATCGGGGCCGTCGCCGAGCGGCTCGCCGTCGTTCATCACGTTGACGCCCGCGATGCCTTCGGGCGGCACCGCGTTCACGTCGGCGGCGATCAGCAGATGCTTCGCGTGCGCGAGATCGTCGCGGCTGACCACCTGCACGCCGGCGACGGCCGACGCGATCACGATTTCCGCGTCCGCGAGCGCGTCGCGCAGCGCGTCGGACGTGTTCGTGCCGACGCCCGTCGTCACGATGTCGAAGCGCTGGTTGATCTCGTCGCTGACGCGCTTCGCATGCGACACGTCGCGATGGCTCGCGATCGTCACGTCCGCGCCGAGCGTCGCGGCCATCGCGGCGGCGATGCGTCCCACCGCGCCGGTGCCGCCGAGGATCAGCACGCGCTTGCCGCCGGGCTCCATCCCGTGCGCGCGTTTCAGATGCCGCTCGACGAGCGCGACGAGCGCGGCGGCGGTCGTGTACGAGCCGCTCGGGTCCGCGAACACCGACACTTCGAACGGCGGCACCATCGCCTTGCGCGCCGTTTCGAGCATGTCGGCCGCGACCATCACGTCGCGTCCGCCGATGAAGATGCCGGTGCGCGACACGCCCTTCGGGCCGCGCGAGAAAATCGCGTCCTGCGTGAGGTTCGTGACCATCGACGCATCCACGTTGCAGTACGGGACGATCACGTTGTAGCCCGCATCGGCGGCCATGTTCACGTCGAACGGGCTCATCTGCGCGGTGGCCGTGAACATGTGCAGGATGTACGGCCTTTCGGTGGCTTCGGGCATGGTCTTGAGGCTCGGTCTAGGGAAGGAAGAGGGGGCGCCGGCGCACCGTCGCGCGATGGGCGTGACGCGCGCGGCCGCCGGGCGCGCGTTGCCGGCGCGGTTCGGGAGGACGCGTCATGCGGCGCCCTCGCGTTGGTGCCGGCGCGCGTCGGCCGCGTCGATCGTCGCGCCGCGGTTGCGCGCGGCGACCACCGAACAGTCGATATGCGGCTTGCCGCGCGCCGCGTCGCGCGCGGCGGCGAGCGCGCGCTGCGCATCGGACTCGCTCGCGACGATCGCGAAGCCGGTCGGCCCCCACGACGTCTGCCCGATGCCGGCCGGCTGCTGCGCGGCGACCGCGCGCAGCGCGCGTTCGACGTCGGGGCTCGTGAACACGCCGCCCTGAACCGGAGCGAAGTATTCGCCGATGATCTGCTGGATCTCCGTGAGCCCGAGCGCGAACGGCAGGAAGTCGGCTTCGGCCGCGGCCGGCAGCACGCGCATCAGCACGAGATGGCACAGGTGCGCGGCGAGCCTTTCGGGAAACGGCGCGAGCGCCGCGAGGCCGCGCCGTTCGTCGGAACCGGACAGGCCGGTGCGCAACGTATCGCCGATCAGCAGCACGCGCCACGCATCGGGGAACGCGATGCGCGACAGCAGCGGCGCAAGCGTCGGCGCGCCGCCTCGCGCGACCGAAGACGACGCCGGCGACGGCCCGCCGTCGAGCAGCAAGCCACCGACGTCGAAGCCGTGCACGCCGATGCCGGAGCGCGCGCCGCGCCCGAGCAGCGCGGCGAGTTCGGCGGTGGTCGCGGGGACGCCGGCGATTCGCGCATACGCGCTGCCGACGGCGAGCGCGAGCTGCGTACCGGAGCCGAGGCCGGAGTGCGGGCGGACCGCATGCAGCACGTCGAGCGCGAGCGCCGGGCCGCCGTACGCATCGCGCAGCGTGTCGAGCCAGTGCATCGCGCGGGCGCGGTCGGCGTCGTCGAGTGCGCCGACGATGGACGACTCGCCCGCGCGGCGCGCGACGAGCCGCGTGCCGGGGCCCTCGACGAAGAGGCCGAGGCTGCCGAACGCGCGGCCGAGCGTAGCGTTCGGATCGAGAAAGCCCAGATGCAGACGCGCCGGCGCATCGACGGTCACGGCGGCCTGTGGCGGGAGACGGCGCAAGGCAAGCGGCATGCAGGATCCTCGTTCGGGCTGGGCGGGCGGGACTCGGTCGGGCATCAGAAGCAGGACGCGTACCAGCGTTGCGCGACGCGGCCGACGCGCCGGGCGCGCATCCGTGGTTGCGCTTGCGGCTTACGCGGCGCCGCTCCGCGCCGCGTGCGGCCGGCGCGGCCCCGATGTGCCGCGCGGGGCGCACTGTGTCACCGGGCGTGCCGCGCGCTGCGCCGTGCGCGGCACGCGCGCGAACGACGGCTCGCCGGACGGCGCACAACGCGACCGACCACGCGACCGGCAGCGCGACCGGCCACGCGCCTCACGCATTCGGTTCGTCATACTTGATATAGCGAAACCGCTGATCGCCGGACGGCGTGCCTTCGAGCGGCCCGCCTTCGCGTCCCGGCTGCCACTGGATCACGTCTTCGATCTTGCGGGCGAGTGCGAAGTCCTTGTCGGTGATGCCCTTCGCGCTATGCGTCTTCAGTTTGACGATCACGAACGCGTAGGACACCGTGAGGTCCGGGTGATGCCACGCCGCTTCCGCGAGGTGGCCGATCGTCGTGACGACCATCAGCGTGCCTTTCCAGCCTTCCGTGCGATAGCGGCGCCTCAGCCACCCGTCCTCCATGTACCAGTGCTGCAGCGCGCCGGTAAGTCGTTCGGCGATTTCTTCTTCCGTGTACACCCTCTCGGTCTGCGTCATGGCCGTCGTTCTCCGCCTCGTTGCCAACGGTGCGCGCATCGCGCGCGAGGCATCGCGCGATGGCGCCATTCATCCGGTGCCGGCGTCGATCGCACCGGCGGTGTCGCGCCGCGCAGGCATCGCGGTTCGCGCGGCTTGCGCCCGTGTTCATTGGACGCGCTCGCTCGCGCGATGCTTCGCGGTTTTGACACAGTATGTGTCGCCCGTGAACGGCCTGCACGCGGCGCCGTGCGTCGCGCGGCGACGTCCGCCGCAGCGCCCCTGCGCGCGCAATCGCCATGGGCGGGGCAGGCGGCCCGCGGCGCGCTTTGTCGAAGGCGCGCGGGACCTGGTGGAATCACTGAACGAAAAGCGGGTCGGCATGGATTATGCGTTTGCCGTTCACCGCCGCGAAGCCTGGCGTTCGACTGGGCGAAGGCGTAGATCGTTACCTGTTCCGGCACGGCGCGTCCGGATCACAAGGTAGCGCGGGTCATTCGTGAGTTGAACGGCAGCACAATTCTGGAGGAGACATGAACTTACGCAACCTGGTTCTTGGGCTTGCGGTCACTGCGTCCGCCGCCCTGGGCTCGATGGCCGCGCAGGCTGACTCGCAGCTGGACACCCTGATCAAGAATCCCGCCAACTGGGCGACTCAGGCGGGTGATTATGAGAATCACCGCTATAGCCCGCTCAAGCAGATCAACGAGAACAACGTGGGCAAGCTGCAGGTCGCGTGGACGATGTCCACCGGCGTGCTGCGCGGCCACGAAGGCTCTCCGCTCGTGATCGGCGACACGATGTACATCCACTCGCCGTTCCCCAACAAGGTCATCGCTATCAATCTGAAGGATCAGACGTTCCTGTGGCAGTACCAGCCCAAGCAGGATGATCAGGTCGTGTCGGTGATGTGCTGCGACACGGTCAACCGCGGCCTCGCATATGGCGACGGCAAGATCTTCCTGCAGCAGGCCGACACGACGCTCGTCGCGCTCAATGCAAAGACCGGCGACGTGGTCTGGACGGCGAAGAACGGCAATCCGAAGGCCGGTGAAGTCAATACCAACGCACCGCACGTGTTCGGCGACAAGGTGCTGACCGGCATCTCGGGCGGCGAGTTCGGCGTGCGCGGCCGTCTGATCGCCTACGACATCAAGACCGGCAAGCCGGCCTGGACGGCCTACAGCACGGGTCCGGACAACGAGATCCTCTTCAACCCGGAAAAGACGATGACGTGGTCGGACGGCCATATGGTGCCGGTCGGCGCGGACTCGTCGCTGAAGTCCTGGAAGGGCGATCAGTGGAAGCTCGGCGGCGGCACGACGTGGGGCTGGTATGCATGGGATCCGAAGCTGAATCTCATCTACTACGGCTCGGGCAATCCGGGCACGTGGAATCCGACCCAGCGTCCCGGCGACAACAAGTGGTCCATGACGATCTTCGCGCGCGATCTGAATACGGGCGAAGCGAAGTGGGTCTACCAGATGACGCCGCACGACGAGTGGGACTATGACGGCGTGAACGAGATGATCCTGTCCGATCTGAACATCGGCGGCCGCAAGGTGCCCGCGATCGTTCACTTCGACCGCAACGGTTTTGCGTACACGCTGAACCGTCAGACGGGCGAGCTGCTGGTCGCGCAGAAGTACGACCCGGCGGTGAACTGGGCGGATCACATCGACATGAAGAGCGGTCTGCCGGTTCGCAACGCCGCGTACTCGACGCAGCAGGCGGGCGCCGATCACAACGTGAAGGGCATCTGTCCGGCCGCGCTCGGGACGAAGGACGAGCAACCGGCCGCGTTCGATCCGCATTCGTCGCTGTTCCTCGTGCCGACCAACCACGTCTGCATGGACTACGAGCCGTTCGATGTCGACTACGTGTCCGGTCAACCGTACGTCGGCGCGACGCTCGCGATGTATCCGGGTCCTAACGAGAACGGCGCGATGGGCAACTTCATTGCGTGGGATGCGAGCAAGGGCAAGATCGCATGGTCGAAGCCGGAGCGCTTCTCGGTGTGGTCGGGCGCCCTCGCGACGGCTGGCGGCATCGCGTTCTACGGCACGCTCGAAGGCTACCTGAAGGCGGTTCGCATCAGCGACGGCAAGGAACTGTGGCGCTTCAAGACGCCGTCCGGGATCATCGGCAACGTCTTCACGTACGAGTACAACGGCAAGCAGTACGTCGGCGTGTATTCGGGCATCGGCGGCTGGGCCGGCATCGGCATGGCGGCGGGCCTGCAGAAGTCCGAGGAAGGTCTCGGCGCGGTCGGCGGCTATCGCGCGCTCGCGAAGTACACGGCACTCGGCGGCACGCTGTTCGTGTTCGCGCTGCCGAACTCGTAACTGGCAGTGGGAGGCCGGCGTGCAACGCGCCGGCCTCACCGTCTCATGGGCGCACGCGCCGACCGCCTTGCAGCGGGCCGTCCGGCGCCAGCCCGCCTCGCATCACCTTTTGCGCGCCACGGCGCGATCATCGAAGGAGAACTACGCATGAAAGGCAGAACCCTCTTGTTGCTGGCGGGCACGGCCGCCGTCGCGATCGCCGGGATGACGGCGGTCGCACAAGCGGACAACGCGCCGGGCACGGCACCCTCGTACAAGGTCGTGGACGGCAACAAGGTCGATGGCAATACGCTGCAAGGATGGAGAACGTGGCGCGCGCTCGATTGCGAGCGTTGTCATGGCGCGCAGCAGCAAGGGCTCGTCGGGCCGTCCCTCGTGGACGCGCTCAAGCAGATCGACATCAACGAGTTTCATCGCACCGTGTTCGGCGGACGCGTGGAGAAGGGCATGCCCGACTTCAGCTCCAGCCAGATGATGCAGAAGAACTGGCAATACCTGTACGCGTATCTGAAGGGACGCTCGGACGGACAGATCAAGCCCGGCGACCTGAAGCCCATCGACGATGCGAAGTGAGCCCGAGCGGAAAGGACCGATGCCAACATGACTGAACGGCTCTCGTGGAGTGGGACGATGCGTAACGGAAACAACGCGTTCAGGGCGGCGGCGTTCGTCGCCGCAATGGGTTTTGCGTCGCTCGCGTGCGGCGCGGCGCGTGCCCAGGGGGCCGACCTGCCGAACAACGACGGGGCCGACGGCATACTGCGGGTGTGCGCGGACCCGAACAACATGCCGCTGTCGAACGACAAGGGAGAGGGCTACGAAAACCGCATCGCCGAGCAGATGGCGCACGACTTCGGCTACAAGCTTCAGTACACGTACTTTCCGCAGCGAATGGGCTTCGTGCGGCACACGCTGCGCGAGACGGACGAGCACGGCGCGTACAAGTGCGACCTGATCATCGGCGTGCCGAAGGGCTATGACATGACGGCGACCACGCAGCCGTATCTGCGCTCGACGTACGCGATGGTGTTCACGAAGAAGCCCGAACTCGCGAACGTGAAGACGCCCGACGACCTGCTGAAGCTGCCGCCCGACGTGCTGCACAAGCTGCGCTTCGGCATCTTCTCGCAGACGCCCGCCGTGGACTGGCTGCTCGCGCACGGGCTCATCGATCAGGCGGAGTCGTACCAGGTGCAAAGCGGCGACCCGCAGGCGTTCCCCGGCGAGATGATCCAGCACGATCTCGATCAGGGCAATCTCGACGTCGTGTTCGTGTGGGGGCCGATTGCCGGCTACTTCGCGAATCGCGAGGGCGACAAGGTCAGGCTGGTCGCGTTCCCGCCCGCGCCGGGCATCCGTTTCGATTACCAGATTTCGATGGGCGTGCGTCACGGCGAGAAGGCGTGGCACGACAAGGTCGACGAGTGGATCGGCGCGAACCAGGGGAAGATCGACAGCATCCTCGCGAGCTATCAGGTGCCGCTGCTCAAGCCGGTCGACGTGAAAGAGGGCAAGCGAGGCGGTGCGCAATGACGCTCGCGCGGCCGGTCCCCCCTCGCGCGGCGCTGGCCGCGGCGGCCTGCGCGGCGGCGCTTGCCGCCGCCGTCGCGTCGCATCCCGCGCACGCGGCGCAGCCGACGCAGGCGGTGGCTTCGCCGCCCGCCGGTGCTTCGGCATCCGATGCGATCACGGCCGCCGAGCAACTGGTGTTCATGAGCGACCAGATGCGCGGCTTGAATCCGCAGTCGCAACTCGAATATTCGCTCGTCGGCACCGGCGAGGAAAAGCGCGAGCCCGACACGGTGCGCGTGCTGGTGCTGAGTCCCGGCAACGAGAAGACCGACGCGCAGGTGTCCGACCACCACGGCGCGGTGAACCTGCCGAACAGCGGGCTGCCGTGCAATCCGGCGGTCATCTACTTCCTCGAACGCGACATCGCGGACATGGAGCAGCTGACGGGCGGCAAGCGGCGCTATTTCCAGCAGCGCGTGCGCCTCGCGCTCGCGGCGGGCCCGCAGATCACGAACGTCACGACGAAGGTCGGCGGCAAGGAAGTCGCCGCGCGGCAGATCGTCGTGCAGCCGTACGTGAACGATCCGAACGCGGGGCGCTTTCCGCGCTACACCGGCAAGCGCTATACGTTCGTGTTCGCGGACGACGTGCCCGGTCATGTCGCGATGATTCGCACCGAAGTGCCGGGCGCGAACGGCGACTTCGCGCATCCGCTGCAGACCGAGACGCTGACCTATCAATCGCTCGTGCGCAAGCCGGCGACGGCGCCGAAATCGTCCGGCGCGAAGCCGCAGGGCTGAGCCGAGCGCATTCGTTTTTGCTTTGTTGTGCGTTGATTGTCTCCTCGTTGGGCCGCCGTGTGCGAGCGGTGCATCGCACCGGCGGCGCTTTTTTCCTGCGCCACCGGATGTCGCCGTGAATTTCATCCGCTCGCTGACGCTGCGGCAGTTGCAGATTTTCTCGGTCGCCGCGCGTCACATGAGCTTTGCCCGCGCGGCGGACGAACTGCATCTGACCCAACCCGCGATCTCGATGCAGATCCGCCAGCTCGAAGAGGCGGCCGGCTTGCCGCTGTTCGAGCGGGTCGGACGGCGCCTCGCGCTGACCGAAGCCGGCGAAAAGCTCACGCATCACGCGAGCCGCATTCTCGGCGAGATCAAGGACGCCGAGGACGCAATGACGTCGCTGACGCAGGCCGACAGCGGGTCGATCGCGGTCGGCATCGTCAGCTCCGCCACCTGCTTTGCGCCGAAGCTGCTCGCGCGCTATTCGCAGCAATATCCGCGCGTCGATGTGCATTTTCTCGTCGGCAATCGCGAGATGCTGCTGCGGCAGTTGCAGGACAACGCCATCGATCTCGCGATCATGGGACGGCCGCCGCCCGAACTCGACACGGTCGCCGAGCCGCTCGCGCGTCATCCGCACGTGCTGATCGCGCCGCTCGCGCATCCGCTTGCGAACGCGCGGCGCTTCGATCTGCAGGAGCTGCGCGCGGAGACGTTCCTGCTGCGCGAGCTGGGTTCCGGCACGCGGACGACCGCCGAGGACATGTTCCGCAAGCATCTGTTCGCGCCGGCGAAGATCGTCACGCTCGGCAGCAACGAAACGATCAAGCAGGCGGTGATGGCCGGCATGGGCGTGAGCCTGATCTCGCTGCATACGCTGCTGCTGGAATTGCGTACCGGCGAACTCGCGTTGCTCGACGTGAACGGCACGCCGATCGAGCGCACATGGCAGATCGTGCACATGCGCGCGAAGCAGCTGTCGCCGACCGGCACCGTGTTCCGCCGCTTTCTGCTGGAACACGCGGCGCCTTATCTGGAACGCGAATACGGCGGGTTCGTGCCGTCGGCGGGCGCGGCGCGGCGCTGAACGCGCCGCCGCAGCGCGCGCCATGCGTGCCGCAACGTGTCCCGCTCGGGCAGGTAGCGCCACACGAGCAGCAACAGGCCGGCCAGCGCCGGCAACGCGTGCACGTCGACCGGCACCGCCTCGCGATGGCCGAAGCGCGGATCGACGATCGCGTCGCCGAGCGAGCCGGCATCCGTGAGCCGGCGATACGAAAAGCCGACGCGCGCGGCGATCATGTCCAGATACGATCCGCGCAGCGACGTCAGTTCCTCGTGGCTCTCGCCGGCCGGCGGCGCGCCGGGCACGCGCGGCACCTGGATCACGTCGTCGGCGCTCCAGAAGCCGATGCGGTTGCCGTCCGCATCCGAGCGCGGAATCGGCACCGGCTCGCTGCCGCCGACGCCGATCAGCCAGCCTTTCACGTCGCGCGCTTCGTCCCACGGCCGCAGGTTCGACGGCAACAGCGGCGGCGCCTCCTGGCCGTCGGTGAAGAACAGCACCGCGACGCCCGCGCCGCTCTGTCGCGCGGTTCGCACGGCCGACCAGACGCCGCCTTCGGCGATGCGGCTCCAGTTGGTCCAGCGCATGCTCGAATCGATCGCCGCGAGCGACGACAGCAGCGCGTCGTAGTTCGCGCAGACTTCGATCGGCTGCAGCAGCAACATCGCGCGCTGGCCGGTGAACACGCTCCAGCCGACCTTCGAGCCGCACGGCAGGCGGCCGAGCGCGTCGCGCATCTGCGCCTTCGCGAACGCGAGCCGGCTGACGGGCGTGCCGTTCTCCGTCAGGTCCTCCGTGTTCATGCTCTGCGTGATGTCGAACGTCGCGATATAGCTGAACGTGTCGCGCTGCAGATGCAGCGGCGGCATCAGCACGGCGGCCGCGAGGAACGGCAGCGCGGCCGCCGCCGCCCAGTGGCGCGCGGCGCGAAGCGCGCGGCGAGCGGGCGGCGCCGAAGCCGCATGCGGCAGATCGGGTAGCGACGTGCTCACGGCAGATCCACCGACTGCGCGCCGCGCAGCCGCAAGCGGTTATCCGGCGCCGACTGGCCCGCGACCGGGCCGTCCGGCAGCTCGGGCGCGAGCCGCAGCGCGCGTTCGAGGTTGTAGCGCGCGTCCCAGTCGTCGGGCGTCGCGCGCAGCAGCGTGCGATAGCGGTTCTTCGCGTCGGCGATCATCGTCAGCGACAGCAGTTCGAGCGCGCGGCCGTCGACCGATCCTTCGCGCAGGCTCATGCCCGCCGCGTCGTACATCGCGGCGCGCGCGACCGGGTCCGACAGGTCCGGCGACGCCGCGACGAGCGAGTCGTACAGCGTCGCGGCCTGCACGCGCTCGCCGGCCTTCGCGAGCATCACCGCGCGCGCGAGCCGCACCGGGGACGGGCCGGCGCCAGGCGCGGCATCCGGCGGCGCGCGACCGGAGAGCACCTGCGCGATCTGCGCGTCGAGCGCGCGGGCCTCGATCAACCGGATGCCCTGCCACGCGGCGACGCTCGCGCAGCCGAGCGCGAGCACGCCGAACATCAGATGCATCGATCTGCGCTTCATTGGCCGCTCCTCATCGGTGGCTCCTCATCGGTCGCCGGGCATCATTCGCCTCGTCACCAGCCTCGCACCTGCGCGAATCGCGCGACGACGAGCAACGCCGCCGCCGCGAGCGCGAGTGCATAGCACACGCGGCTTACGTCCTGACGCGGCAGTTGCTCGACGTACGACACCGGAAAATGCTGCTGACGGTTGATCTCCGCGAGCGCCTGTTCCATCCCGTCGATGTCGGCCGCCTGGAAAAGCCGATATGGCGTGTGCAGCGACAGGAAGTACCGATGCAGGTTCGCCTCCGCGGAATTCGACCCGGACGCGAGCGTCGTCGCGCTGAGGTCCGGGCTCATCAGCCCGCTGCGCAGGTACACGAAGTAGAGCGCGATGTGATTGCGCGCGAGGCCTTCGGCGATGCGCCGGCGCGCGGCGTCGTCGAGCGTCGCGCCGCCGTCGGACACCAGCACGATCGCGCGGCGCGCGAGCAGCGGACGATGGTCGAACTGCGCAATCGCGGCGATCAGGCCGCGGTCCATCTGCGTGTCGGGCAGCCCGCGGCCGATGCGCGTCGCGTCGAGCGCCTCGATCACCGCCGCGTGATCGCTCGTCAGCGGCATCGCGACGATCGGGCTGATGCCGAACATCATCAGCTCGAAGCGGTCGTTCGGACGGTCCTCGATGAAGCGCGTCAGCGAGCGGCGCGCGACGGCGTTTTTCGGCTCGTTGTGCGCGTCGATGCTCGTGCGGTTGATCGGCTCGTCCATGCTTTCGCTGCGATCGATCAGCAGCAGGATGTCCGCGCCGTTGCCCGTGTGCTGCACGCGCACGTGCGAGCGTCCCGGTCCGGCGAGCCCGACCACGATCGCGCCGATCGCGAGCACGCCGAGCGCGCGCAGCAGCAGCGCGGCGATGCGGCCCGCGCGATCGGTCGGCAACAGCGCGACGGTGGAAAACGGCAGCGTGTCGCCGCGCCGCCGCAACAGCGGCAACGCCGCGAGCGGCAGCAACACGAGCGCCCACGGCTGCGCGAAGTCGAACGCGAGGTTCATCGCTGACAGCGCCTTTCCGCGAGATACAGTTCGCGCGCGAGCTGCCGCAGCGGATACGACACGACCGGCGCGCCGGTGCTGAAAAAGCGCGCGGCCGACTGTGCGTAGAACTGTTCGAGCGGCTCGCGCAGCGGTTCGAGCCACGGCGCGCGCGCGAACAGCGGCGCGAGCTTGTCGTGCTGCACGACGCGGCCGGCGGTTTCGTCGAGCGCGCGATGCAGGCGACGCCACGCGGCGGGGTCGTCGGGGTTGGGGTTGTCACGCGCGTTGCGGGCCGAGCGCCCGTTCGCGAGATCCCGCCACGCGCGCGCGAACGGCAGCCGCGCGGCCTCGCGCCGGTTGCGCAGATGCCACCACGCGCCCCACGCGATCAGCACGACCCCGAGCGCGCCGAGCGACCCCGCGAGCCGGCGCTCGATGCGCGCGGTCGGCGCATGCGGCGGCAGACGGTCGGGCCGCATCGGCTGCAGGTCGCCGCTCTCCGCGATCGCGTCGGGCGTCAGCGGGCCGATGCTGACCGGCCACGCGTCGACGCGCAACGGCACGCCGCGCGGCACGTCGATCACGAGCGCGGGCAGTTCGATCGTCGTCAGCGATTGCGGCGAGTTCGTCACCTGGTAGCTGAGCACGAGCCAGCGACGGCCGTCCGCCGCGGTCTCGATGCGCGACGGACGGCGTTCGAGCCACACGCCGATGCGTCCGGCGCCCGGCAGCGCGTTCGCTGGGAGGTCGCCGGTCGCGCCGTCGAGCGCTACGCGTTGCGTGAGCACGTCGCCTAGCACGTAGCCGAACGCGCGCGGCTCGATCGTGCGCGCGGGGCGCGACGCGGCGGGCGCAACGGAAGATGCAGCGGAAGACGCCGCCGCGGACGAAGCCCCGCCCGCATGATGGGCCTCGTCGATTGCAGCGGCGATCGCCGACGCGCTCACCGGCGGCTTTTGATCCTCCGCTGCCGCCTGAGCGCAGGACGTCAGCGCAACCAGCGCAGCGACGGCGATCCTGACGCCCGACGCAGAACGCGCGCGCAGTGTCATGCCGCGATCTCCTCGAAGTACTGCGTGAGCCGGTCCGCGTCGAACGCGCCGTCGACCCAGAACGGGCGGATGCCGCGCTGCCCGAACGCGTGCGCGAGCGCCGCGCGCCGCGTGGCCACGCGTTCGCGCCATTGCGCGCGGGTCTTGTCGCGCAGCCACAGCGTGCGCGGCTCGCCGGTCTCGGCGTCGTGCACGCGCAGCAGCCGGCCCGACGCGGGCGGTTCGATCTCCGCCTGGTCCCACACGACGATCGGCACCACGCACGCATGAACCAGCAGATCGAGTGCGGCCGGCAGGCCGTCGAGCGGCCAGTGAAAATCCGACACGACGAACACGAGCCCCGCCTGACCGACGATCCGGCCGAAGGTCCGCGCCAGTCCGTCGATGCCGGAGCCCGACGCCTGCTCGCGCGGCGCGCAGTCGAGCAACGCGGCGGCCATCGCGTCGCCGGTCGCGCGGCCGTAGCGCGCGGGCAGATAAAGGTCGTCGCGCGGCGCGTCGTCGAAGCCGAGCATGCCGACGCGGTCGCCCGCGCGAAACGCGCTGAAGCCGAGCGTCGACGCGAACTCGGCCGCCGTCGCGAGCTTCGTGCGTCCGGTGCCGAAGTGCATCGACGCGGACACGTCGATCAGCAGATGCACCGGCACCGCCACGCGCTGCAGGTTCAGGCGCACGAGCCATTCGCGCGGCACCGAGCGCGCGCTCGCGCGCAGATCGACGCGACGCGGATCGGGATGATCGAAGAGCTTCGCGTGCAGCGCGAACGCCTGGCCCGCGCCGTAGCTCGTGCCCGGGTGCGAGCCGGGCCGAAAGCCGCTCGCGCGGCCGGGCAGCCGGTAGTGGAATTCGCGCAGGGTGTCCATCGCGTCGAGCGTCAGGGCACCGCGACCTTCGCGACGATCTGCGCGATCAGCGCGTCGGCCAGTTCCGCGCGCCGCAGCTCGTAGATCGGCGAGAAGAACACGCGATGGCCGAGCGCGGGCAGCAGCACCGCGTGGATGTCCTCGGGCAGCAGATGCGCGCGCCCCGCGAGCCACGCGACGACGCGCGCCGCCCGCACCAGCGCGCTCACGCCGCGCGGACTCGCGCCCGCGACGATCAGCCGGTCCATGTCCACGTTGTCGAGCGCGATGCCGAACGCGCGCGGGTCTTCCGTCGCGCGCCAGATGTCGAGCACGTAGCGCGTGATCGCCTCGCTGGCGGTGACCGTGCGCTGGATCGCGGCGCCCGCGTCGTTCAGGCTTCGCCACTCGACGACGCCGGGCTCGATGCGCCGCAGCAGCGCGTCGGGATCGTGATACGCGGGATCGAACACCACCTGGCGACGCACGTCGTCGTCGGCGGGCGTCGGCATGTTCAGCTCGAACAGGAACCGGTCGCGCGCGGCCGACGCGAGTTCGAACGTCTCTTCCTTTTCGACCTTGTTGCGGTCGGCGAACACCGTCATCGACGGGAACCCGAATTCGCGGTCGAACGCGGACACCGAGCGCTCGGCCATCGCGCGCAGCAGCAGCGACTGCACCTGCGGACGCGCGCGGTTGATCTCGTTGAAGAAGAACGTCGTGAGGTTTTCGCCGTAGCGCAGCAGCGGACCGGGCTCGATGTGCGGACGGCCTTCGCCGTCGACGTACGTGTGATAGACGAGATCGCCCGGCATCAGGTCGATCGTGCCTTCGACGCGCGCGAAGTCGCCGCCGACCGCGCGCGCGAACGCGCGCAGCACCGTGGTCTTGCCGACGCCGACGCCGCCTTCGAGCAGCACATGCCCGCGGGCGAACAGCGCGATGTTGATGAGCCGCACGACCGGCTGCTGGCCGATCACGCTCTTCATGACTTCCTGTTCCAGCCGCAAGGCGTCGCGGCGCCAGTCGTGCAGCCGTTCGTCGGCGCTCATTGTGGGGTGTCTCCCGTCTCCCGTGCCGCGTGGCGCGGTCCGTGGTGTTTTCGGTCGGGGCAATGCGACCGCATGATTCGTGCCGGACCGATGCGGTTTGGAGGCGCCGCTTACCGCGCGGCTCTCGCGGCGGGAGCGCGTTTGCGGCGTGCGGTGCGATGTTCGGGAACTGTCACCGACGGGGGACAGAGTGTGTCAGTTCGATGGATTGCCCATGTTGTTTTCGGCTAACCCCCAAACGCTGGATTGTCAATCAGACAAAAACAGAGAATTCCGAATCCGGCCATTTATCGGCCTTCACCTCCCGCCTAGACTCCAAAAAACGGCTGCGAGCGGGCGCTCGCGGCCGGCAATTTTTGGAGGTGTCACCATGAAGTCACTCATCAACGCTGTCGCGCTGGCCGCCGTGCTCGCGGTGCCGACCGTTTCGTTCGCGCAGCAGCAGACCAATCAGCCGCTCACGCGCGCGCAGGTGCGCAACCAACTCGAACAACTGGAACGCGCCGGTTATCGCCCGGAAGCCAACGATCCGTACTATCCGCAAGACATCCAGGCGGCCGAGGCGCGCGTCGCGCGCGAGAACGGTCAGACCACCGGTTATGGCCCCGCCACGAGCGGCTCGTCGCAAAGCGGCGGCGGCAACGCCAACGGCGCGGCGAGCAGCTACTCGCCGCCGATCTACAACGGACATTGAGCGGCGGCCGGGGCCGCGGCGCCGCATCTGACGCGGCGCTGCGCAGCGCGCGTCAGCGCAGCCGGCCGAGCGTGTCCGCAAAGCCGCCGCGCACGCGCGACACGCGGCGTCCGCTCGTGACGACGCGTGGCCGCGCGCTCCACACCACGCGCACGCCGGCGTCGAGCAGCGCGCACACGAGCGCGACGTCTTCCGCGCATTCGAGCGGACCGAAACCGCCCGCGAGACGATAAGCGCTCGCGCTCACCCCGAGATTCGCGCCATGCACGTGCCGGTGACCGTCGGCGGCGACGTACATCCGCGCGAACGCATCGCGCGCTTCCTGCGGATGCGCGGACCAGTCGTCGACGTCCACCGCGCCGCAGACGGCGTCCGCGCCGAGCGCCAGTTGCTCATCGAGCCAGTCGGGCGCGACGACGCTGTCCGCATCCGTGAACGCGAGCCAGCGCGCGCCGGCGTCGACGAGGCGCGTCGCGCCGCACGAACGCGCGATGCCGACGTTGCGCGCGTCGATCTCGATCGCCTCGACATCGAAGGCCGCGCAGATCGCGTCGCTGCCGTCGGTGCACGCATCGAGCACGACCGCGATGCTCACCGCCTCGCCGCTGTGCGTGTGATAGCGCGCGGCGGCGATGCTCGCGGCTCGCAGGCAGCGCATCAGCAAGCCCGCTTCGTTGTGCGCCGGAATCACGATGCCGATCATGCGCGGCGCTCCGCCTGCGCCGCGCCCGACGGGTCGTCGCGGGTCCACACGTCGAGCAGGAAATCGCGGTCCGCGATGTGCGTCTGCGCGCGCAGCTCGGCGCGCACGTCGAATTGCGCGTGCACGGCGGCGGGGTCGAGCATCCACGCTTCGCCGCCATGTCGCCAGTGACAGCACAGCAACGTGCCGCCGACGTCGAGCGACGCGCACGCGGCATCGGCGAGCGTCGTGCATTGCTCGGGACTCAGGTAGTACGCGAATTCGCTGATGACGATCAGGTCGAAGTGCGCGGCGGGCCAGTCGTCCGGCATCGCGCGGCACTCGACGCGCACGTGCGCGTAGCCCGCGACGCGTCGTTCCGCGAGCGCGAGCGCGGTCGGCGCGAAGTCGGCGCTCAGCAGTTGCTCGCAGCGCGGCGCCAGTTGCGCGGACAACTCGCCGTTCGCGCAGCCCGGCTCGAACGCGCGGCGATAGCGGGCGCGCGGCAGCGCGGCGAGCACGAGATCGCGCTTGCGGCGCTCGTACCAGCTGTCGCGGTAGCGCCACGGGTCGTCGTCGCGGGCGAACTTGTCGTCGAAGTAGCGCGAGCGCGCGGCGGGCGTCAGAGGCGCCATGTTTCGCGCTCCGTCGTACCCGCGCGGGCGGCGAGCGTGCCGCCGAGCGTCGCGAGGTCGTGCTCGGCATGGCTCTGGCGCACGAACACCGGCAGATCGGCGGCCATCCGCGCGAACCAGCGGTCGCGGCAGAACGGCGCCGCGCCGAGTCCGCGCGACACCGCGCGCAGCACCGCGTCGACCGCCTCCTCGACGGCCGCGCGCACGCGCAGCGCGGCGGTCGTTGGGTCGAACGGTGCGTGGGCCGTTGCGTTGGGTATTGCGTGGGCCGTTGCGCCGGCCGTTGCATCGGTCGTTGCGCCAGTCATTGCGTCGGCGGACGCTCCGGTCATCGAGCCAGTCATCACGCCTGTCATCGCTCCGGTCGTCGAGCCTCCCATCGAGCCTGTCATCGCTGCGGTCGTCGAGGCTCCCATCGAGCCTCTCGTCGCACCGGTTCCCTTCGCGCGGTCGATGTCATTGGCCGTTTCGCGCAGCAGCGCGCGAGCGGCCGACAGCGCCGCGTCGGCCGCGCCGAGATGGGCGCGGCGATGCGGGTCGTCGCGGTGCGCGGCGGCGTCGGCGAGGCGCGTCGCGAGCGCGGCCGCCGCGCCATACCAGCACGCGGCAATGCCCGCCGCGCCGAACCAGAAGCCCGGCCGTTCGAGATACGCGTTCGCGCGGCCGACGAGCCGCGCGCTCGCCTCGGTGAAACGCACGTCGACGCTGCCCGTCGCCGCCATCCCGACCGCGTGCCATGTGCCCGCAACCGCTTCGACGCCCGGCTGCGCGAGATCGACGGCCGCGAGCCACGGGCGATCGTCGTCGTCGATGCACGTGACGAGCGCGTCGGTCGCGAACGCCGCGCCGGAACACCAGCTTTTCAGGCCGTTCAGGCGGACGAGGTCGTCGGCGTGCCGGGAAATCCGCAATGGTGCGTCGGGCATCTGCGCGGCCCATACCGCCCACACGCTGCCGCGCCGCGGCGCGGCGGCGCCGAGTTCCGCGAGGATCGCGGCGGCGTCCGCGTGCGCTTCGTAGATCTTCACGAGCGACAGGTCGCGCGCGGCGATCGCCGCGAGCATCCGCCAGCGCAGCAGCGTGTCGCCTTCGCCGGGTGGCGGCAGCGACGGCAGCGCGCGCGTGAGCGTGCGGGAAGCGGCGGCGATCGACGTGCCGTCGACGGGAAGGGCGAGCGTGTCGAGCAGCCGCTCGACGTGGCACAGGCAATCGTCGTCGGCGACGATGGTGTGGACGGCGGGCGGGAGATCGGGCTTCATCGTGCGGCGGTGCAATTGGCGACGCCGACGATTCAGCAAACGACGTGCCGCGCGCGGCATGGAAGCGGGCGGCGTCGTCAAACGCCGCCCTTCAGTCGGCCGATCGAACTCAGTCCGCTTGTTCCCAGCCGCCGCCGAGCGACTGGAACAGGCGCACCTGATCGAGCGCGACCTGGCCTTCCGCCGCCGCGACCTGCGCGTGGACGGTGGTCAGCGTGCGCGTCGCATCGAGGTCCGACAGGAACGACTCGCGACCCGCCGCGTAAAGCCGGTGCGTTTCGTCGGCCGACTCGCGCGCCGACTGATACGCGCTGCGCAGCTCGTCGGCGCGCTGATAGTCCGCGGCATACGTGGCGAGGCTCGTCTGCGTCTCGCGCAGCGCGTTCAGCACGACGCCGTCGAAATGCGCGAGCGCGCCGCCCGTCGCCGCCTCGGCTTCCTGCACGCGCTGACGCTGGCCGTTCGACGGGAAGCTCCAGTTGATCAGCGGGCCGAACGCCCAGCGGTTCGTGAGCGGCGTGAACAGGTCTTCGGCAATGCCGGTCGTGCCCGCCGACGCGCCGATCGAAATCGACGGATACAACGCGGCGACCGCCACGCCGATCCGCGCGGTCGACGCCGCCAGTTGCCGCTCCGCCTCGCGCACGTCGGGCCGGCGCTTGAGCAGCGCCGCGCCGTCGCCGACCGGAATCGGCTGCGCGAGCGTCGGCAGCCGCTCGCACGCGAGCGCGGCGGGCGGCAGGTCGGCCGGCGAGCGCGCGAGCAGCATAGCGAGCTGGTATTGCGCGATGCGGCGACGCGACTGGAACCGCGGGATGTCGGCCGCGAGCGTCTGCACCTGCGTGACGCCGCGCGTGACGTCGGGCTGGTTGCCGCGTCCGGCGTCGCGCAGCCGCCTCGTCAAGTCGACGCGCTCGCGTTGCAGCTTCAGCGACTCCTCTGCGATCGCGAGTTCCTCGCCCGCCGAGCACGATTCGACATACGCGCGCACGACGTCCGCGACGACTTCGATCCGCGCGAGGTCGCCGGCCGCCGCGACGGCTTCGGCGTCCGCGTTCGCCGCCTCGACGCCGCGCCGCAGCTTGCCGAACAGGTCGACCTCGTACGACAGGCTGACGCCGACATTGCCTTCGTTCACGACCGGCACCTTGCTGAACAGCAGATATTGCTCGGCCGATTCCTGCGCGCGCTGGAACCCGGCCGTCGCGCTGCCGGAGAAGCCGCCCTGCGCGTTCGCGACCGCGAGCGCCGCGCGCGAGCGGGCGAGGTTCGCCGCCGCCACGCGCAGATTGGTGTTCGACTTCAGCGCTTCTTCGACGAGCTGGGTCAGCGCCGGGTCGTCGTACAGCTTCCACCAGTCGGGCGGCAGCGGGTCTTGCGAGACGGGCGCGCCGTTCGCGTCGAGCGGCGCGTTCGCGAACGACGAATTGACGAGCGCGTTCTGCGGCAGCTTGTAGTTCGGGCCGACGTTCATGCACGCGCTGAGCGCGAGCACGAGTGCGAGCGGCGCGAACGCGCGAGGCCGCCGGGCGCTCCGACGCGGCGTGCGCCGCGCGTTCATCGCGACGCTCCGGCCGGGGCCCGGACGGGCGATGCGGGCGAAACGGACGCCGCGTCGGGCCCGGCAGCCGCCGGCGACGCGGGCGACGCAGGCGACGCGGGGGAAACCGGCGCGGACGAAACCGACGCCGCCTCGGCCCCGGCAGCCGCCGACGACGGCGCCGCACCAGCCGCCGCCGACGCGCCGCGCGCATCCGACGCCGACCCGGCCGTCCGCACCGCGACGGTGGCCGTGCGTCCGGCGATCATCCGGAAGTCGTCCGGCACTTCGTCGAGTGCGATGCGCACCGGAATGCGCTGCGCGAGGCGCACCCAGCTGAACGCCGGATTCACGTTCGGCAGCAGGTTCGGCCCGAGCGTGCGGTCGCGGTCCTCGATCGCGGCGACGATGCTCTGCACGTGGCCGCGCAGCGGCCGGCGCTCGCCCATCACGGTGATGTCGACCGGCTCGCCGATATGAATGCCGTGCAGCTTCGTCTCTTCGAAGTAGCCGTCGACGCGAAACGAGTTCATGTCGACGACCGACAACACCGCGCGGCCCGACGTGACGAATTCGCCGAGACGCGGCGCGCGGTCGTTCAGATAGCCGTCGACCGGACTCACGATCCGCGTGCGTTCGAGATTCAGCTTCGCGGTATCGACCGACACCTGCGCGTCGTCCACCGCCGCCTGGCCTTGCTCGACGCGCGTGCGGCTTTCCTCGAGCGTCTCGCTCGCAACGAGATTGCCGAGCGTGATGTTGCGCGCGTATTCGCGCTTCGCCTGCGCGAGCGTCGCGCGGCGCTGTTCGAGGGTCGCCTGCGCGAGCCGCAGCGCGAGCGCGTAGCGCGCCTGGTCGATCACGAACAGCAGCTGGCCGCGCTTGACGAGCTGGTTGTCGGCCACGTCGACCTGCGTGATGAGGCCGGACACGTCGGGCGCGACCTGGATCACGTCGGCGCGGACGTGGCCGTCGCGCGTCCACGGCGAGAACATGTAGTAATCGATCAGACGCCAGAGCACGATCGCGGAGATCGCCACGACGATCAGCGTGAGCAGGATCTGCCCGACGGAGAACCAGGTTTTTTTCACGTTACAACCAGATGATGGGTGAACACGACA
Source organism: Paraburkholderia sp. (assembly GCA_035492135.1). Lineage (GTDB taxonomy): Bacteria > Pseudomonadota > Gammaproteobacteria > Burkholderiales > Burkholderiaceae > Paraburkholderia. The sequence continues at coordinate 20,388 of DATJJN010000094.1, read as the reverse complement.
ATGACGCCCAGCACCAGCACATAGATGCCGAGATCGAAAATGGAGCGGTGCCAGACGAGCCGGTAGAAGCCGACGCGCGTGAGCGTCCAGCGGATGCCGATGTTGATCACATACGCGATCAGCATCAGCACCAGCACCGACGGCACGAACACGCCGAGGATATCGATTTCTCCGATCATGACGGTCCGTGGCCGCAGCCAGAAGAAAACACGGGGGCGAGAAGCGGCGCGCGCATCATGCGTCGCCCTCGACGGTGGCTTGCGGCGCCTCGCCCGCCGACGCGGGAAAGAGCGACAGCCGCAAGCCCACGAGCGCATGGCGCGTTTCGCGCAGCCAGCGCTGCGACGCGCGCAGCGCGGTGCTGGCGGCGGCGCCTTCGGCGTTCACCGCGCGCGTCGTCGCGGCGGCGCGCGCGGTGACGCGGCCGAGCGCGTCGTCGATCGTCTCCCTCAGCGCGCGCGGCGCCGGCATGCGCTGATGGCGATCGGCGCAGTGCGCGTAGTACGTGCTGACGCCGGCGAGCACGCCGTCGATCGTCGCCGGCAACTCGCCTTTCAGACGATGCCGCGAGCGGCGCAAGTCCAGCGCGTTCAGCGCGATGCGCAGGTCGCGAAAGCTCTCGATCGACGGATGCCGATGCTCGTCGGACGCGGCGAGACGCGGAATCAGCTGCATCAGCCGGTCGAGCATCCGCGATGCGAGATCGCGCTGGCTCGCGATCGGCTGCGTCGACGCGGTGAGCGCGACGTCTTCCCAGCTCGAACGCAGCAGACGCGACGCGGCCAGCTCCGCGCCGAACGGACGCGTGACGCGCGTCCACACGAACGCGAACAGGAGGCCCGCCACGCCCGCGAGATTGCTGTTCAGGAATACGAGGAAATCGGCGTCGTACGCGCCCTGGATGCTGATGAAGGTCGCGGTGTTCACCGCGACGAGCATCGTCACCATGTTGAACTGCGGGCGCGGAATCAGCGTGCCGACGAGGATGAACGGCCCGGCGAACATCACGACGAGCATCGCGAAGTCGTGCACGCGCGGCAGCACGACGAACAGATAGAGGCCGGCGATCACGACCGCCACGCACGTCGCCACGAAGAAGCGGAACACCTGCGGCGCGGGTTCGTCGAGCGCCGCGAAGAAGCAGCACGCAACCGCCGCCAGCGCGACCGCGCTCGCGCCGTCGTGCCAGCCGGACGCGATCCACACCCCGCACGCGACGATGATCGCGCCGACCGCCGACATCGTCGAGAACAGCATCATCCCGCGGTCGTAGAAGCGCTCGGTGCCGCCGAGCCGCCAGTGCCGGAAGCGCGGCCGCCATCTCGCCGATTCCTGCGAGATGGTCGCGCGCAACGACAGGCAGTCCTGCCACACGTCGATCACCTGGCCGAGACGCCACAGCGCGTTCGACAACAGCGCGCCCTCCCATGACGCGAGCGCGGCGCCGCTCGGCTGCAGCGCGGCGATCCGCGCGTGCAGCGCATCGGCGGCATCGCGCGAGCGCATGTCGTCGTGCGAGCTTTGCCCGAGCGGCGCGCCGAACCACTTCGCGGCATCCGCGAGCAGTTCGTCGAGGCCCGGCGGGCGCACTTTCAGGTCGCTTCGCAGCGCGAGAATCGGGTCCACGAGCGACGACATGATCGGCAGGAACAACATCATCCGCCCGCGCAGCGCCTCGGCGCGCACGACGATCTCCGGATGCGTGTGGTCGTAGCCGAGCTGGCTCAGCAGGAATTCGAGGCCGTTGACCGTCGCCGCGAGCCGCTGCCGGCACGCTGACAGCGCCGCGCCGGCCACGTGGCCGGTCAGCGTCTCGCGGCCGTAGAACGCGGCGTCGCGAAACCACGCGTCGGTGCGCTCGATCAGCGTCGGCGCGAGCCGGCTCGGCAGCACCACGCTGCCGACGATGCTCGCGCAGACGATCCCGAGCAGGATCTCCTCGGTCCGCGCGATCGCGACGTCGAACACGGTGGTCGGATCGGTGACGGTCGGCAGCGCGATCAGCGGCAACGTGTAGCCGGCCAGCATGAACACATAGCTGCGCGCGGTGCGGTCGGAGATCGCGAGATACAGCAGCGTGCCGGTCCACGTCGCGACGACGACGCTGAACAGAAACGGCGTCTCGACGAACGGCGGCACGAGCAGCACCGCGGCGGCCGCGCCGAGCGCGGTGCCGAGCGCGCGATAGATCGCCTTCGAGCGCGTCGCGCCGACGAACGGGTTCGACACGATATAGACGGTTGCCATCGCCCAGTACGGGCGCGGCAGCTCGAACACGAGACCGAGGTACAGCGCGAGCATCGCCGCGGCGAACGTCTTGACCGAGAAGAGCCAGTCGCGAACGGAGGGGTAGACCATGACGCGGGCTAGATCGACGGACGTCGCGGCGCAGCGTCCGCATAGACGGCGGCGTTGAACGCGTTCAGCACGCGCAGCGTCGCTTCGAGATCGGCACGGCTCACCTTCTTCAGCACGCGCTCGCGCAGTGCGCGCAGGTCCTCCTCCATGCGATCGGTGACCTGGCGGCCCTCGTCGGTGAGCGAGATGGTTTTCGCGCGGCGATCGTCCGGGTCTTCATCGCGGCGCACGAGGCCGGCCGCGCACAACTGGTCGAGCAGACGCACGAGCGACGGCCCCTCGATGCCGACCTGTTCGGCGAGCGCCACCTGGCGCACCGCCTCGCCGAGGCGGCTCGCGGTCAGCAGCGGCGCGGCGCACGCTTCGGACACGTTGTACGCGGACAGCACGCCGTCGCTCGTTCGACGCCACTTGCGGGCGGCCACCACGAGCGTGCTGCTGACGGCGAGGCGCAATTTGTGAAGGTTCGACATCGGCGGCGAGAAACTTTCTTATATTCGATAGCAAACGAACCATCTGGGCCTGGCGGCGCGCGTTCGGATCGATTGCGGCTTCTTTGGTTCCTGGTATGGCGTGTTGCGTATGCAGCGTTTTTAAGGCGAATCAGGCGCGGCGCGCATCGGCGGCACGCCACTGCGCGAGCAGCGCCGGCAGCTCGGCCATGTCCGTGAACACGTGCGCCGCGCCGGCGTCGCGCAGCGCGGCCGCGCTGCTGTGCGCGAGTTGCTGGCCCGGTTCGTCGGGACTGTATCCGAATACGGTCGCGCCTGCAGCGAGACCGGCCAGCGCGCCGGTGACGGTGTCCTCGACGACCACGCAGCGCGCGGGCTCGACACCGACGCCCGCGGCCGCCGCGAGGTACACGTCCGGATGCGGCTTGCTGCGCGGCATCTCATGGCCGCTGAAGATGCGGCCCGCGAAGCAGTCGAACACGCCGATCTTCTTCAGCTGCATCTCGACCTTCACGCGGTCCGCGCCGGACGCCACCGCCATCCGCTCGCCGAACACGCGTTGCACCGCGCGCACCGCGTCGCTCGCGCCGCGAATTTCGACGAGATCCTTTTCGAGCGCCGCGTTGCGGCGCGCGCGAAAGCGCACGAGCCAGTCGTCGGTGATCGCAAAGCCGGTGTTCGCCTCGATCAGCGCCGCTTCGTCCTTCACCGCCTTGCCGACGAAGTGGCGCATCGTGTCTTCCACGCTGATCGCCCAGCCGAGTTCGCCGAGCATCTGCGACAGCACGACGTGCGTGATCCGCTCGGAATCGACGAGCACGCCGTCGCAGTCGAACAGCACCGCGTCGAACGACGGGGACGACATCGCTCAGGCCGCCCGCACGATGTCGATGGAAAGCGGCGCGCCGCCCGCGACGATCTCGAGCAGGCGATCGACGTTCGGATGCGCGCCCGGCCGGTTGCGGGCGTCGGCCGTGTGCTCGGCGAACACCGCGAGGCCGTGCCCGGCGGCCTTTGCGTCGAGCGTGCCGAACGCCTGCTTCAGATAGTGATAGACCGCGAGCGAGCCTTGTTTGCCCGGTTTGTTCTCGATGCTGGCGACGACCGTGCCGCTGCCGTCGACGAGATCGACGCGATCGATGCCGTCGATCGCGGGCAGTCGGGCGAGGTTGTCCTTGAATACGTGGCCGGGCTGGATGGTCGTCACTGAGGAACTCCGTGGATGCTGAATTAGTTGCGCGGGCCGTATCTTAGCTGATTGGCGCGAGGTCCGGGACGTCGCGATGCGCGACCCACTCACGAAACGGGGGATGCCGCCCCGCGTGCGTTTCGCGCGTTTTGTACGAAACACGGTAGTGGAACTGGCCACATTCTGTTCGTTGTCACGTTCAATGCGCCCTTGAGTTGACGTAGTTCACCCGCCGCCGACATGCTCTGGCTCCAAAGTTTTTCGAGTGTGCTTGGGAGCTTTGAAGAAGTGAATGTCGTGGACGATATCAAGCTGATGCTTTCGAAAAATCAGGAGAGCGTAATCCAATGAATCAACCGGACGACAAGCCGACTATGCGCGCCGACACGCAACCGTAACGCTATCAGCATGACGTAATGACCAACGTCGTGCCGATGCAACGCGATCATCTTGGACAGGCTTTCTGGGAGTCCTACCTGTCGCCGGCCAGCTATGAGGTTCGCGCCGAAGCCCGAGTGCCACCGCATATGCCCGGTGTCATCATTTTCGTGCACGGCGTAAATTCGGAGGGCGAGTGGTATGAAACGGCGGAGCAAGCGATTTGTGATGGATTGAACATTCGGAAGAGTCGCGTAAGTACGCACGCGAGTATGGTCTGTTCGTGCAGGACCCGCAGGACTCCATGAAAGGACGCGATCAGGAGCCGACGTTCCCTTACTACCGGTCAATCCATGAATCGGAGAAATTCGTCGTCCGTGACGATGCGTACAGCTCGACCGGTGAAAGAGCCCAACGGGAGAGTCGCGAGGAGATGATCGACCGCATTACCCACTACAGGCCGGAACCAACGAACCATAGCACCCTTGCGTCGAATATCGAGTTCATGAAACGGGTGGTGGCGTGGGATCTTCCGATTGGCTTTTGCGAGGCCTACGACGACCGGGCGCTTTGGCACAACCTGATCAGTTTCGCGGACTGGACGAGCGGACACGATACGTACTTCGATTACGGCACCTTCGAAAAAGTCGAAAAACCGGATGCCGTCGACTGGGCAACCGTGGCCGAGGCAATCAGCAAGGCGCAGGCGGATCGCTTCCAATATGGGGAAAACTACAAAGGCGGAGAGAACGTTCGTGGTTCGTAAGGTCATCACATTCGTCGTGTCGGCGGTAACCGTGGGCTGCGCGGCACAGCAGCCGTGGTCGTTTAATCCTTCCGATTTTTACAATGTAAAGGAACTGCCCTACGATTCGCCGCCACAGGTGATATATCGCATCGATGATCATCGTTTTGTGACGCTGGAACGCTACCGCGACTGCAACCACGGCGAAGCGTATTACAACGACACCTTGGGAGGGATTCGCAGTCCCTTTCGTCGCGGCACCGTCGAGAACTTTCAGGGACGCATTGTCAATGCCGACCCGACAGGCAGAAACCTGGTATTTCCATCATCGAAGCTACCGGAGACGATTTGTGGCGACCGTGGCTGCACGGTGACGGTGGCCTACTCGACTGATGGGGGGCGAAGCTTTCATTCGATGGTTTATATGCGATATAGCTTCAAGCCCTGCAGGGATTCACGAGACTATACGTTCACGGCGACAAAGGATGCCGTCTATATAACAAGAAAACTCGGCGAAACGACCAGTCGGACATCGACGGACCGATATCCGATGGTTCCGGGCTTTACTTACGGCGACAAGCCAAACTTGCCTGACGGATCGCGTATTCAGTTTGATGCCAAAGTTCCAGCCGGGCTCAGTACACCGTCCGGACAGGATCGGATCAGTTGCGATGCCTCGATCAAGCCGACTAATCCGGATGTACCACTCGTGAATGAACGCCAGTGAGCAATCCGTTACGCCACGGGAATTCGATAGCCGAAAATGAGTGGGAGGCTATATGGAAAGTCATGTCAGAATTTTTCGTGGACAACGAAGTCGACTACGACTATTGGGCGGCCAGAATTGCTCGATACCCTCTCGATCTTTCAGAAGAGATATATTCCAGGGAGGTTGCGCCGGTCTGCGGGGCTAATGTGTTGACTCCTGCACCGCCGGTCTGGCAAGGCTCTGCGCGCGAGCCCCGCGCGCCGGTTAGTCTCCCTTACGGATTCGCCTGCACGCCGCCTTGCGCGCGGCGACGCATCTGCAACGCCATTCCGATTCCCAGCGTCGCGCACAGCCCGCCGATCAGAAACACCGGCGAATACCCCGCATGATCGGCGAGCACGCCGAGCACGGGGCCGGTCGCGCCATACGCGAGATCCTGGAACGCGGCGAACGCGCCGATCGCCGTCGCACGAAGTTGCGGCGGAACGAGCTTGACGGCCTCCAAACCCATCGACGGAAACACCATCGAGCAGCCGAGCCCCGTCAGGAACGCGCCGGCCAGCGCGACGACGGGCGTCGGCGCGAGCCACAGCAGATACTGTCCGCACGCCTCGACGGCGAGCGACACGACTGCGACCGGCGTGCCGCCGATGCGATCCGGCAGATGGCCGCACAGCACGCGGACCAGCACGAAGCCGGCGCCGAAGCAGGTGAGGCCGAGCCCCGCATGCGGCCAGCCGCGGCTCAGGAAAAAGAGCGAGAAGAACGCGCCGAGCGCGGCGAAGCCGACGCCCTGCAGGCCCACTGCCGCGCCCGCTTTCCAGATGACCCCGATCACCTGCCAGAAGGACTGGCGTTGCCCCGCGTGCGGCGTGGTCGGCATCACGCGATGAATCGTCAAGAGTCCGAGCAGCGGCAGCGCGATGCACACGCGCATCAGCCCGATGAAGCCGACGTGGTTCAGCGCGATCAGCCCGATCGGGCCGCCGGCCGCGAACGCGCCGTACATCGCGATGCCGGCCAGCGACATGATCTTGCCCGAGCGCGCGGGCCCCGCGAGACTCATCGCCCAGCCGAGCGCGCCGACGATCGCGAGGCTTTCGCCGAGGCCGAGCAGCAGGCGTCCGGCGATCAGCATCGTGTACGCGACGGGCACGCTCCATTGCGGCAGTCCCGACAGCAGGCAGACGAAGCCGGCCACCATGTAGATCACGAGCCCGCGCTGCATGCAGACCTTGCCGCCGAGCCGGTCGGCGCGAATGCCGGCTACGCCGCGCGTGAGAATGGTCGATAGAAACGCGATGCCGACCGCGAGTCCGCCGAAGGCGTTGCTCAGATGCATGCCGTTGACGACATGGATCGGCACGGCGGACAGCGACATCGCAATCGCGAAGTAGGAGATGAAAAGGCCCGCAATCAGCGCGTAAACGTGGCGGGAGACGGTGGTTTCGGAGGGGGTGGTCGGTTGCACGGGAATTCGGAGTGGGGAGGGTGTTCGGGTCGGGAAAGCGTTAGTGCGCCATTGTCATGAGCCGGCGTGGCGCGGTCGCCGAAGATTCACACATACGCGGCCAGCAGCGCGACGACGGCAGCCGACACGCCGAGCAGCAACACCGCGAGCCACAGCGGCGAGCGCGCCGGCGCGGGCATCGTCGCGGGCAGCCGCTTGCGGCCGGTCAGCATCGGGCCGACGAGGTTGTGGCCTTTCGCGATCGCATAAACGGCGATCGCGCCCACGTGCAGCACGACCGCCGCGAAGATCAGGTCCCAGCCGAACGCATGCAGCCACGAGATCGCGTTCGCAAACGCGGCGGGGACGATCGCGCTCAACGGGCCTTCGTCGGTGACTTCGTTGTACACGTAGACGCCGGTGAGCGTTTCCAGGAGCAGCAGCGCGAGCAGCAGCAGCACCATCCAGCCGCCTGCCGCGTTGTGTCCGATCTGCGTGTCGGGTTCGCGGCGCAGCACGTGCCGCAGATGCAGCAGCGCGGCCGACGGCGACGCGACGAAACGGCGAAAGCGCGCGGTCTCGCTGCCGAAGCAGCCCCACAGCAGACGGAAGAGCACGAGCGCGAGCAGCGCCTCGCCGAATCGCACGTGCAGATCGATCCAGTCGTAGCGCTGCGTGACGTACGCGCCGACGACGAGCACGACGGTCAGCCAGTGAAAGACGCGAACCGGAAAGTCCCACACGCGCACGATGCGCTCATGGCGGGCAGGGGACGACGGGACGCGCGGTGCGGAGTTCATGAGTCGACGCGGACAAAAGAAAGGAGAGCGTCGGCGATGAAAGCACCGCGAAAGTCGAAGCGGTGTGCGGCCGATGCGTTCGCCGCCCATCATAAGCGACGCCCGCATTTTGCGTGGCCGGTCTTGCATAAGCGCTTTTTTAACGGGATTCGCGCGGCCTCGTCGGCGCCGCGCGAATGGCGCCCGCGTTGCGCGGGCGCGAGCGCTGTTACTGCTCCAGATGCTTGCGCTTCGCCAGTGCTTGCGCCTGCGCGTAGTCGGCCTGCAGCGTCGGCAGGCCCTTCGTCGCCGTGCTCTTGAGCTGTGCGTCGCGGCCCGACGCGATCTCCGCCTGGAACGCCGATATCGCGCTTTGCTGGCCGGCGAGCGCGACCTGCTGGATGTACGCCTTGTCGAAGTCGGCGCCGCGCAGGTTCTTGATGGGCTCGAGCGCGGCCGTGTCAGGATCGTTGCGCGGAACATCGACGCCGCGCGGGCTCGCCGCGCGCATCGCGTCGATCAGCTTCGTGTCGTCGGACACGAGCTTTTCCGCGAATGCCTTCACGTCGCGATCGGTCGAGCGCGAATCGGCGAGGCGCGCGCCGTCGAGCTGCGTCGAGACGGTCTTCGTGCCGTCGGTGATGAACGCTTGATCGGCCTGATGCAACTGCTGCGCGCCGCCTGTCGTGGCGGTCTGTGCATGAGCGGCCGTGGCGAGCAGAAGGCCGGTGGTGGAGGCGGCAATCAGCGATGCGAGGGGCTTGCGACTATTCATGCGGACTCCTTTTTTAAACGAATGAAACGCGAGAGGCGCGGCGACGCTTGCTGCATCGATCTCGTGCGATGCATGCAGCGTCGCCCCGAACCGTTCGATGCTCATGGCGCGAACGGTCGGGTCATTCTAGGGGCGAGGGGTCCGAGCAGGTGAAACGACGACGTCGCTTGTGTAACGGTTGGTAAGGCGGGTTGGCAACGCGCTGCAACGCAGCGCCGCGTGGGTTCACGCTTGCGCGAGTATTTGCCGGATCGCCTGTTCGAACGTATCGACAGGCTGGCCGCCCGACACCAGATAACGGCCGTTGAAGATGATCGACGGCACCGACTGGATGCCCATCGACTGGTATTCGCTTTCTTCCGCGCGGACCTCGTCCGCATAGAGACCGTCGTCCAGCACCGCGCGCGCCTTCGCGGCGTCGAGGCCGACCGACTGCGCGGCTTGAACGAGCACGTCGCGGTCGCCCGGGTTCTTGCCGTCGGTGTGATACGCGCGCAGCAGCGCGAGCTTCAGCGGCAGTTGCTTGCCCTCGACGCCGGCCCAGTGCAGCAGGCGGTGTGCATCGAACGTGTTGTACGTGCGCTCGCGCGGGCCGAACGGAAAGCCGACGCTTGCGCCGCGCTCGCGGATCATCGCCTGCGTTTCTGCGATCTGTTGCGGCGTGCGGCCGTATTTCTCGCCGAGATAGTCGACGATGTTTTCGCCGTCGGGGCCCATCTGCGGATTGAGTTCGAACGGATGCAGCGTGATGGTCGCGTCGACGTCGTCGCCGAGGCGTTCGAGCGCGAGCTGCAGCGACGCGAGTCCGATCGCGCACCACGGGCACGCGATATCGGACACGAAGTCGATCGTGAGCGGTTGGGTCATGGTTGTCGTCGGCAGGATGGAAAGGTCAGCGAAGCGCACAGGGTAGCGCGAATCGTGGACGGCTGCTGGTCGTGCAAGGCGGACTGCGCATGCGCGCGAGCCGGCGTAGGGGATGCAGGTACGTCGAGTCGACGGTCAGCGCACTCGACCGTCGATCGCCGATAGCCGCGCGTCGGCGCTGGACAGACGTAGGGCGCGCGTTCGTTCGTGCCGAGTCGCTGATGCCGCGCGAGCGCGAAACGACGGTTGCGTCGATGGTTCGGGAGCGTGGCTTGCTTGCCGGTCGCGTATCAGCGACTCAAGGAGCAGCACGATGAACGCAAGTACCGACAAGCAGTCCGGCAAGCAGGCCGAAGCGCATCCCGAAGCGCACCCCGAAGCGCACCCGGAAGCGCACCCCGAAGCGCACTCCGAAGCGCACTCCGAAGCGCATCCCGACGAGCCTTCCCGCAAGTTCCCCGACGAGATCGCGCACCCGTCGCCCGCCGAACACAACGACGACGCGCGCAGCAAGATGCCCGAGCGCCGCGACAAATCCCGCGACCAGTCGCCCGCCGACCGGCCCGGCAAGAAGCCGGGAGAGGGCGAACCGTCGGTCGGCTGACGCCGCGCGCACGGCGGCATCGTTCGCCGCGCTTTCGGGCACGGTGCCCCGTCGCGCGGGAAACGCGCGACAATGGCGCCCCATCATTACAACAACGGCGGCGCGCAGCGGATCAGGCACCGGCTGCCGCCGCACGCCCTGCGACGACGATGCCCACCGACGACTTTCCCCCGCACGACACTTCCACGCGCCCGGCCGGCGACGAGCCGCCGGGGCGCGCCAGCTACGCGTCTTTCGCGCACCGTTACGCCGAGGTCGCGCCGCGCAAGCCGCATAACGCGCTGTACGAGCGTCCGGCCACGCAGGCGCTGCTCGGCGACGTCGCCGGTCTGCGCGTGCTCGATGCGGGCTGCGGCCCGGGTATCCGCAGCGAGCAGATGGCGCGCGCGGGCGCGAACGTGCATGCATTCGACGTGACGCCGGAAATGGTCGCGCTCGCGAAGACCCGCTGCGCCGGCCTCGCGGTCGACGTGACGGAAGGCGATCTGGCGAAGCCGCTGCCCTGGCTCGCCGATGCATCGTTCGACCGGATCCTGTGCTCGCTCGCGCTCGACTACGTGGAGCGGCTTGTGCCGGTGTTCGCGGAGTTCGCGCGCGTCGCGCGTCCGGGCGCGGCGCTCGTGTTCTCGCTCGCGCATCCGATGCGCGACTGGATCGACACGCGCACGCACGGCTCGCGCACGTACTTCGAGACCGCGCGGTTCGGCATGCACTGGTCGGGATTCGGCGAGCCGAAGCCGTATGTCGAAGCGTACCGGCGACCGCTTTCCGACATCCTGAACGGACTCGCAGACGGCGGCTGGCTGCTCGACCGTGTCGTCGAGCCGTTGCCGCAGCCGCAGATGAAGGACGTAGCGCCGGCGCTCTACGCGGATCTGTCGCGCTCGCCGGCGTTTTTGTGCGTGAGGGCGGTGCGGCGCGGCTGACGGACTGAACCGCAGCGCCGGTTGCCGTCTCGCGGGCTGCTGCCCGGCGCGGAACCGCTCGGCGCGCCACCACCCCTCACCACCCCGCCATCAACCAGACCGGCACAACACAAGCAAATCAGCGCCCCAAACCCACCGCCTCGCGCCCATTCGCCGACAGCGACTCCTCGAGCGCCGCGACGCCCGCCGGCAGATCGACCTTCGCGTCCAGGTCGCGCATCGTGCGGCCGAGCGCATGCACGGTGCGGAACAGATGATGTTCGCGGCACTGCTCGCCCATCTGCCCGATCCGCACGATCGGCAGCCCGAACGAGCCGGAGATCTCGACCTGATAGTGCTGCGAGATATGCTGGCACACGTCGCCCGGCGCGAGTCCGTCCGGCAGACGGATCCCGACGACCGAGTTGAGCCGGCACGCCTCGGGCGTATAGAGCGACAGCCCGAGCGCGGCAATCCCGCTTTGCAGCGCGAGCGACGAGCGCAGATGCCGCGCGAAGCGCTTTTCGAGCGTCTCCTGGCAGACGAGCCGCAACGCCTCGTGCAGCGCGAGCACGCCGGACACCGGCGCCGTGTAGTGATAGCCGGCCTTGTGCCAGAAGTTTTCCGCGAGCGTCGCGTCGAGACACCAGTGCGTGTTCGGCGTCGTGCGCGTGCGCACGCGCTCCCACGCGGCGTCCGAGAACGCGATCAGCGACACGCCCGGAATCGATGACAGCCCCTTCTGCCCGCCGGTGATCACCGTGTCGATGCCCCAGGCGTCCATGTCGAGCGGCATCGTCGACAGCGTGCACACCGCATCGACGACGACCAGCGCGCCCGCCGCCTTCGCGATCCGCACGATGTCCTTCAGTTGCCGGTTGTAGACCGTGTTCGACGTTTCGCCTTGCACGATCGTCACGACGTCCGGACGGTCGCGCTCGATCGCGGCGGCGACCGCTTCGAGCGACGCGATCTCGCGGTCGGCGACGTCGAGCGTCGTGACCGTCGCGCCGATGCGCCGCGCCATCTCCGCCATCCGGTTGCTGAAGAAGCCGTTGACGATCGCCAGCACGCGCGTGCCCGGCCACGCGAGGTTCGCGATCGCCATCTCCATCGCGGCGGAGCCGGGGCCGGCCACGCCGAGCACCCAGTTCGAACGCGTCTGGAACACATAGCGCGCCATCGTCTTCACCTGATCGATCACGCGGGCCATCGTGTCGCCGAGATGGTTGATCACGACCGAGTTCGCCTGCGCGACCGCGGCGGGAATCGGCACGGGGCCGGCGCCCATCATCAGGAGCGGTTCGTCGGGCAGGATGCCGTCGAGCGAATCGACGCGCGGGCACGGAATCGGCGAAAGCGCCAGCGAAGCGGGGCGGGGAGGCGAAAGATCGTTCATGTCGGATATCGGGGTTGCGGAACTCGGAAGACGGTCAGGCGCCGGGGCAGCGCGCCTCGCCGCATCCAGCAGTGTTCGCTATCGCGCGGCGGACCGCCATATACAGTTTCCCGGAATCGGGCACGACAGTGGCCCGCCGCATCGCGAATATTTGGATAACGGCGCGCCGCCGATTATGATTGGCATCCCCCCACGCGCTCGGCGCGCGCGGGGCAGTCCAGTCGGAGATGTCGATGTCAACAGAATACGAAGTGCACGGCCCGCACGACCACGCGGTGGAGCACGCGGCCGGGCACGCCAGCGGGCACGGCGCGTCGGGCGGCGACCCGTTCCCGGGCCGCATCGCGGTGATGACCGCGATCCTCGCGTCGATCGGCGCGATCCTCGCGTACCAGAGCGGCAACAGCGAAAACCTCGCGCTCTACTACAAGAACGAAGCGGCGATCCGCAAGACCGAAGCCGCGAACCAGTGGGCGTATTACCAGGCGAAGGGCGAGAAGCAGAACCTCGCGGAACTGGGCGCGTCGCTCGCGACGAACGCCGACGTGCAGCGCCGCTTCGCGGCCGACGCCGAGCGTTATCGCAAGGAGAAGGAGCCGATCCGCGCGAACGCCGAGTCGCTGGAAAAAACCGTCACGCTCGACGACACGAAGAGCGAGACGCTGCTGCACGGCCATCACCGCTGGGCGCAGGCGACCACGCTGGTCCAGATCTCGATTGCGCTCACCGCGATCACGCTGCTCACGCGTCGCCGCTGGCTGCTGCATACGTCGATCGCGGTGGCGGCGGTGGGCGCGGTGCTCGGCGGGCTCGCATTCTTTTCGCTGTGAGTGCGCGGCTGTTACAGCTGACACATTTCGAAGCGGATTGATGCTTTCTCCCCACAGAGGAAGTGGCGCACGGTCGTTCGAACGACCGTGCGCCCGCGCGTTTACAGCATTCCCTTCGCCTGGGTCAGGATCTGGTTGCAGACCTGGCGCGTCGCCTCGGCCTTCAGGCCGCTGCCGCTCAGGTCGAGCGTCGAGCCGTTGCCGGCGGTCAGGATGCCGTTCGATCCCTGCTGAAAGCCGCTGTCGGTCGTGTTCGCGCCGCCGGGCAGTTTGCTCATCAGCGAATCCTTCACGCTGCCTGGGCCGCTGCCGCTCAGGAAATTGTTCTGGATGCAGTACTGAAGCAGGCCGGTGACGTTGCCGAGGCTGTTCGACGTGACCGGCTGTCCGCCGAGCGCGCCGGCGAGGCCGCCGAGCCCGCCGGCGCCCGAGCTGCCCGCATTCCCCTGGTTCAACAGATTGCCGAGCTGCGCGTGCGCGAGGCCCCACGGCAGCGCGAGCGCGACGAGCAGCGCGGCAACGCGTGCGGATGTTTGCATACGAACTACCTCCGTCGGTGAGTGACTGCCTCGTACTATAGGAGGATTCATTCGTGCGGCGCGGCTCGCGGTGCGGTCCGGTCGATGTCGTCGCCGCTCGTCGCAGACGGTTGCAGTGGCGACGTTTCGCTCGCGGTTGCGACGGATCGCATGACGCACTGCAACGGCGCGATGCACGCTGCGATGATCGTTGCGGGTGCAACGTGGTGCGTCGACGAAACGATGCGCGAAGCTGCTAACGGCGCATGCGTGTCGTTGCTAAAGCGGCGCATTTTATGCTGACGTCCCCGCGTAATTCGACGTTTTTATGTCAGCGGTTATGCGTTTCGAGCAAGTTGCGGTCCGCAACGAAGGCACTTTGTTTCTAACCGTAACAGTTATTTCGGCCCTCCTTCGGCCGTTGTCGTGGATGGTATGCTTCCTGCACAACTTCTCCCTTGCACGAGTGAGACCACGTTCTTTGCGTCAATGACGTGAACGCGCGCACTGAGGATGTGCGGCCGTTGATGCAAACGAAGCCCAACCATAAGCATATGGTGCAACCGGGAACCCGCCAGCCCGTCACCCGCGAGTCCCCTGTTACAGCAGCCCCGGTCCGGCTGCGTGGAGAACAGCATGAACTTCGAAGAACTGAGCGACGACGAATGGATGCAGATTGCCGCGCTCGTATCCGATGAACCTCCGATCCGCCTGAACCGTCGCGGCAGGCCGCGCGCCGAACCGCGCGTCGTCACCAATGCCGTGCTGTGGATCCTCACTACCGGCGAGTCCTGGTCGCGTCTGCCGGCGCGCTATCCGTCGGGACCGACCTGCCGCCGTCGATTCGACGAATGGCATGCGAGCGGCACGCTCGCCGAACTTGTTCAGTTGCTGTCGCAACGTGGCCGTACCTTCGCGTACGTGCCGCCGGCCGCGCCGAGCGTCGCGCCCGCGTCGCGGACCGCCGCCGAGGCGGAAGAACCGGTCGAGGACGACGGCCTGCCGTCGGTATTCTGGAAGAGCCCCGAAGCGTGGCAGGCGCCGTCGCGCGCCGACGGCGCCGCGAGCCACGACACGCCGTGTGCGAATCCGATGGAGAGCATCACGCGGCAACTCGCGAACGCCACCGTTGCGCGCGAACGCGTTGCCGATGCGCTCGGCACGCCGCACGCCCGCAAGTATCCGGCGCCGCTCGCGCAGCCGCCGTGCGACCAGAGCCCGGCCGTCGCGCGCAGCCCGTTGTGGGTCAGTGCGGGCGACCAGTCGGTGCAGATGGCCGAGTGGCGCGGCTACGCGATCAACCTGACGGTGCAGCCGGTGCGCAACCGGATGTTCCGCGCGTCGGTGGAGATCCTGAAGGACGGTGTGCGCGTCGAGCGCTCGGGCCTCGTCGGGCCGCCGTTCAACGACCGCGAGTCGGCGAAGCAGTACGCGTTCGACTGGGGCCGCACGTGGATCGAGCGCGATTGCGCGTCGGCGGGGGCGAGTCGCCTCGGCGGCGGCGCGGATGCGATCCGCAAGACCGTCACGCGCGTGACGCCGACGGCTGCCGGCAACGGCGCCGTGGGGGCGACCGCGGCAAGTTCCGCCGCGGCTTCGGTCCCGCACGTGCTCACGCGTCCCAGCCCCTCTGCCGGCGTGCCGGCCCCGCAGCGCATTGGTCCGCTGCATGGGCTCTGTCCGTCGAGCGGCGTGCCGATGCTCGGCGAAAACTTCGACGGGAGCAGCAGCGGCGGCGATGCCGGTCGTCTGTGCACGGCTTCGCGACTGCGCACCACCCTCGCGGGATAGCACGCGGCGCGGCCGTGCCGCCGCCGCGCATCGCGCACGTTCACTGCCTGCCGTACTGATCGTCGAGGCGCACGATGTCGTCCTCGCCGAGATACGAACCGGACTGCACCTCGATGATTTCGAGCGGCATTTTTCCGGGGTTTTCGAGCCGGTGCGACACGCCGAGCGGAATGTACGCGGACTCGTTTTCCGACACGATGAAGCGCTCCTCGCCGCGCGTGACGAGCGCCGTGCCGCGCACGACGACCCAATGCTCGGCGCGATGGTGATGCATCTGCAGTGACAGCCGCGCGCCGGGCTCGACCACGATCCGTTTCACCTGGAAGCGTTCGCCGCCGTCCACGCAGTCATAGTGGCCCCACGGACGCTGCACCTTGCGATGCACGACCGCCTCCGGGCCGTTGTTCGCGCGGATGCGCTGCACGATCTTCTTCACGTCCTGCGCGCGCGAGCGATCGGCGACGAGCACCGCATCCGCCGTCTCGACGACGACGAGGTCCTGCGTGCCGATGCACGCGACGAGCCGGCCGTCCGAGTGCGCGAACGTGTTGCCCGCGCCTTCGAACATCACGCGGCCCTGCGCGACGTTGCCGCCGTCGTCCTTCGGCAGCACCTGCCACACGGTGTCCCACGAGCCGAGGTCGGTCCAGCCCGCCGTGAGCGGCACGACGACGCCGCTCGCGATCGACGCGTCGGCGGACAGCGGCTCCATCACCGCGTAGTCGATCGAGTTCGACGGCGAGCGCGCAAACGCTTCGCGGTCGACGCGGAAGAAGTCGCCGTCGCTGTTGCCGCTCGCGCACGCGGCGACGCACGCGTCGTGAATCTCCGGTTCGAAATGGCGGATCGCGTCGAGCCACTTCGACGCGCGCACGATGAAGATGCCGCTGTTCCACCAGTAGCGCTTCGACGCGATGTACTGCTGCGCGAGTTCGAAGTAGGGCTTCTCGACGAAGCCGTTCAGGCGGCGCGCGCCGTTTTCCTCGGAAGCGGACAGCGGCTCGCCGACGTGCAGATAGCCGTAGCCGGTTTCCGCGCGCGTCGGCACGATGCCCATCGTGACGATGTGGCCTTCGGTGGCATGCCGCACGCCTTCGGCCACGGCCGCATGAAATGCGTCGATGTCCGCGAGCGCGTGGTCGGCCGGCATCACGACGAGCACGCCGTCGCCGTGCGACGCGACCACCGACAGCGCCGCGAGCGTCAGCGCCGGCGCGGTGTCGCGCGCGACGGGTTCGAGGATCAGCTTTGCGTTCTTGCCGGCCACGCGCATCTGCTCGGCGGTCGTGAAGCGATGTTCCTCGTTGCAGACGATCACGAGCTGATCGGACAGCAGCACGCGATCCGCGAGCGGGTCGAGACGGCCGGCGGTGTTCGCGAGCAGCGAATGCTCGCCGACGAGGTTGATCATCTGCTTCGGGTATTGCTCGCGCGACAGCGGCCAAAGCCGCGACCCCGAGCCGCCCGCGAGCACCACGGGACACACCTGCAGCGCGGTGTGCTGCTGCGGGCGGGCTTGCGCCTCACGCGCGGTCGCGGCAGCGGTTGCGGTATCGGTCATTGCGTTCTCCTTTACGGATGGGATTTCAGTCCAGCGATTTGTAGCACGCTTAAAATCGACAATAAAAGCAATGCAAAGAAGAAATTAAAAAATATGCGGATTTAACGCGAGGCGTGATTTTTTTGTGGCCGTTAATCGCTGAAAAAACCCGACAAAAAATGCCGTGGCGGGCGGCGGCGACCCGTTGCAATCTGGCATCGATCGGTAGAATCCGGAAAAAAATACCGTGCGGTCGGGGGCGTCAGCCGCCGATCCGCCGCAAAAAACCGCAATCATTACCGAAAAAATCGCAAATAAATACGCAAGGAACAGCGAAATATTTGGAGATACTTTTGCCGCTTGCGAATTCCTTTTTTATCCCGCCATATTAGGGTTAATTCGGATCCGATAAATCGGCGCCGGCATCGGCCGGCATCGTCATTCAATCTTTTTCAACGAGGGGAGCTGGACATGTTGAGCGTTCTCGCGAGGATCATCGACATCGCTGCCGTCGTGAGCGGCGCGCTTGCCGCTGCATTCCTGCTGCGCGGACGGTTCGTGCAGCTGAACGACGCCGAGATGGTGCTGCTCGCGTTCAACTGCCTGCTCGTGATCTGGATGTTCCCGGCGCTCGGCATCTACCGGTCGTGGCGCGGCAAGCGGCTGCTCGATCTGTTCGCGCGCGTCGTGTTCGCGTGGCTCGTGGTCGAGGCCGTCGGCGTGCTGGTCGTGTTCAGCGTGCACCGCGCGGATTCGCTGTCGCGCCTGTGGCTCGGCTGGTGGGCGGTGGCGAGCGTCGTGCTGCTCATCGTGTCGAAGACGCTCGTCTACACGGTGCTGAAGGGGCTGCGGCGCGAAGGCTACAACCAGCGCGCGGTCGCGGTGGCCGGCGACGAGCAGTACGGGCGCTTTCTGATCGAGCAGATGCGCAGTCATCCGGAGGCCGGGTTCCGCCCGGTGCTGCTGTTCGACGAGGACGCGCCGCCGCGTGGCCTGCCTCTGGCCGAACTCGACGACGTGCCCGTCGAGCGCGACCTGCACGCGCTGATCGCCCGCGTGCGCAGCGGCGGCATCCGCGAGCTGTGGCTTGCGATGCCGATCTCGAAGGAACGCACGATTCACCGGATCGTGATGGATCTGCGCGACGAATTCGTGAACATCCGCTTCATTCCGGACATGCGCAGCCTGTCGCTGATCAGCCAGCCGGTCGTCGATCTGATTGGCGTGCCGGCGATCAATCTCGCGGCGTCGCCGATCACCGACCTGCGCGTGCTGCCGAAGCTGGTGTTCGACCGGCTCTTCGCGGCGGCCGTGCTGCTCGCGCTGTCGCCGCTGCTGATCGCGATCGCGCTCGCCGTGAAGCTGTCGTCGCCCGGACCGGTGTTTTTCAAGCAGCGCCGCAAGGGCCTCGACGGCAACGAGTTCGAGATCTACAAGTTCCGCTCGATGAAGGTGCATGCGGAAACGGCAGGCCAGATCACGCAGGCGCGGCGCAACGATCCGCGCATCACGCGGGTCGGCGCGTTCCTGCGGCGCACGAGCCTCGATGAACTGCCGCAGTTCATCAACGTGCTGAAGGGCGAGATGTCGGTGGTCGGTCCGCGCCCGCACGCGATCCAGCACGACGAGATCTACAAGGATCTCGTGCGCGGCTACATGCAGCGCTACCGGATCAAGCCGGGCATCACCGGCTGGGCGCAGGTCAACGGCTTTCGCGGCGAAACCGACCGCGTGGAAAAAATGCGCGACCGCGTGCGCTTCGACCTGCACTACATGCAGAACTGGAGCTTCGCGCTCGATCTGAAGATCGTCGCGATGACGATGTGGAAGGGTTTTGCAGGCCAGAACGCCTATTAGCGATGCGAATTGGGAGCGTGACGTGCTACGTCGCGCAACGGACACGAATGGCAAATCACAACTGAGGTGGGCATGAATCTGACGATCATTGGCAGCGGGTATGTGGGTCTCGTGACGGGCGCGTGTCTCGCGGACATCGGTAACGACGTGTTCTGCCTCGACGTCGACGAACGCAAGATCGACCTGCTGAACCAGGGCGTCGTGCCGATTCACGAGCCCGGCCTCGACGACATCATCGCGCGCAACCGTCGCGCGCGGCGCCTGACGTTTTCGACGGACGTGGCCGCCGCGGTCGCGCACGGCGACGTGCTGTTCATCGCGGTCGGCACGCCGCCGGACGAGGACGGCTCGGCGGACCTGCAATACGTGCTGTCCGCCGCGCGCAATATCGGCCGCTACATGGAGAACTTCAAGGTCGTCGTCGACAAGTCGACGGTGCCGGTCGGCACCGCGGCGCTCGTGCGCGACGCGATCGAAGGCGAGCTTCGCCAACGCGGCCTGTCGCAGATGTTCTCGGTCGTGTCGAACCCCGAGTTCCTGAAAGAAGGCGCGGCGGTCGAAGACTTCGCTCGGCCCGACCGGATCGTGCTCGGCTGCGACGACGACGTGCCCGGCGAGCGCGCGAAGGAGCTGATGAAGCGCCTTTACGCGCCGTTCAACCGCAATCACGAGCGCACGTTGTACATGGACGTGCCGTCCGCCGAGTTCACGAAGTACGCGGCGAACGCGATGCTCGCGACGCGCATTTCGTTCATGAACGAGCTCGCGAATTTCGCGGATCGCGTCGGCGCGGACATCGAATCGGTGCGGCGCGGAATCGGTTCGGACCCGCGCATCGGCTACGACTTTCTGTACGCCGGCTGCGGCTACGGCGGCTCGTGCTTTCCGAAGGACGTGAAGGCGCTCGTGCACACTGCGGCGAACATCGGCCTGGAACTGCAGATTCTGCGCGCGGTCGAGTCGGTCAACGACGCGCAGAAGAAGGTGCTCGCTCGCAAGATCGTCGCGCGCTTCGGCGCGGACCTGACGGGCCGCACGTTCGGCGTGTGGGGACTCGCGTTCAAGCCGAACACCGACGACATGCGCGAGGCCTCGTCGCTGGTCCTCAGCGCGCGGCTGCAGGCCGACGGCGCGCGGATCCGCGTCTTCGACCCGATCGCCGCCGACGAGGCGCGCTCGATGATCCGCGGCGTGCACTTCGCCTCCGACGCACTCGACGCCGTCGCGGGCGCCGACGCCGTC
>DATJJN010000093.1:0-2278 GCA_035492135.1 Paraburkholderia sp. | reverse complement strand
GGTGGGAAAGGGCGAGTGTAGCGCAGCGGATCGGCGGCGCGTAAGCGGTTGTCGATCAGCGTGTTTTGTTATCCCACCAGGCGTCCGCGCCTCACCCGGAGCCCTTTCTTCGCCAGCGCGGGCGCGATGCCACCGAGCGTGCTCAACGTCGTGCCGCCGTGCGCATGGCAGATCGCCATGCCGAGTGCGTCGGCGGCATCGGTGCCCGGCACGCCCGACAGGCTGAGCAGCCGCACGACCATCTGCTGCATCTGCTCCTTGGTCGCGCGGCCGTAGCCGACGACGGCCTGCTTCAGTTGCAGCGCCGTGTATTCCGCGACCGGCACACCACCCGCGACGAGCCCGCAGATCGCCGCGCCGCGCGCCTGGCCGAGCAGCAGGGTCGACTGCGGATTGACGTTGACGAATACCTTTTCGATCGCCGCCTGATCCGGTGCATGTTCGCGGATCAACGTGGAGATACCTTCGAAGATGGTGCCGAGCCGCGAAGGCAGATCGGCGTCGGCGGTACGGATCACGCCGCTCGCGACGTAGCTGAGCGCGTGGCCGTGTTGTTCGATCACGCCGAAGCCGGTTACTCGCAGGCCCGGGTCGATGCCGAGAATTCTCATGAGGTGCCGCAAAAGCGATAAAAACCAGGTGCCTGCGATACTACAACGAACGCGCCACGGGGCGGTTCGCTCCCGGTGTGGGCAGCGTAATAAAAACTGTTGAGTCTGCGTGAGGAGGCGAAACGAAGCATGGAATGCTATCGGAATCTGAGCGGCGACTCCGGCATCGACGCGTATGAAATCGGCGACGATTTCATCGCGGTGCGGTTTCGGTCAGGCGTCGTGTATTGGTACACAGTGACGAGCATCGGTACCACGCATCTCGACGTGATGAAGCGTCTCGCGCGGCAGGGCAGGGGGCTCGCCACGTACATCAGCCAGCATGCGGACGTGGCTGATGGTTATGAGAGAAAAGAGCCGGACGATTGAGCGAGGGCCGCTAGAGGTCGGCAGGAAGCAACCAGTGCATCCGGTGCGACGAGCGCAACAGCCCGCACACCGGCTCAAATGCTATCGATCAAAACAAACGGCCCGGTGGATTCTTCCACCGGGCCGCTGTTCATCAGTCATGCCAGCAACCATCGCTTTAGCTGCTTACGTTCAGTTCCTTGGGAACGCAGCAGCCGTTACCGGCAAACCCCGCATCAATGACGGAAGTGACGCACGCCCGTCAGCACCATCGCGATATTGTGCTCGTCCGCCGCGCTGACCACTTCGTCGTCGCGCATCGAGCCGCCCGGCTGGATCACGCAGGTCGCGCCCGCCGCGACGACCACGTCGAGACCGTCGCGGAACGGGAAGAACGCGTCCGATGCGACCGCCGAGCCGTTCAGCGTCAAACCGGCGTTCTGCGCCTTGATGCTGGCGATGCGCGCCGAGTCCACGCGGCTCATCTGGCCCGCACCGACGCCGAGCGTCATGCCGTTCGCGCAGAACACGATCGCATTCGACTTCACGTACTTCGCGACGCGCCATGCGAACAGCAGATCGTCCATTTCCTTCGGCGTCGGATGACGCTTCGTCACCACGCGCAGCTCGCGCGGCTGCACGTTCTTCGAGTCGAGCGATTGCACCAGCAGGCCGCCGCCGACGCGCTTCAGATCGAACGCGTTGTGACCATCGCCCAGCGCGATTTCGAGCAGACGCACGTTCTGCTTGGCCGCGAACAGCTGGCGCGCTTCGGCGCTGAACGAGGGCGCGATCAGCACTTCGACGAACTGCTTCGCAACGGCTTGCGCAGCCGCCTCGTCGACTTCACGGTTGAACGCGATGATGCCGCCGAACGCCGAGGTCGGATCCGTCTGGAACGCCTTCGAGTACGCTTCGTGCGCGTTCGCGCCGATCGCGACGCCGCACGGGTTCGCGTGCTTGACGATCACGCAGGCCGGCACGTCGAAGGTCTTCACGCATTCCCACGCCGCGTCGGAGTCGGCGATGTTGTTGTAGGACAGCTCCTTGCCCTGCAACTGGTTGTAGTTCGCGAGCGCGCCGGCGGGCACCGTCAGGTCGCGATAGAACGCCGCGCTCTGATGTGGGTTTTCGCCATAGCGCAGATCCTGCACCTTCTCGAACGCCATGTTGAAGGTCGCCGGGTACTGATTGCGCGACGCGTGCTGCAGTTCGTCGGTCAGGCTCGTCAGGTAGTTCGTGATCGCGCCGTCGTACTGCGCGGTGTGCGCGTAGACCTTGGTCGCGAGGCGGAAATTGGTTTTGTACGACACCGTGTT
>DATJJN010000092.1:0-2208 GCA_035492135.1 Paraburkholderia sp. | reverse complement strand
GGCAGATGAAGCGGCCGCGAACGGGATCGTCGTTCAGGCGATGCTGCGCGCACGCGAAGGCGGCGCCGAGCATTTTCTCGTGGCCGTTCAGCGTGATCAGTAAGGTGACTGCCGGGGTGGCCGATAAGCGTGGCAAGCGTGATCGCACGGATAACGTGCTCGATGCGCGTGCACCGCGTGCGCTCGTATGCGTGTTTGCGGCGGTTGCGATCTGGATGGGGTTTTCTGTCGGATTTGTGCGCGGGCTATGGGATGCCGGCGATAAAGCGAACGTGACGAAGCCGGCTGCGCTCGATGTGCGGCTCGTGCGCTTGCCGCCGCCTGAGCCGGCGCAGGCACCCCAGGCGACACAACCGTCACAGCGGACGAACGCGCGGGCGGGTGAGGCGGCGGCCCACGTACTGCGCACGCCGGAGGCACCCGCCACGCAGACAAAGCCTGCGCGAACGACGCGTCACAGCGTTGCGCCGACGACTCCGCCGCAAACACACGATGTGCCACGCCCCGCTGCCGCGCCGGTTACTACGCCTACTACGCCGCCCGTCGTCGAAGGCAACGAGCGTACTCGGCCTACGGCGCTGCCAGCACCGTCGACGCCGCCGGATGCGGCGACCACAAACGCGCCGCCGCAGGCCACCGCGGCGCCAGCGGCATCCGCACACCCGAACGCACCCCAACCCAATGGCCCTGCAACGTCGGCAACATCATCAGGCCCGGCAAACCCCGCGACTGAAGGCACGTCGACAAGCGCCGGCAACGGTCCTGCACACGTGATCCTGCAACCGTTGCCCTCTTTGCCCGACGATTTGCGCGAAGACGCATTTCAAGCCGTAGCGACCGCGCGTTTTTCAGTCCATCGCGACGGCTCGGTCGACGTCGAACTGATCAAACCGACCCATAACCCGCGGCTCAATCAGTTATTACTCGACGCGCTCAAGAAGTGGCGGTTCTTCCCGGCCATGAAAAACGGCGCAGCAGTTGAAAGCACGCAGGACATCCGCGTGCACTTCAACGTCGATTGATTTACGCCCTTAATCACGCCGCCCCAACCTGCCCCGCTTCGACCGATTCCTGCAGCGCCGCGCCACCGCGCGCCAGCACCGGCGCGAGCGCCTGCCCCGTATGGCTTGCCCGCACCTTGACGAGTCCCTCGGGATCCGTCGCCGCCACAATCGTCCCACCGCCGACACCACCTTCCGGACCGAGATCGATAATCCAGTCCGCTTCGGCGATCACATCGAGATCGTGCTCGATCACGACCACGCTATGTCCACCATCCGCGAGCCGGTGCAGCACGCGAATCAGCTTCGCGACATCGGCCATATGCAGGCCGACCGTCGGTTCGTCGAGCACATATAGCGTATGCGGCGCCTTCTGACCGCGCCGCGTGATGTCGTCACGTACCTTCGAGAGTTCGGTGACGAGCTTGATACGCTGCGCCTCGCCGCCCGATAGCGTCGGCGACGGCTGGCCGAGCGTCAGATAGCCGAGCCCGACGTCCTTCATCAGTTGCAGCGGATGCGCGATGTTCGACATCGATGCGAAGAATTCGACCGCTTCGTCGATCTCCATCGTCAACACGTCGCCGATGTTCTTGCCGCGCCACGTGACCGCCAACGTCTCCGGATTGAAGCGCTGGCCGTGACAAACGTCGCATGGCACCTTGACGTCCGGCAGGAAGCTCATGCCGATCGTGCGCACGCCCTGCCCTTCGCAGGCCGGGCAGCGGCCGTCGCCGGTGTTGAACGAAAAGCGCGAGGCGGTGTAGCCGCGCGCACGCGCTTCGAGCGTATCGGCAAACAGACGCCGGATCGTGTCCCATACGCCGATATAGGTGGCCGGACACGAACGCGGCGTCTTGCCGATCGGCGTCTGATCGACTTCGAGCACGCGATCGATCGCTTCCCAGCCCGTGATCGACTCACAACCCTGCCACGCGTGCGTGACGTTCAACGCCGGCCGCGGCGCGCTGCGCGCAAGCACGCTCGCGCGCCGGTTCGTCTGCGGCTCGTCCGCCTGCACGGCCTTGCGCGCACGACGCGTCGCCGGCGACGACAACACCGAGCGGCCGACTGCATCGAGCAGGTTGGTCATCAGCACATCGCGCGCGAGCGTGGACTTGCCGGAGCCGCTTACGCCCGTCACCGCGACGAGGCGTCCGAGCGGAATGCCGACCGTCACGCCGCGCAGGTTGTGCAGCTTGCCGCC
>DATJJN010000091.1:0-2403 GCA_035492135.1 Paraburkholderia sp. | reverse complement strand
CGCGCGGTCTATAGCCTGTCGGTCGCGTTGTTCACGGGTGCGACGATCGCCGCGATGTCGGGTGCTGTGTTCGCGTCCGACGCCACGCCGTTTCACGCGCCCGTGCCGATCGAAATCGCGTCCGGCGTCTACGTGATGATGGGCAGCGGCGATGCCGTGACGCCTGCCAATCACGGCATCGTGGCGAACAACGGCTTTATCGTCGGTTCGAGCGGCGTAACGGTGGTCGATACCGGTTCGTCGTACCGCTACGGCCGCGCGATGATCGACGCGATCAGGAAGATCACGCCGTTACCCGTCCAACTCGTCGTTATCACGCATCAAGGGCCCGAATTCGTGTTCGGCGCGTCGGCATTTCGCGATCAGGGCGTGCCGATTCTTGCGCAGCGCCGCACCGCGGAACTGATTCGCGAGCGCTGCGCGATTTGCCTGAAGAATCTGAATCGCACGCTCGGCGAAGACGAGATGGCCGGTTCGCGCGTCACCGTGCCGGACCGCACCGTCGACGGCAATACGCAGATCGAAAGCGGCGGCCGCACGCTTCGCCTGCTGTATTTCGGCGCGGCCAGTACGCCGGGCGATCTCGCGGTGCTCGATACGTCGACCGGTGTGTTGTTCGCGGGCGGCCTCGTCAGCGTCGGGCGCATTCCCGAACTGCGCAACGAGCGTATTCCCGGCTGGCTCGATGCGCTCGACAAGATCAAGACGCTCGATACGAAGGCGATCGTGCCCGCGTTCGGCCGCCTCGCGAAGCCGGCCGATCTCGATCTGCTCGCCGAATATCTGCGCGAACTCGATGCAGCGGTGCGCCATGCGTACACGTCCGGCGTTGGCGTTACGCAAGCGATGCACACGGTGCAAGTGCCTGCGTTTCGACACGACAAGCTGTATGCGGTCGCGCAGCCGCAGAACGTCGAACACCTGTATTTGCAGCTTGAAAAGGAAAAAGATCAGGCCGGGCAGTGAGACGCCTAGTTCTGCGCGATACGCTTTTCATCGGCCGGCGTGAAGCCGTCGACGCGTGCCGACAGACCGCATGCGCCAATCCGGTTACGCAACACCAGAACGATGCCGAGGCGCTTCGCAATGCGCGCGGCGATCGCAAGCCCAAGACCGCTGCCTTGCACCTGTGTGCCGGCGCCGCGATAGAAGCGGTCGAAGACGCGTTCGAGTTCGTCGTCCGGAATGCCGGGGCCGGTATCGCGCACTTCGATGCCGATGCGGCCGCCCGTGCGTTCGAGCAGCAGGTCGACGGTGCCGCCTACGGGCGTGTAGCGGATCGCGTTGTCGATCAGCGTCGATAGCAGTAAGAACAACGCATGCTGTTCGGTCAGCGCGATATACGGGTCAGCCTCGCCGCGCGCGGCGCTCGTCTCGAGCCCGAGGTCGATCTGCTTCGCTTCGGCGAGCAGCGAAAACTCGCCGACTACCTGCTCGCCGACGCGCCGCATGCTGACCGGTGCCATCGGCGTCGCCGCGGTCGCATCTTCGCGCGCGAGCGTCAGCAGTTGCTGGACGAGGTGAATCAGCCGCTTCAAGCGGCCCTGGATGCGTTCGAGCGTCGCCTCTGAGCCGGTCAGCGTGCCGTCGCGCGCGGCGGCCTGCATTTGCAATTGCAGCGCCGCCAATGGCGAGCGCAACTCGTGCGCGGCATCGGAAACGAACATGCGCTGCGCCTGGGAAGCGACATGCAGGCGTCGTAACAGATCGTTCAATGCGACGACGAGCGGCCGCACTTCGACGGGTGTGTGCGCATCGATCGTTAGCGGTTCGAGCGCATCGAGCGAGCGGCTCGCAAGCGAGCGCGACAGTCCGCCGATCGGCGCGAGCCCGCGCATGACGACGAACAGCGCCAGCACGATGGCTACCGGCACCATCACGCCGAGCGGCCACAGTGTATGCAATGCCAGCGTCAGCGCGAGATCGTTGCGTACCGACAGCGGCTGGGCGACCTGCACGAAGCGCGTGGGTTGCTGCACGCCGAATACGCGCCAGGGCGTTTGATTGTCTTCGACGGTGCGCAGCCCCGCTGGATAGCGGCCCAGCGCTTGCGCTTCCTGCGAGCGATAGGCGATGTTGCCGGACGCATCCCAGATCTCGATGACGATCCGATCGTCGGCAATATCGCCGAGCATGGCGTCCGACTGCTGCGCGGTCATCGTCGCGTGCAGGTTGGGCGGCAGCGATAACGCAACGGTGCGCAGCTCGTAGTCGAACAGCTCGCCGGCTTCGTTGCGCGCCGTGTGAAAGATGCCGTACGCAGCCGCGGCCGATGCCGCACCGAATCCGAAGATCAGCCATCCGAGCAGCTTGCGCCGGATGGACGTCATTCGACTCTCTTCAAGCGGTAACCGACGCCTCGCACCGTGACGATCTGATCGGCGCCGAGCTTGCGCCGCAGGC
>DATJJN010000090.1:0-4724 GCA_035492135.1 Paraburkholderia sp. | reverse complement strand
GCATCGATCGCGAGTCGAGCTGCGAGGTCGCGCTCGCCACGCTTCACACCCGCGAGATTCGCAAGTTTCACGTGACCATAGCCGCGCACGCGTGCATGCAGGTCCGCGAGTTTTGCGACATCGTCGAGCGTGTTCGCGTTGAGCTTCGACAGCGCGCGCTGCATCGTGATCTCATAGTCGCTCGCGAGTTCGCGCTCCATCTTGCGTTCGAGCGTGCGGCCGAACGGATCGAGCGGTGTGCCGCGCAGACCACGCCATTTCGCGAGCACGCCAAGCACGGGCCACATCCATTGCCCGAAGGTTTTCTTCGCGGGCGCGACACCCGGCTTTGCACGGGTGAGCGTCGGCGGCGCGAGATTGAAGCTGATGCCGAAGTCCTTGCCGGCCACGCCCTCGAACTGGGCTTCCAGCGCTTCGCGGAACGCGGCATCGGTATGCAGACGCGCGACCTCGTATTCATCCTTCACCGCGAGCAGACGATAGAACGTCGTCGCGACCGCGCGCGCGAGGCGCTCGCTCCTGGCATCAACTTGTGTTTCCGCGCGGCGCGCCACATCGACGAGCGCCCGATAGCGCTTGACGTAAGCCGCACCGCCATACGTCAGCAAACGCCCTTCGTGATGCGCGATCAGTTCGTCGAGCGTATCGACGCGCGCGGCAGCCGGCTTTGCCAGATGACGCGCCTGCCAGAGCGCTTCGAGCGCGGCGGGATCCGCGGCGGCCAGGCGGCCGATCGAGAACGCCAGCTGGTTCATCTGCACCGCGACGTTGTTCAGTTCGATCGCGCGCATCATTGCGGCGAACGACACCGGCACGAGCCCCAACTGCCACGCGAAACCGAGCATCAGAATGTTGGCGCCGATCGTATCGCCGAGGAAGCGGGTCGCGAGCGACTGCGCGTCGCAGGTCGACATGCGTTCCTCGCCCGCCGCATGACGCATCTTGTCGATCAGCGCGTCGGCGTGCAGCGTCGCGTCCGGGTTCTGCACGAAGCTCGCGTTCGGAATCGCGTGCGTGTTGACGACGATGCGCGTGCGGCCATGCCGGACGGTTTGCAATGCATCCGCTCTCGCGCCCACAACCATGTCGCAGGCGAGCAGCTCGTCGGCCTGTTGCGTGTCGATGCGCACCTGGTTCAGCCATTCGTCGCGCGCGGCGAAGCGTACGAACGACAGCACCGAGCCGCCTTTCTGTGCGAAGCCCATGAAGTCGAGCACCGACGCGCTCTTGCCTTCCAGATGCGCGGCCATGCTGATTAGCGCGCCGACGGTGACGACGCCGGTACCGCCGACGCCAGTCACCAGAATGTCGTACGGCGCGGCATCGAGCTGCGTGGCGGGCAGCGGCAAGCCGGCGACGTGCGCGGCGAGCGCTTGCGGATCGAACGCGACGCCCGCGGCTTTCTTCAGCTTGCCGCCCGCGACCGTGACGAAGCTCGGGCAGAAGCCGTTCACGCACGAGTAGTCCTTGTTGCACGACGACTGGTCGATGCGGCGCTTGCGACCGAGCGCGGTTTCCACCGGCTCGACTGACAGACAGTTCGACTGCACACCGCAATCGCCGCAGCCTTCGCACACTTCCTCGTTGATGAAGAGCCGCTTGTCCGGATCGGGAAATTCGCCTTTCTTGCGGCGGCGCCGTTTTTCAGCCGCGCAGGTCTGGTCGTAGATCAGCACGGTCACGCCGTCGGTGTCGCGCAACTCGCGCTGAACCGTGTCCATCTCGCTGCGGTGATGGAACGTCGTGCCTTGCGGAAACTGGCTGTGGTGGCCGTTGTATTTCTCGGGTTCGTCGCTGACCACGACGAAGCGCGACACGCCCTCGGCTTCCACCTGACGCGCGATCTGCGGCACCGAAATGCTGCCGTCGACCGGTTGGCCGCCGGTCATCGCGACCGCGTCGTTGTAGAGGATCTTGTAGGTGATCGTCGCTTTCGCCGCGACCGCCTGACGGATCGCGAGAATGCCGGAGTGGAAGTAGGTGCCGTCGCCGAGATTCTGGAATACGTGGCGCGTTTTCGTGAACATCGAATGCGATGCCCAGTCGACGCCTTCACCGCCCATCTGGATCAGGCCGGTCGTGTCGCGTTCCATCCACGAGGCCATGAAGTGACAGCCGATACCGGCCTGCGCGATCGAGCCGTCCGGTACTTTCGTCGACGTATTGTGCGGGCAGCCGGAGCAGAAGTACGGCGTGCGCTTCACGCTGTCGGCCGCGTTCGACAGGATTTGCGGCGCAACCAGATCGACCACGCGCTCACGACGATCGAGCGCGGGTTTGTGCTTCGCGAGCCAGTTCGCGAACACCGGCAGGATGCGCGACGGACGCAACTCGCCGAGCGCGGACAGCAGCGGCGTGCCGTCCTCGGCGTTCTTGCCGATCACGGCCGGCCGCGTGCCTTGTGTGCGGTTGTACAGGTAGTCCTTGATTTGCTGCTCGATGACGGGGCCCTTTTCCTCGATCACGAGCACTTCGGAGAGGCCGGATACGAACGCGTCGATACGTGTCATCTCGAGCGGAAACGACAGCCCGACCTTGTAGATGCGCACGCCGGCCGCGTCGAGATCGGCGAGCGTCAGATCGAGCCGGCGCAGCGCTTCCATCAGGTCCAGATGTGCCTTGCCGCAAGTGACGATACCGACGTTCGCATGCGGACTCGGCGCGATCCATTTGTCGATGCTGTTCACGCGCGCGAAGTGGCGCACCGCGTCGAGCTTCGCGTGCATGCGCGCTTCGATCGTCAGGCTCGGCAGATCGGGCCAGCGGTTGTGCAAACCACCGGCGGGCGCGGCGAAATCCCGCGGCACGGTCCATTCGGTTTGCAGCGCGTCGAGGTCGACGGTCGAGCCCGATTCGACCGTCTCCGAGATCGCCTTGTAGCCGACCCACGCGCCCGAGAAGCGCGACAGTGCCCAGCCGTACAGGCCGAATTCGAGCATGTCCGCGATGTTCGACGGATTCACCACCGGCATATGCCACGCGATCATCGCGAAGTCGCTCTGATGCGGCATCGACGACGACACGCAGCCGTGATCGTCGCCGGCTACCACCAGCACGCCGCCGTGCGGGGACGAACCGTACGCGTTGCCGTGCTTCAGCGCGTCGCCCGCGCGGTCGACGCCCGGACCCTTGCCGTACCACATCGCAAACACGCCTTCGACCGTGCGCTCCGGGTCCGCTTCGACGCGCTGCGTGCCGAGCACGGCGGTGCCGCCGAGTTCCTCGTTGATAGCCGGCAGAAAGCGGATATCGCTCGCGGCGAGCAGTTTTTTCGCTTTCCACAACTGCTGGTCGACCATGCCGAGCGGCGAGCCGCGATAGCCGCTGATAAAGCCGGCGGTGTTCAACTCGCGTTTCCGGTCGAGTGCGCGCTGCATCAACGCGAGGCGCACGAGCGCCTGCGTGCCGGTCAGAAAGATCCGCCCGCGCGTCGCGGTGAGGTTGTCGGATAGCCGGTAGTCGGCGAGAGCGGGCGTGCCGTCGATGGGCAGGCGGGCGGTCATGGGCGAATCTCCTATCGACCGGAGTCGGTGCAAAGCACGTACTCCGATCCCATGAAAGGCGTTGTTCATTGTTCCGCACGCGGGGTCGTGGGGTCACGCAGGCGTACAGCGGAAAGAGACTCTATTTTTCAGCGGCCTTTGGAGAGAATTTTTGCTTCTTTGACCGGGCGCTGACGAATGGGCGCGAAGAGTCGCGCGTTTTGGCCTGCTTTTGAGCCGGATTTGCCGGGCGGCGAAGGGCTTCGGGTATGCCCTGGGTGCCGGCGATGGCGAAGGCGCGGGTTTGCCGAACGTGTGTGTCTACGGTTTCACCGGGCGCGCGGTCGCGTGAGTATCGAGCGGCGCCGCGTCGAGCGGCATGATCTCGTCGAAATGCGAGTAGTCGATATGGCTCACCCCGTCGTGCTCGCTCATGATGTCGACGAAACGGTACTGCCAGAAAATCTCGTCGCAACTCCACATATGACGTGCCTGCATCGTTTGCGACGTCGATTCGTCGACGCCTTCGAGCGTGAGCAGCAGCGACGCGTCGCGGCCCTTCAGCGTTTCGGCGGTCTCGCCGAACAGGGGACTGCTTTCATCGATCACGTGCATCAGCGCCCAGCCGAGCTTGAACACCGGATGCTGGTCGCGCACCAGCGTGAGGTCGTAGAGTTTGCGCAGCGTATAGCCTTCGACGGAGGTTTCCAGGCGCATGATGCGCAGCCGCGCGTGCGCTTCGGCAATGACGTTCTGCCGCGCGTTGGCCGAGCGCACCATCAGCGTCATGCGGCCGTCGATTGGCCGGATCACCGCGTAGCGTGCGAATACGATCTTCGCGTGCGGGCGCGAGAAGCGCGCGAAGATCAACCCGGTCGCCAACGCGATGCTCGACATGCCGACGAAGATTTCGAGCGTCGCGATCCAGTGCGCGTAGACCGTTTGCGGATGCATGTCGCCGTAGCCGACGGTCGCGAGCGTTTCGACGCTGAAGAAGAACGCGCCGCCGAAGCCGGCCGGATACTGATTCGCGATCGGCGCGTGGCCGAGCATGTAGAGCACGGCGAAGGTCGTGTTGAGCAGCAGGAACAGCACCGCGAGCGACACGAAAAAGACCGGCCAGCGCACCACCAGCGCGCGGTGATAGAGGTCCTGCCACAGTGGCGTGGGCATCCCGTGCGCAATGACCACGCGATCGTCGAGACGCAGTTCCCGGCTGCCGCGCGCGCGGCGCTTCGGCGT
>DATJJN010000089.1:0-86076 GCA_035492135.1 Paraburkholderia sp. | reverse complement strand
CGTGCGCCGCATCAACGTGGTGGGCAACACCCGCACGCGCGACGAAGTGGTGCGCCGCGAAATGCGTCAGCTCGAAAGCTCGTGGTTCGATTCGAACCGCCTCGCGCTGTCGAAAGACCGGATCAACCGTCTCGGCTACTTTACCGATGTCCAGGTGACGACCGTGCCCGTTGAAGGCACGCCTGACGAGGTGGACATCGACGTGAAGGTCACCGAGAAGCCGACCGGTTCGATTACGCTCGGCCTCGGCTATGGCTCGGGTGAAGGTCCGATCATCTCGGCCGGCATTTCGCAGGACAACGTGTTCGGCACCGGCAACACGCTCGCGGTGAACGTGAACACGGCGACGACCTATCGCACGCTGACGGTGTCGCAAATCGATCCGTATTTCACGATCGACGGGATCAAGCGGATCACCGACGTCTATTACCGCACGACCGAGCCGCTTTACTATTCGAGCACGACCGACACGAGCTTCCGGATCATCACGATGGGGGCGGACACGAAGTTCGGCATTCCGTTTTCCGAGACGGACATGGTCTATTTCGGCGCCGGCATCGAGCAGGATCGGATCGACATCGACGACACGACGCCGCAGACCTATATCGATTACGTGAACCAGTTCGGCCGCGTTTCGAATACCGTACCGCTGACGGTTGGCTGGTCGCGTGACAACCGGGACAGCGCGCTCGTGCCGAGCAAGGGTTACTACGCACAGGCCAACGCAGAATACGGCACACCGATCGGCGGCGCCGAGTACTACAAGGCCGACCTGCAGACGCAGTACTACTATTCGTTTGCCCGCGGCTTCGTGCTCGGCCTGAACTTCCAGGGTGGCTACGGCAACGGTCTCGGCGGCAAGCCGTTCCCGATCTTCAAGAATTACTTCGCGGGCGGTATCGGGTCGGTTCGCGGCTACGAGCCGAGCTCGCTTGGCCCGCGTGACGTGACGACCGGCGACCCGATCGGCGGTTCGAAGATGCTGGTCGGCAACATCGAACTGACATTCCCTCTACCGGGCACCGGCTACGACCGCACGCTGCGCGTGTTCACGTTCGTCGACGGCGGTAACGTGTGGGGCACGGAAGGCGACAGCATTGGCGCAAACGGGCTGCGCTACAGCTATGGCGCGGGCCTCGAATGGATTTCGCCGATCGGTCCGCTGAAGCTCGATCTCGGCTTTCCGATCGTCAAGCACACCGGCGACCAGTATCAGAAATTCCAGTTTCAGATCGGTACGTCGTTCTGATCGGGCCAGGGAATGCCTTCTTGCCGCGCGTGACCTGATCCTCCGACCGACTGTTGGATTGTCGGATGCGGAGTTCAGGCGCGCGCTCTATCCGCTGACGAGTCAGTGTTTCGCGCGGCGGGCTACTACCTTCTGCACTTTAGCGGCGTGCGCCGTTCCCCAACGGGGTGAGCGAATACTCGACTCGCGGCGGAAACTCCTTGAAATCACGGCGTTCGACACTCCCATCCGCGTCAGGCTCCTTCAACTGCTGAATCAATACCTTGTCGCTGACGCTGCCCACTGCGCGCCTTGGCTCCCCATATTAAGGTCTTGTTAGAGGTAGCAACGTACGGAAACACTTGTCCGTAAAGTTGCAATGATTGTTATTGATCTGGCTGTAACCGTCGTGGTGTACCTGGCCTTGGTGAGGTTTTGGCGACGCTATCGCGTCGGGCGATGAAGAGTGCGCTTGGGCTATCCTGGGGAAAGGCCTACCGCGCCGATGATCCCGCCGTCTCGCGCTTGCGCTTGCCCTTGCTCCTCAGGTCGAGCGTCACCCACGTCGGCGCATGGTCGCTCGCCTGCGGACGATCCCGCACCCACGTGTCGACACCCGCATCGTCGAGGGTCGGCGCGATCGCCGGATTCAGCAGCAGATGGTCGATCCGCAGGCCCGAGTTCGTCTGCCAGTGGTGCCGGAAGTAATCCCAGAAGGTGTAGATGCGCTCGCCCGGATGCAGCGCACGCAGCGCATCCGTCCAGCCTTGCGCGAGCAGCCGCGCATACCGTTCGCGGCTTTCCGGCTGCAGCAGCGCGTCCTTGAGCCAGGACCGCGTGTTGTAGATGTCGTCGTCGGTCGGCACGACGTTGTAGTCGCCCGCGAGGATCACCGGGTGGCCGCTGTCCACGAGCGTCGCCGCATGGTCGATCAGCCGGTCGAACCACGCGAGCTTGTAGTCGAACTTCGGGCCCGGCTGCGGATTGCCGTTCGGCAAGTACAGCGACGCCACGAGCAGCCCGTTCACGGCGGCTTCCAGATACCGGCTGTGCGTGTCGGCCTCGAAGCCGGGCAGGCCGCGCTGCCTCAGCAGCGGCTCGATCCCCTTCGCGAGGATCGCGACGCCGTTCCAGGACGCCTGCCCGTGCCACACCGCGCCGTAGCCCGCCTTTTCGATTGCGTCGACCGGAAAGCGGTCGTCCGGCGCCTTCAGTTCCTGCAGGCAGACGACGTCGGGCTCCTCCCGCTCCAGCCATTCGAGCAGGCGCTCCAGTCGTGAACGTATTCCGTTGATGTTGTAGGTGGCGATTTTCACGTCGGACGAACGCGGTGGAAGAAAAAGATCACGGGTGAGCAAGCGCCATGCCGTTGCGCGGCAAACGCGTGGTCGTGTGAAGCGTCGAAAGTCGGGGTACGCTCTGTGCGTGCTTTACGAGGCCGGTTCGGCTGCGGGCTTGCCACTATCTGGGAGTGCACGCGTCACAGGAGGCAGGCGACGAATGCGAAAGGGCGGCGCAATCGGCCGGACGACTTCGACGACGATGCGCGCATCGCGCGCGTTGCGCATGCTCGCCGCGCTCGTGGTGTGCGCGGTCGGCATCGGCGCAGCAGAGCCGGCGTGCGCAATCTGCGCGATCGCGCAGTACGGTTCGCCGAAATACGCAGGCGGCTTCCGGCACTTCGATTACGTGAATCCCGATGCGCCGCGCGACGGCGCGCTGGTGCTCGCGAATCCCGGCCGGCTGACGAGCTTCGACACGTTCAATCCGTTCACGCTGCGCGGCGACCCTGCGCCGGGACTCGGGCTGCTGTTCGAGAGCCTGACGACGGGCAGCGCCGACGAAGAGGCCAGCGCGTACTGTCTGCTCGCCGACGACATCGCCATCGCGCCCGACGGCCTGTCGACGACCTTCCACATCAATCCGAAAGCGCGCTTTTCGAACGGCGATCCGGTGACGGCCGGCGATGTGAAAGCGTCGTTCGACACGCTGAAGAGCCCGCAGGCGCTGCCGCAGTTCGCCGTCTATTTCGGGCAGATCGCACGCGCGATCGTCGTGGACCGGCTCACGATCCGCTTCGAATTCAAGGTCGCGACGCGCGAGATGCCGCTGATCGTCGGCGGCATGCCGGTGTTCTCGCGCAAGTGGGGCTTGCGCGCGGACGGCACGCGCATTCCGTTCGATCAGCTCGCGTTCGACAAGCCGATTGCGAGCGGCGACTATCTGATCGACCGCTACAGCAACGGCCGGACCATTACGTACCGGCGCGACCCGAATTACTGGGGCGCATCGTTGCCGGTGCGCGCGGGCACGCACAACTTCGCGCGCATCGTCTACAAGCTGTATTCGGATGCGGTCGCGCAGCACGACGGATTTCTCGCGGGCGAATACGACGTGCTCGTCGAAAAGCGCGTGCAGGACTGGGTGCGCCGCGACATCGGCAAGCGCTTCGAAAGCGGCGCGCTGATCAAGCGCGAGTTCGTGCATCACAACGGCACCGGCATGCAGGGGTTTTTCTTCAATCTGCGGCGGCCGCTCTTTCAGGACGTGCGCGTGCGCCGCGCGCTCGATCTCGCGTTCGATTTCGAGTGGCTGAACCGGCAACTGTTCTTCGGACAGTACCGGCGCATCGACAGCTATTTCGACAACACCGATCTGCGCGCGACGGGCCAACCGGGCGCGGGCGAACTCGCGATTCTCGCGCCGCTGCGCAATCGGCTGGACCCCGCTGTGTTCGGCGAGATGCCGCGGCAGCCCGATACCGATCCGCCCGCTTCGCTGCGGGCGAACCTGATCGAGGCGCGCGACTTGCTGGCCGAGGCGGGCTGGACGTGGCGCGACGGCGCGCTGCGCAACGCGAGCGGGCAACCGTTCGTGTTCGAACTGCTCGACGACACCGGCGACAGCGCCGCGATGGCGCCGGTGGCCGCCGCGTTCAGCCGCAACCTGCAAAAACTCGGGATCGCGATGCGGGTTCGTTCGCTCGATTACGCGCTGATTCAAAAGCGCATCGACGCGTTCGATTTCGACATGACGAGCGTGCGTCTGCCCGACGTGCAGGTGCCGGGCACCGAGCAGGTGTCGCGCTTTGGCAGCCGCTACGCTGACGAGCCGGGCTCCGACAATCTGTTCGGCGTGAAGTCGCCCGCGATCGATGCGATTGTCGCGAAGATCGTGTCGGCGCAGACGCGCGGTCAGCTGGCGGACGCGACGCGCGCGCTCGACCGCGTGCTGATCAACGGCTGGTATGTGATTCCGCATTGGTACTCGTCGTCTCACCGCATCGCGTACCGCAATACGCTCGGCTATCCGTCGACGCTGCCGCTTTACTACGTTGCCGACGAATGGGTACTGTCGACCTGGTGGCAGAAATAAACACGGTGAGTCCGCGCGACGCGGCTCGGGTTTCCTCGGATCGTAGTGTGTGCGATCGCGCACGCAACGCCGGACTTGCCGATTGAACGGATGCGGCCCGAGTTTGAATTGTCGAAGGCGGTGCGCGCCTCTATTGCGTTGTCCGGTAATCCTGCTGAAACACGTCGGACGTATATCTGGCTTCGGTCACTATGCAGTCACCAACAGGAGCACGTCGCCATGTCGCTGCCTTATGGGTTTGTCAAAACCCGGATCGTTTCCGAGCCGAAACTGACCTCGCTGCACCGCGCGCATGAAACCCAATACCATCTGCACGTCAAGGTGCAGGTCGGCGATGCCACGTGGGACGTCGCGATCAACGTCGGCACCAGCGACGCGGACGATCTGCTGAAGTACAAGCTCATCTACGACTTCCGCCATCCGGTCACGGCGACGCTGGCGGCAACGAATCCCGGCCAGTCCGACCTGACAGGAAAGAACGCGCTGCCGGCGCTCGATTTCTGCCGCAGCGATCTCCTCGCGAACACCGGTGCGTGGCGGGACAGCGACACGATGGACGGAAGCTACGCATCCGAACCGGTCGCCTCGCTGCGACGGCTGCTGGAGCGCGCGAAAGAGAACAATCTCGATGTCTATATTTTCGGGCGGTTCTACGACACCGGCGACGGGATTCACGACACGCACATGAACCAGGGCTCGACGAAAGGATTCATTCACGAGCCGGGCAACGACAAAAACGACCACAACGATATCTGGCAGGACGGCGCCGTCATCGTCGACGTCACGGATCACGATGTGTCGGAATGGGCCGCCTATTTCGCCGCGTTCAGTCAGCAACTGGTGCCGACCGACGACCTCGGGAATCCGAAGCCGGGCGCGAAACCCATCGACGATGCGGTCGCGATTCCCGCGTCATCCGAAGCGGAACGCGTGTCCTGAAACGATCGGGTGAATGCGAAACGCGGCGGCGCGTATCGATACAAGGTTGTGCCGATGGGCGGCCAGCCCGGCGCGCTGGTGCCGCTCGCGATCGGCTCGGTCACGTGATCGGCGCGCTGACGGTGTTGCCCGTCGAGGCGGCGTCCCGCGACGGCAAGGTGTACTGCGCGCTGTACGAATTCGAGGACGCCGAACTGATCGGCAAGCTGAAGGCGCTGAAGGGCAATGCGAACGTGATTCTGTCGAACATGCCGGGCACTGCGTGGACCTGGCTGAAGACGGACGACTCGTGGCAGCAGCATTATGTCGGCGCCGATGGAACGCCTGTGTCCGCGGAACTCCGTTTCTGGCTGGGCGCGGCGGATTCGCTGGCGCAATCGTCCGACCGCGTGCAGCCGGCCGTGCACGAGATCAGGAGCCGTCGCGCGGGCGTGCCTGCGTTCGCGACGAGGGGTCGTCCGGTGCGCACGAAAGACGTATCGCACGCGAGCGGACTGCCGCACGGCGGCCATCGAGCGGAGACGCGCGATGAGTGACAACCACCTGACTTTCGTGCTGACGAGGTCGGGCGATCGAGGCCAATGGGGCTTCGAACAGATCGTCCCTGTGATGCTCGAAGGCGCTCCGCGCAATCCGCTTTAGTGCGCGCTTTAGTGCGCGTTCAACGTCGGCCGGACCTCGGTCGAGCGGCGACACGCGCGGCTAGAACCCGTGCGTGACGAGCGACAGCACCGACAGGTCGGGGTGCGAGCCGTCGATCACGCTTTGCCCCACGGAGACGGCCTCTTCGGTCGCGTCCTGCGCGCTGCGAAACGTCTCGTCGCCGTTCGCGCGAAAACTTACCGTGTGACCCGGCATCGACGGATCGGCGCCGGGATGGCAAACGTACGCCGCGTACGTATAGCGGTCGCTGCCCTCGGCCACCGGTGTGGACGACACATGAATCTCGAACCCTTCGTAATCGAACTTCTGAAACGGCGCCTGGGGACCGGACATGACCGCCTCCGTTTTTTGTGCATCGGCCGCGCCGATAGGGCGGCTTCGACGCAGGGCCGTCTGCGGATCGCGCGTCGGCCCGACCACAAAAGTCTAGGCGATCGCCGACGATTGCGAGGAGAACAACGCGGCTGCGTCGCAGCGCGTGAAGGCGATCGACGCGTTGTTCGAGCGCGTGGGTATTCCGTGCGCGGTGCCGCAGAACATGCTGCGGGCGCTGGCCTTTCGACCGGCGCATGCGGGACTGAATGCGGACTCAATGCGGCGGCTGAATCAGCATGCCGAGCGGCGCGAGCGGCCCGACCGGCATCAGGTCGAACGTCATCAATCCGGCTTCGACGAGCGGCAGCGTACTCAACGTCGCCTGCGCGTCGTCGACCGAGTCGCTGCTCATCAGAAACACCACCGACGGCTTGTCCGCGCGAAACCAGTGTTGCTCGATCTTGCCGTCGAGATAGAGCTGCAGCGTGGCGGGGACTTCGCGCGGCATGATCTCCTGTTGCTGCGCGGGCGTGAGTTCGCCCGCGAGCGATCCAATGGCTAGCACTTTCATCACAAACTCCTTGGTTTTCGGGTTTCGTTGCGACACACAACGCGATTGAGTGTATCGTTGCAGCCGGATAATCCGAACTGTCACAAACGACAACTTTAGGGGCATTTACGCCATGCGAATTTCGGTGCTCGCGCTCGACGGCGTGTTCGATACCGGGCTGTCGGTCACGCTCGACGCGCTGTCCGCGGCGAACGGGCTGTCTGCGAAGGCGATGGGGGGAACGCCGCACTTCGACGTGTCCGTCGTCGGCGTCAGAAAGCGCGTGCACACGAATTTGGGAATGACCGTACCGGTACAGCCGGTCTCGCCGAACCGGACACCCGACTGGGTAATCGTGCCCGCGATGACGAAACTGTCCCCGGACGAACTCGTCGAGTGTCTGGCGCGGCGGGACGTCGTCGATGCGATCGCGCAGCTCGTCGAATGGCGGGCCGCGGGCGCGCGCATCGCGACGTCGTGCGTCGGCGCGTTCGTCGTGGCCGAGGCGGGTCTGCTCGACGACCGTGACGCGACGACCAACTGGGCCGTCGCCCCGTTCTTCCGGCAGCGCTACCCGGCCGTGCGGCTCGACGAGTCCCGCATGCTCGTGCCGACGGATATCGGCGTGACCGCCGGCGCGGCGATGGGGCATCTCGACCTCGTCCTGTGGCTGATCCGTTCTGCGAGTCCGGAGCTGGCGTCGCTCGTGTCGCGCTATCTGCTGGCCGACATCCGCTCGTCGCAGGCGCCGTACATCATCCCGAACCATCTCGCGCAGGCCGACCCGCTAATCCAGCGTTTCGAGCAGTGGGCGCGAGCGAACCTGCGCTCGGGCTTTTCGCTGCCACTCGCGGCGAGCGCGCTCGCGGTCAGTCCGCGTTCGCTGCAGCGCCGCTGCCAGGACGTGCTCGGCAAATCGCCGCTCGCGTACTTTCAGGACCTGCGCGTCGAGCACGCGCAGTCGCTGCTGCGCAGCGGCCGTCTCGACCTCGAACGGATCGCGGCCGAAGTCGGCTACGGCGACGGGGCGACGCTGCGCAGTCTGTTGCGGCAGCGCCTCGGCCGGGGCGTGCGCGAACTGCGGGCCGACCTGCTGTAGCCGGAGGCCGCACCGAAATCCAGGGAAAACCCGTGTGCCTGTTTCATTTAGATCGTTCTAATATCGCGTTTAGATCGATCTAAAACCGTTTTTGCATTCCGTCATGACTGTTGCTTCTGAAAAAAATCTCGCGCCGCGCGTCGTCGGCGTCATCGAACCCGGCTACGCGAACTATTCGACTGAACGGCGCATTCTGGACCCCATCGGCGCCGAAGTGCGCAGCCTCCAGTGGAACGGCGAGCGCGCGACGCTGAAGAAGCAACTGGAGGAAGTCGACGTCGTGCTCGTGCGCGACGTGCCGCTCGACGCCGAAGCGATCGGCCACATGAAGCCGGGCTCGGGCATCGTCCGTTACGGCGTCGGCGTCGATACGGTCGACCTGAAGGCGGCGACGAGCCGCGGCGTGCTCGTCGCGAACGTGCCGCACTACGGCGCGGAAATCGAAGTGAGCGACCACGCGATGGCGCTGACGCTCGCGCTCGTGCGCCGCGTCGTGTCGCGTCATCGGCGGGTCGTCGCCGGCCAGTGGAACATCGGCCAGCGCGAACCGGTTTACCGGATCGCCGGCAGCACGCTCGGGCTCGTCGGCTTCGGCAGGATCGCCCGCGCGTATCTCGCGCGGATGCGCGCGTTCGGCGTCGAAGACGTGCTCGTTCACGACCCGTACGTGCCCGAGGCCGAGCTCGCGAAGGCCGGCGTGCGTTCGGTCGGGCTCGACGAACTGTTCAGCGAGGCGGCGATCATTTCGCTGCACGCGCCGGCGTCGGCGGACAACCGTCATCTCGTGAACGCGCGCACGCTCGGCCTGATGCGCCGGGATGCGTGCCTGATCAACACGTCGCGCGGCGCGCTCGTCGATACGGCGGCGCTCGCGCACGCGCTGGCCGCGGACCGGATCTTCGGCGCCGCACTCGACGTGCTGGAGGTCGAGCCGCTCGCCGCCGATTCGCCGCTGAAGACGCTGTCGAACGTGATCCTCACCGACCACGCCGGCTGGTATTCCGAAGCGAGCGTGGCCGCGTTGCAGGAAGGCGCGGCGAAGGCGGCGCTTGAAATCCTGACCACCGGCCAGCCGACCCACTGGGTCAACCGGCCGGACAACTGATCTTTTTCGGAGCCACGGACATGAACGCAACCGCTGTCGCAGGAAGTCCCCACTTTCGGCTCGATGGCCGCGTTGCGCTGGTCACGGGCTCCAGTCAGGGCATCGGCTTCGCGCTCGCGACGGCGCTGGGCCACGCGGGCGCGCGCGTCGTGATCAATGCGCAGAAGGCCGACCGCGTGGCCGTCGCCACCGCGAGCCTGCGCGAGCAAGGCATCGGCGCGTACGGCGTGCCGTTCGACGTGCTCGACGAAGCGGGCGTCGCGCGGGCAATCGCGCAGATCGAGCACGACATCGGCGCCATCGACATCCTCGTGAACAACGTCGGCATTCAGCTTCGCAAGCCGCTGGAGGAGTTCACCAGCGGCGAATGGCATCGGGTCATCGATACGAACCTGACGTCGGCGTTCATCGTCAGCAAGGCGGTCGTGCCCGGCATGATCGGCCGCCGGCGAGGGAAGATCGTCAACACGTGCTCGTTGATGAGCGATCTCGGCCGCTACTCGACGGCGCCGTACGCGGCGAGCAAGGGCGGCCTGAAGATGCTCACGCGCGGCATGTGCGTGGACTGGGCGCGGCACAACATCCAGGTCAACGGGATCGCGCCGGGCTACATCCGCACGGAACTGACGCGAGCGCTCGTCGAGGATGCGAAGTTCTCCGAATGGGTGGCGTCGCGCACGCCCGCCGGGCGCTGGGGCGACGTGCAGGAACTCGGCGGAACCGCGGTGTTTCTCGCCTCGCCGGCGTCGGACTTCATCAACGGCCAGGTGATCTACGTGGACGGCGGCATCACGGCGTCGCTGTGAAAGCCGGCTTCGTCGCGCGCGCCCTTTTGCGAAAGAGAAAGACCGATTCCAGCATGACGACATTGAACGATGTGGCGCGACTCGCGCGCGTGTCCCGCGCGACGGTGTCGCTGGTATGCCGCGACAGTCCGCTGGTGGCGGAAAAGACGCGTCAGCGCGTGAAGGAAGCGATGCGCGAGTGCGGTTATATCTACAACCGCACTGCCGCGAACCTGCGTTCGTCGCGCACGAATACGGTCGGGCTCATCGTGCCGGAAATCAGTAATCCGATCTATGCGGACATCCTCGCCGGCATCGAGGCGTCGCTGGAGCCGCTCGGCAAGTTCGTGCTGCTTGCGAGCACCGGCGAATCGCTAGAGCGTCAGGACCACTTCCTGCAGCGCATGCTCGAAATCCAGGTCGACGGGCTGATCCTGAGCGGCGCGACCGGCACCGGCGTCGATGCGGTAGAGGCGTGCGTCGCGGCGGGCGTGCCGATCGTGCAGGTGCTGCGCCAGTTCGATACGACGTCGCTCGATTACGCGGGTACCGACAACCTGCGTGGTGTACACTCCGCGACCCAATATCTGGTGCGTCTCGGCCATCGGCGGATCGCGTACCTCGGCAGTTCCGTCGCGCTGACGGTGAACGCCGATCGCGAAGCGGGCTACGCGCTGGCGTTGCGAGACGATGGCGTCGCGCCCGATCCGCAGCTTGTGGCGACGTGTCCGCCACGGTATAACGACGCCGCGCGCGCGGCGCTGTCGCTGCTGCGGCTCGATAGCCCGCCGACGGCGATCGTCTGCTTCAACGACGTGATCGCCTGCGGCGCGACGCTCGGCATCTACGAACTGGGGCTTGAGCCGGGTCGGCACGTGTCGGTCGTCGGCTTCGACGATATCGAAGCGGCGGCGAACTGGCGGCCCGCGATGACGTCGATGTCGATCCGCGCCCGCGAAATCGGCGAGCACGCGGGCGCGCTGCTCGCCGAGCGGATCGACGGCAGCCGAACGGAACGAAAAATGGTGTTGAGCGAAGCGAAACTCGTCGAGCGGGATTCCTGCGCGCCGCCGCCGAACGGCGAGTGAAGTGACAATCCCGGTGGCAACTCCGGTGGCAACTGAAGCATTCAAATGAACGAACTGAATATCGCCGCGCAACGCGCGGGGCAACTGGACGTCGTGACGTTCGGCGAGGCGATGGGCCTCTTCATCGCGCATGAAGAAGGCTCGCTGGAAAGCGTGTCGACGTTTAGTCGAGCGACGGCCGGCGCCGAACTGAACGTCGCGACGGGGCTCGCGCGTCTTGGCCACCGCGTCGGCTATGTGACGCGCTTCGGCGACGATTCGATCGGCCGCGCGTTGCTTGCGGCCATCGCGCGCGAGGGCATCGACGGCTCGCGCATCGTGATCGACCGCGCGCATCCGACCGGCTTCATGTTCAAGTCGCGCGTGACCGACGGGTCCGATCCGGCAATCGAATATTTTCGTCGCGGGTCCGCGGCGAGTCATCTTTCAGTCGCGGATTTTCCGGCCGATTACTGCGAAGGCGCGTGCATCCTGCACCTGACGGGCATCAGCCCGGCGCTGTCGCCGAGCGTGCGCGAACTCGCGTTTCATGCGGCCGATGCGATGCGCGCGCACGGCCGGTTCGTGTCGTTCGATCCGAACCTGCGGCCGCGTTTGTGGGCGAGCGAGGCGGCGATGGTCGAGTGCCTGAACCAGCTCGCGTCGAAGGCCGATCTGGTGCTGCCGGGCGTGGCCGAGGGGCGCATCCTGACCGGTTACGAAGCGCCCGAGGACATCGTGCGCTTCTATCTCGATCTCGGCGCGCGCGCGGTGGTCGTGAAGCTCGGGCCGGAAGGCGCGTGCTACAGCACCGCGTCCG
Organism: Paraburkholderia sp.; assembly: GCA_035492135.1. Taxonomy (GTDB): domain Bacteria; phylum Pseudomonadota; class Gammaproteobacteria; order Burkholderiales; family Burkholderiaceae; genus Paraburkholderia. The sequence goes on along the minus strand of DATJJN010000089.1, from coordinate 74,130 downwards.
GCATCGGGCGCGTGGCGGGAACGCCGGTCGCGCGTGTCGTCGATACGGTCGGCGCCGGCGACGGCTTCGCCGTCGGCGTGCTGAGCGGGCTGCTCGATGGCCGCGATCTCGCGGCGGCGGTGTCGGTGGGCAACGCGATCGGCGCGCGCGTCGTTCAATTCCCCGGCGATTGCGACGGTCTGCCGACGCGCGCCGAACTCGACGCCATGTAAATGCCGCACGCCAGCGGCAGCGTGCGGCGCACGCAAAGATTCATGTTTTAAGGCAGTTTCAAGAAGGGTGGAGGAGTCCAACAGATGGTAGCGGTAGTTCAACAAAAGATTCAAAAGAAGGTTCCGGGGAAACGCTGGTCGATCGGCATCCTGCTTGGCGTAGGCATCCTGATCAATTACTTCGACCGTATCAACCTGTCGGTCGCGGGTCCGCAACTGCAGTCCACGTTCCACCTGTCGTCCGGGGAACTGGGGCTGCTCTTCAGCGCGTTTTTCTGGCCGTATGCGCTGCTGCAGCTGCCCGCGGGTTTGCTGCTCGACCGCTGCGGCGTGACGTTGCTCGGCCGGCTGGGCGCGTTCCTGTGGGGTGTCGCGTCGGCGATCACCGCGGTCACAAGCGGTTTCGGCGGCATTTTCATCGCGCGCGTGCTGCTCGGGATTGCTGAAACGCCGGGCTTTCCGGTCAGCTCGAAGGCGACCGGCTACTGGTTCCCGCGCAACGAGCGCGCGCTCGCCACGGCGATCTTCGACGCGGCGGCGAAGTTCTCGAACGTGATCGGCGTGCCGTTCGTTGCGGCGGTGGTCGTGAACTTCGGCTGGCGCTGGGGCTTCGGCGTCACGGCGATCCTGAGCTTCCTGTACTTCGTCGCGTTCTACGTGATCTATCGCGATCCGAGCAAGCACGCGGGGCTGTCGGACGAAGAGCGCGAATACATCCAGGCGGGCGGCGCGGCGCCGGAAGGGCAGTCGCAAAGCGGCGCGATGTCGATGCTCGGCTACCTGCTGACGAAGGCGAAGGTGTGGGGCCTGACGATCGGTTTTGCTGCATACGGCTACTCGTTCTATCTGTTCCTGACGTGGCTGCCGGGCTATCTCGTGCAGACGATGCACATGAGCATGCTGAAGTCGGCCGGCCTCGCGGCGATTCCGTGGTCGGTCGCGACGGTCAGCGATCTCGTGGTCGGCGGCTGGCTGATCGACCACCTGATTTCGCGCGGCAAGGACGAGACGCGCGTGCGCAAGACCGTGCTCGTCTGCGGGATGCTGCTCGGCCTCGCGGTGTTCGGCGCGACGCAGACGACCCACCCCGGCTGGGCGATCTTCTGGATCACGCTGTCGCTCGGCGGCCTCGCTGCGGCGGCGCCGGTGGGCTGGTCGCTGCCGTCGCTCGTCGCACCGCGCGGCGGCGTCGGCACCGTCGGCGGCATCATGAACTTCGCGAACAACGTGATGGGCATCATCGCGCCGATCGTGACGGGCTTCATCGTCGGCGCGACGAACTCGTTCGCGAGCGCGTTCATGGTGGCCGGCGTGATTCTCGCGGTCGGCATCTTCTCGTTCGTGTTCGTGATGGGCAAGATCGAGCCGGTGCCGGAGCCGCAGCAGCGCTAACCGGTTCAGTCGAAACGGCGGGGGCGTCGATCGGGGTAACACCGCGATCGGCGCCCCCGCCGTTTGTCGTTTGCGCGGGTTATCCGCTGCGCTGCGCGCGTCGCTGAAGCACTCGCGGTGCTCGGTGTATAGTTCCTCTCCCCGTCATGCGTTGCACGGCGGTTAGCTTACGTTTCGTTAGTAGTCTGGAGGAATCATGTCATTTGAGCATCGTGGCTTTCGAGTCTCTGTCGATGTCGTGCCCGACGAGGCCGATATCCAGTGGCGATGCCGTGCGGAGATCGAGAGCGTGGTCGGCAGCACGGCGGCGGCGCAGCTGCCGGAGATCGAACTGACGATCCCGAAGCTGAAAATCGACGTGCTGATGGCGCTCAGCATGGTCGAGCACCGCGCGGTCGCGGTCATCGACGAGTGGCATGCGCAGCACACGGGCGGCGCGGCGTAATACGCGCGGTCAATGATCGTCCGCGACCGCCGACAGCGGCGTCGCGACGTGTTCGAGCGGCTTGCGCTCCGCGTCGATCCCCCAGATCGCGGCGATCACCGCCGCGCCGATCATCAGCGCCGAGCCGACGAGGTAGCCGGTGAACACTTCGCCGCGCTGGTGCGTGTCGATTAGCCGGCCGAAGAAGGCCGGCCCCGCGATGCCGCCGAGCGCGGTGCCGAACGCGTAGAACACCGCGATCGCGAGCGCGCGGATTTCGAGCGGAAACGATTCGCTGACGGTCAGATACGCGGAACTCGCGGCCGCCGACGCGAAGAAGAAAATCACCATCCACGACAGCGTCTGTTCGGTGACTGTCAGCAAACCGTGCGCGAACAGATAGCCGCTGACGGTGAGCAGAATGCCGGACAGCGCATACGTCACCGAGATCATCACGCGGCGGCCGATCACGTCGAACAGCCGTCCGAGCAAGAGCGGGCCGAGGAAATTGCCGAGCGCGAACGGCAGCAGATACTGGCCGATCCGGTCGCCGGGCACGCCGTAGAAATCGGTCAGCACGAGCGCATACGTGAAGAAGATTGCGTTGTAGAAGAACGCCTGCGCGGTCATCAGCGACAGGCCGACGAGCGAGCGGCGCCGATGCGCGACGAACAGCGTGCGGAACACGGCGGCGAGCGGCGTGCGATGCTGCGCGCGCAGGCGCAGCGAATGCGTGGGCCTGTCGTCGAACGTGTGGCCGGTGTCGCGAAAGCGCGTTTCGATCTGCTCGACGATGTCGCGTGCGTCGTCGTGCTCGCCGTGCGTGATCAGCCAGCGCGGGCTTTCGGGCACCCACGCGCGCATCGGCAGGATCACGAGCGCGAGCGCGGCGCCGATGAAAAAGCAGAGGCGCCATCCCCAGTCCGGCGGCAGCAGGTGCGGGTCGAGCAGCACCATCGACCCCGCCGCGCCGGCCGCCGCGCCCACCCAGAACGTGCCGTTGATCGCGAGGTCGGTCCAGCCGCGCACGCGCGCCGGCGTGAATTCCTGGATCGTCGAGTTGATCGCCGCGTACTCGCCGCCGATGCCGGCGCCGGTCAGAAAACGGAATGCGAGGAAGCTGCCGAAGCTCCACGACAGCGCGGTGGCCGCGGTCGCGAGCAGATAGACGGTCAGCGTGATGAAGAACAGCTTGCGCCGGCCGAGGCGGTCGGTGAGCCAGCCGAACCCGAGCGCGCCGAGCACCGCGCCGGCGATGTAGCCGCTGCCGGCGAGGCCGACGTCGGCGTTCGACAGATGCAGCACCGGGCTCGTTTTCAGCGCGCTCGCAACCGAACCCGCGAGCGTCACTTCGAGTCCGTCGAGCAGCCACGTGATGCCGAGCGCCGCGACGATCAGCACATGAAAGCGGCCCCACGGCAGGCGATCGAGGCGCGACGGCAGATCCGTCTGCACGACGTCGGCGGAAGGCAGCGTGGGCGTATCGGTCGGTGAGGGGGGCATCGGTCCTCTCTCCTTGGTCGGGCGCGCCGAAAGGGACGCTGGATCGCGCAATCCCTGTGCCCGAACGGGCTGGTTCGCGTAACGCAACTAACTGTCAACCCGCCGCGCCGCCCGCGAGTGACGCGAGGCGGGCGGATACGCCTGAACGCGTCGCCGCCAACCGACAGCCGCCAACAAGATCAGGCCGGCGGCTCGCCGCCGTCTTCCGCCGAAACATCGTCGCAATGCGCGAACAAATCCGGCTGATACGGCTCGAGCGTCGCGCCCGGCTCGCCGGCCGGCGCCAGCGCGCTCACGCGCACGCCCAGCAGCCGCAGCCGACGCTTCAACTCGATGCGCCGCAGACACTCGGTCGCCGCGCGGCGGATCGCGGCGGCGTCGGCGGTGGCGGCGGGAATCGTGAGGTCGCGCGTCACCGTTTCGAACGTATCGAAGCGCAGCTTGATCCCGACGGTGCGGCCCACGTACCCCTTGCGCTGCAAATCCTCGGCCACGCGCACGCAAAGCCGCGTAAACACATCGGACAGCACCGGCCGGTCATGCTTCGGATGCAGATCGCGCTCGAACGTCGTCTCGCGACTGATCGACTTCGGCTCCGACGACACGATCACGGGCCGCTCGTCGACGCCTCGCGCGACTTCCTTCAGCCACGTGGCGTAGCGCAGCCCGAAGTGCGTCTGCAGCAGTTCGGGCGCGGCCTGAGCGAGGTCGCCGATCGTATCGATGCCGAGCGACGTGAGCCTTTCGCTCGCCTTCGGCCCGATGCCGTTCACCTTGCGCGCGGTGAGCGGCCAGATGCGCGATTCGATGTCGGCAGGCGTCAGGATCGTCAGGCCGTCCGGCTTGTCGAGTTCCGAGCCGATTTTCGCGAGCAGTTTATTCGGCGCAATGCAGATCGAGCACGTGAGGCCGGTCGCATCGCGCACCGCCTGCTTGATCGCCGCGCCGACCGCGCGCGATTCGCCGCGCACGTCGGTCAGGTCGATGTAGATCTCGTCGATGCCGCGGTCCTGGATCTGCGCCGTGAACGTCGCGACCGCCGCCTTGAAGAGCCGCGAATAGTGGCGATACGAATCGAAATCGGTGGGCAGCAAAATCGCATCGGGCGCGAGTTGCGCGGCCTTCATCATGCCCATCGCCGAAAACACGCCGAGCGCGCGCGCCTCGTACGTGGACGTCGTGACGACGCCGCGCCCCGCGTATTCGCGCAGCCGCCGAAAGCGCCGGCTGCCGTCCGGCAGCGTCTCGGGCGTCGCATTGCGGCCGCCGCCGATCACGACCGGCTGGCCGCGCAGCTCCGGATAGCGCAGCAGCTCGACGGATGCGTAAAACGCGTCCATGTCGAGGTGGGCGATGCGTCGGGGCTCGGTCATCGGTGGCGGGCGGTGCGGCGGCGAGTGCGGAAAACGTAATGGTAACGCGCCGGGCGCGCACAGGCGGCACTCGCACGACCAGGTTAAATAACGTCATTCATTAACGATTGAATGAAGCGAAACAATTCGAATTAATGGACCCAATTGCTGCATCATCCAATTCGCTTGAGGACGTTTAACTTGCGGCTTAAAAAAAAGAAGCTATCATCAATTGGTCTGATTTCCGAAGTGAATCTCGTCGAACAATGCGGGAATTCAACACGTGAGGAAGCAGGATGAGCGAGGCGACTATTCCAATCGATCTGCTTCACTGGATCCTGGCGACCCTCTCGATCGTCGCGTTGCTCGTCTTTCTGGTGCCGCTGCGCTGGCGGGCGCCCGAAGCAGGTCCCGGCGCGATGTTCGTCGCCGGCCTGCTCGCGTTCTTCGCTTTTCGCACGCCGATTTCGACATTGGCGGTCGCGAGCGCGAAAGGCGTGTGGGATGCGATATTCATTCTGTATGTAATGTGGCCAGCGCTTTTCCTCTATCAGATCACCAAACAGGCCGGCGGATACGATGCGCTTCGACACGGCATTTCCCGATTCAGTCGGAATGAACTGTTCGTCATTATCGGACTCGGCTGGGTGTTTTCATCGTTCCTGCAGGGCATTGCCGGCTTTGGCGCGCCGATCGCTGTCGTCGCGCCGCTGTTGCTCGCGATCGGCGTGCGGCCCGTCTACGCGGCCGCGATCTCGATCATCGCGCATGCGTGGGCGCGCTTTTTCGGCACGCTCGGCGTCGGCTGGCTCGCGACGCTGCAGGTGGCCGACGTTCACGACGTCACGCGCGCCGCGTTCGAGTCATGCCTGCTGCTGCTGATACCGACTTACTTCGGCGGCCTGCTGATCGTCTGGCTGTACGGGCGGTGGGCCGCGTTGCGTCACGGCTGGCCGCTCGTGCTGATTCTCGGCACGATACTCGGCTTCGGCCAGTTGCTGTTCGCGTTCCTGAGCCCGGAACTGTCGACGTTCCTCGCCGCGACGGTCGCGATGATCGCGCTGTATCCGCTGTCGCGCTGGCGTCGTTTCAGCGAACCGGTGCCGGTGTCGGAAGTGCCGGAGCGTCCCGCGATGGACGAAAGCGCCGTGCGCGCGCAGGCGCTGAGCGAAGAGCCGGTGATGAGCATCGGCATGGCGTTCCTGCCGTATGTCGTGCTGACGGCCGTCACGTTGGGGATCCTGCTCATCGGCCCGTTGAACAACGTGTTGCGGCAGTTCCGTATCGGCCTGCCGTTTCCCGAGGTGACCACCGGATTCGGCGTGACGAATGCGGCCGTTGCGCAATACGCGCCGTTCTCGCCGCTCACGCACCCCGGCACGATGCTCCTGATCGCGGCGATCATCGTGTGGATCGTGTACGGCGCGAACGGCTATTACGGCGCGTGGCAGTCGCGACACGGCAAGGAAAATCTCGGGAAGTCGCTGATCGTCGACGGGGTGCCCGCGTCGCTGCCGGTGATCGCGTTCCTCGTGACGAGCCGCATTCTCGACCACAGCGGCCAGACGATGGTGCTCGCGCACGGCATCGCGGATGCGTCGCCGCCGCTCGTCTACGCGGGCATCGCGAGCATGATCGGCGCGCTCGGCGCGTTCATGACGTCGAGCAGCACCGCGTCGAACGTGCTGTTCGGCGGCCTGCAGAGCGACGTCGCGCAACTGCACTCGCTGCAGACCGAGACGATCATCGCCGCGCAGGCGGCGGGCAGCGCGTACGGCAACGCGATCGGCCCCGCGAACATCGTGCTCGGCACCAGCATCACCGGCATCAAGGGCCAGGAAGGCGCGGTGATGCGGCTCGCCATTCCATGGACGATCATCGTGGCCATCCTGACCGGGATCGGCACGATCGTCCTCGTGATGATCGCGTGAGGTGACGCCATGGACAAGCTCGTTGCGGAAACGGTGGCGCTGATCGTGATGTTCGTGGCCTTTCCGCTCACCAGCAAGGGGTCGACGGCCGGCAACACGCCGCTGTTGCTGCTCGGGCTGCTGTGCGTGATCGTCGGCGGCGCGTTGCCGATCGTCACGCGCTTCATGGATCACTCGAACGACAAGGTGCGGGACGCGGGCGTCGAATTCGACGACCGCGCTTCGTAACGCGCCGCCTTCAGCGGCGTCGTCGACCAGTCGTCCTGCCGCCGCAGTGGCGCGGCTTCCGGAATGCACGGAGGCCGACGCGGCGGTTCAACTTCACGGGAGCTAGCCGATCATGAGTCATCCGAACGGTCCTCGCACCGGTCGCCCGCCCACTCGCGCGCCGCACGGCATGGTCGCGACCCCGCACTATCTCGCGAGCCAGGCCGGTGTCGACATGCTGCAGCGTGGCGGCAGTGCGGTCGATGCCGCGATCGCCGCGAACGCCGTGCTGTGCATCGCCTATCCGCACATGGCGGGACTCGGCGGCGACGGCTTCTGGCTGATCGCCGACGGCGCGAGCGATCAGGTCCACGCGATCAACGCGAGCGGGCCGGCTGCTCAGCTCGCGACGCTCGCCCGCTATCGCAGCGGCACGTCCGTCGACGAAATCGCCGCGCGCGGGCCGCAGGCCGCGCTGACGGTGCCGGGCGCGATCGACGGCTGGCGTCTCGCGCACGAGCGCTTCGGCCGCCTCGCGTGGGCGGATCTGTTCGCGCCGGCGATCGGCTATGCGCGCGACGGCGTGCCGACCTCGCGCTCGCTCGTCGACTGGACCGTGCAGGACGTGCCGATCCTGACGAAGTTCCCGGAGACGGCCGCGATCTTCATGCCGGGCGGCCGCGTGCCGTCCGATGGCGACCGGCTCGTGCAGACGGCCCTCGCGGGCTCGCTGCAACTGCTCGCCGAGCATGGCCCGCGCGGCGGATTCTACGAAGGCGAGATCGCCGCGCGCATCTGCAAGGGCATCGGCGCGGCCGGCTCGCCGCTGCAGGCGAGCGACTTCGCCGCTTACCACGCGGAGTGGGTCGCGCCGATCAGCACCACGTATCGCGGCAATACGATCTACGAACTGCCGCCGAACACGCAGGGCTTCACGCCGCTGCAGATCCTGAACCTGCTCGAAGGCTACGACGTCGTCGCGTGGGGCGACGGCACGGCGGACTACTATCACCACATCGCCGAAGCCGTGAAGATCGCGTTCGCCGATCGCGAAGAGTGGCTGACGGACCCGCGTTTCGTGAACATCCCGGTCGACAAGCTGATTTCGAAGGCGTATTGCGACGAGCGCCGCAAGCTGATCGACCCCGCGCGCGCGCTCGATATTTCGACGGTGCCGGCCGGCATTCCGTACGCGCATCCGCACGACCGCCGCGCGCCCGATGGCGACACGTGCTACTTCTGCGCCGCCGACAAGGACGGGCTGGTCGTGTCGCTGATCCAGTCGATCTATCACGACTTCGGCAGCGGCGTGCTCGGCGGCGACACCGGCATCATCATGCAGAACCGCGGCGCGTTCTTCTCGCTCGACGAGCATCATCCGAACTGCCTCGAACCCGGCAAGCGCACCTTCCACACGCTGATTCCCGCGCTGATGATGCGCGACGGCAAGCCCTGGCTCGCGTTCGGTTCGATGGGCGGCGAAGGCCAGCCGCAGACCCAGGCCGCGCTGGTGACGCGAATCGTCGACTTCGGCTACGACGTGCAGCAGGCGATCGAGTCGCCGCGCTGGCTGATGGGGCGCACGTGGGGCACCAAGTCTCGCAACATGTCGCTCGAAGGACGCATCTCCGACGAAGTCGCGCGCGAGTTGAAGCGTCGCGGCCAGCCGGTGCAGATGGTCACCGGGTGGAACGACAACATGGGACACGCGCATGCGATCCGCGTCGATCGCGAGCAGGGCTTCTACGAGGGCGGCGCCGATCCGCGCGGCGATGGCGCGGCGCTCGGCTATTGAGCGCGCCGTCGGTGGCCGCCCACGCGGCCTGCTGCATGCGTTCGCGGGCGAACCCGGCCGATCGACAACAAGGGTGGAACCATGAGCCCGATGGTCACGACGTCGCTGGTCCTCGCGGCGGCGATGGTGCTGTTCATCTGGAACAAGCTGCCGGCCGCGGTCGTCGCCGTGATGTCGCTGCTCGCGCTGTATCTGTCGGGCGTGCTGACGATGCACGAGGCGCTGTCCGGATTCGGCGATCCGCTGATCGTGTTCATCGCGGCGCTGCTCGGCATCGGGATGGGCCTCGAGACGACGGGCGTCGGCACGTGGGCGGGGCAACTGCTGATTCGCCACGCGGGCAGCAACCGCAAGCGGCTGATCGCGTCGTTGCTGATCCTGTCGGCGGTGTTTACCGCGTTGATCGGCATGAACGGCGCCGTAGTCACGATGCTGCCGATCGCGGTGATCATCTGCGTGCGCACGCGGCTTCCGCCTTCGCAACTGATGATGCCGGTGTCGATCGCGTGCCTGACCGGCGCGAAGCTCACGCTGCTCGGCAGCCCGGTGAACGTGATCGCGACGCTCGCCGCCGATGCGGCCGGCGGGCCGCCGATCCGCTTCTTCGAATGGTCGATCGTCGGGCTGCCGCTGTTCGGCGGCGCGCTTTTCATCATTCTCGTGCTCGGGCCGTGGCTGTTGCCGAAGCGCGAGTCGGACGCGCTGCCGGCCGACTTCAGCGAGCACGCGCACACGCTCGTCGAGCAATACCGGATCGCCGACGGCACGTACCGGCTGCGCGTGCGCGAGCATTCGCCGTTCATCGGCAAGCGGGCGGCCGACATCGACCTGTCGGCTTATCCGGGCGTCACCGTGATCGGGCTAGTCGACGATCAGGATCACGAACTTCACGACGCCACGGCACAGGCAGGCAACAGTCTGCTCGTGCGCGGCGACGCGAACGGCGTCGCGCGGCTCGCGAACGACCAGCAGCTTGCCATTCGCGAGCCGCTCGCCGAATCGCAGACGCTCGCCAATGCGCTGTTCAACCGCTCGTCGGGACTCGCCGAGGTCGTGATTCCGCCGCGCTCGGGGCTGATCGGTCAAACCGTTTTTCCGGGGATGGCGACGCACGAAGGCGACCTGATCGTGCTCGCGGTGCAGCGCGGCGGCGAGGAGGTGCCGGGGCCTTCGACGCCATTGCTCCCCGGCGATCATCTGCTGTTCCGGGGCACGTGGGAGGCGCTCGACAAGCACTTTTCCAACCCGGAAATCCTGATGGTCGATTCCCCGCAGATGGTGCGCCGGCAGACCGTTGCGCTAAGCCGCGGCGCGCGCGAAGCGCTGATCATCCTCGCGGTGCTGGTCGTGCTGCTGTCGACGAACGTGGTGCCCGCCGCCATCGCGACGCTGCTGTGCGTGACGGCGATGGTGCTCACGCGCGTGATCAAGCTGAGCCAGCTCTACAGCATCGACTGGAATACCTGCATTCTCGTCGGCGGACTGATTCCGCTCGCCACCGCGATGTCGAAGACCGGGCTCGCGTATCTGCTCGGCGACTACGTGATTCAGACCGTCGGCGCGGGCGGCCCGCGCGCGGTGATGGCGGGACTCTTTCTGGTGGCCGCCGCGTTGACGCAGGTGATCGCCAACAATTCGTCGGCCCTCGTGATGGTGCCGATCGCGGTCGCCACCGCGCAGGAACTGGGCGTGTCGGCGACGCCGCTGCTCGTGGCCGTCGCGCTCGGCGCCGGCGCCGCGCACATGACGCCGATGAGCACGCCGGTGAATCTCGTGACCTACGGGCCGGGCGCGTACGAGTTCGGCGATTACTGGAAGATCGGCACGCTGATCGTGTTGTGGTCGCTGGCGGTGGTGGTCGTCATCGCGCCGCTGTATTGGCCGTTCTAGCGGCCGCTCACGCGGTCTCCGGCGTGCGCGGCGTTTCGGGCGTTTCGGCGACGACCCGGTCGCGTCCCTCGGTCTTCGCGCGATAGAGCAGCGCGTCGCCCTTCGCGAGCATCGTTTCTATCGGCGGCATCGCATCGTGCCTCGTCACGACCACGCCGAAGCTCGCCGTCATCGTGAACACGCTGCCGTCCGCCGCGTGCAGCGGGGTCTGCTGCATCTTGGTGCGAAACCGCTCGACTGTCCGCAACGCTTCCGCATAGTCCTTCGTCAGCAGCAGCACCGAGAATTCCTCGCCGCCGGTGCGCGCGACGATGTCGTCGCGTCGCCACGTCTCGCGGCACAGGTCGCCAATGATCTTCAGCGTGTAGTCGCCGGTCGGGTGTCCGTACGTATCGTTGACCCGCTTGAAGTGATCGAGATCGAACGCGACCAGCGTGACGAACCAGTCGCCCGTGCTGGGTTCCGGCGTCACCGTCCTCAGCACGCGTGCGCGGTGTTCGAATCCGCGCCGATTCAGCAGGCCCGTCAGCGGGTCCGTGTCCGCCATCGTCGTCAACTGCTCGATCAGCGCGTCGCGCTCGCGTTCGAGTCCGATGCGTTCGTGACTGCGCGCGCGCAGCACGTCGAGCGCGTCGAACAGCGAGCGCACCTCGCCGCGATAGTACTGATACGCCGGCACGCTCACCGACAGGTCGTCGCGCGAAATCGCGATGACGGCGTGCGTCGCGTCGGTGAACGGCGTGACCACGTAGCGCCGGAACAGCCAGAAGACGAGGAGCGACAGCGACGCGATGACGACCCCCGCCGCCGAGATCGCGATGCAGCGCAACAGCGTCATCGCTCGCTGGTGCAGCAAGATTGCCTGCGCGCGATCGAGCATCTCGTCGCGGAAAGCGATGATCGGCCGCATCATCGGCACGTACTGCGCGGCGAATTCCGCCGTGGTCGGCAGCGGCTCGGCGGGGCTGCCGCGCAGCGCGCGAATCGCCGCGACATACGCAATGCCGTGCGTGAAATATTCTTCGTTCACCTGTAGAAACCGGCCGCGCGTGAGCGTCGGGTCGGTTGCCGCGAGCGATTCGATCGACAGCCGCAACTGGCGCACGTAGCCGTACGAACGCTCGACGTTCAACTGCTCTTCCAGCGTGAGCGCGCGCCCCGCGGCCAGCGCGCTCGTGAAGCGCGAGCCGAGCAGGCCCGCTTCGTCGCGCAGCACGGCGGCGAAGCGCGCCATTTGCAGCGCGGGCAGCGCGCGGTGCGTCTGGTCGCCGGCCGCAAGCTGACTCGCGTCGATCAGCGGCGCGAACTGCCGCGAGATCGTCACCATCTGCGCGACGACGTCGGACAGCGCTTCGCCGGTGCGCTGGTCGGGCGGCAGCCGCAGCAGGCGGTCGACGTTCGCGCGCGCGGCCGCCAGGTCCGATTGAAGATGCTGCACGACCAGCTGGTCGGCCACGCACCACGCGCATTCGCGCAGGTCGAGCGCGCGCGCGAGACGCGCGAACGCGGCGTCGGTGTTGTCGCGGGCGGCCTGCAGCGGCGCGGGCGGTCCGTTGGTGATCGTGTGCGCGTCGCCGAGCGCGGCGTTCATCGGGCCGCGTTCGACCGACACCTTCTCCATCGCGACGAGCGTGTCGCGGTAGGCGCCGAACGCGGCGACGGCGTCGTTCGCATCGCTGTAAAGGCCCCACGCGTGGCGGATCAGCGCGGCGATCAGCAGAACGAACAGGCAGCCGATCGCGAGCGCCGCGCGGCCGAAGCGCGGGCTGACGGGCTTCGCCGTCGGCGGCAATGAAGGGACATGCAACGGTGCGGGGGAGTCGCCTCGCTGCATGGGCTGCTTGAGCTGCATCCGCTTGCCTCTTGCCGGGGGGATCACGCGAGCGTTCGACGTCGGCGCGATCGTCGATTTTGTGCGCCGAATCGCTGTTTGCCAGCATATCAAAAAACGATCGGCGGCCTTTTTTCATGCGGGCGGGCCGCGAAAAAACGCGTGGACGACGTCAAATAACCGCTGCGATAGCGCAGTGATACATTTAGGCAACGGGACCGACGCCGGAGTCCCGTCGCGGCATCGAGGCGGCCACGGGCCGCGCACCGGCGTTCACGCACGGACTGGCGGAGAAACGCGGTGACTTCCCTGATCGAAGCCCTGAGCGACAGTGCCGCATCGGCGGTGGACGACTTCTACGGGAAGCTGTCGCGGCTTCCGAAGTCCCGCGTCATCCTCGAGATGCTGGACAAATCGGAACTCGAGCACCTGAAAGAGCGGCAGCGACAGAATCTGCTGTCGCTCGCGGCGCCCGGCCTCAAGGCGTCGGATCACATCGAGACGGCGCTGCGTGTCGGCCGCATTCATGCGATCGTCGGGCTCGACAAGGAAGAACTCGTGCAAAGCCGCGGGATTCTCGCGGCGTCGGTGTTCCGGCTGATCGGCAATACCGTCGACAGCCGCGCGATGTCGCTGTTCACGCGCCGCCTCAACGACGATCTCACGTGGCAATTGAAGGCGTATCAGAAGATCGAGGATGCGCAGCAGTCTGCACTCCTCGAAATCACGAAGCTCACGTGGGAGAGCACGAGCTACACCGATCTGATCGAAGGCGTGATCAACGTGCTGTCGAAGCACGAGGAAGTGGCCGCGTGCGCGATCGGGCGACCGGACGAGCATGGCGTGTTTCACTTCGAGGCGGCGGCGGCCGGCGACATTCGGGACTATCTCGCCGCGCTGCAGGAATCGCCGCAGACGCAGATCGTGGTGAGCGCAGCCGATCCGAAGGGTCAGGGGCCGGTCGGGCGCGCGTGGCGCAGCGGCCGCATCGAGCGCGTGATCAACTACCGGACGCATCCGGAAAACACGCCGTGGCGCGCGCCGGCGTTGCAGCGCGGATTGCGCTCGTGCGCCGCGGTGCCGATCCGCGCGCCGGGCGAGCCGCCGTTCGCGGTGCTCCTCTTGCACAGCAAGCTGCCGGGCGGCTTTGTCGGCCTGCATCAGACCGCGTTTCTCGACATGCTGCAGACGTTGCTCGGCTGCGCGATCCAGCGGCTCGGCGGCACGGTCGGCGTGCGCGAGGCGATTCCGATCGCGGACCGGCAGCACTTCGCGGGGCTCGTGCGCTCGGAAGCGCTCGTCACTTACTATCAGCCGCTGCTCGATCTGCGTGGCGGAGGAGCAACAAAAGTCGAGGTGCTCGCGCGACTCGCGGACCGCGGCCGGCTGCTGACGCCCGGCCAGTTCCTGCCGGCGATGGGGCTCGACGACCTGCTGGAAATCTATGTGCGGGGGCTCGAGCATGCGCTCGCCGATCGCAGGCGCTGGCTCGAAGACGGCGTCGAACTCGGCATCTCGTTCAATCTGCCGCCGGCGGGCCTGAGCGACATCCGCTATTTCGACGCGACGCGCGACACGCTCGCGCGCAACGATTTCCCGCCCGGTCAGTTGACGCTCGAAGTGCTGGAGACCGGCGACCTGTCGCTGTCGCACGGCGAGCACGCGATCCTGTCGCGCTTCAGGACGCTCGGCGTGCGGCTCGCGCAGGACGATCTCGGCGCCGGGCACAGCGGTCTCGGACGGCTGCGGCAACTGCCGTTCGACTGGATCAAGATCGACCGCGACATGGTGAAGATCGACGGCAACGATGCGCTCGACGTGCTGCGCTTCGTCTATCAGCTGGTGCGGCTCGGTCACGCGATGGGCAAGGGCGTCGTGGCCGAAGGGATCGAATCGGTCGAACTGCTCGACGCGCTCGCGACGCTAGGCGTCGATCTGGTGCAGGGCTACGCGGTCGCGAAGCCGATGCCGGCCGGCGAGGTCGCGCCGTGGGTGCGCGCGTGCCGCTATCAGCCGGGCGCGTCGCGCGGGTCCGCGCCGGCGCAGCTCGCGCGGCTGCTGGTGTGGGAAGAGCGGCTGGTGCTGAACCTCGATACGCCGCAGACCGCGCGGGCGCTCGCGCGCGCGGTCGACGCGCTCGCGGCCGGATCGCCGCCGGACGGCAGCGAAGGGATGCTGGCGAAGTCGCTGATCGGGTTCGACGACTTGCTGCCACCGGACCGCAAGCGCGACGGGGTGCTGCGCGAAATGGTCGACGCGGCGCTGCACGGCGGCCCGCACAGCAAGGCGTACGAAGCCGCGCACCGGCGCATGGTTGCGGCGATCAACGCGTCGCGGTACGCGTAAACGACGCCGGCCGCGCCGTATGTCGGCGCGGCCGGCTGGGGCGGGCGCAACTCAGTTGCGTTGTGCCGTTACGGCGACCTTCAGATTGGGCGGCGGAATGCGGGCCGCGTCGGTCGTGTCCTTGCGCTGGTCGGACACCAGTTCGATACCGCCTTGCACCACCTGCTCGCAAAACGAGATCCGCGAGCGGTAGTAAGCGGCGTGCATCTGCGCGTCAAGCACCCGCTGCTCGGCCTGGAACAGCGCCATGCGCAGCTCGTTCAGTGCCCGTTCCGCATGCTTTTCCGGCGTCGGCGCGTGGCGCGACGCCCAATTTGCTAACCATTGAAGCATGACGAGGCCCTCCTGTCGTAGTCAATTATCTTCGCACTCGGGTTAAGCATCTGCCGCAATCGGATCCAGCCACTTTCAGGCCAAACGCGCCGCGGAAACCATCAGCGGATTTGACCGTCCGGCGACGTCAGACTATCAAAAATCTGACGGTCTTATCGTCAATAAGTGTAAGAGTTTTTGTACGTGGGCTAACCGGCAGACGGCCGACGCAGTCTTGTTTGTCGCGGTACATTCGCTGCAACGCAGCCACGTCGTGGAGGGGGCATTGTCCGATCGGATCGCGACGAAACGTCGACCCTGGCGGCGCGCTGTCATGCTGGCGATCGCGGTGCTCGCGCCCATCGTGTTTTTCACGGCGCTGAGCTGGCACGAGGCGAGACACCGTCAGCGCGGCGATGCCGGGCAGGCTGCGCGCACCATCGAGAGCCAGGTGGTCATCATCCTCACCGAGGTGCGCGAATCGGTGCACCGGCTCGCGCCGCTCGCCATTCTGCCGTGCGACGTGCTGATGCCCGAAATCACGCGGCGCGCGGCCGTCGTGCCGTATCTGCGATCGCTGAACATCATCGAAGGCGATCACGTGTCGTGTTCTTCGGCGCTCGGGATTCCGAGCACGCCGCTGTGGAAGTTTCCGGGCATGCCGGTCAATGCGCCGCTCACGCCGTGGACCACCGTGGTCAGTTCGACGCCGGCCGTGCCCGGTCGTCCGGCGCTGCTGATCGGCGAACCGGCCCCAAACGGGCGATCGGTGTTCGGGGTCGTCGACACACGGTATCTGACCGATCTGATGGACGCGGTCGCGCCGGGCGACGTGTTTCGCGAGGTGGAGTTGCGCATCGGCGACGGGCTCCCGGTGTACGCGCACGGCGGACCGTACCGCGCGCGCGGCGATCTCGGCGCGCCGCTCGCCGACGTCCGCTTCGACGCGGCCGGCGTGCCCGTCGTGCTGCGCGTGTACGGGCTGCGCTCGCAACTCTACGCGACGTGGAGCGAACTGCTGCAGCAGTCGATGCCGATCGCGATCGTGCTCTCCGGGCTGCTCGCGTGGCTGTATTACCAGCGGCAGCGCAACCTCGGATCGTGGCGCGAGCAACTGCTGGGAGCGATCCGCGCCGGCGAGTTTCGCGTCGTCTATCAACCGGTGTACGACGTGCAAAAGGGCGTGTGCGCCGGTGTCGAGGCGCTGCTGCGCTGGGACCGGCCCGATGCGGGACCGGTCAGTCCCGACGTGTTCATCGAGGCTGCCGAACAGTCGCGCGTGGCCGTGCCGCTCACGTTGCACATGCTGAAGCTGGTCGCGGCGGACGTGCGCCACTGGAACACGCCGCCGGGTTTTCACCTCGGCATCAATATGGCGGCCGAGCATTTGTCCGACGAGCGGTTTCTCGGCGATCTGCGTCCGTTCATGCAAGAAGTGGCGCACCGGCAATGCCAGGTCGCGATCGAAATCACCGAACGCTCGCTGATGAAGAACACGCAGCAGGCGCGCTACAACCTCGATACGCTGCGCGCCGAAGGCGCGGAAGTCGCGATCGACGACTTCGGCACCGGGTACTGTTCGCTGTCGTATCTGGAGACCTTTCCGTTCGACATACTAAAGGTCGATCGCGGCTTCGCGATGACGATCGATCCCGCGCGCGGCGATGCGATCGTGCTCGACGCGATCATCTCGCTCGCGCATCAACTGAAGGCGAAGGTCGTGGCCGAGGGCGTCGATCAGCGCGCGCAGTTCGACTATCTGTTCGCGCGCGGGGTGTCGTACATGCAGGGGTATCTGTACGCGAAGCCGATGCCGTCCGCCGAGTTCGTCGACTGGTACGCGCGCAACGGCCAGCGGCCGTTCGAATTCTGCGAGAACGCGACGCGCGTGCCCGACGAAGGGAGCGAGCCCGCGTAACGCGCGCGCCGGGGGTGAGTCATTCGATCGCGCAGCGATCTCACACGATTTGACAATCACGCCGATCCCCCGTTGCTATAGTGATTCGCCGTCCGGCGGACACCTTTCGTGTCCGCCGTTTCTTTGTCGTGTTCCAGCAAGAGGCGTTCAGCATGAAATCGAAGGTCATCGCATCGGTCGTTATCGCGTCGCTGCTCGGTCCGTCAGCGGCTGTATTCGCACAACCGCGCCCGGTCGAACCGTACGGCCACGCCGCAGCCGCGCACGGTCCCGCGCATGGACCAGCTCACGGCAGTCCCGCCATGCGTGGTCCCGCGCACGCGGCGCCGCGTCACGCCGCGCCGCCGCCGCACGATGCGGCGATGGGGCGTATGGGCGGTCCGATCCCGCACAACGACTGGCGGCGCGGCGACCGCCTGCCGAGCGCGTACCGCGACCGCAATTACGTGGTCGACGACTGGCGCGGGCATGGCCTGTCCGCGCCGCCGCGCGGTTATCACTGGGTCGGCGTGAACGGCGACTATGTGCTCGCCGCCGTCGCGACCGGCGTGATCATGAGCATCTTCGTGTCGGGCCGTTGAGCCGGCGAATCCCCGAATCCGAATGCCAGAAATCCGCCGGCGCGCCCGGCGGATTTTTTTTTGCCTGCGTCGCGCCGGGCGATGTTCACGTCCCGTTCCAGTCGGGGAAGCCCCGATAGCGGACCCGTTTCCCTTGCGACCCCGAGCCGGTAACATGCACGGGCCGTTGCCGTCCCGTCTCGTGTCTTCTTCCATCGGGCTTACATGCATATCGATATCGCCGCTCGCCGGCGCACGGGCCGCGCGCCGCGGCCGTTGTCCATCGGCGCATCGCTCGCCGTCATGCTGGCTGGGCTGTGCTCGCAATCGGTGCACGCGCAGGCGTCGGTCACGCTGTATGGGCTGATCGATACGAGTGTCGAAATCACGAACCCGGGTTCGTCGTGGACCACGCGGATGGATTCGGGCGCGTATCGCGGTTCGCGCATCGGGTTGCGCGGCTCGGAGCCGATCACCTCCGACACGAGCATCATCTTCGCGCTCGAAAACGGCTTCAATTCGGCGAACGGCGCGTTCTCCAGCCCCGGCACGATCTTCAACCGGCAGGCGTGGATCGGGCTCAACGCGCCGTGGGGACAACTGCGCGTCGGGCAGCAGTATTCGCCGATCTACATTCCGTTCAAGGGGCAGCTCGACGCATTCGGCGCGGGCACGATCGCATCGGGCTTCAACAACCTGTCGAAGATCACGCCGTACGTCAGCAACGCGATCACGTGGATATCGCCGGACTTTCACGGCCTCACGTCGACGATCACGCTGACGCTGCGCGACGGCACGTCGGCGAACGGGCTCGCCGGCAACATCGAAACGTTCGTCTACCGCAGCGGCGCGCTGAAGCTGATGTACGCGCACCAGCAGACAAACGACGCCGGTGCGCTGCGCGCGAACATGGGCGGCGCGTCGTACCGGTTCGGCAAGACGACCGCGTATCTTTCGTTCTTCAACGGCGACGGCGGCACGCCCGTGTATCACAACGACGGTGCGTCGCTGTCGGTGCGTTATGCGCTGAATTCGCGGCTTTTCGCGTCGCTCGGCTATACGTACATGCGCGATCGATCGGGCGGCGACAACGACGCGGACCAGTTGGGCGCGATGTGCGAATACGATCTGTCGCGCCAGTTGCTGTTCTATGCGAGCGCGGGCTTCCTGCGCAACAAGGGCGAATCGGAGGAGACGCTGCGCGGCGTGAACACCGTCGGCTTGCCGCCCGCGTATCCGGGCGCGCCGGTGCGCGGCGTGCAGTTCGGCGCGATCGAGCGGTTCTGAGCGACGCGGCCGCCGCGCGCCGTGCGTGCTTTACCGTTGGTAGCACGTCGTGCGCCTTTCGGTTAGGATGACCTCCAGTCTTCGAGCGGGCTGTCTGCGGCTCAAGGGTGGTCCACTGTCAATCGCGGATTCACTGCCAATCGGGGAGCCCATGCATCCCGGTACCGACGCACTGTTGATCCACCGGACGCGCACGATGCGCTTCGTCGCCTCATGCGTCGTGATCGGCGTCGTGATCGGCGGCCTCGTGACGATGGCCGGCTGCTCGCTGCCGTCGCTCGACAAGCGCACGACCACCGTAGCGCTGTCACCGGCGGAAGCCGCGTCCACGCCGCTCGGCAAGGCCGTGGCGGACCGAACCGCGCAGCATCCGGGCCTCTCCGGCATCGATCCGCTAACGGACGCACATGGCGCATTCGCCGCGCGCATGGAACTGGCCCGCGCGGCCGCGCGCACACTCGACGTTCAGTACTACATCTGGCGCGACGACCTGACCGGCACGCTGCTGCTCGAAGCGCTGCACGAGGCTGCGGATCGCGGTGTGCGCGTGCGTCTGCTGCTCGACGACAACGGCATTCCGTCGAGTCTCGATCGCACGCTCGCGGCGCTCGACGCGCATCCCAACATCGAGGTGCGGCTCTTCAATCCGTTCGTGATACGCAGGCCGAAGCTGCTCGGCTTCATCACCGACTTCTCGCGCGCGAACCGGCGCATGCACAACAAGTCGTTCACCGCGGACAGCACCGCGACGATCGTCGGAGGCCGCAATATCGGCGACGAGTATTTCGACGCGACCGACGGCGTCGTCTTCGCGGATCTCGACGTGCTCGCGGTCGGGCCGATCGCATCGGACGTGTCGAACGATTTCGACCGCTACTGGGCGAGCGCATCGTCGTATCCGGTCGATCGCATCCTGCCCGCTGCGAAAGCGGACGAACTGGACCTGCTCGCGCGTCGTGCGCAGGCGATCCGCGATGACCTGAACGCCATCGCCTACATGAACGCGATACGCGACACGCCGGACGTGCGTCAGCTGCTCGACGGCAATCTGCCTTTCGAGTGGGCGAAGACGGTGATGGTGAGCGACGACCCGGCAAAGGGGCTCGGCCAGGCTGCGAAGGAGGCGAAGATCCTGCCGCAGCTTCAGGCGATTCTCGGCAGGCCGGCGCGCGAACTCGATCTCGTGTCGCCGTACTTCGTGCCGGCAAAGGACGGCACCGCGTATTTTTCCGGTCTCGCGAAAAGCGGCGTGACCGTGCGCGTGCTGACCAACTCGCTGGAGGCGACCGACGTGACGGCGGTGCACGCGGGCTACGAACGGCGCCGCCCCGCGTTGTTGCGCGCCGGCGTAAACCTGTACGAGATGAAGCGGCAGCCCGTCGTCAACGCGGCAGCGAAGCGCGAGGAACGCGCGGGGCCGTTCGGCAGTTCCGGGTCGAGCCTGCACGCGAAGACGTTCGCGGTGGACGGCGAGCGCGTGTTCGTCGGCTCGCTGAATTTCGACCCGCGTTCCGCGAACCTGAACACGGAGCTTGGCTTCGTGATCGACAGTCCCGAGCTGGCGAAGCGCATCGAGTCGAGCTTCTGGAAGGTCGTCCCGCAACTCGCGTACGAAGTGCGGCTCGACGACGCCGGCCACGTGTACTGGATCGCGCATCGCGGCGACCAGACGGTTCGCTACGACACCGAGCCGAATACGACGTGGTCGACGCGTCTTGGCGTGTGGTTCTTTTCGATTCTGCCGATCGAGTGGCTCCTTTGATTCGCGCGTTCCGCCCGGCGCTCACTGGCCCGGTGTCCAGCGGTACAGCAGGATCTTCGCGCGGGCGTCGTCTTCGACCAGCACGTCGTATTCGCCGTCCGGACGCTCGGTCGCGCTGATCCCCATGTAGATGTCGACCCAGCCGGACGTGTTGCCGACACTCGCGCCCGGCGTCATCGAGCCGACGGCTTGCCCGTTGCGCATGTCGTACACGTCGATACGCTGCGAATACAGTTCCGCGATGAAGATGTAATTGCCGGCGACCGCGATGCCGACTGTCGTGATCTGCGGATTGCTGCTCGTATTCCACGGCAGCGCGACGGTGTAGACCAGCGTCGGGTTGCCGCTCGACCAGTAGTCGTAACGCGCGAGCACGGGGCCGGCTTCCTTCCAGTGCGTCGAGTCCCACGGAATCTGCGGCGTGAAGCCGGTGATGTACATCCGGTCGTTCGGCGCGTCATAGACGATCCGTGCGATCCGGTTGAACGGCGCCGGCATCGGGAACATCTTCGCCGACGGGTAGGTGTACTCGGGATTGCCGTGCGCGTCGAGCCCCTGCAGCGGCTGCTCGCGGATGCCCGACGTCGGCGTCGCCAGCCACACGTTGCCGTTCGCGTCGACCCACCAGTAACCGTTGCCGACCGTCGATCCGGTCGACGGATTCGACGTGATCTCGCTCGCGTCCACGTGGCCGTCACCGTTCGCATCGCGCCACATCCACTCGCCGTAGCTCGGCTGCCCTTGCGGCCAGTTACCCGGAATCGGATTTTCCGCGAACATGCCGGCCGGAATCGCGATCTCGCCTTCCGTCGACGGCGAGAACCGGTACGTGTACAGGTAATGCGAGTACTGATCGAGCGCGTACATGAAGAGGCCGCCCGCGAAGCGCCGCATCATCGGCGAGCCGCGCACGCCGCGTGTCGAGTGCAGCGCCGGGTCGTCCGGATAGTCGAACTTGTCGAGCGTGAACGCCGCGTAATTCCATTCGGTGCCCGGCGTCGTCTGGCTGTAGTCGAGCGTGAAGCGCTTCGACCCGGTGTACACGATCGCCGGATTCGCCGGATCGAAGTCGGCCGAATCGACGAACGTGAGCCCGTAGAGCCGCCAAAGCGACTGGCGCACGAACCCCTTGTAGCTTTCGAGCACCGCGCCCTGGCCGACGAGCGCCGTACCGAACGGCCTTAGGCCCTGACCGTTCTGCGCGACGTACAGGTTGCCGGCCTGATCGAACCCGATGCCGGTGATGCCGTTGAAGCGCCAGTCGCCCGGCTGTCCCTTGACGCTGTGAAAGATGCCGTCGCGCGTGCCGATCGAGCCGGCCGCCTGCGTCACACCGTTCGCGGACTTCGTGTACAGCCAGATCAGTTGCTGCTCGCCGTCGTCGGCGATCGCGAGCTGGCCCGACGGCGCGATCGCGAGGTCCGCGGGAATCACGCCGGCCGGCAGCACCGGCGCGCCGGCGATCGGCGCACCCTGCGCGGTGTAGTGCGCGACGGTCGGGCCGGTCGCGCTTTGCATGCCCTGGATCACCCACAGCGTCGAATCGCTGTCGACCGCGATCCGCCCCGGCGACGGCACCGCCCACGAGCGCAACTGCCGCATCGTGTTCGCGTCGTAGACGACAATCTGATTATCGTAGGTATCCGAAACATAGACTTCGGTATCCGTCGCCGCGATGCCGCGCACCGCGCCATCGGCCGTGCTCGGCGCGGTGGTCACGCGCAGGAAGCTGTTTTTCGTCACGTTCGCGCTGTTGGCGATGCCGCTTGCGAACGGCGCGCCCATCGCGATGTTCGAGCGCAGCCGCCGCGTGAGCCCGAACCACGTGCTGTTCGCCGGCGGATAGTCGCTGCCGGACAGCGAGTTGTTCTGGTTGCCGATCGACATCGCCGCGTACACGTACGTGCTGTTGATGGCGATCGCGTCGCCGCCGGCCGCGCCCCAGCCGTGCGTGTTGCCGCCGACGGCGAGCTTGTCGCCGGCCTTGTACTCGCCGATTTCACTGCCGCTTTCGTCCCACGGCGCGTTCGCGTAGACGGTGCCGTCCGGCGCGACGGCAATGGCCTCGACGTCCTGCTGCATCCATTTCTTGTCGCCGTAGCCGAAGCTGTTGCCGATCCACGACGTCGTGTAATTAAGGGTGGTTTGCGCGAATGCGCACTGAAAGAAAGTGGCGGACACAACGACCAGTGCCGCAAGGAGACGGTAAGCGAAGTTCACGACAGTCCTCGTTCGATAGAGCAGGGCGCACGAATGCGCGATCGACGACATGCTCGCACGGACCCGTGTTGAAACTTCACGCACCAGATTCGGGACGGGTAATGCCGATGTTTTTGTTTCAGGCGAGCTTTCCGTTTGCAAGGTGCAACAGGTGCAACATCCCTCGCGCCACCGGCTCAGCAGGAAGCAGTCCCGGTGCTAAATGTTTCGCGCGCCGTGCCGTAAACAACGATGATTTCCCGACGAGCGCATTGCGATCACGTATCGGCCGTGATCGCGTCCGCTATTCGGGCTTACCGGTTTGGCGACCCGCATGTTGAATCCCCTCAGTATCCTCTTCGTTACGATGCTTTCGAGCATCATGAGTGTCGCGATCCTCGGGTCGTTGCTGCCGGCAGATATTCCCGGCTTGCGTCGCTGGATGGTCGCGAATGGACTCGCGATAGTCGGCCTCGTGCTGTTCGCGCTTCAGGGCAAAGCGCACGCGGTGCTGTCGATTCTCGCGGCGAACGGCCTTTTCTCGGCGTCGGTCGTACTCGTGCTCGAAGGCTGCCGGCAGTTTTTCGGGCGGCGTCCGGCGTTGCGCGAGAACTACGTCGGGGGTGCAATCGTACTCGTCGGCATTGCCTACTGGTACTGGGTAAAGCCGGACATCAACGCGCGCATCGTGCTCGTGTCGGTATTTCATGCGTGGATTTACGCGAGCATCGGCTGGACCGCGTGGCGCGGCCGTGCACCAGGAAGGCGCAAATACAGTTACCGCTTTGTGACGATCGCGTCGTTGAGCGCCGCGTTCGGCCATGCGTTGCGAGGCCTCGTGTATCTGTGCGGATGGGACGAGGCGACTTCGCTATTGCAGTACACGCCCGTCAATACCGCGTTTCTTGCAGTCGGCATTCTCGCGCCGTCGGCGCTGTCGATCGGCATGGTGATGCTCGCGCACGACCGGCTTGCGGAACGGCTGGAGCGATTCGCCAACTTCGACGACCTGACGAGCGCGCTCACGCGCCGGGCGTTCATGGCGCGCGCCGATGCGTTGCTCGACTATGCACGCCGGCAGAAGGTGCCGGTGTCGCTCGCGATCATCGACATCGATCACTTCAAGGCGATCAACGACCGCTACGGACACGCCACCGGCGATCTCGTGCTGATGCGCTTCGGCCGGCTGATGATGGTCAGCGTGCGCGCATCGGATCTGTTCGGACGGCTCGGCGGCGAGGAGTTTGCGGTGCTGTTTCCGGCCACGCGGCGCGACGAGGCGCTCGCGCGCATCGACGCAATTCGCGAGAAGTCGCGTTTCGACCGCCGTTCGCCGTATACCGTCGACGGCGACGCGGCCAATGCGCCGGTCACGTTCAGCGCGGGCGTCGACGAATGCCGCGAAGAGGACACGCTAGTCGAGTTGATGGCGCGCGTGGATGCGGCGTTGTATGCCGCGAAGACAGCGGGACGCGACCGGGTCGTCGTCCCCGCATGATAGCGAACGTATTCGACGCGCGCCGATGACTATTTGGCGTCGATTGTGGGCGTCGCCGCTCACGTCCGTCGAATATGCTTTGGATTCATTTGAACAAAAGCGTTCGAATTGCCGCGCAACGGAAATCGAACCGCAACGCAAACACAAAAAGCGCGAGAACGTCTTTCTATTTTGGCGACCGAAAATATTTCGGTCTGCCGGCTTTCCCGGTAGACAGTGCCTGTCGCCGCGGCGCCATTCGTGACTCTGTCACGGCCATTTCCTCCGCAGGACACCCTCCATTCTTCAATGCGGCTGAATTCATGCAATTCGCATCATTTGTGTCGGTCTAGCGCCGGACTATGGCGTTACCGCACTGCATAGGCCCACTATAGAGAGGCGTCGCCTGCGGGGGGCGGCCATTCCATTCCATAAGGAGCCTCAATTGAACAGCCTCATCAGCCTAAAAAACGCACGCAATGAGAATGCACCGCTGCCGGGCTTTCTCGCATCACGTGTGTCGCGCTACTACGAAGAAAGAGTTCACAAAAGCTGGTCCGGCGGACACATCATGAAGGGGCGCGTGCCGGGCGCCGATGCATTGCACCTGTCAAGCAATGATTACCTTTCAATTTCACGACATCCGGAAATTATTGACGCGATGGTACGGAGTGTTCATTCGGAGGGCAATGGTCTTTTAATGTCGGGTGTGTTTTTGCACGGCGATGAATGCCCGCAATTGAAGCTCGAAAACCGGCTCGCCGAATTCATGGGCGCGGAAGCGGGCGTGTTATGCCAGTCAGGGTTCGCGGCCAATACGGGGCTGATTCAATCCATTGCTTCTGCGCGTACGCCGGTGTACATCGACATGATGGCGCATATGTCGCTGTGGGAAGGGATTCGAAGTGGCGGCGCGCAGCCAGTGAGTTTCTTTCACAACGATGTCGATCATCTCGAACAACGGATTCAGCGTTTCGGTCCGGGCATCGTGATCGTCGACTCGATTTACAGCACGAACGGCAGTGTGTGTCCGATTGCTGCCGTTGCCGAAGTCTGTGCGGAAAACGATTGCGTGCTGGTTGTCGACGAATCGCATTCGCTCGGCACGCATGGGCCGAATGGCGCGGGGCTGGTCGTCGAACTGGGATTGACCGATCGCGTGCATTTCCGCACTGCGAGCCTTGCGAAGGCGTTCGCGGGGCGCGCGGGTTTCATTACGTGCTCGCGCGAGTTTCACGAATACTTCAAGTGCGAATCGCTGCCGGCGATTTTCAGTTCGACGCTGCTGCCGCATGAAGTAATGGGGCTGTCGGCGACGCTCGACGTGATCGAACGCGACGACTGGCGGCGCATCGCAGTGGCGTCGAATGCGCGCTATGTGCGCGAGCGGCTCACCGATCTCGGCTACAACCTGAACGACAGCCAGAGTCAGATCGTTGCGCTCGAAGCCGGGCCGGAACAGCAGACGATCGTGCTGCGCGACGCGCTCGAATCACGCGGGATTTTCGGCTCGGTATTCTGCGCGCCGGCGACTGCGCAGAATCGTTCGCTCGTGCGGCTGTCGATCAATGCGGCGCTGACCGTCGACGAACTGGAGCGGATCGTCGACGTATGCGAAGCGATTCGCGACGAAGTGGATCTGGACAACTGGCCGTCGACGCGACGCAACGCGAAGCGCAGGCCGGCTCGCATGCGACCGGTGCAGCCGATGCAGGTGGCGGTGGCGGCCTGAGTGCCGCGCGTTTCGCGACAGCGGATCAACGCGGGCGCCACTCCGCCTGGATTTCTTCGTCGAGTTGCTGCAGATAGCGGTCGTACGGAACGACGTGGTCGAGCGCAAAGCCGGGCGGCTTGCGCACGATCGAATAGATGTAGCGGCGCTCGCCTTCGAATACCGCGGCGGGATGCATGTACGGCTGCCATTGCACGCATTGCGCCGGGTAGTAGCCTTCCGTGCGCCAGAAGTACGGAAGGCTGCGATGACTGTCCAGCTCCTCGAGAAAGTCGTCGGGCGCGCGCTGCTCGACGGCGATCTCGCGCACGCCGCGCAGCGACGCGTCGGTGTGAATGATCATCAGATACGGCGTGCCCGCGCTGTCGAACATCAGCAACCCGTTCGGCTGATACGACAGATAGTGCTCGACGATGCCGAGCGAATCGAAAATTCCCTTCACGTGCGCGGCGAGCGTGCGATCTTTCAGGAACGCATACTCCGACACCGCGAGGCCATCGAGTATGGTCCGGCATGCCTTGTCGAAATACGCGTTTTGCATATCGTCGATTGCGCGGTTCAGTGCTTCTACCGCGTCGGCGTCGTGCTTGCGGATAAAACGGTCGATCAACCCTTCGTTGAAGCTCTTGACCGCGACGTGCTCGTCCGCCTTGCCGGTCAAAATGATCTTGCGAATCGACGGATTCTCGATGCGACGGCAGAATTCGAGCCCGTTCAGCTCCGGCATGTCGTAATCGACGACCACCACCGACGTCGACTGAAAGCGCTCCGCATTGTGCACCTGGCTGCGAATGGCATCGACGCTCATTGCAATGACCTGATGCGCATCGTTTTCCTCGGTGCGGTCGCGATACGGGCCGATCAGCGGCTCGGCCGTGGGGTCGGCGGGCGCCGGCTCGTTCAGGAACTGCAGTGCTTTTGTCGGTGAACTGAACAGCCGGAACGCGAGCTGCGGGTCGAGCTGAAGACTCAGGTTCGACAGGAACGCAGGGCTGTCGTCGACGAAAGCGACCGTGGTGGGGAACGCGAACGGGTTGATGTCTATCGTCATGGCGGCGGGAATGTCAAAACGAATTCCGTAAACTGGCCCTTCGCCGAAGAGCAGGTTATGGTGCCCCCCATCGCATGCATCACGTCATGGCAGAAAGCGAGGCCGATGCCTGCGCCGAGCGATACGTCGTCGGTGGTGGTTGATGAAGTATAAAAGCGCGTAAAGATGTGCGGCAATACTTCGGCCGAAATACCGGTACCTGTGTCGCGAAAAATCATCCTGTTTGTGCGCGCACCCGCTTCCGTGCGGATAAAAATGCGCGCGTGTTCGAGACTGCCCATATGACGAAACGCATTCTTGAGCAGATTGAACAGCACGTGAACCATCAGCATTTCCGAGCCGTTGAACGTGAAATCCGCTGCGAGTGCACACGACACGCGCTCGCGCTCTCCTTCGCGAAACGGATAGCGATCGAGCGCGCTATCCACGCAGTGCACAATCGAGCATGACGTGCTGTGCTGGGCGCTGCCGGAACTGAAACGTGCGGTCGCGAGCAGCATGTCGATGATGGCCGTCGAATTCAATGCTTCCTGTTCGATGCGCGATACCACACCGCGCATCGAATGAAGATGCGCAATGCGTATTTTCGGCACGCCAAGGTGGCTGCGCTGCGCGAGTTCATAGCTTTCTATCAGTTGCGGCAGATAACGCGTGAGGCCCGCCGCGCCGACGCGAATCGCGACGAGCGGCGTGCGCAGTTCATGCGCGACGCTGCCGGCCGTCGCGAGCATCGCGCGCTCCTGTTCGACGCGTATGCGTTCCTGATCGTAATTCGCGAGCGCGCCGATCGCGATCGCGAACGTGAAGATCGCGAGATGCGTCAGATAGCCGAGACCGAGCGTCGCCGGCTCGGCGGTCAGATAGTACGCGAGCAACGCGAGTCCGATGCCGGCCGCGAATTGCAGCACGAGCATCAGCCAGTCGAGCAGCAGCACCATCACGAATACGGCGATCAGCGCGCTTTCGACCCAGACTTCGGAGCCCTGATTCTTCAGCAGCATGAACGAGAAGAAGAACGGCAGGGCGTACAGGCTCGCGAGATACCAGTACACCGGCTGCCATTTCTTCGCGAACGCGGGCCAGCGGTCGAAGAACAGGATCGGCACGAAGAGCGCGGAGCCGATCAGGCGCAGCGTCAGGTTCTCGTAGCGCTGCGGGAACAGGCCGCGCCATACGTAGTAATAAAGCGGGAAACCGAAGATCGCGACGGCGGCGAGCGGGCGCATCCGCCGCTTCACGTATTGCAGATTGCGTACGGCGGGCGCGAACGCATGCGCGATGCGCGGGCGCATCGACGCATAGACACGAATGATCCACGGTGAGTTTTTCGATGCGCTCATGGAATGAGTATGGTCCGACCGTTGAAGCAGGCTGGCAGCGGGCGTTGGCGCGCGGCCCCGCGCGCGTACCGGCCGCGTCCCCGTTGCGTGCCGTCCGTGCGGCGATGCGGGGCGCGGACGGCAGTCCAGACGATATCATCATTGCCCGCGCGCACGCGACGCCGGGCTGTCGGCGTACGAAGGCGGCGTCGATCGGCTACTGCGCGCGGGTCGGTGCGTGCGTCGACTGCTCGCGCACGAAGCGCGCGATGACATCGTCGAGCGTGTCCGGGATATCGCGGTGCGGCGAGTGCCCGCCGTGCGCGAGCTTGTGAATGCGCGCATGCGGGACGCGCCCGGCAATCGCGTCGAGGTGCGCCATCGTTCCGTAGTGGTCGTCTTCCGCCTGCACGGCCAGCAACGGGCATTGAATCGCGCCGAGCGCATCGACGATGTTCCAGCCGCGAAATGCCTGACTCAGCCAGATATCGCTCCAGCCGTAGAACGCGGAATCGACGTCGTCGTGGAAAGGCGCGAGTCTCGCGCGCAGATTGCCGGTCTCGTACTGCGTTTTCGCGTTGACGATGCCGGCGATCGACACGTCTTCGACGAACTCGTGCGGCGCGATCACGACCGCGCCGGCCAGCGCGCGCGGAAACCGCGCGGCGTACAGCAGCGCAATCGATGCGCCGTCGCTATGGCCGATCACCCACATGCGTTCGCGCGTGCGCGCGTCGACGCCAAGCGCATCGAGCAGCGAGGGCATGACGTCGTGCGCCTGTTGCGACAGGTAGTCGACCGGCCACCTGACGTCGTGCGGCCTCGGCGTCGAACGTCCATAGCCCGGGCGCGACCACACGAGGCCGCGCATGCCGAGCCGCGCGCACAGCGCCTGCGGCCAGTCCCGCCACATCGCGATCGACCCGAGGCCTTCGTGCAGGAACACGGCGAGCGGCGCATCGGGGCGTCCGGCTTCGATCCAGCGGTATTCGATCGTGAGTGCGCCGCGCGTGGCGCTGGCAGGGAGGGCGGCGAACTGGCTGTCGGTCGTCATCGAGAGAGGAGGGCTGGCGCGGGCTGCGGTCCGCGGCTTCGGTCGCCGCTCGCCGCTGCCCGCGCGGGGAAGGCCGAAATGCTCGAATGGCGGCGGCTTATACGTCTTTCGTGTCGAAAATCAGCAGCTCGGCGCCGGCCTGCGCGAAGTTGCCGAGATCGCCGGCCGCCGCCTGGCCTTCCGGCGAAGCAAGCCCCGCTTTCAGTGCGTCGACCGAGTCGAAGCTGAGAACGGCAACGAGATGCCACGCGGAGTCGCCCGCCGGCGTCGACACCGGACCGGTGCTGATTTCGTAACGCTTGAGCCCAGGAACCTTCTTCGCGAGCGGCACATGCGTCGACTCGTAATGGGCGTCGAATGCCTCGGGGTCGGACGGTTTCTTGTACAGCACGACGAGCTTGGCCATATTCGTTTCTCCGGTGTTCGGGTGGTGTGGGGGCGAACGCGATTGCTCGCGTGCATTGTACGCGCGCCGCGCAGATAAGCATTCCCGATTTCGTTCGTTGATCGCGGCAGCGCA
This sequence comes from Paraburkholderia sp., assembly GCA_035492135.1. Lineage (GTDB taxonomy): Bacteria > Pseudomonadota > Gammaproteobacteria > Burkholderiales > Burkholderiaceae > Paraburkholderia. The sequence continues at coordinate 44,056 of DATJJN010000089.1, read as the reverse complement.
CGCAGCTAGATTTGCACTTCGTCCGCCATCGCGTGGGCGCGCTTTCCCGTCATTCCGAAGGACCGTCATCCGTGAATACCGTCGATACCCCCGCGCCCGTCGCTTCGGCGCAGCAAATCGAAATTCGTCCGTTCGACGCGCCGCTCGGCGCCGAAGTCGTCGGGCTCGACCTCGCGCAGCCGCTGTCGGCCGATGACTTCGCGCGCATTCATCGCGCGCATCTCGATCATCACGTGCTGGTGTTTCGCGATCAGCGCATCACGCCCGCGCAGCAGATCGCGTTCAGCCGTCGCTTCGGGCCGCTGCAGATTCACGTGCTGCATCAGTTCCAGTTGAGCGGCCATCCGGAAGTGCTGATCGTGTCGAACATCGTCGAGAACGGCAAGCCGGTCGGGCTCGGCGACGCCGGCCATTTCTGGCACTCGGACCTGTCGTACAAGGAGCGGCCGAGCCTCGGGTCGATGCTGCACGCGCAGGAACTGCCGTCCGAGGGCGGCGACACGTTGTTCGCAAACATGCATCTCGCGTGGGACACGCTGCCGGACGATCTGAAGCGCCGGGCCGAAGGACTGCGCGCCGAGCATACGTATCTCGCCAAATACGCGGAACTGCAGCGGCGCAGCCCGTGGCGGCCGAACCTGTCGCAGGCGCAACTCGACGAAGTGAAGCCGGTCGTGCAGCCGGTCGTGCGCACGCATCCGGAGACGGGGCGCAAGGCGCTGTTCGTCAGCGAGCACTTCACGACGCGCATCGTCGGACTGCCGCAAGCGGAAAGCGACGCGCTGCTGCAGCAACTGTTCGAGCACAGCACGCGGCCCGAGCATGTGTATCGGCACGTGTGGCGGCCGCACGATCTCGTGTTCTGGGACAACCGCTCGTTGATGCACCTCGCCGCCGGGACGCCCGACCATCTGCGTCGCAAGATGTATCGCACGACGATCGAAGGCGACGTGCCGTTCTGACCGGTCCCGGTTGCGTCGCGCTGCATGCGCGGGCGGCGCAGCCTTCAGGCTTTCTATCCGCCTTCACCTTCTCCGCTCGTTGCGCACGCCACGTGCGCACTTCTGCTCGCGCTGCAAGCGTGCCTGTGCGTTCGCGCAGCGCGACGTAGAATGGCGGGCAGTCTGGTTGTTGCTATCCCATCGATGCACACAACAAGGAGACGGTATGAAAGCAGTCGAAACAGCACGAAAACCCGGTCGCCGACGGGCGATCGCCGCGCTCGGCGCAGGCCTCTGCGCACCGCTTTTCGGTTTGACCGACGCTTCGCGCGCCGACGCCGCCGAACCCGCCACCACGCACACCAGTCCCACCGGTCATCCGCCTAAGCTCGAAACCGTCGCCACCTTCGGCGACGACTTCCGGCTCGTCGGCATCGGCGTATCGCGGACCGGCCGCGTGTTCGCGACCGCGCCGTCGTCGATCAAGCGTTCGCGTTACAGCGTCGTCGAGGTCGATACCGCGTCGGGCGCGCTGCGTGCGTTTCCGGATGCCGACTGGAACCGCTACGACCCGAACGGCTCCGGCGAGCAGCAGTGGATCTCGGCGCAGGCCCTGTGGTTCGACGAGCGCGATCATCTGTGGGCGCTCGATTCGTCCTTGCCGTCGGTGGATCAGCGCAGGCAGCCGCCGAAGATCGTGCAGTTCGACATCCATACGGGCAAGGTGCTGCGCGCGTACACATACGAGAACGTCGTCACGCCGAAGGACTCGATCAACGACATTCGCATCGATCTTAAGCATGGCTATGCAATTATCAGCAATGCGGGCAATCAGGGCGGCGTGGTCGTCACGCGCCTGTCCGACGGCCAGTCGCGGCTGCTGCTCGCCGGCGACCGGTCGAGCGTGTCGGACCCGAACCAGCATCTGATGTTCGGCGACCGTATCGCGCGCAAGCCCGACGGCAGCGTCGTCGTCCTGCAGACCGACGGCATCGCGATTTCACCCGAGCGCGACTGGCTGTACTACCGGCCGCTGACCGACCATCACTACTGGCGCATTCCGATCGATGCGCTGATCGACGAGTCGCTGTCGCCCGCCGCGCTCGCGCAGCGCGTGCAGTACCTCGGCGACTACGCGCTGACAGGCGGCCTGCTGATGACGCCGGACGGCGTGCTGTACGGCGGCGATCTGGAGCACCGCACGGTGGTTGCGTTGACGCCCACCGCGCGCGACGGCAAGCCGGTGCTGCGGCAACGCATCTTCATCGACGAGCCGCGACGCGTGTCGTGGGCAGACGGCTTCGCGTATCAGAACGACTACCTGTACTTCGCGGATTCGCATCTGCACGAGACGAACTTCTCGAACGGCTACCCGCGCGAAGGCAAATTCACGATCTTTCGCGCGAGGCTGCCGCGGCAGCCCGCGAGTCTATACGCGGGCTGAACGCACAGGCGCCGCCGGTCACGGCTGCGAATCGAGCTTGCTTTCGAGCAGCTTCACGAGCGTATGCAGCAGGCGGTTCGCGGGTGTCGGCACGCCGAGCGCATCGCCGCGCCGCGCGACATAGCCGTTCAGGTGGTCGATCTCGCTGCGCTTGCCGCGTGCAAGATCCTGCGCGGTGGAGGAGAACTGGCCGGCCATGGTCTCGGCGATGCGCTTCACGGCCGCGTCGACGTCGTCGGGCAGCGTGACGCCGTCCGCGTGCGCGACCGCGACGCATTCGGCCACCACGTCGCCCATCGCGGCCGTGACGCCCGGAACCTGCACGAGCTTGCCGTAAGGCAGCTGGGCGATCGCGGAAAGCGCGTTGTACGCGCAGTTCAGGACCAGCTTCGCCCACAGCGCGCCGCGCACGTTCGACGACACCTCCGTCGGCACGCCGGCCTCGATCAGCGCGGCCGCGACGGCGTCGCTCTGGCTCGACGGCTCGATCACGAGTTCGCCGCGTCCGTGATGGCGCACGTGGCCGGCGCCGGCCATCCCGGTCGCGACGTACACGACCGCCGCCGCCACCCGCTGCGGGAGGGCCGCGCGCAGACGCTCCGCGTTGTCGACGCCGTTCTGCAGCGACAGCACGAGCGTGTCCGCGGCGAGATACGGCTTGATCGCGGCGGCGGCGCTGTCGGTGTCGGTGGATTTCACGCAGAACAGCACGAGTTGCGCGCCCGCTACGGCGGCGGGCTCGGTGCTGGCGCCGACCGGCAGGTAGCGGTCGTCCCCCTTGAGTTCGAGGCGCAGGCCGCTGTGCCGGATCGCTTCCACGTGTTGCGGACGGCCGATCAGCACCACATCGTGGCCGGCGCGCGCGAGCATGCCGCCGTAGTAGCAGCCCACCGCGCCCGCGCCCATTACTGCGACTTTCATGACTGGATTTCCAATGACGGTTGGTTGAAAGAGAGTGTTTTGCGCTCGCGTGTTCAGCGTAACTCGAAGCCGAGCGCATTGAGCGCGTCGCGCAGACGATCGCGGCCATGCAGCGATTCGCGGCTGCGCCAGCGGGCGAGCGAACGTGCGCGCCAGCCCGCATCGTCGAGTCCCTGCGCGGCCTGGAACGCGATGCTCGCGTCATCGTACTCGTCGATGCGCGACGCTTCCGCGCGCGCGTCGTACTGCTCGCGATGCAGGACGACCGGCTGCGGCAGACGCGGCCTGACGGCGGCGGGCCGCGTTTCGTCCTCGTAGCCGACGCACAGGCCGAACACCGGCATCACGCGCGGCGGCAGGCCGAGTTCAGCGGCGACCTGCTCCGGCTTGTTGCGGATCGCGCCGATATACACCGTCGACAGACCGAGCGACTCCGCCGCGACAACAGCGTTCTGCGCGGCAAGCGACGCATCGATCGCGCCGACGAGGAACGTCTCGAGATAATGCAGCCCGTCGAGCGGCGCATGCGCCTGCGCGGCGGCGCGTTCGAGCCGCGACAGGTCGGCGAGCCACACGAGCACGAGCGGTGCGTCGCGCACGTGCGCCTGATTGCCGGCGAAGCCCGACAGGCGCGCCTTGCGCTCGGCGTTCTCGACGGCGACGACGCTCCATGTCTGCAGATTCGACGACGTGGGGGCCGACTGCGCGGCCGCGATCAGCGTGTCGAGCGTGCCGACCGGCAGCGCGCGGTTCGCGTACGCACGCACCGAGCGGTGCGCGAGCAGCGTGTCGAGCGTCGCGTTCCAGGCGGGTAACGCGGTGTTCCATTCGGTGCCGTAGCGGGCGGACAGTGCCGCTTGCACAGCGGTGCCGTGAGGCGTCGATACGTCGGACATCGTGGCTCCGGGTGAAATGAGTCGGTGCGCCGGGCGGCGAGCAAGGTCGCGCGCGGCGCGTCGGGCCAACATGGTAGCGTCAGATCGGCAAATTTGCCGACGTGCACTCGGTGCGGTCGCGCTGTCGGCCGGTGCATATGCACGGTTGCGGGCCGGGACCGCGTGAATGCCGACGGGCGGCACGTCGTGCGTGTGTGGTCCTCTGTTCAAGCGGGCTTCTGCGCGTTTGCGGCGCGACGGCTATCATGAACGATTCCGGGTCCGTACGGCCCGCGCACTCGTCCCACCTTTCATTCGCGAGGCACTTCCATGGCTCAAGACACGACGCCTGTCTGGTTCATCACGGGTTGTTCAACCGGCTTCGGCCGCGAACTGGCGCAGGCGGTGCTTGCGCGCGGCTGGCGCTGCGTGGCGACGGCGCGGCACGTCGATGCGCTCGACGGCCTCGCGCCCGGCCACGACGACAATCTGCTGCGCGTGGCGCTCGACGTGACCGACGCCGCGCAGATCGACGCGGCCGTCGCCGCCGCGAAAAAGCGGTTCGGCGCGATCGACGTGCTCGTGAACAACGCGGGATACGGTTATCAGAGCACGATCGAAGAGGGCGAAGAGAACGAGATTCGCGCGCAATTCGACGCGAACGTATTCGGCCTTTTCGCGCTGACGCGCGCGGTGTTGCCGGTGATGCGCGCGCAACGCAGCGGCCACGTGATCAACATTACGTCGGTGGCGGGACTCGTCGGCTTTCCTGGTTCCGGCTATTACTCGGCCAGCAAGCATGCGATCGAGGGCTGGTCCGATGCGCTGCTCGCGGAAGCCGGTCCGCTCGGCATCAAGGTGACCTGCGTGGAGCCCGGTCCGTTCCGCACCGACTGGGCGGGGCGCTCGCTGCGTCAAACGCCGAGCAGGATCGCCGATTATGCGCAGACTGCCGCGGCGCGCATGCAGCGCACGTCCGAATACAGCGGCAAGCAGCCCGGCGACCCGGCGCGCGCCGCTCAGGCGATGATCCGCATCACCGAGGTGGAGAAGCCGCCGCGTCATCTGGTGCTCGGCGCGTTCGGCGTCGATGCGGTGGCTAGCCGGCTGCGTGCAGCGCTGGCCGATATCGACGAGTGGCGCGCGACGAGTCTGGGCGCGGATTTTCCGGAAGGGGAATAGGCGAGGGGAAGGATCCGACGGCGACGATGGAGTCGATCAATTCCGCGGCGCCGTCGGGAATCGACCGCAACCCCCTCACCCCGTCGCAATCATCACTGCCCCCATCGCGGCGAGCGCTCCGCGCCACAGCCAGTCGAAGTTGATCCATCCGCGCCGCAACACACCCACCCCGACGAACTCGTACGCGACAAGTGCCATCGCGGCACTCGTCGCGAGCGTCGTTGCGGTGTGAAGCGCAGTGAACTGCAACGACACCCCGAGCACGTTCGACGCGCCGCCGCCCGAACACAGCGGCAGCATCGCGGGCATCAGCATCAGTCCCGCGCCGTGCAGCGTCGCCATCGCCGCCGACCACGCGGCGAGTCCGGCGAAGCTCGCCGTCATGCCCACACGGAAGCGATGCCGGTGCCCATAAACGTGCTGATACACGGCCCAGCCGATCAGCAGCGCGCCGAGCAGCAGATGCAACGCCGTGCGCGGCAGCGACGCGCCGAGCATCGCCGTCGACGTCGTGAACAGCAGGATCGATACGGCATGGCCGAGCGCGAGCGGCGGCAGCGCCATCAGCAACGCGGAACGGCTCCCGCGCTGCAGCCCGAGCGCGGTCGCGAACAGCCATCCCATCGCCGGATTCGCGCCGTGAAAGACGCCGCTGCCGACGACTGCCGCCCACGTCGTCGCCGAGTCTGTGCCGAAGAGTCCGTCCATGTTCGCGACGACGTTACGGATAGCAAAACGAATCGGACGAGCAGTCGCCGCCCTGAAGCCGTATTTGATGCGGACGGTGCGAGTCCGGCCATTCGATGAAGAAGTCGTTGTCGAACGACAGGCCGCCGCCCGGCGCGGCGTCGAGCTTCACCATCCAGCCTTTGACGCCGTCCGGATAGAACTGCTCGTCGATCGCGCCGTACAGCGAATTCGTGAAGTACACGCGGCTGCCGTCGCGGCTCACTTCGACCATCTGCGGGCCGCCGTTCAGCGGGCGGCCCTGCGCCTTCGGATGCGTCGCGCGCGAAACGATGCCGCCGACACGCACCGACCCCGTGAGCCGGGGATGATCGGGGTCCGAAACATCGTATTGGCGCATTTCGCCGGTGCCCCAGCACGACACGTACAGAAAGCGGTCGTCGAGCGACAGCGCGATGTCGGTGACGAGCGGCGGCACCGCGCCGAAGCCCTTCAGCATCGGCGGCAACAGGTCGGCGTCGGCGGGCTCGGCCGGGATCTCGATGATCTTGCGCGCGGCCCACCGGTCGCCGTCGAGATACCACTGCCAGATCGACGACGACAGGTCCTTCAGGCTGACCACCGAATTCACGAAGCCATACGGACGCGTCGGATTGTGCGCGGGCCGCAATTCGAATACGAGCTGGTTTTCCGCGCCGAAATCGATCGTCTGTTTGTGCTTGCGCGTATGCAGGTCCCAGAAGTGCAGCTGATGACCGTACTTGCCGCCGAGCAGCACCTCCGGCACGAGGCCGTTCTCGAACGTCGCCGGCAGGCCCCATTCGCTCGTGACGACCGTGTCGTAGCCGAGATGCCACCAGCCGTCGTACGCGAGTTGCTGCGGGCCGCGGTCGATCTCCCACTGGCCGCGAATGTCGAACGTCTCGTGATCCATCAGGAAGATGCCGCCGGGCGCTTCGCCTTCCGCGTTCGCGAGCGACACGACATAGATGCCGTCCGGACCGCAATGAATCGTATGGGGCCGCGTATAGCCCGAGCGTTGCGCGACGGTCTCGGGCTCGTGTACGCGCACGATCTGCGGATGACGCGGATCGGGCTTCGTATCGACGATGTGAATGCGCGACGAACGCAACCCCGGCACTACCAGATAGCGCCGCTCGGAATGCGGATGCGGCGCGTTCGGACACAGGCACGAACTGCACGCGTTCCAGCCGAAGTGATGCAGTTCGTCGCCGACGTTCGGCATCGACACGCGGTTCACGATACGGCCGAAGTCCGGCGAGCGGGGATCGAGATCGACGATGTCGAGCGCGTCGGGCACGCTGCGCGTGGGGTCGAAGCTCGCGACGTATGCGAGCGTTTCCTTGGGGGCGTCGCTCGCGATGCGCGCCGACGGGTAGAACGTGGGATCCGGTTGCCATGTCGCCATTTGCGGGTCTCCTCCGACGTTGAGCCCCTATCATGCATCAGCTACGCGCGCGTGGTGTGTCGGCGTCGCTAATTCATTGGCGTGAAAAGCTTGTGCGGAACCGGAAGAACGGGAATGGCCAGCGAGCCCGGGTCGATGACGATGGACTGAAAGAACGGAAGCGGCGGCGTGGTTCGCCGCCGCGTGTGCGACTCAGCGATTCGCAATGTACATCGTGATTTCAAAGCCGAAACGCAGGTCGGTGAATTGGGGGCTTGTCCATTGCATGTCGTAGTCTCCTTCGAGAAAAAGAGGGCCGCCCGGGGGCGCCGTGCGGAGGACGGGATTTCGACGCGGAATGCGCCGACCGCTCACAAAATAATGCGCGCAATCCGGGATGACGTAAACCCGCGATGCGGGTAAACGAGGGGGAAAATTTCCCGAAATTCGCCCATCGGCGCGCTGGAAAAACGTAAAAAGGTGACATACGCTAGTTGACGTCCCGCGCCGCATAAATCGATCGGATGCGGGCAGCTTCGTTTAATTGCGGCTGTCCCCAGCGGCTGCTCCCTGCAATAAATATCAGACGAAAGCGACGCGTTCGCGCATTCCATGCTGAATGCGCGACGCGAGAACAATCAGGAGGAGACCTCGATGCGTACGTCCAACGTTTATCTGTCCGCCTGCGTGTCGCTGTTCGTTTCGATGTCCGTCACGCCCTCGGCATTCGCCGCCGACGAAGTGCAGGGCAGCGCGACCACGTCGGCGGCGCCCGTGCCGGCGAGATTCAACCCCGTGTCGCAGCAGCAGCTCGACGCCGCCGGCGGCGACGCGGCGAACTGGCTGCATCCGAATGGCTCGTATACGCAGACCCGCTTCTATCCGGGCACGCAGATCAACACGACCAACGTCGCGCGGCTGCGGCCCGCGTTCATCTTCCAGACCGCGGTGAGCGAGTCGATGGAGACCGCGCCGATCGTCAAGGACGGCGTGATGTTCCTGACGACGTCGTACGACCACGTGTACGCGATCGACGCGACGAATGGTAAGGAATACTGGCATTACAGGCACAAGATGGGGCCGGTCACGACGTTCTGCTGCGGGCCGAACAATCGCGGCGTCGCGATCGAAGGCAACCGGCTCTTCCTCGGCACGCTCGACGCGAAGCTCGTCGCGCTCGATGCGAAGACCGGCAACGTGCTGTGGCAGAGCGACATCGCCGACCCGGACCAGGGCTACTCGGAGACGATGGCGCCCGCGGTCGTCGACGGCAAGGTGCTGATCGGCACGAACGGCGGCGAGTACGGGATTCGCGGCTTCGTAAAGGCGTTCGATGCGGCCACCGGCAAGCTGCTGTGGACGTTCTACACGATTCCGGATTCGGGTCAGGAAGGCGTCTGGGCGACGAAGGATGCGACCGGGCGCGACCTGAAGCGCAACATCGAAGCCGAGAAACAGCAACTGTCGAGCAAAGGCGGCGATTTCGCGAAGACGCTCGGCGGCGGCATGTGGATGACGCCCGCGATCGACCGCGAGACGCACACGGTGTTCTTCGCGGTCGGCAATCCGTCGCCGGACCTGTACGGCTCGATCCGTCCGGGAGACAACCTGTACACCGATTCGCTCGTCGCGATCGATCTGGACACCGGCAAGTACAAGTGGCACTACCAGTACGTGCCGCACGACGTCTGGGACCTCGACGCGGTGAGCCCGCCGATTCTCGCGACGGTGCGCAATGCGACCGGCCAGATGGTGCCGGCCGTGCTGCAGGCGGGCAAGACCGGCCACGTGTACGTGAACGACCGGCGCACCGGCGAGCTGATCCGCTTCTCGGAGGCGATGATTCCTCAGGAGAACATGTGGACGCTGCCGACCGCCTCCGGCGCGCGGATGCTGCCGGGTGCGAACGGCGGCGTCGAGTGGTCGCCGATGGCGTTCGACCCGAAGACGCGTCTCGCGTACGCGGCGAACCTGCATCAGCCGATGACGTATCAGGTCGAGGAGGCGGCGTATCCGGGCGGCAGCAAGCTGTGGCTCGGCGGCGCGTTCAAGGTGATTCCGTCCGAGCAGCAATGGGGGCGGCTCGTCGCGGTGAACGTCGATACCGGCAAGGTCGCATGGGCGTACAAGACCGAACAGCCGCTGATCGGCGGCGTGCTCGCCACAGCGGGCGGCCTCGTGTTCAACGGCGAGGGCAACGGCCTGTTCCGCGCATTCGACGCGGCGAGCGGCAAGAAGCTGTGGGAATTCCAGTGCGGCGCGGGTGTCAATGCGCCGGCCGTGTCGTACACCGTGAACGGCAAGCAGTACGTCGCCGTCGCGGCGGGCGGCAACACGCAACTCGACTTCAAGCGCGGCAATTCGGTCGTCGTGTTCGCGCTGCCATGAGTCGGGCGCGCGTGCGGCGACGACAGTCCAGAGACACGAGCGTCGGCACCTTATGGCGGCTGGCGGCGTCGCTAGTGTGCGTATGCACGCTCGCGATGCACGTTCCCGCCGCGCGCGCGGATGCGGCCGCGGGCGAGGCGAAAGCGCAAGTGTGCGTCGCGTGTCACGGGCCGATGGGCAACTCGACGAATCCGGACTACCCGGTGCTGGCGGGGCAGACCGCGCGCTACATCTACCTTCAACTGAAGGACTTCAAGGCGGGCCGTCGCAGCGATCCGCGGATGTCGCCGATGGCGGCGAATCTGTCGCCCGACGACATGCAGGATCTCGCCGCGTACTTCGCCGCGCAAAAACCGGCGCCGATCGCGTTCAACCCGGACCCTGCGAAAGTCGCGGCAGGCCAGAAAAAGTCCGCGGAAGTGCTGTGCACGATGTGTCATCTGGGCGGCTTCACCGGACAGAACGAGATTCCGCGCGTCGCCGGTCAGCACGACCAGTACATCGTCAAGCAGTTGAAGGACTTTCGCGAGCGCCGTCGCACGAACGACGCGGGCAACATGGCGAGCGTGACGAAGGGACTATCGGACCAGGATATCGACAACCTGGCGGCGTACGTCGCGAATCTGCAGTAGCGGCGCGCAAGGAGAGAGTGGGGGATGCCATGAAGCGAGTGTCGATCGCGCTGGCGCTGGTGCTGGCTGCGGCCAGTCTCGCCGCGCTGCCTTCGCACGCGGCGGCCGACGCCGCGTCGCTCAATCAGCAACTGTTGACGGCCGCGCGTGCCGGCGACGACGCCGCGGTGCGCGGCGCGCTCGACGCGGGCGCGGCCGTCGACTCGCGCAACCGGATCGGCGACACCGCGCTCATCACCGCATGCAAAAGCGGCTCGCAGCCGATGGCGCAGATGCTGATCGACCACGGCGCGAACGTGCAGCAGGCCGACGTCGCCGGCGTGACGCCGTTGATGGCGGCTGCGTATGCGGGCGCGGATTCGATCGTCGCGCTGCTGCTCGCGCATGGCGCGGACCCGTCGGCGACGGATCGCGTCGGCAAGACCGCGATGGAATACGCGGCGGGCGAGGGGCAAACGGCGGTCGTGCTGCGGCTCGTCGATGCGGGCCTCGATGTGAACCGTCGCTATCGCAACGATCTGACCGCGCTGATGTGGGCCGCCGGCTACGACCGCGAGGACACGGCGAAGGCGCTGCTCGCGCGCGGCGCGAACGCGACGCTGCGCGACAATCGCGGGATGACGGCTGCCGATATCGCCGCGCAGACGCACTCCAGCCACGTTGCGACGCTGCTGCGTTGATCGACTGACGGCTCTCACCGCTGCGGTGCGGCCGGCGGCGTGCGCGGATCGGTGACGAAGCCCAGTTGCGCGATGCCCGCGGCCTGAGCCGCCGACATCACGTTCGCGACGCGCTCGTAACGCACGTTGCGATCCGCGTGCAGACGCAACTCCGGCTGCGGATGCGCGGCGGCGGCGGCCGCGAGCTTCGCGGCGAGACTGTCGTCGGCGACGCGCTCGCCGTTCCACAGCGTGTCGCCGTTCGCATCGATCGCGACGTCCACGTGCGGAACGACCGTCTGCTCCGGCTGGCTCGATACGCGCGGCAGATCGATTTTCACCGCGTGCTGCAGCACCGGAATCGTAACCATGAAAACGATCAGCAACACTAACATCACGTCGACTAGCGGCGTCATGTTGATTTCGTTCATCAGCGCGTCGTCGCCCGGGAAGTCGTCGCCGGAAGGGCCGCTCATTGCCATTCGTACGCTCCTTCGTTGCTGCGCGCGGTGTCGCCGCCGCCTTCGGGCGTGACCACGCGCATCGGCGCGCCGCTCTTCGACGGCAGTTGCGCGCCCGTCACGAGATACGCGTGCAGGTCGTGCGCGAAGCGGTTCAGCTTCAGCACGAGCGCGCGATTCATCCGCGTGAGCGCGTTGTAGCCGAGCACCGCGGGAATCGCGACGAAGAGGCCGAACGCGGTCATGATCAGCGATTCGCCGACGGGGCCCGCGACGTGATCGATCGACGTCTGCCCGGTCTCGCCGATCACGAGCAGCGCGTGATAGATGCCCCATACCGTGCCGAACAGCCCGACGAACGGCGCGGTGCTGCCGATCGACGCGAGCACCGCGAGACCGCCTTGCAGACGCGCGATCCACTCGTCGAGCGTGTTCTTCAACTGCCGCGTGATCCAGTCGGAGATGCCGATGCGCTGATGCAGCTGCGGATCGGCCGCGCCGTGGTGCGCGGCGGCCTCGCGGCCGGCCTGCGCGAGCGCGAGCAGCGGATTGCGTTCGGGCGACGCCGCTGCATCCGCGAGCTGCGCGATTCCCGCATCGAACGACGCGGCGCGCCAGAACGGCGACGCGCCGCGTTCGACGATGCGCGCGAGCCACGCAATGCGCCACAGCTTCATCACGATCACGAGCCACGACAGCACCGACATCGCAAGCAGCGCGATCAGGATGCCGCGCGTGACGATATCGCCCTGTTCCCACACATTCGCCAGACCGTAGTGCTGCATGGTTCGAGTCTCCCTCGGCCGCTCGAAGGCGGCCGCATCGTTCAGTTGCGCAGGCCGAACACGAACGGCTGCGTATACGCGACGCGCACCGCAACGCCGCCGTCCTTCCACGGACGGCAGGTGCCGCCGCGCACCGCGCCGAGCGCGGCGTCGTCGAGCCGCGCATAGCCGCTGCTTTGCTGGACGCTCGCACTTTCGACGCGGCCGTCCACGCCGACGACGAAGCGGATCACCGCCGTGCCGATTTCGTTGCGCCGCTGCGATACCTCCGGGTAATCGGGCTGCGCGATGTTGCAGTCGACGTGCGAAACGGTCTTCGGCGGTGCGTTCGCCGCCAGGGGTTGCGCCGGCGCGGCGTGCTGGGTCGGTGCCTGCGCGGTGTCGGAGGGCGCAGGCGGTGTCGCGGACGCGGCTTGGGCCGGCGACGGCGCGGTCGAAGGGGTCGCAGGCGTGGGCACGGGCACGGGCGTCGGCAATTCACGCGTGGTCGCCGCAGGGGTTTCGCGATGCACCTTCCGCGGCGCGGCCGGCGGCTTCGCGCGAGGCAGCGGCGCGGGCCTGGGCGGCTCGTTCGCGTGCGCAGGGGACGCGCGTGGCGGTTCGACCGCTTGCGGGGCCGGCGCGGGCGTGGGGGCGGGCGCGACGCTGAGCAACCGCGCGACGATCGTCTGCGGCGGCAGCGGCGGGGGCACCGACAGCGCGCGCGAGCGGAGTATCCATACGCCGAGCGCCGCATGCAGCGCGATCACGACCGCCAGCGCGACCGCGAATTCCAGTCGCGATGTCACCCGCTCGCCGCGCGCGGCCGAGTCGAAATGAAACGTCGTTGCGAGTCCCATCTCCGTCGTGCTGGCGCATCGCTGCGCCGCGATCTTGTTGGTTCGCGATAACGCGATTGTCTACCCGCGGCGGCGCGCCGGAGAGCGGCTCGCGAGAATTCGGGAGCTTTTCCCGGCTTGCTGCGTTGCCAAACGCGCGTGCGTTGGGCTAATTTGGCGCCATACCGCTTAAAGCCGATTAATGACGACTAAAGCAGCGGACGCTGCAAAACACCATGGAGAAGACGATGCAGCAGAAACGATTGCGGCTGTCCCGGCCGCTGCGCCCGCTCGCACTGGCCGTCGCGGGCGTGCTGGCCGCGGGGACCGCGCTCGCCGCCGCGCCGCAAGGCGCGTACGTGACGAGCGAGAAAGCCGGCGTCGGCGTGATCGACCTCGACCGGATGACGCTCGCGAAGACCTTCCCGGTCGGCGCGGACGGCCCGCGCGGACTGAGCCTCACCGCCGACGGGACCGCGCTGCTCGTCGCGAACAAGAACACCGGCGACCTCGCGGAGATCGACACGGCGACCGGCAAGGTGCTGCGTCGTCTGAAGATCGGCAAAAACCCCGAGTACGTGCGCGTGCACGGCGGGTTTGCCTACGTCACCTACGAGCCGGGCGAAGTGGGCGGACCGCCGCCGTCCGAAGGCGGCAAGCCGGACGCGCAGGCGGGCGGGAAGGGTGGAAAGGGAGATGACGACGACGCGAACAAGCCGCCCGCCGAAATCGCGATCATCGACCTGCACGCATGGCGCATCGTGCGTTCGGTGACGAGCGGCCACGAGACCGAGGGCGTCGAGTTCTCGCGCAACGGCCGCGAAATGCTCGTGACGAACGAGGGCGACGACACGATGTCGGTGTACGACGCGCGTACCGGTAAGCCGATCCGCACGGTGAAGCTCACGCCGGGCGGGCGTCCGCGCGGTATCCGTCTGTCGCCGGACGGCAGCGCGTACGTGGTGACGCTCGAATCGCTGAGCAAGTTCGTCGTGATCGACGCGCACGATTTCCACGTGATCAAGACCGTCGATACGAAGCTCGGCCCGTACGGCGTCGCGTTCGGCCCGGACGGCCGCCGGCTGATCGTCGCCGCCGCGCGCGACGACACGCTCCAGGTGTTCGACGGGAAGACCTACGAGCACGTCGCGGACGTGCCGGTCGGCAAGCGCTGCTGGCACTTCAGCTTTACGCCGGACGGCTCGAAGCTGATGGTCGCGTGCGGACGCTCGGACGCGGTGTACGTGCTCGACGCGCACACGTATCGGCCGATCAAGCAGATCGGCGACCTGCCGCTCGCGTGGGGCATCGTCACGTGGCCGCCGAGCGACGGGTCGATCGTGTCGCACTGAACGTGACGGTGCACACGAGGCTCAGGCGGGGCGCGGCGAGCATCGCGTCGCCGCTCGACGTCCCGAGCCCGTCGCTTCGTTCGCCGAACTGACGCTCGGCGAGGTCCAAGGCGGCCTCGCCGGTTGCCGCCGGCGCGCGTCCTTCGCCCGTCACTTCCACGCATACCGCAGCCCCACCCACGCGCCGCGCGGCGCGCCGACGCCGAGGAACTGCTCGTTGGTCGCGCTCGCGAAGTCGAACGTGTGGCCGGGTCCGTTGAAGAAGTTCTGCCCGAGTATGCCGAAACTCGCGTACTGCCGGTTCAGCAGGTTCGACACCATCGCGAACACCTGCAGTTGCTTCGTCACGTTCCAGGTCGCGTCGAGATCGATCAGGAAGTAGCTGCCGATCGTGCCGTTCACGTCCTGGTTGTTCTCGTCGCCGCGCGCGAAGATGCTGCCGCGCCACGTGAAGTTCGCACCGAGGTTGACCTGCGACACCGGCGTGTAGTCGAGCCGCAGCTTCACCGTGTTCGCCGGAATGCCGGGGATGCGGTCGCCGGGGTGCACGGTGATGTTGCCGTTCGCATCCGCGCTCGAATTGCTCGGGCTGTTCTCGACCCACGTGGACTGGTACGTCGCATCCACGTAGCTGTAGTTCGCGCCGACGCCGAGCGGCCCCCACTTCGTATGCGCGCCCACTTCGAAGCCCTGGCGGCGCGTCTTGCCGACGTTCTGGAAGTAGCCCGTGTTCGCGGCCACCGAGCTGCTGATGAACTGGATGTCGTTGTCGAGCGTCGTCTGGTAGGCGGCGGCGTTCCATGTCGTCGTCGAGCCGAGGCGGCCGCGTGCGCCGAGTTCGAACGTCTTCGCGATCACCGGCTGCAGCGCCGGGTCCGCGAGAAAGTCGTTCGGCAGCGAGCACGGCGCGGCGGGGTCCGCGCACGTGAGTTCGATCGCGGTCGGCGAGCGCATCCCTTCGTTGTACGTCGCATACGCGGTGAAGCCCGGCACCGGATTCCAGTTGATGCCGAACGCCGGATTGAAGCGCGAGAACGTGTGATGTCCGTTGAGCCCCGGCTGAAGGCCGGTTTCGTCGCCGATATCGACGCTCGCGAAGTCGTAGCGGCCGGAGAACGTCGCCGACCACTGGTTCGTGATCGCGAGCGTATCGGTCAGATAGAGGCCGTAGTTCCCGTTGTGCGTCTTCGCGAACGTGTCGAGATTGAAGTCGCCGATGCCGACCGTCCCGCGGCTCGCCGTGAAAAACGCGTCCTGCGACGACGCCGTGTAGCTCGAATTCGCGAAGTCTCCGCTGGCGCCGGCGGTGAACTGGTTCTTCATGCCGAGCAGGCTGCCGAGCAGCGTCAGCTGCAGGCTCGCGCCGTAGCTGTCGGTAGTGATCTCGGACTTCTGGTTCGTCGCCGTGAACGAGTTCGGGTCGGTCGGATCGAAGTCCGGGTTCGTATTGCTGCTGAAGTTCGTATTGTCGTAGTGGCGGTAGTACACGTTGCCGCTCAGCTCGACGTCGTCGCTGAAATAGTGCGTGCCGTTCAGCGTGACGAACGCCGCGCTGTTCAGGTTCTGGTCCGGGTAGGTGTACGCCTGGCGCGGATTGGACAGGAACGAGCGCGGCAGCGTCTGCGTGCCCTGCAGATCGTTGTCCGCGCCGCCGGCCGACAGCGACAGCGTCGTATCGGCGTCCGAATAGCGGAACTTGCCGAAGCCCTGGCGCACGCGGCTCGAGTTGTGGTCGGCCCAGCCGTCGTCGTTCGTCGCGTTGCCGGTCACGTAGTAGTCCAGATTCTGGCCGATCGTGCCGCCCTGTTCGATCTGCGCGCTCTTGCGTCCCCACGAGCCGCCCAGTATCTGCGCGTCGCCGCCCGGATCGTCGCGGCCGTTCTTCGTCGTGATCGCGAGCGCGCCGCCGAGCGTGTTGAGGCCGAACTGCGGGTTCGAGCCGGGAATCAGCTGCATCGTGTCGATCGCCTGCTGCGGAATCAGGTCCCAGTTCACGACGTCGCCGAACGGCTCGTTGATCCGCACGCCGTCGAGAAACACCGACAGCCCCTGCGGCGTGCCGAGCAGCGGCGACGCGGTGAAGCCGCGATAGTTCACGTCGATCTGGAACGGGTTGCCCTGCGCCTCGTTGATCGCGACGCTCTGCACGTTCTTCTCGAAGAAGTCGGGCAGCGACAGGCGGTTTTGCCGCTGGACATCCGAGCCGCGGATCGTCTGCACGTTTGCCGGCACCTGCGTGAGCGGCGTGCCGATCCCGAGCAGCGGCGTCGTGCCGACCACGACGATCGGCGTCAGTTCGTGCGTGGAATCGGTCTGGGTGGGCGTCGCGGCCGGCGCAGAGGCGGCGGCGGGTGCCGATGCCGCGGCTGCGGATGCCGCGGCGGGCGTCGCAGCCTGTGCGTGCACGACGAGCGGCGCGCTCGCGAGCGCGGTGCCGAAAACCAGCGTGATGCCGGCGCGCCGACGAAAACCCGGCCATGCCGGAAGAAGATCAGGTCTGTGCATTGTTCTATCTCTTGTGTCGCCCTGAATGTCGCCCTGAAAACGCGCCGGCGCCGGAGGAGGGCGCCGGCCATCGCTGCTGTCTCGTGAGTTTGATTCGTGGGCCGCGCCGGGTCGAGCGCGGTTGGGAGGAGCTTTACACAACGATTGCAGGCTGACTCGGGAGATTTTCCCGAAGTGACAGGGAACGATTCCCTGAGCGCGAATCCCGCAGTTGCGCACGTGAAGTGCGGAGTCGGCACGGTTAGAATGGCCGCGTGATGTGACGTCAACCCGTGATGTCAACCTCGGTAACGCCAGTCCGTGCCACGTAAAACCCCTTCCCCTCCCGCTTCGGAGCGCTCGCCGTCATCGTTCGTGTGGCGCGATCTCGGCTGCGTGATCGCGTTGACGGTGATCGTCGCGGCGGTCTGCATGAGCTTCGACGTGAGCGAGCTCGCGTATCACTGGATGCGTCGCGAAGAGCGCTTCCAGGTCGACGAATTGCCCGCGACGCTGCTCGTGCTCGCGCTAGGTCTCGCGTGGTTCGCGTGGCGGCGCTGGCGCGAACTGCAGCGCGAACTCGTGCGGCGCCGCGCGCTCGAAGCGCAGGCCGCGCGTCTGCTCGACGACAACCGGCGGCTCGTCGATCAGGCGAACGACGCGCAGGAGCGCGAGCGCCGCCATCTCGCGCGCGAACTGCACGACGAACTCGGCCAGTACCTGAACGCGATTTCGCTCGACGGCGCGCGCATTCGCGACGTGTCGGCGGACCGCGATCCGGAATCGCATCGGCTCGCGCTGAACATCGTGGCGAGCGCGACGCACGTGTACCGGCAGATCGGCACGATGATCCGGCGACTGCGCCCGATCGGCCTCGACGAACTGGGTCTCGCGACCGCGCTCGAGCACTGCGTCGACGGCTGGCGAGAACGGCTGCCCGATGCGACGTTCACGCTCGTGATCGAGGGCGAATTCAGCGGGTTGTCGGACCGGCTCAACATCACGCTGTACCGGCTCGTGCAGGAAGGGCTGACGAACGTGTCGAAGTTCGCGCGCGCGTCGCGCGTCGAGATCTACCTGCTGCGCGCGCCGCGAGCAGCGGTGGACGGCGGCGACGCCGCCGCGCGCGAAGGCGCCGACGAGATCGTCGTGACGATGGCCGACGACGGCCCCGGCGTCGATCTGGCGGCGCCGCGCGCGGGGCTCGGCCTGATCGGGATGCGCGAGCGCGTCGAGGCGCTCGGCGGCGAGTTCAAGGTGGCGAGCGAGCCGGCGAACGGCTTCATGTTCTGCGCGCGCGTGCCGGCTCACGCGGGACTGGCCGAACCCGTCGAAGAGAACTGAAGCCCGAGCCGGCTCGCCATTCTCGCGAGCTGCACGCCGTTGTCCGCGCCGAACTTCTGCCGGATCGCCGACTGGTGATTCGCGACCGTCTTCTGGCTCACGCCCAGCCTTTCCGCGATGGTCGGCAGCGTGTAGCCCTGCACGAGCAGCCGCAGCACCTCGAATTCGCGCGCGGACAGATGCCGTCCCGGCGGTCCTTCGTGGACCGTCGCGTGCAGCGCGAGCGCCTCGGTCACGTCCGGGCTCAGATAGCGCGTGCCGCGCGCGACCGCGCGCACCGCTTCGACGAGCACGTCCGGCGCGCTCGCCTTCGTCACGTAGCCGAGCGCGCCCGCATCGAGCGCGCGGCGCACGAAAATCGCCTCTTCGTGCACGCTGAACATCAGCACGCGCGCGTTCGGCGAGCGCGCGTGCATCCTGCGCATCGCCTCGATGCCGCTCGCGCCGGGCAGCGACAGATCCATCACGACGACGTCGGGCGGCAGCGCGCAAAAGCGCTGGTACGCCTCGCTCGCGTCAGCCGCCTCGCCGCTCACGCACATGTCCGTTTCCAGATCGAGCAGCCGCCGATAGCCCTGACGCACGACCGCGTGGTCGTCGACGAGCAGCACGGAAATACCGGTACGGGTCATTGCGGGTCTCCTTTACCGGACGCAAGACGGCGCGAATTCGCGTCGTTGCGAAACAGGATCGGTTGTTCTCGCGTGTCGGCGGCGAGCGCCGCGCGGCGCACGACGTTGACGACCTTTTCGTGCATCGGCGACAGGTCGCACACCGGATCGGCGTTCGCCGCATCGCCGGTCAGCAGGTACGCCTGGCAGCGGCAGCCGCCGAAGTCCTTCGTGCGCTCGTCGCAGCTGCGGCACGGCTCCTTCATCCACGCGTAGCCGCGAAAGCGGTTGAACGCGTCGCTGTCGTACCAGATGTCGCGCAGCGGCGTGTCCTTCACGTTCGGGAACGTGAGGCCCGGCAGGCTGCGCGCGGTATGGCACGGCAGCGCGGCGCCGTCCGGCGCGACGCCGAGGAACACCGAGCCCCAGCCGTTCATGCACGCCTTCGGCCGGTTCTCGAAGTAGTCGGGCACGACGAAGAAGATCCGGCACCGGTCGCCGTGCGTCTTCCGGTAGCGCTCGACGACCGCTTCCGCGGCTTCGAGCTGCTCGCGCGTCGGCATCAGCTGGTCGCGGTTCGCGTGCGCCCAGCCGTAGTACTGGGTGTTCGCGAGTTCCAGATATTCGGCGCCGAGCGCGAGCGCCATGTCGATGATCTTCTCCACGTGCGGAAGGTTGTAGCGATGCAGCACGCAGTTCAGCACCATCGGAAAGCCGTGCCGCTTGATCGCATCCGCCACGCGCTTTTTCAGATCGAACGTGCGCGTGCTGCTGAGGAAGTCGTTCAGTTCCTGCGTCGAGTCCTGGAACGACAGCTGGATGTGATCGAGGCCCGCCTCCTTCAGCGCGCCGAGCCGCGCGTCGGTCAAGCCGATCCCGGACGTGATCAGGTTCGTGTAGAAGCCGAGCTTGTGCGCCTCGTCCACCAGCTGTTCGAGGTCGTCGCGCAACAGCGGCTCGCCGCCCGAAAACCCGAGTTGCACCGCGCCGAGCGCGCGCGCTTCGCGCAGCACGCGGATCCACTGCGCGGTGTCGAGTTCGTCGCGATGCGCGGTGTAATCGACCGGGTTGTAGCAGAACACGCAATGCAGCGGGCAGCGGTACGTGAGTTCGGCGAGCAGCCACAGCGGCGGCGCGACTTCCGGCGCGTGCGTCGTCAGCGAGGAGGCTTCGTCTTGCGGGGAAACAGGTGTCGAAAGATCGGTCATTGCGTGCTACTCCAGCCAGCCGCGCCGCGTCGCCTCGGCGAGAAACGCGTCGATTTCGCGCGCGAGCCCGGTTGCGTTGAACGCCTGTTCGAGGTCCGCGACGATCGCGTCGACGTCGCGCGTGCCGTCGCAGCGCTTAAGGATTTCGGCGGCGCTCTGGTTCAGTTTCACCATGCCCTCCGGATACAGCAGAACGAACGCGTTCTGCGCCGGTTCCCACTGCATGCGGAACAGCGTTTTCAGTTTCGGGCGGGCCGGCGGTTGCGTCCGTTGCGTGGGTTCGGTCGTGTCGCTCATGCCGGGAACGCCTTTTCGATTGCGTCGAGCATCGACCACAGAATGTCGAGCTTGAACTGCAGGATTTCGAGCGCGCGTTCCTGCTGCGCGCGCGTGCGGAACCAGTCGAGCGTCACTTCGAGGCCGTGCTCGACGTCGCGCTGCGCGAGCGAAATGCGCGAGCGGAAATACGCGAGCCCTTGCGACTCGATCCACGGATAATGCTGCGGCCACGTCGCGAGCCGGTCCTTGTGGATCTGCGGCGCGAACATCTCGGTGAGCGACGAGCACACCGCTTCCTGCCACGGCGCGCGGCGCGCGAAGTTCACGTACGCGTCGACGGCGAAGCGCACGCCCGGCGCCACGTGTTTCAGCGACCACAGTTCGCCGCGATCGAGGCCGACCGCATCGCCGAGACGCGCCCACGTCTCGATGCCGCCTTCGTCGTCGCCGAAGCCGTCGTGATCGAGGATGCGCGCGATCCAGCGGCGGCGCGTCGCGCGATCCGGGCAGTTCGACATCACGGCCGCGTCTTTCAGCGGGATGTTGATCTGGTAGTAGAAGCGGTTCGCGACCCAGCCGCGAATCTGCGCGGGCGAGCAGCCGCCGCTATTCATCTTCACGTTGAACGGATGATGGATATGGTAGGCCGCTCCCTTCGCACGCAATTGCGCCTCGAATTCGTCGCGCGACCAGGCGCTCTCGTGGTCCGAGGTCGTGCGTACCGGGGCGGTGCCAAACGTGTCCTTCGCGTTCATCTCGTCTCCTGGGTTACGAGGTCTTCGTGGATCGCAGTGCGGCGCTACAGTTCGAACGTCATCCCGTCGGCCGCGACTTCGATGCCGTGCTCCGCGAGCACGCGTCGTTCCGGGCCGTCCTCGACGAGGATCGGGTTCGTGTTGTTAATGTGGATCAGCACCTTGCGGACGTCGCGCGCGCCGAGCGAATCGAGCACGTCGATCATCCCGCCCGGTCCCGATTGCGCGAGGTGGCCCATGTCGGCGCCGGTCTTCTTCGACAGGCCGAGGCGGATCATTTCGTCGTCGGTCCATAGCGTGCCGTCCACGAGCAGGAGGTCGGCGGCGCGCATCGCGTCGAGCACGTGCGGCTCGATCTCGCCGAGACCCGGCGCGTAGAACGCGCGGCGGCCGTTGTGCGGGTTCGTGATCATCAGGCCGAGGTTGTCGCCGCGCGCCGGGGCATGCCGATGCGGCGAATAGGGCGGCGCCTTGCTCTTCAACGGCAGCGGGTCGATCTTCACGTCGGGCAGCTCGGCGATGTCGAGCGGCGCGCCGTCGAGCGCGATGCGGCGGTGTTCGACGCCGCAGTAATGCGACAGGATCGGCGCGACCGGAAAGCCGCTCGACAGGTCCTCCCACACGGCGTCGGTCGCGTAGAGCGGCAGCGGCGTGTCGCGTTCGCGCAGCATCAGGAGGCCGGTGACGTGATCGATCTGCGCATCGATTACGAGCGCGGCCGCGATGCCGGTGTCGCGCGTGCGGCGCGCGGGCTGCAGCTCGGGGTTCGCGGCGATCTGCGCGAGCAGGTCCGGCGACGCGTTGACGAGCAGCCAGTCCTCGCCGTTCGCGCTGACCGCGATCGACGACTGCGTGCGCCGCTTCGCGTTCAGCGTGCCGCGCCGCACGCCGTCGCAATTGCGGCAGTTGCAGTTCCACTGCGGAAAGCCGCCGCCTGCCGACGAGCCGAGTACCCTGATCTTCATTGACGACGCTCCGTGACGAACATGTCGCCGAGCGCGCGCATCACGCGCGCGCGCAACGGCGGATCGGTTGCGAGATGGCCTGCGTTCGCGACGTATTCGATGCGCGCGGACGGCACCGCGCGCGCGAACCGGCGCAGGTTGTCGGGCGGACACACCGTGTCGCGGCGGCCGTGCAGCGCGGCGAACGGCACGCCGGCCGCCGCCGCGCGGCGCGCGTGCGTAAGCAGTGCCGGCTCGCCGAGCCAGCAGCGGTGACGCAGGTAGTGCGCCTGCACGCGGTATTTGCGCGCGAGCGTGTCCGCGAGACGGCGAGACATGCGTTTGCGCGCGCGGCGTGCGCGACCGGGCCGCGCGGACGCGAGCACCGTGTTTTCGTAGTCGCGCCATGCGACGCCGACCGCGCGCTGCGTGGCCGGGTTCGCGCCGCGCTGCAGCGCCGCGCAGCAGCGCGCGAGCAGCGCGGCGGGGCGGGTGCCGGCATCGCAGCCGGCCGCGTGGCGCAAGCGCAGCCATTCGCGCGGCGCGCGCCGCCGCGATCGCACGAAGAGCCCATCGTCTTCGCGCGCGGACGTGAGGAACAACCCGCGCAGCACGACGCCGGTCACGGCTTGCGGATGCCGGCCCGCATACGCGAGCGCGAGCGACGCGCCCCACGATCCGCCGAGCACGCCCCAGCGCGCGATGCCGAGATGGCGTCGCACGGTTTCGATGTCGTCGATCAGGCGCGCGGTGTCGTTGCGGCGCACGCTGCCGTGCGGACGCGATGCGCCGGCGCCGCGCTGATCGATCAGCACGACGCGCACGCGCGCGAGATCGAAGAGCCGCGCGGTCGACGGCTGGCTGCCGCTGCCGGGGCCGCCGTGCAGCGCGACGACGGGCGTGCCGTCGGCGGCGCCCGTCACCGCGTACGCGATGCGATGGCCGTCGCGCGTGCGCAGCAGCGAGAAGCGAAGCGGGGCCGGGCGCTTTGCCGAACGCGCCGCTGGCGCGACGGCGTTCGCGTCGACTGGAGCGGTCGGTTCGCCGATGACGTCGCGCGCGTTCATCGCCACATCCTCGCGAGCAGGTTGTCGTGGTCGATCAGCTGGTGCTTCAGCGCGCCGAGAATGTGCAGCGCGATCAGCGCGATCATCACCCACGCATAGATCTGATGAAAACCGAAGAAGATCTTGCGAAGCGTGGGATCGTCCCAGCCCCACTTCGGCAGCGCGATGCCCCAGAAGCGCGTGCCGAAGCGATTGAACGACGAGCCGAGATAACCGGTGACCGGCATCGCGACCATCCCCACGTATAAAAGACCCTGCGTGGTGTGCGCGGCGGCGCGTTGCCACGGTCGCATGGGCGGCAAGGGCGGCGCGCTGCGTGCCGCCCTCGCCGCAATGCGAATCAGCACCAGCAGGAAAACCGTGAGCCCGAGCGATTTGTGCAGGTTCATCAGCACCGCTTTCAACGGCAGCTTCGGCGGCAGCGACACCATGTAGAGTCCGAGCGCGAGCAGCGCGACAATGCCGAGCGCGATCAGCCAGTGCAGCGTGATCTGCAGCGGGGTGTAACGCGCGGCGCGCGGCGTGCCCGAACCGGTGGCCGATTGGGCGTGCACGGTCGTCATGCTGTCTCCTGTGTCAGCCGGAGTCCGCGTTTCAACGCTGACTCCGGTCTTCTACCAAGCCGTTGGTCGGTGGTGCGTATGACGTACACGACTCAAGGATAATGCGGATCGGTCGGGCACGTGAGCGGCGGACGCGCGGCCAACGCGCGGCGGCACGGCTTTCATGCGCGCTGGGTGCGTCCTGGCCCGGGCCGGCCGGTCAACTCATGATCAGGATCTCGCCGCGGCCGTCCACCGCGAGGTCGCCGGTCAGGCGCCTGCGCGGCGGCGCGCGCCACTGCGAAAACGGCGTCATCTCGCGCGCGAGGCTTTGCGCGAGCAGCGCCCAGAACACTTCGAAGCCGCGCCCGCCGGCGCCGAACGTCGGCGGCAGCGACGCCGGCTCGCGCGCGAGCAGCAGCGTGCCGCGCCGCATCCCGTACGCGCAGTGCGCGCCGGCCGCGCCGGCGATGCCGACGGTGCCCGCGACGAGCCGCGACGCCGGATACGCGCCCGCGTCGCCGCTGACCAGCACGAGGCCGCGCCGCATCCGGTCGGCGAGCCGCGCGCCCGCGTGGCCGCCGATCGTCAGCGTGCCGCCCGTCATGCCCTCCATGTCGCCGGGCAGCGCGCCGGCCGCGAAGTCGCCGCAATCGCCGCTCACGTCGAGCCGGCCGCCGCGCATCTCGCAGCCGGCGAATCCGCCCGCGTCGCCTTCGATCGCGAGCGTTCCGCCGCTCATTCGGAGTCCCGCATAATCGCCGGCCGCCCCGCGCACGACGAGCCGGCCCGAGTCCATCTGCGCGCCGATTCGCGTGAGCCAGCCGCCCGCGCCTTCGATCACGAGTGTCGCCGCGCCGTCGTCCGGCGCGTCGCTGCGCGTGACGTCGAACACGTCGCCGACGGCCACCGCGTCGTTGCCGGCCGGCAGGATCAGCCACGGGATATCGGCGACCGGCAGGCCCGCGAGCGCCGCCGGCAGCAGCGACGATCCATCGATCGGGAACGCCGGCGTCGTCTTCACGCGCAACGTGGTCGTCGTGCTCATGCGCGCGCTCCGGGCACGTCCGCGGCCAGCGCGTGCAGATGAAAATGGTACGGCCCGAGTTTGCCGCCGTAGTTCCCGGCCGAGATGCGCAGCACGCCGGCCGCGCGGCCGAGTTGCGTCGCTGCTTCGATGCCCGCCTTCATCGCCGCGCCGACGTCCGCTTCGGTCAGCCCGTCGATCACGATTTCCAGCACCGCGCCCACTTCGCTCGTCAGTTCGCTTTTCGGCGACAGGCCGATCAGCGTCGGGCAGAACGCGTCGTTCGTCGACGCGGTCGCGCCCGCATATTTCGAGCCGACCTTCGAGCCGGAGCGCACGACGCCGCCCGGAAACGGCATCGCGACGTTCGGCAGCCGGCGCATCGCGGCGACGGCCGCCTCGGACGCGACGAGCGCCGCGTCGAGGTCGCGCGCGAGGAACAGCAGGTTGCCGCCGCCGACCGCCTTCACCGTCTGCGCGGTGTCCTCGCAGACGAACTCGCCGTCCATCACCGGCACGCGCCAGTAACGCGTGCCGTCGATCAGCTTCGCGATCTGCCAGCCGTCGCCGAAAAAACGCAGTCCGCTGCCGAGCGGCGCGGCGTCGGACAGCGGCGCGGCGCTGGTCGCCGGGTCGATACCGCCGTACACGGCCGTCGTCGGGCACGTGAGCACGCACTGGCCGACGCGGCGGCCGATCTGCTTCGCGAGTTCCTTCGACGACACCGCGAACAGCAGCACCGACACGCCGGGCCGCCCGTCCGGCGTGTCGTGCTCGTCCAGCGTGCGCTCGATGCCGGCCTCGCAGCCGCAGCCGATCACCGACGTCGCGAAGCCGGTCAGCGACACGGCGGCCTCGCGCGCCCACGCGGCGGTACGCGCGGTGATGACGAGCCGCGTCGCTTTCATCGGGAACGCTTCGGCGAACGTCGCGTCGATCGCGGTGCCGTTGATCGTCAGCGGGGCGGTGTCGGTCATCGTGTCGACCCGCCAGCGGAGTGGGCGTCGAAGCACGCGACCGGCAAGAGCCGTCCGCCGCGGCAGCACGCGCACAGTTCGTCGTCGCCGATGGCCGCGTGCGCGAAGTTCGTCGCGAGATGTCTTTCGCTGTACGCCCGCAGCGTCTTTTCGATGCCGCGGTCGAACTCGGGCGACACGAAGTGGATGCCGCCCGTCGGCGTCGACACGAGCGTGCCGTCGCGCGCCACGAGTTCGCCGTCCTTGAACACGTATGCGGGCGACGTGAACATCCGCTCGCGATCCGCGTCGTCGCGATAGACCGCGATATCGGCGGCCGCGCCGGCGCCGAGGTGGCCGCGGTCGGCGAGGCCGAGCAGCCGCGCCGGCCCCGCGCGCGTGATGATCGCGATCTCGTACAGCGAGAACTCGCGCGTAAGCTCGGGCAGCGCGCTCGCGACCTGCGCTTCCGGATGCAGTTTCGCGAGCTGCTCGTCGCGAAACGACTTGTCCATCAACAGGCGAATCAGATGCGGGTAGCTCGTGAACGGGCCGCCGTTCGGGTGATCGGTCGTCATCGACACGCGCCACGGATCGTCGACGAGCAAGAAGATTTCGAGCCCGATGATCCACTGCAGCGCATTCACGTAGCTCTGCTCGCGGTACTTGAACGGCACCACGCCGCAGCCCGCGTCGCATTCGATCTCGCCGACGATCCACTTGCGCGGACTCGCGAGCGGCGTATTGCGGAACTGCATCATCGTGTCGCCGGATGCGGTGACCGTCTGTCCGAAGATCACCTGGCCCACGTCGATCGACACGTTCTTGCGCGCATTCACCGCGTCCGCGATGCGCCGCGCGCCCGACGAAAACTTGCGCGGACCTTCGTCGCCGTAGCTGTGGAACTGGATGTGCGTGAGGTGGATCGGCAGGCCGTCGGCGGCGTCCATCGTCGCGATCGTCGAGTCCTGGTTGCCGGGCACGCCGAGGTTGCTCGAATGCACGTGCAGCGGATGCGGCACGCGCAGCTCGGTCAGCGCGCGCGTGAGCGTTTGCAGCACGTCGCGCGGCGTGATGCCGTAATGCACGTGCGGCTCGTCCACGTTCAGCGCGCGCTGGTTGAACTTGAACGCGGAAATGCCGCCCGGGTTCACGACCTTCACGCCGAGCGCCTTGCTCGTGTGGATCGTCCAGCCGACGTAGTCGCGCAGCCGCTCGAAGTCGTCGCGCGCGGCGAGCATCTGCAGGAACAGTTCGTCGTTGCCGAGCATCACGTACGCGCCGTGGTCGATGATCGGCGTGTCGCCCATCTCCAGATGCGCATGGCGCGCGTTCGACGGCAGCATCGCCGGCTCGAACGCGGCGGTGTAGCCCATCTCCGCGTAGCGGTAGCCGGTCGCGAGCGTGCCCGGCGCGCACACGCCGCACGACGGCAGCCGCAGATAGCGGCCGTTCGCGTCCTGCGCGGCTTCGTACGACGGCGGCCGCAGCGGGGCGTCGCGATGATCTTCGGGCAGCAACAGGCGCGACAGATTCACCTTGCCGCCGCCGATGTGCGAATGCATGTCGATGCCGCCCGCCATCACGATCATTCCGGTGGCGTCGTACTCGTGGTCGGCGGGGACGTTCGCGGGCACGTCGACGATGCGGCCGTCGCGGAATGCGATGTCGCGGCGCTCGCCGTCGATGCGGTTCGTCGGGTCGTAGACGGTGCCGTTCTTCAGCCGGACGAGGCTCATGCGGACGCTCCCGGTGGGGCGGCGGGGGCGTTCGGCGCGGGGGCGGTGTTCGGCGCGGTGGCTGCGTTCGATGCGACGGCTGTATTCGACGCGCCGGCTGCGTTCGACGCGACGGCGAGCGCGATCGCCGCGATGTCCGTCGGCGAAGTGGAAGGCGCGCCGCTCGACGCGAGCGCCGCGACGTGCTCGCCGAGGCGCGTCACGACGTCCGCGACCGACGGCAGCGCGAATCCGCGCGCCGCGGCGACCGGCAACGCGACGGTGTTGTCGACGCGAAAGAGGTGGCCGTCCGCGTCGATGCCGGGCGTCGCGACCGGCACGAACACGGTCGATGCCCCGCGCGCCGCCACCGCGCCCGCGAGCGCCGGATGGCCGAGCACGATCGTCGGCACGGACGGATCGAGCGCGGCCGGCAACGGATCGGCGCCGAAGCTCGCGATCCACAGCAGCAGATCGGCTTCGCCGCGCGCGAGCAACCGGCTCGTGCGATAGCGGTACGGATCGTGATCGAGCGGCGCGACGCCGGCGAGCCTCGTCGGCTTCGCGACGCGCGTGCGCAGCGGCATCCCGGAGAGCCAGGTCAGCGTCTGGTTGGCGGTCGTCGCGCCGTCGTTGCCGCCGAGCGCGAACGCGCCCGCGCGCACCGTCCGGTTCGCGGCCTTCACGATCCGGCTCAGCGCCTCGATCAGCAGCGCGCGGTGGTCGCCGGGCAACGCGGCCGGCTCGTAGACGAACACCGTGTAGCGCGCGGCGCCGATCTGCTCGACGAGCGCGGCGAGCGTCGCGGTGTCGTCCGCGTGGCCGGCGTGGTGGGGTTGTGCCGCGCCGCTGCGGCTCTCGACCAGCGCCGACCAGCGCGCGAGCGTGTCGTGCGGGTCGGCTTGCGGCAGAAGCGTCTGTACGGCGACGTGTTTCGCGCGGCTCGCGTAATCGGTTGCGGCCGGGTCCGCGTCGCAGCCGACGAACACGATGCGTCGCGCGACGTCCGTTGCGTCCGCGCCGCCCAGCGCGCGCTCGTAAAAGCGCGGATACCGCTCGCCTGGCCGGCACGCGAACACGATGACCAAGTCCGCGCGCGTGCGGATTTCGGCAAGCGTCGTGAAGAACGACCCGCGGTCCTGCTGCGCGAGGATCGCCGGCGCGAGCGCGTCGCCGTGCAAGTGATCGAGCGCCGCCCCGCAGGCGGCCGCGAGCGGATACAGCGCGCGCATGCCGGCGACGTCGGTCGCGAGCCCGGCGAACAGCGGCCGGCGCGAGCGCGCGAGCCAGTCGGCCGCCTGCGCGAGCGCGGCGTCGATGGGCGCGTTCGCGCCGTCGATCGACGCGCTCGCCTGCGCGTCCGCGCCGCCGAACGTCGCGAGCGCGCGCGCGAGCTTCGGGCAGCGCGTGTGCGGCGCGTCGAGCGCGCCGTCGGCCGACGCATGGATCGCCACGTCGTCGCACAGCAGCGCGCAGAACGGGCAGACCCAGTCCGGCGTGACACCGGCACCCCGCGTGCGGGCTGCCGTTGCGAAAGGGGGAGAGGACATGCGGCGTGCTGCAGCAAAGTCCATGCCGGTAAGGCGGCTGTCAACGACCGCGTGCTGCGCGCGACCATGCAGTGCGGGAAAACCGCCGGGAACTACGGGAAAACGCGCGGGTTCGCGATGCGATCCGCCGCGACGAGACGCCGGCAGACGCAGCGATGCGGCGCGGCTATCCGCGTTGTCTGCCGCACAGGTTGTGCGCCGCGCCGGAGCAAAGTGTCACCTCGCGAAGACGTGCGGCGCTGCAAGCCCGCTGTAGGCCAGTGCCTGGTCGCTCGCATCGATTGGCATGGAACTTGTGAGCAAACGCTCCCATGGTTCGCGGCGGTGCGGCGTAGCTGCGGGTGCACGACGGAGGTTCGGGATCAGGCGACCGCGGGCTCGTCGAGTCGCCGGTCGTGCAACGCGGAAGCGACGAGCCACGCGTGCGCGCCGCCCGCTTGTGCGAGCCGCAGATCGTCGCGATCGCGGATGCCGCCCGCGCCGATCAGCTGCGTGCCGTGCGGCGCGCGCTCGCGCAGCCGCGCGAGCGTGGCGAGGTCGGGGCCCGCGTAGCTGCCGACGTGGTCGAGCGTCATCGAGATCACGCGCTGCGGCCAGCACGCGGGCATGTCCTCGAACGCCTGCGCGGCGGTGAGCGGCGCGCCCGCGCGACGGTCGAGCGACAGGATCGGCGCGTAGCCCTCGCGTTCGGCGTCGCGCAGCGCGGCGGCGTCGCGCAGCGACTCGGTCCCGAAGACGGGGGCGACGCGCGAGCGAAGCGGCGGGGTGACGGGTGGGGCTGCGGGTGTGGCTTCCGTCGCGGAGTCGGTCGCGGCGTCGGTCGCGGCTTCGGTCGATGAAGACGCGTCCGCAAGCGCGTGCGCGATCGCGTCGAAGTACGCGCGCACGGCTGCGTGGTCGTCGAAGCCGGCATCGACCCAGATCGCGACGTCCGGCAGCGCGCGAACGAGCGCGGCGAGCGCCGCGGCATGCGCGCCGCGTTGCAGGATCGCGCCGAGATCCGCGACGTACAGCGTGTTCGCGCGGCACGCGCCGACGAGTGCGCGCGCCACGTCGAGCGGCTCGCTGGTCGCGACGAGCGACGAGCGCACCGGCCGATAGCGGTCGCGCTGGCCGCGCTCGGCGCGGACGACGTGGCCGTCGAGCAGATCGATAACGGGTATCAGCTGCATGAGAGGCTTCCCTTTGACCAGGATCTTTGTTTACGAGTATCTCACCGGCGGCGGCATCGACCCGGCGCAGTCCGCGTCGTCGAGCCTCGCGGACCTGAGTGCGCTGATCGTCGAGGGCCGCGTGATCCGTGACGCGATCGTCGCCGACCTGCGCGCGCTCGGCGGCGATGTCGACGTGAGCGTCGCGCGTTCGCGCTTCGAAGCGGCGGACCCCGCCGGCCGCGACTGCGTCGCCGACGAAGGCGAGCCGATGACCGCGTTCGTCGCGCGCGTCGCACGCGAGCACGATTATGCGTGGATCACGACGCCCGAGTGCGACGGCCTGCTGATGCGAATGCACGACGCGGTCGGCTCCGCGCGCTGGATCGGCTGCACGAAGGAGGCGATCCGCGCCGCGTCGAGCAAGAGCGCGACGGCCGCGCTGCTCGCCGCCCACGGGATCGCGACGACGCCGGCCGTCGAGCCGGGCGCGGCCGGCATCGACCCATCGGGCCGCTGGGTCGTGAAGCCCGACGACGGCGCCGGCGGCCTCGACACGCTCGTGTTCGACCGCTTCGACGACGCGTGCCGCGAGTACGAAGCGCGCACGGCGGCGGGGCGCAATCCGGTGCTGCAGCAATGGGTCGACGGCGAGCCGCTCAGCCTGTCGCTCGTATGCGGCGGCGACGGCAGGCCGGTCGAACTGCTCAGCATCAACCGTCAGCAAATCGGGCTTTCCGCGCCCGATCCGGCCGCGCATCGGCCCTCGGTGGTCGAGTTCGACGGCGTCGAGCACGGGCGGTTCGCGCTCGCGAGCGACGAGGGCCGCGCGCTCGACGACGTCGCGCAGCTTGCCGTCGCCGCGTTGCCGGGGCTGCGCGGATTCGTCGGGATCGACGTCGTCTGGCATCCGCAGCGCGGCCCGGTCGTCATCGAGATCAATCCGCGCGCGACGGTCGCCTATGCGGGGCTGTCCGCCGCGCTCGGGCGCAACGTGGCGATCCAGGTGCTCGACGTGTTCGGGGCGCGCGCCCGCGCCCGCGTTGGCCTGGATGCTGCGAGCTGCACGCGCGGCTGCGCGGCCGGAGCGACGTCGTGAACGCGCCGGCCGATTGCGCGGTGCGCGCGACGCCCGGCGCGGCTGGTTTCGGCTGGGATGTCGGCGGCGCGCACGTGAAGGTGTCGATGCTCGATGCGCGCGGCGACGTGTGCGACGTCGCGCAATGGGCGTGTGCGTTGTGGCAGGGCCTCGATCATCTGGAACGCACCGTCGATCTCGTGTTCGAGCGCTGGCCGCACGCGCAGCGCGCCGACGCGTGGCACGCGGTCACGATGACGGGCGAGATGGTCGATCTGTTCGAGGATCGCGCGCATGGCGTCGATGCGATCGCGCGCACGCTGGACGCGCGCCTGCGCGGGCCGCTGCGCTTCTACGCGGGCGGCGCGGGCGACGGCTGGCTGCCCGCGCACGCGTGCGGCGCGCACTGGCGGCGGGTCGCGTCCGCGAACTGGCTCGCGAGCGCGCAGTGCGTCGCGTCGCGGCTCGCGGATGCCGTGCTGATCGACATCGGCAGCACGACGACGGACATCGTGCCGATCGAGCACGCGCGCGTCGTCGCGCGCGGCCAGACCGACGCGGCACGGCTCGCGACCGGCGAGCTCGTTTATCACGGTGTCGTGCGCACGCCGCTGTGCGGGCTCGCTCACCGCATCGCATTCGACGACATCGACACCAACGTGATGAACGAATGGTTCGCGACGACGGCCGACGTCTACCGGCTCACGGGCGAGCTGGACCCGGCGCACGACCTGTATCCGGCCGCCGACAACGGCCCGAAGACGCCGGCCGCGAGCCGTTCGCGGATCGCGCGGATGATCGGCCGCGATGCGAACGACGCCGACGCGCACGCATGGCACGCGTTCGCGCTGCGCTGGCGCGCGCTGCAACTCGACGCGCTGGCGGCGAATCTCGCGAGCGTCGTCGCCGCGCATCCGCGGCTCGCGCGCGCGCCGATTGTCGGCGCGGGTTGCGGGCGGTTTCTCGCGGCCGCGCTCGCGCGCGACGCGGCGGGCAACGGCGGGCGCGACTACGCGGACTTCGGCGACCTCGCGGGCGTGCCCGCGCATTGCGCGTCGTGGACCGCCACGTGCGCGCCGGGCGTCGCGGTCGCGTTGCTCGCCGCGCGGGATGCGGCGGCGTTCGCGTGATGTTCGCGTGACGCGCATCGAATAACCGGGACGCAATCAATCGAAAGCGAGGAACGCGCTTATGTGGGTGGTCAAGATCGGGGGAAGTCTGAGTCACGATCCGTCGCTGCGCCACTGGTTGACAGAGTTGCGAGAGGTCGGTGGCGGACGCGTCGTGATCGTGCCGGGCGGCGGCGATTTCGCGGACCGCGTGCGGCAGTACCAGAGCGAGTGGCAATTCGGCGATCTCGCGGCGCACAACATGTGCCTGCTCGCGATGACGCAATACGGGCTGATGATGCAGGGCGTGCTGCCCGAGCTGGTGATCGCGTCGAGCGAGGCGAAGATCCGGCGCGCGCTGCGCGACGGCCGGGTCGCCGTGTGGGTGCCGACCGCGCTGATGCGCGAGTCGTCCGACACGATGACGAACTGGGATACGACGTCGGACAGCCTCGCCGCGTGGCTGTCGACGATGCTGAACGCGGAGCGGCTGATGGTCGTGAAGTCGTGTCCCGTCGATCCCGCCGAGCCGCTGGAGACGGTCGCGCAACGCGGCGTGGTGGATCGTCAGTTCGTCGATTACGTGCGCGACGCGAATTATGTCGTCGAACTGATCAGCAAGGATAACGTCGCGCTGATGCGCGACCGGTTGCTCAACGAGACGGCGACGCCAGGGTTCGTCGCGCGCGGCGGATTGTGACTGCGCGCGTCGTCGAGAGACCGGCGTCGTGGTGCGCGTGATTCAAGCGCCGGTCTTGTCGTCTATTACACGTCGCGCGGCGCCGAATCCCGCCGCCAACGCGTCGTCTTCCGTGCCGAACACGCGCTCTCCTTCCGTGACGAGCCGGATCGGCACGCCGATGGGCCGCTTCGGGTCCGTCGTGCAGACGCTCACCACGGCAACGTACCCGACCGGCGGCCCATACGTGAAGTCGCTCGACACCGCGCGCACGGACTCCAGCCTCACGGTGATCTCAAAGCCTTTGTACGATTCGATTCGTTCCATGACGCTCACCCGTTCGAACCTGCACACCGAGCCATTTGAACACCCGCCACGGAACGGTGCGCGGAATGTGTGTCTGCGGCGCGCGGCGTCGACTGACTCGCCGGCAGGCCGGTAAAGCGCCGGCGTCCCGTTCTCGCTCGCGCCTTTCCACGGTTGCCGCGGCGCACACGCACGCGCACCGCTCCGAGTCAACCGGCTCCGGCGAGAAAGCGCGTGACGATCTCGATCGTCGCGCGCGGATTCTCTTCCATGACCCAGTGGCCTGAGTCGGGGACGATATCGCCGTGCACATCGGTGGCGGCTGCGCGCATCAGTTCCGCCATCAGCGGGCCGAATGACTTTTCGCCGCCGAGCGCCAGAATGGGCATCGGCAGACGCGCACCGGTGGCCAGCCATTCGCGGTTGTCGATGGCGTCCTGATCGAAGGCCGCGAATTGCGCGAATCCTGCGCGCATCCCACCGGGCAGTGCGTAGAGCTGCGCGAAGTGGTTGCGGGCCGCTTCGTCGAATCGGGACGGGTCGGCCGAAAACTCATTCCAGAAGCGATCGAGGTAAATGCGCTCGCGGCCGGCAACGAGGCGTTCCATATCCGGCCCGCCGAAGCGGAAATGCCACAGCATCGGGCTCTTCAGGATGTCGTCCCACGGACCCACGCCGGGAATGGGCGCATCGATCAGCACGAGCCGCTTCAGTTGTTGCGGATGCTGAACGGCAAACTGGAACGCAACCATATTGCCGATGTCATGGGCGACGAGGTCGATCTCGTCGACGCCCAGTACTTCCAGCATGCCCGCGATATCGCGCGCCTGGTTCTTCTTGTCGAAACCGCTGTCGGGCTTCGACGACAATCCAAGGCCCCGGAGGTCGGGGACGATCACCCGGTGTTGCGGCGCGAGAGCGGCGGCGAGCGGCGCCCACATGTCGCCCGTTTCGGCATAACCATGCAGCAGCACGACGGCCGGACCGTCGCCGCCGATGCGGACGTGCAATGTGCTGCCGTTTGTCTGAACTTCCTGCGTGCGGAAACCGGCTGGAAACTGTCCCATGTTGGTGAGCGGCGACATGTCCTTTCACTCCAGGTGACGAAACGTTGATCGCTAAAGGCCCCGATGGATGCCTGCTATTTTTTGGACTGATCGTGCAGGAATGCGTTGGATTATGGTCCGGCAGATTGCTGTTTGAAAGGCCCGCGCGGGCGCTGCTATCAAGGCGCGATCGTGTAACGCAGAATCCGGTCGCGCGACGATTCGAGCAGGCGCGTCATCGCGGCGGCCGCCGCGTCCGCCTCGCGCGCGACGATGTGCCGGCGCACCGCGTCATGCAGTTCGAGATCTTCGCTCGGCTGGGCGGACTGGCGCTGCATCATCTCCGACGACACGCGCAGCGCGGCTTTGATCGCGTTGCCTATCGTAATGAACATCCCATTCTGCGACGCCGTGATGATCGCAAGATGAAATTCCAGATTCGCGTCGGCGGCCGCGCGGATGTCCGACGCGCCATGCTGGGCCGATTGACTGTACGCGGCCGCGAGTTCGAGGTAGCGGCGCTCGATGATCTGAAACGTTTCTTCGTTGCCGTGGCGCGCGGCGAGAAAGCTCGCACGCGGCTCGAAGCAGATGCGCATTTCGAAAATGTCCTCGACGATCTTCGAGTCGAATTGCGCGTTGAGCCGCCATGCGAGCACGTCGCGGTCGAGCAGGTTCCAGTCGGAGAAAGGCAGCACACGCGTGCCGATTTTCGGCGACACGGCGATCAACCGCTTGCCGGCCAGTTGCTTGATCGCTTCGCGCAGCGTGGTTCGACTCACGCCGTACGCGTTGCACAATTCGCTTTCGACCGGCAGCGCGTCGCCGGGCGCGAACTCGCCCGAGACCACGCGCATGCCGATAATCCTGGCGATCTGCGCCGTCATGTTGCCGACGATCGGTTCGCGCTCGAACATCACTTCCTCTTCATCAACATCGTGCACAGGGTGTCCGTATTGCGTTACCGGGCGCTCGTCACAATCACATTCCACGAACCCGGTTTCAGCCTCGCGCGCACGCGTTCCCCGTCGACCGACACGGCGTCGTTGACCGCCGGCGCCACCGTCGTTGGCGCCTCCACCGTGTTCACCGCTTTCATGTTCGTATGATACAACTCGATCGCGTGATCGAGCGTGCGCTCCTTGCCGAGCCCGCGCAGTTCGATGTCGAGTTGCATCTCGTCGCTCAGATGGCGGTTCAGCGCGAAGACGGTCGTCGTGCCGGTCGCGCGATCGTCCACGACCGCGGCGCAAAGATACGGGATCTCGGGGAACGTCTCCGCTTCGTAGGATCCCGAATCGATCACGGTCTTCAGCACGCGCCCGTGGCCGAATTTCGACGCGTGCGAGAACGGATGGAAGATCGTCTGGCGCCACGCGCGGCCGCCCGGCTCGGTCATGATCGGGCCGATCACGTTCACGAGCTGCGCGAGACACGCGGTCTTCACGCGGTCCGCGTTGTTCATCATCGTGATCAGTGCGCCGCCCACCACGAGCGCATCCTCGTGGTTGTAGACCTCCTCGATGAGCCGCGGCGCTTCGGGCCAGCCCGGCTTGCGCAGGTCGTTGATGGTGCGCGCCTTGTACCAGACATTCCATTCGTCGAACGACAGCATGATGCGCTTCGACGAATGCTTGCGCGCCGCCACGCTGTCCGCCACCGAAACGATTTCCTTGATGAACAGATCCATCACTTCGATGTTGCCGAAGAACTCCGCGGTCGAATCGCGACGGTTCTCGAAATAAGTGTGGAGCGAAATGAAATCGACCTGCTCGAAGCAATGATCGAGCACGCGGTCTTCCCATATGCCGTAGGTCGGCATGTCGTGCGTGGACGATCCGCATGCCGCGAGCTGGATCGTCGGGTCGACCGAGCGCATCAGCTTCGCGGTTTCGAGCGCGGCCCGTCCGTATTCCTCGGCGGTCTTGCGGCAGATTTGCCACGGGCCGTCCATCTCGTTGCCGAGACACCAGAACTTGATGTCGTGGGGTTTGGCGTAGCCGTGCTCGCGGCGCAGGTCGGACAGCGCGGTGCCGCCCGGGTGGTTGCAGTATTCGACGAAGCGGCGCGCATCGTCGGGACCGCGCGTGCCGAGGTTCACGCCGTACATCGGTTCGATGTCGAGTTCGCGGCACCATTCGACGAATTCGTTCGCACCGAAGTGATTCGTTTCGGTCGAATACCACGCGAGATCGAGGCGGCGCGGGCGTTTTTCGCGCGGACCGACGCCGTCTTCCCAGTTGTAGCCCGACAGGAAGTTGCCGCCCGGATAACGCACGATCGTCGGGCCGAGTTCGCGCGTGAGCGCCATCACGTCCTTGCGGTAGCCGCGCTCGTCGGCGTCCGGATGGCCCGGCTCGAAAATGCCCGTATATACGCAGCGGCCCATGTGCTCGACGAAGACGCCGAATAGGCGCCGGTCAAGCTCGGAAACGACGAAGTCGCGATCGACGATAAGGCGGGAAGCGATCATGGTGTTCCTCTATCCATCCTGTGGCGGGTTGAAGGGTGACGTGCGGCGTCGCCTCGCATCACGAACCGATTCGCGGATTCCGTCGCCGGGCAAGCCGCAGCATGACGAAGGCCGCGCGGGAAGCGCGGAACTTCGACGGCGTTATCGGGCGAGCAGCGCATTCGTGCGTTGTTCGGCCTGGCTCTGAACGTCGGCGATCGACTTGCCGGTCGACAGCATGTTGCTGATCTCCTCGCCGACGATCTGCTGGATCGCGAACTGGCGTTGCACCGTGTTCGGCAGCGCGTAGCCGGTGGTCGAGATCTCCTCGATTTCCGAGCGATGCGGCAGCGCGATGAACGTCGAACTGGTGATCACGGACTGGCGTGCGGGCAGGTGGCCGGTGCGCGCCCAGTCGCCGTCGTGGTCATACAGGAACTTGAGGAACACGAATGCGGCGTGACGGGTCTTGTCGTCTTTCGCGCCGCCCTTGAGCATCACCCACGAGTGGCCGTCGGCCCACACCGCCTTCTTCTGGAACAGGTTAGGGAACGGCACCACGTCGTAGCCGTCCGCGAGCGGCGAGCCGGATTTCTTCGACAGATTGGTGAAGTCCTCGATCACCCACGTGCCGCACATCAGCACGCCCGCCTTGCCGTTCTCGAACGCCTGGTTGGCCGCGCCGTAGTCGAGTCCGGGCGTGATGTCGCCCGCTTTCATCAGCTTGTCGTACAGCGTGAGCGCGTTGGTGGTGGCCGGCGTGTGCATGTTGATCTTCGACGGACCAGCGGGGAACAGCGTGCCGTTCTGCTGATAGACCCACGTGTCGAAGGTGCGCGTCTGCGCGGCCGATTCGTTTGCGATCGGCACCGCGAAGTAGGGCAGCCCCGTCTTTTCCTTGAACTGCCTCGCCTGCGCGAGCAGTTCGTCGGGCGTCTTCGGCAGGATGGGCTTGCCGCTCGCGTCGACGAGTCCCGCCTTCTTGAACAGGTTCACGTTGATGTGCCAGAGCCACGAATGCGTGTCGAACGGCAGCGCGTAGGTCTTGTCGCCGAACGTGATCGCACGATGCGCCTGGTTCGTGAAATCACTCTTGTCGATGCCCACGGACTGGAAGCCGTTGTCCAGCGGTTCGACCAGATTGCGCTTCACGTAGTCGCCGAGCACCGATTCATGCATGACCGAGATCGTCGGCACGTCGCGGCTCAGAATGCGTGCGTCGATTTGCGTGTAGTAGGGCGTCCATTCGATGATCTGCGGCTTGACGACGATGTCTTCCTTGTTCGTCGCGTTGAACTGGTTCACGAGCGTCGTGATGATTCCGCACTCGCCCGACGCCTTGTTCACGTCGTCGACGTGGCCGTATTCCGCGTCGCAGGCGCCGAAAAAGCGCGACAACGTGATTTCCGTTTTGGCCTCGGCCGGCGCGGTCAACGTCATCGCGAGGCCCAGTACCGCAAGCGTGAGTGCGCCGTTCACCAACGATCTTCTCATGGCTGTCTCCTGTGGAATATCCGCTGTTCGCGTCTGATGCGCTTTCGCGGGACGGGTTCGTTTGCATTGCCAATCAACCGGCGCCGGGCGGCGCATTGCCTGGCTGGACACTGTCCCTCTGTTGCCCGAGCGTGCGTCTACCGGACCGTGGTGCCGGCCACGGCCGCCACGATGTACTTCTGAAAGAACAGGTACAACACGAAAATCGGCAGGCCGGCGAAGATCGCCTGCGCCATCAGGTAGCCGATGCCCTCGGACTGCGCGAAATTGCCTTGCGTGGACGCGAGTCCGATGGTCAGCGTGTACATTTCCGGCTTCGACGCGGACACGAGCGGCCACAGATAGTCGTTCCACGAACCGAGAAACGTGAAGATCGCGAGCGTCGCCTGCGCGGGCAGCGAAAGCGGCAGCACGATGCGCCAGAACACCTTGAAGCGCGACGCATTGTCGAGCAACGCAGCCTCTTCGATCTCGGCGGGAACAGCCTTGAAGTACTGCGTCATCAGATAGACGCCGAACGGCGACGCGAGACGCGGCAGGATCAGCGCGCCATAGGTGTTGTGCCAGTCGAGCGTCGCGAAGATCCGGTGCAAGGGAATCACGAGCGCCTGTTCGGGCACCGCGAGTCCGCACAGGCACAGCACGTAGACGACGCGTCGGCCTGGAAACTCCGTGCGCGCGAAGCCGTAGCCGGCGAGCGACGCGATCACGAGCGTGAGCACGGTCTGCCCGATCGACACGATCAGACTGTTGACGAGCCAGCCGCCTACCGCGGACGTGTGAAGAATGTTGGTGTAGTTGCGCAGCGTGAACGGCGGCGAGAACAGCACATCCGTATGCTGTTCGAGAAACGCATTGGGCTTGAACGACAGGCACAGCACCCAGATCAGCGGCGTGATCCACAGGATCGCGAGCACGACGACGGCGCCCAGCATCAGGCGGTCGCCGTAACGTCCGGCCAGCGTGCCGCGCGGACCCGTTTCGACGGCGAGCGTGCTCATGCTTTCTCCTTGTTTCGCAGGATCCAGGCCTGTGCGGCCATGCCGATCAGCATCAGCGCGAACAGCACTTGCGCGGCCGCAGCGGAATAGCCGAACGCCCACTGGCGGAAACCGGTTTCGTAGATGAACTGCACGAGCGGACGCGTCGAGTTGTTGGGGCCGCCGTCGGTGAGCAACTGCGCCTGGCCGAACAACTGGAATTGCAGCACCGTCTCGATCACCGCGACGAGCGCGACGGTGCGCCAGATAGACGGTAGCGTGATCATCGTGAACGCGCGCCAGCGCGAAGCGTTGTCGAGCGCGGCCGCCTCGTACAGTTCCTGCGGAATCTGCTGAAGCGACGCGAGGAACAACATCATCGGCAGGCCCACGGTCCACCAGACCGTGACCACGGCGATGGTGGGCAGCGCGGTGGACTCGTGCAGCAGCGGAATGAATTCCGGCAGATGCAGCGCGCGGCTCACGTCGGCGAGCAGGCCGTTGCCCGGCATCATCACGAGCTTCCAGACCAGCGTGACGATCGTGACGGACAGCACCGACGAGCCGAAGAACAGCGCGCGCAGTGCCGCGCCGAAGCGGCCGGGCCGGTTCAGCACCAGCGCGAGCCCGAGGCCGAGCAGCACGAACACCGGCACGGTCAGGAACACGAAGTAAAACGTATTGCGCAATGCGCCGCGAAAGATCGCGTCGAGGGTCAGATCCAGGTAATTGCGCACGCCGATGAACTCGCTCGTGTCGGCGAGCAGGTCGACGCGTTGCAGGCTGAGCCACCAGCCGAAGCACAGCGGCACGATCAGCAGCAGCACATAGACGATGACGAACGGCAGCACGAACAGCGCGTTGGACCACGGCGCGCGCACGTTGCGCCGCCGGCCCTCGCGCGTTTTCGGCAGCGGGACGGTTAGCGAGCGCTCAGAGGCCATGATGCGCCGCGCCTGTTTCGTCGAACAGATGCAGATGCGCCGCATCGAGACTCATGCGGATCGTGTCGCCGATGTTCAGCTCGCGCCCGCGCGGCAACTCGGCCACCAGCAGCTGACCGTTGGGCAGGCTGACATGCGCGAGCGAGCGGTCGCCGAGTCTTTCGATGACTTCGGCGCGGCCGGCGAGCGGTCCTTGTGGATCGAGCAAGACGTGCTCCGCGCGCACGCCGAGCGTGAGCTTGCCCGCAGGCAGGTCCGATGTCGCAATGGCGGTGGGCGCCTGCACGCCGTCGAATGGCAGCCCGACGATCAGCCGGCCGCCGTTTTCGCCGGCGCGCTCGACGTCGATGAAGTTCATGGCCGGCGTGCCGACGAAGCCCGCAACGAAGCGCGTGGCGGGACGCTTATAGATGTCGAGCGGCGCACCGACCTGCTCGATGCGGCCTCGGTTCATCACGACGATGCGGGTGGCGAGGGTCATCGCTTCCACCTGGTCGTGCGTGACGAACACCATCGTCGAGTGCAGCCGCTGGTGGATGCGCGCCAGTTCGAGCCGCGTGCGGGTGCGCAGCGCGGCGTCGAGGTTCGACAGCGGTTCGTCGAACAGAAAAGCTTCGGGTTCCTTGACGACTGCGCGGCCGATCGCGACGCGCTGGCGCTGTCCGCCTGAAAGCTGTGCCGGGCGACGCTGAAGCAGCGCGCCGAGTTCGAGCATGCGGGCGGCCTCGTTGATGCGCTGATCGACGACAGTGGCGCTCACGCCGGTATTGCGCAGCCCGAACGCCATGTTGTCGTACACGGTCATGTGCGGGTAGAGCGCGTAGTGCTGAAAGACCATCGCGATGCCGCGCTTGCCGGGCGGCTGGTCGTTCACGCGCCGCTCGCCGATGCTGATCTGGCCGTCGC
Source organism: Paraburkholderia sp. (assembly GCA_035492135.1). GTDB lineage: Bacteria > Pseudomonadota > Gammaproteobacteria > Burkholderiales > Burkholderiaceae > Paraburkholderia. The sequence goes on along the minus strand of DATJJN010000089.1, from coordinate 2,873 downwards.
TCACGGTTTCGAGCCCGGCGATCATGCGCAGCAACGTGGATTTTCCGCAGCCCGACGGGCCAAGAAAAACGAGGAACTCACCTGAGTGAATGTCGAGGTCGAGGCCGGTGATCACCTCGGTTTCGCCATACCGCTTCGTTACGCCGATCAGCCGGATGCCCGTCACGGTTCCTCCTGTGGAGTGGTCACGTCTCGTATCTCAGCGTCTAGCGCGTTGATATTATGAAAAGATCGAACGTGTGACCAATTCGTGTAAACACCACCGAACGGGATCCCAAATAATGAGTTCGGTGCGGGACCTGGCGACCGTCGCGTTCGTCGTCAGGATTAATCCGGCGATCGATGCCGCGTTCTGCAGCGCCGTGCGTGTCACCTTCGTCGGATCGACGACGCCGGCCTCGCCCGTCGACCAGATTGCCGTATTCCCCGTTGCCGCGTTGTAGCCGGGAATTCGTGCGTCGCGAACGACCGGCCCGGTGTTCGCGAGCGGCAGCGATTGACGAAAGGCGTTATGCGGACTTGCGCCCGGCAACCGCGCCGGGTTCGAGCAAGCCCGTTCCGCACGTGTTCGGCAAGCAGGTTGAAAAGGTCCATGAAACCTACGGGTGACGTGTTGCAGAGCCTCTTGAAATTTCCGTTTGCCGCGCTATTTTATGCATCGCTCAGGCAGTCGCGAATAGCGCTGCGTGTTTTCGATTTGTTTGTCGGCGGGTTTCCCACGGGCAGGCGAACTGGAGCGCGTGGTCCGGTTCGTCTTTCGTGAGAGGCCCCGGTTTCAAGGAGCCAGTCATGAGCGATCTTTTCTTCAGCACCGATCTGCTGGGCGAATTCGACCGCCTGCAACGGCAGATGGCGAGCCTCTTCGCGGGCTTTCCCGCGAGCCTGCGCGCGACGCGCAGCGAAATCTTTCCTCCCGTCAACATCGGCAGCACCGATGACAGCGTCGAGATCGTCGCGTTCGCGCCAGGACTCGATCCCGCCGCGATCGACATCTCGATCGACAAGGGTCTGCTGACGATCAGCGGCGAGCGCAAGCCCCCCGAGCCGCAAGCGGGCGACGACGCGCGCGTCTATGCGAGCGAGCGCTTCATGGGCGCGTTCCGTCGCGTGATCGAGCTGCCGCAGCACGCCGATCCCGGCAACGTCAGCGCGCGCTATGCGAACGGGTGTCTGACGATCAGTGTCGGGCGATCCGAGGCGTCGAAGCCGCGTGCGATCACGGTCCAGTGAGCCTGCGAGAGCAAGGAACATCAGATGACGGAGGACATCATGAACGACAGCACTGAACTGGCCACCCGCCCGAATACCGACGTGGCCGCGCGCGAGCCCAACGAAGCGGCGAAGCAGGTCGCCCGCATCGCGCCTCCGGTCGACGTGCGCGAGGATAGCCACGGCATCACGCTGTACGCGGATCTCCCTGGTGTGCCGCGCGAGAAGCTCGATGTGCGCGTGCAGGACAGCAGTCTGACCATCGAGGCGGAGGCGGTGATCCCGATGCCGTCCGGGCTGCGCCTGCAGCATGGCGAAGTGCGTCGCCCGCGTTTCTGGCGCGCGTTCACGCTGAGCCCGGACTTCGACGTCTCGCGGATCGACGCGCAACTGCGCGATGGCGTGCTGAAGCTGACGATCCCGCGACGCGAGGAGGCGAAGCCGCGACGCATCCAGGTGAGTGTCGAATAACGCAGTGGTAACGGAGCGATGACGGGTCGTGCGGCGCGGGCCCGGCGGGTCCGCGCCGCGCGTCGATGCTGCGCGGTATCGCGCGGTGTCGCGCTCCGCTTTGTGTTCGTAGATTGGCAGGAAACGGCAATGCTAAGTCCACACGAATTTGCGACGCTGATGCTGGTCCGTCAGGCGCCGGACCAGCTCGACATGAATCGCGCCGAGCTCGACGCGCTGCTCGAGCGCCAACTGGTGATGCTCGAGCACGGCTCAGCCGGCAGACGCCGCGCGCACCTGACGGAAAAGGGGCGCTCGTTCCTCGACGCGCTGCTTCCGGACCGCCTGCGCGCTGCGCGTAAAACATCGAGAGGCACTGAGGTTCGAAGCGGCAGGACAGTCGCGGTTCGCCGCGAGAATGTGACGCCGGGTTCCGACGGTTGACGGACGGCGGCGTGCATCGGTGCGGGCGGGTTCGGTCTACAATGCGTGCCCTTTCGAATGCAGGGCACGCACTGTGCCCCGAAAAAAAGTGCGCGGAGCGCGGCGCATGGGCTACCGTGCGCGGCGCTTCCTCGGCCGAGGGGCGATGGAAAGGGGGCGCCAGACTTTTGCCCGGTACGCCAAGCTGCGTCCGGCCGATCAGTTCACGCGCCGCATCTGCGTTCGGCGGATGGAACGCGCAGGCATGTACGCCGCGATAGACGCGCTTTAGTTCGTTGCTGCGCGACAGTGATGGCGTGCGCGATCTTCAGGGCGAGATTCACTGCACGCAAAGCCGCATCCTCTGTATGCCGCTTCGCTGCTAACTGATGCGCGATCCAGGGGGCCGTCGCCACAGCGCGTTGTTTTGCGATCCCGACGCCGGTGCGTCAGGCGCGCGCCGAGCGGTTGGACAGGCATCTCGCCGACCTTGGCGCGTGGCTCGAACGCCGGTGCTACCGCCATGCCCCGCGTGCGTGGCGCTCCGTCCGTGGCTTATCCCGATCGGGCTACTGTCCGTTGGTAACGGTTTTGCCCGTGACCGAAGGCAGGCACCGCACCGCCTCTTGCCATACCGTTACGCCTCTTACCCGAAATATCCTGAGCAAGATCAGCCTCCCGGCGATTTTCAGCCCGCTGAGCTTGGTGTGACCGCGCATCTCAGTCGACACTGAGCGGGTTCGATTTATCCCGTTCGGTTGTCGAGCCGATGCGAGGCATGCCTGATCGCG
>DATJJN010000088.1:0-10606 GCA_035492135.1 Paraburkholderia sp. | reverse complement strand
CCGCGATGGCAGCGGCCCGCGCATGAACGTACTGATCACCGGCGGCGCGGGCTTCGTCGGCCTCAATCTCGCCGAATGCCTGCTTGCGCGCGGCGACACCGTGACCCTGCTCGATGTCGCATCGCCGCCGTCGCCCGCGCTAGAATGGCTGCGCGCATTGCGTGGCACGCTGCACGTCGCTCAGGCCGACGTGCGCGATGCAACGGCGCTCGTCGACGCGATGCTGCGCCATCAACCCGGCTGCGTGATCCACGGCGCGGCGATGACCACTGGAGCGGAACGCGAACGTACGCAGGCAGCCGCGATCTTCGACGTCAACTTGCACGGCACACTGAACGCGCTCGCCGCCGCGAGCCGCGCGGGCGTCGGCCGCTTCGTGCAGTTGAGCAGCGGTTCGGTGTACGGCGCGGGCGCGCACACGCAGACGGAACTGATCGAGGACCGCGACGTGCCGCAACCCGAATCGCTGTACGCGATCACGAAATACGCGGCCGAACGCGCGGCGTTGCGGCATCGCGCCCTGCATGGCCTCGACGTAGTGGTCGCGCGGCTCGGCGTCGTGTTCGGGCGCTGGGAATACGACACCGGCGTGCGCGACACGCTGAGCCCGCCGCTGTTGCTCGCGCGGCTCGCGCGCGCGGGCCTGGCCGCGCGCTTGCGCACTGGCTTACCGGACGACTGGATCTATGCGCGCGACGCCGCCGAAGCAGTCGTCGCACTCGCCGATGCAACGCATCTGTCCTACGCGCTGTATCAGGTCGGCACCGGCCGGCGCTGGTCGCCGCGCGCCTGGTGCGATCTGCTGCGCGATGCCTATCCGGAGTTCGATTACGCGTTCGTGACGCCAGCGCAAGAGTCCAACGTCGGCGGACAATCGCCGCCCGCGCGGCCGCCGTTCTCGGTCGAACGGCTCAAGCAGGATACCGGCTTCCGCGCGCGGTTCGACGACGGGCGCGCCTTCTTCGACTGGATGAACTGGCGCGCGCAGTTGCACGCGTTGTCGAGCGAAGCGCGCCAGTTGTTCTGATGCGGGGAAGGCGGACCGCTGCAGTGATCCGCCTCGATTCCAACCGTTACACGTTCTGCAAATACCCGCCGTCCACGCGCACGACCGAACCCGTCACGTAAGACGCGCGTTCGCTCGCGAGAAACGCCACCACGTCCGCGTATTCGCGCGGCTCACCGTAGCGCGCGGCGGGAATCGCCGCGACGCTCTGCGCGACGACGTCTTCGAGCGGACGGTTTTCGCGCTTCGCCTTCGCGTCGTCGAGGAAACGCGTGCGCGCAGTCGCGATCCGGCCGGGCACGATCACGTTGACGGTTACGTTGTCCGCCGCGACTTCGCGCGCGAGCGTCTTCGACCAGCCGACGAGCGACAGTCGCAGCGCGTTCGACATCGCGAGATTCGGAATCGGCGCAACCACGCCCGACGACGAACTGGTAATGACGCGCCCCCAGCGCCGCGCGCGCATGCCGGGTAGCACGCGGTCCGCGATGCCGATCACCGACAGCACCATCGCGTCGAACTGCTTCGCCCAGACCGCCGGTGCGACGCCGCTCGCGGCGGAAGGCGGCGGACCGCCGGTGTTGTTCACCAGAATGTCGACCGGGCCGAGGTCGCGCTCGATCGCGCTCACGTGCGCGTCGATCGCGCCGAGGTCGGCGAGATCCCACACGTAACGCGCGCACCGTCCGCCGGCGGCCTCGATGCGCTCCGCACTCGCGCGCAGCGCCGCGTCGTCGACGTCCGCGAGCGCGACGCTCGCACCTTCCGCCGCCAGTTGCGCCGCGATCGCGCTGCCGAGCCCGCCGCCAGCGCCGAGCACGAGCGCGACGCGGCCGGAGATTTTCAGATCCATTTATGAGTCGTTCCTGTTGGAGTGGTAATCGGGATTGCCGCCGGTTCAGCGGTTCAGCGGTTCAGAATCTGGCCGAGGAACGCGCGGGCGCGCTCGCCCTTCGGCATCGAGAAAAACGCATCGGGCGGCGCTTCCTCGACGATCCGCCCCTGGTCCATGAACACGACGCGGTCCGCGACGCTGCGCGCGAAACCCATTTCGTGCGTCACGCAGATCATCGTCATGCCCTCGCCGGCGAGCTGAATCATCACGTCCAGCACTTCCTTGATCATCTCCGGGTCGAGCGCGGACGTCGGTTCGTCGAACAGCATCGTCTTCGGCTTCATGCACAACGCGCGCGCAATCGCGACGCGCTGCTGCTGGCCGCCGGACAGTTCGCGCGGATAACTGCTGGCCTTGTTGCCGATGTACACGCGGTCGAGAAAGTGACGCGCGGTGTCCTCGGCCTCGCGCCGGTCGATCCCGCGAATCTTCATCGGCGCGATCATCAGGTTCTGCAACACGGTCAGGTGCGGGAACAGATTGAACTGCTGGAACACCATGCCAACCTCACGGCGCACGAAGCGCAGATTGCGCGGGCTCTGCGCGATGTCCACCCCTTCGACGAGAATGTCGCCCTGCTGGTGTATTTCGAGACGGTTGATGCAGCGGATCATCGTCGATTTGCCTGAGCCGGACGGCCCGCACACGACGATCCGCTCGCCGCGCTTCACGCTCAGGTTGATGTCGGTGAGCACTTGGGTCTCGCCGTACCACTTGTTCACGTGGCGCATTTCGATCATCGCGGCCGGATCGGTCTCGCGGTCCTGCAACGGAAGGGTCTGCGTGGCTGTACTCATGGGGGTTGTCTGCGTTGCGTGATCGGGTCGTGGGGGTTGGTCGAAGGTCACGCGGCCATCCAGCCGCCGTCGACCAGCAGGTTTTCTCCGGTGAGGAACGTCGCCTCGTCGGATGCGAGAAAGAGCGCCGCGCTCGCGACGTCGTCGGGCCGCCCGAGGCGCCGCATCGGCGTGCGCGCGGTCGAATAGTCGATGGCCTGCGCGGACGCGGCCGGGCCCGATTTACCGGTGACGATCTTGCCCGGTGCGACCGCGTTGCAAACGATGCCGTGCGCCGCATAGTCGGCGGCGATCTGGCGGGTCAGATAAACGACGCCCGCCTTCGAGGTCCCGTACGCGACGTTGCCCGGAGCGCTGATCATCCCGTGCTGCGACGACACGTTCACGATGCGGCCGCGCACGTCGCCGTGCTGCGGCTGCGCGAGCATCACGCGCACCGCCGCGCGCGACATCAGGAACACGCCGGTCAGGTTCACCGCGAACACGCGGTTCCATTCGTCGAGCGATGTGTCGAGCAGCGGCTTGCCGACGCTGATCGCCGCGTCGTTGACCAGCACGTCGAGCCGGCCGTGCCGCCGCATCGTGTAATCGACGGCGGCTTGCGCATCGGCTTCCACCGCGACGTCCGTGCGCACGAACTCCGCGTCGTGACCGGCTTCGCGCAGCAGATCGAGCGTCAGCATGCCGCCTTCGCGGACGGTCTGCGTGACGTCCGCGAGCACGACATGCGCGCCTTCGTTCGCGAAGCGCAGCGCAATCGCGCGGCCGATGCCCGACGACGCGCCGGTGATCAGCACGGCCTTGCCGTCAAGCCGTCGCATCGCGTGCCTCCGTGGTCGATCGTGAAGACAGTTGCGCGGACGTCGCCGCAATCCAGTCGAGAAAATCGCGTGCCGCTTCGTCGAGGCCGAAGCGGCAGCGATGGCCGAGCTCGGACGACAGCCGCGTGGTATCGAGCGCGGGCCGGTCGGCAGGCAGTGTGTATTGCACGGTGCCCGGCTCGTCCTTTTGCGCGATGCGCCAGCGCATGCCGGGCAGCACGCGGGCGAGCGCCGCGCACCACTGCGCGACGTCGGTCAGCACGCCGCCGCCGACGTGATACAGCGGATGGTCGAGCACCGGCGCGCAGGTAATCCGCGCGAGCGCGTCGGCCGCATCGGGCGCATAGATCCAGTCGGCCGGCATCGCGCGCGGCAGCACGATCGCGTCGCCGCGCAATGCCGCGGCCAGTGTCTGATGATGCGGGCTCAACTGCCCGCGCGCGCCGCTCGGATGCTCCCAGCGTCCGAATACCGGCCCGAGCCGCGCGACGCGCACGTCGACACCGTGCAGTGCGCCAATCCGCAACGCCGCCTGTTCGGCCGCGAGCTTGCTGATTCCATAGAGAGCGGCTGGCGCGGGTGGCGACACAGCCTCTTCATAACGTCCGGACCCAGCCGGCGGCGAATAGCCATAAACCGCAACCGAGCCGACCACGACGACGCGCCGGATACCACGCTCGCGCGCACAGCGCTGCAGCAGGCGCGCGGTCGCGGTCACGTTGATGTCGAGGATGGCGGCCGCATCGTCGCGCTCGCGCTGCGGTGACGGCGTCACCGCGGCCGCGTGCACGATGCGTTCGAACGGCCCGGCGGCGAAGATCCGCTCGAGCGTATCGCCGTCGCGCAGGTCGCCGCCGACGAACTCGCAGCCGGCCGGTGGAGCAATCGACGCCACCCCGTCGCGCGTGGGCAGATCGGCGAGCACCACGCGCTCGCCGTCGCCGCGCAGCCGCTCGGCGAGCGCGAGTCCGACGAACCCGGCGCCGCCCGTAATCAGCGTCGTCATCGACCGCCCTCCCGGCTGCGCAGCGCACGCCGTTCGAGCCGGGCGACCCAGCGCGCCATCGGCCACAGCAGCACGAAGAAGATCACCGCCGCGGCCATCAGCGGCGTCGGGTTATAGGTCTGCTCCTGCGCGACGCGCGACGAGCGCAGCAGTTCGGGCAGCGATACCAGCGAGGCGATCGAGGTCGTCTTGATCAGTTCGAGCGAGTTGCTCGCGAGCGGTGCCATCACGTTGCGCACGGCCTGCGGCAGCACGATGTACGCGATCTCGCGGATCGGCCCGAAACCGAGCGAGCGCGCGGCCTCGCGCTGGCCGTGCGGCACCGACTCGATACCCGCGCGGAAAATCTCGCCGTAGTAGCCGGAGTTGTTCAGCGCGAGAGCGAGCACGACCGCCGCGAAACTACCGAGCGTGACGCCGAAGAACGGCAGCCCGTAGAAGATCAGCGCGAGCAGCACGACGACCGGAAACGAGCGGAACAGGTCGATGTAGGCGACGAGCCCGAGATTCAACCAGCGATGATGGAAGCTGTATGCAACCGCGATCGCGATGCCGAGCGCGATCGATACCGGCGCGGCGACGACCGACAACAGGATCGTCAGCCGCAGCCCCTGGAGCAGCAACGGATAAATCTGTTGCAGCGAATCGAGATTGAAGAAGTTGTCGAGAAACAGGTTCATGCGCGCCTCGCCCGGTCGCCCGCGCCGTAGATCTTTTCGAGCCAGCGACTCAGGATCACGAGCGGAATGAAGAACGCCAGATAACACGCGGCGGCGAGCGTGAGCGGCGACGGATTCGCGAGCATCCCGACGAGGCTCTGCGCCTGCCCGAGCACCTCGGGCAGCGCGACCGCGGTGCCTAGCGCGGTGCCTTTGCTGACCGCGATCGCACGGTTCGTCAGCAGCGGAATCGACAACCGCACCGCCTGCGGCAGGATGATCGAGAACAGCGTGCGCAGTGGCCCGAAGCCGAGCGCGCGCGCCGCGTCCCATTGCCCGGCCGGCAGCGCCTTGATCGACGACCAGAAAATTTCCGCCGAGAACGCGGACAGCACCGCGCCGAGGCCAAGCACGGTCGTCGCGAGCGGCGACAGCCGTAAGCCGGCATAAGGCAGCCCGAAATACGCGAGCACCAGCACGACGAGTTGTGGCATGGTGCGGAAAAAATCGACGTACCCGATGATCAGCGCGTTGAGCACGCGGATCTCCATCGTCCGGGCGAGCGTCAGCGCGAGTCCCCAGACCACGCCGACGACGATCACGAGCACCGATACGAGCACCGTGATGCCGAAGCCGCTCAGGATCTGCGGCCACGACTGCGCGAAGATCCCGGCGTTGAAGAAGTTATCGACGATGCGATCCATCCACTCTGGTCCGAACGAAGAAAAGGACGGCCGCCCGCGCACGCGGGGCGGCGCGGGTCATCAATGGCACTGCAAGGTGTGCGGCTGCGCGTCGTAGCCCTTGAAGCCCGGCGCGCCGTAGCCCGGATATACCGTATCGATCGCCGAGCCCTTCGCCGGCTCCGTGCCGTACCACTTCACATAGAGCTTGTGCAGCGTGCCGTCCTGCTTCATGCATTCGAGCGCGCCCTCGACCTTGTTGCGATACGCGGCGTCGTCGGTCCGGAACGCGTAGCCGAAGTTGCGGCCATTGAAGTCCTCGTAGCCGATCTTGACCGCCTTGTTCCGGCTCGCGGCGAACACGACCGTTGGAATCTCGTTCAGCGCGGTGAATGCGCGGCCGGTGATCACTGCCTGCACGGTGTCCGGAAACACGTCGTAGCGCTGCACGTTGAAGCCGTATTTCGCGGCGTTTTCGGTCGCCCACGTGTCGGAGATCGTGCCGCGATTGACCGCCACGTCCTTGCCGCGCAAATCGTCGAAGCCCTTCATCTGCTCGCCATTGCGGACCAGAAAGCCGTTACCGGTGGACATGATCGGCTCGGTGAACAGCATGCGCTCCGCGCGGTCCGCAGTGATGTTGAGCGGATTCACCGTGAACTCGATGCGCTTCGAGAACAACGCGGAAAAGAGCCCCGAGAAGTTGACGTCGACGATCTTCACGCCCGGGCGGCCGATACGCCGCGCGACCTCGGTGATCACGTCGACGCCGAAACCTTGCGGTCCCGAGTCGGTGCGCACGACCCACGGCGCCAGGCCGAAATCGGTGCCGACGACGAGCGGCTGGCTTGCCGGATGGTCCGCGTCCGCCGCATGGCTGACAACCGAGCCGAACATCAGGAACGAAGCGGCGCCCGCGATCGCGGCCGCACGCACGAATTTCTGCAGTTTCATGGATCCCCCGTCTGGAGTGTTTATAAAGAGGACGACGATGCGCCGATCGCATACGGATGCTGCGCATGCCAGTGGCGCGCGATGTCCGCGCGCCGGCACACCCAGACCCCATCGCGGCTCGCCACGTGATCGAGAAAGCGCCGCAGCCCGGCCGCACGCCCCGGATGGCCGCTCAGCCGCAGATGCAAGCCGACCGACATCATCTTCGGCGCGTCGGCGCCTTCTTCGTATAGCAGGTCGAATGCGTCGCGCAGATACGCGTAGAAGTCGTCGCCGGTCGCCATGCCGCCGCGAATGAACTTCGCGTCGTTGTTCACCAGCCCGTACGGCACCACCAGATGCGGCTGTCCGCTCACCGTGGTCCAGTACGGCAGTTCGTCGTTGTACGCATCCGAGTCGTACAGAAAGCCGCCCTCTTCCGCAACGAGCCGGCGCGTGTTGAGACCCGGACCATAACGGCAATACCAGCCGAGCGGACGTTCGCCGACGCTTTGCGCGAGGCTTGCGACAGTGCGCCGGATGCGCTCGCGCTCGGTCGCTTCGTCGAGATGTTGATGACGCTCCCAGCGCCAGCCGTGCGCGCACAGGTCGAAGCCGTATTCGCGGATCGCCGCGCACACTTCCCGGTTGCGTTCGAGCGCGAGCGCACACGCAAACACCGTCGCCGGCATCCGGTACTGCTCCAATAGGCGCGTAATGCGCCAGAAGCCGACGCGGCTGCCGTACTCGAACATTGACTCCGCCGCGAGATCTCTGCCTTCGAAGCCGCCGCCGCCCTCAGTGAGACCGGTCTCGCTCGATGCGTCGCCATCCTCGATCGAAGGCTCGCCGCCTTCCTCGTAGTTGATGCAGAAGTTGAGCGCGAGACGCGCGCCGCCCGGCCACTTCGGATCGGGCGGATTGCGGCCATAGCCGACGAAGTCACGGCCAGTCGACGTTGAGAACTCGGACATCGCGTCAGGCTCCTGTATTGGCAGACGACAGCCGGATACGCACCGGCGTCGGCAGTTCGTAAAAGCAGTCGTCGTCGCCTTCGCCGGACAGCGTCGTGACGACCGCGAAGCGCGTGCGCTCGTCGAGCACCGTGAGGCCGTGATGCCACACGTTGCGCCGGTACGTGACGCCCTGGGTGGACTCGGCGACGAGCGCGCGCAGCGTGGACAGGTCGGGGCTGCCGTCCGCGGCGGCATGGCAGACGACCACCAGATAACGGCCGTCGCGGATCGGGATGAACGTCTGCGCGGCATGCGGATGCCGCTCCAGCTTCAACACCTCGACGACGTCGCCCGCGATCTTCGACGGATAACTGACCCACAACGCGGGCTCGCGAGCCTCGGGCGCCGCCTGGAACGCCAGTCGGAAATGGTTGCGCCGCTCGTCGTTCGCGATCGGGACGACGTCTCCGAACGGCGCGAAGGCTTCGGCGGTCAGTGGCCCCGGAATCAGGGTCAAGGCTTCGGAATCTTGCATAAACGGCTTGATCGCTCCAGAAACGCCGCGCCCCGGCGTTGGCAGGGGCTCCACGGCGCGCCGCGCGAAGCGGCCGTCGCGCAGTCGCTGCGCACTCCGTCTTCGTGGGGCAGACGAATTTAAACATTCCAAATTTTGAATGTCGTATGCTTATTTATCGCCGTCGCATAACATGAGGTTAAGGAAATGCAAGTCAACCTGCGCCAGATCGAGGTCTTCCGGGCCATCATGGTGGCGGGGTCCATCAGCGGCGCAGCCAAGTTGTTGTGCGTATCGCAACCCGCGATCAGCCGGATGATTTCGCACACCGAGTCGCGTCTCGGGCTCAAGCTGTTCGAACGGATCAAGGGCCGGCTGTACCCTACGCCTGAGGCACGGCGTCTGTTCGTCGAAGTCAACGCGGTGCACCAGGGGCTGCAGCGCGTGAACGACGTCGCGAACGACCTGATCGAAAAAAACACCGGTGCATTGCAGCTGGTCGTGAGCCCGAGCCTCGGGCAGACGCTGATCCCGACCGCGATCGCGCGCTTTCGCGCGCGCTTTCCGAAGGTGCGCATCAACATCGTCACGCAAACCTCGACGCAGCTGGTGCAGACGCTGCTCACCCGGCAGGCCGAACTCGGCGTCGCGATGTTCTCGCTCGACCATCCGAACATCGAGCAACGGTCGATCTACGAGGACCACCTGGTCGCGGTGCTGCCGCAAGATCATCCGCTCGCGAGCCGGCCCGCGCTGCATGTGCGCGACCTCGAAAACGTCGACCTGATCGGCTATTCCGCGGACACGCCGTTCGGCGGCCTGATCCAGCAGCTATTCGCGACGACCGACATCGCGATGCGGCTCGCTGTCGAAGTGCGGCTCACGCACGCCGCGTGCGCGCTCGTGCAGGCGGGTGTCGGCGTGACGATCGCCGATGAGGTCGCGGTGCTCGGGCAGGTGTGGCCCGGCGTCGTGATCCGGCCGCTACTGCCCGACATCACGATGGACGTGAACGTGCTGCATGCACGCTTCGAGCCGCTGTCCGGCCTCGCGCAGGAATTTCTGAACACGCTGACCGAACTCGACGTGCAGGCACTGCGGCGAGTCGCGTGACGTTCCCTTTCGCTCACGCATCCGTTAGTCAGGAGGACCCGAGGTTTAACGGCATGTTATAGACAGCTAATAAAATAGAATACGACATCAAATTTCCTCCCTCCTAGAATCCGGGCTATTCAACCGGTCACGACGCATCCCGCAATACCCGCATCCACGGCAGCATGCCCCGATGCGCGCTCCCGGTTGGAGCAGCGCTCTCCATTCGTTTTGCGTTCAGTTTATTTCGTCTCGCGACATGGAGAGTTCGTTCAATGCAGGGGCACGGTCCGCGCGACACGACGTCGGCGGCAACCGCGCCGCAACGACAACCGGGGAACAGCTTCCAGATGGAATACCGTCAACGTTTCGCCCTTCGTTCGCGAGAGGTGCTGATACGCACTGCGATTGCAGGCGTCTTGTCGAGCGCGGCGACTGCGCATGCGCAGTCGAGCGTCACGCTATACGGCGTCGTCGATACCTTCGTAACGAACATTCACGCCGACGGCAAGCCGTCGGTCACGCGGATGGATTCGAGCGGCCTATACGCGAGCCGCTGGGGCGTGCGTGGCAGCGAGGACCTCGGCGGCGGCTACAAGACCAACTTCGCGCTCGAAAGCGGAATCAACTCGAACGATGGCTCGCAGGCCGATTCGAACCGGCTCTTCAACCGGCAGGCATGGGTCGGACTATCGAACAACCGTTACGGTGAAGTCCGGCTCGGTCGCCAGAACACGCCTGAATTCCTGATGAGCGGCCGCTTCGACGCGTTCTTCGCGGCGACCCAGGCGTCAGGCTGGAACAACATGTCGACCGCGACCGTCCGGATCGACAATGCGATCGGCTACTTCTCGCCGACGATCGCCGGCTTCAAATTTTCGGGCCTCTATGCGCGCGGCGCGGTGTCCGGCGGCACCCCGTTGCCGCAGGACCAGAGCAACCAGAACTTTCACGTCGCGCTCGAATACGAAAGGGGTCCAGTCTATTTCGGCGTGAACCACGAGGAGGTGCGCAACGAAACGCTACCGTATATCTTCAAGCGCACGTCGGGCGGCGGCACGTACACGCTCGACAAGCACTGGCAGTTCTTCTTCGCGGCGAATGACGACAAGACGACCGACGACAGCGTGCACACGAACGTGCTGTCCGCGTCGCTCGCGTACTCGTTCAACGTCGCGTCGCGGCTCGCGCTCGGCTATACGTACATGATCGACCACGTATCCGGCAACGGACACGGCAACGCG
>DATJJN010000087.1:0-41873 GCA_035492135.1 Paraburkholderia sp. | reverse complement strand
CAGAACGCGCCGCTCGGCCGCGCGGTGATCGGCGGGCTCGCGCTCGGCACGGTGTCGACGCTGCTGTTCGTGCCGGTGGTGTTCGGGCTCGTGCACGCGTGGCTCGCACGGCGCGCGGCGTCGCGCAAACCGCAGGCGAGCGCAACGCCGTCGGCCGGCTGACCGGCCGGCCGCCCCGACCGCTTCCGACGAACGATCAACAGGCCCCGCAAGGAACCCTCATGTCCACCGAAACGCCCGAACAAACGCCGTCGCGCACGACGCACGAAGACGCGGCCACGCCCGCGCCGCGCCGGCGCCGGCACGTTGCGCCGCTCGCGCTCGCCGCGCTCGCGGCCGCGCTCCTCGCGATCGGCATCGTGCCGAGACTGCGGGCGAGCACCGCGCTCACCGCGCAGACCGCGGCGAACCAGCAGCTCAGCGTCGCCGTGGTGACGCCGACCGTCGCGCCGGCGCAGCAGGACCTGCTGCTGCCGGGCTCGGTCACGCCGTATGCGGAAGCCTCCGTTTATGCGCGCACGAGCGGATACATCTCGCGATGGAATGCGGATATCGGCACGCACGTGAAGGCCGGCCAGCGGCTCGCGACCATCGACGCCCCCGAACTCGACGCGCAACTGCGCCAGGCGCGCGCCGACGAAGCGAGCGCGCAGGCGAACTACACCTATGCGAAAAGCACCGCCGAACGCTGGCAGCAGATGCTGAAGACGCAGTCCGTATCGCAGCAGGACACCGACATGCGCGTCGCCGACATGCAGGCGAAAGACGCGGCGCTCGAAGCCGCGAAGGCGAACGTCGCGCATCTGGCGGAGCTGGTCGGCTACGAGCAGGTCGCCGCGCCGTTCGACGGCGTGATCACCGCACGCAACGTCGACGTCGGCGCGCTCGTCACCGCCGGCGGCACGCCGGGCACCGCGGGCGTGTCGGGCGAGCTGTTCCACATCCAGCAGACCGACACGCTGCGCGTGTTCGTCGACGTGCCGCAGGACGACGCGCCGTACGTGAACGCGGACACCGTCACGTGGCTGACCACGCAGCAATACCCGGGACGACGCATCGTCGGGCACGTCGCGCGCAATGCCCGCGCGATCGATCCGGCGAGCCGCACGCTGCGCGTCGAGGTGGACGTCGACAATCGCGACGGCGCGCTGATGCCGGGCGCCTACGCGCAGGTTCACCTCGAACTCGCGACGGCCCGGCCCGCGCTCGATCTGCCGGTGAGCGCGCTGCTGTTCCGCCCGGGCGGCGTGACGGTCGCGGTGGTCGGCAGCGACGGCAAGACCGCGCTGAAGACGGTCCAGGTGGGCCGCGATTTCGGCACGCGCATGGAGATCACGAGCGGCCTGTTGCCGACGGACCGCGTGATCGACAACCCCGGCGACGCGATCACCGCCGGCCAGCCGGTGTCGATCCAGAACCCGGCCGCCGCGGCACACGGCTGACTTTCGCGGGAGACACTGTGATGCCACGCTCATTCGATGCCAACCGCCGTGCCGGCCGCGCTGTCGTCGCCGCTGCCGCCGCGCTGCTGGCCGGCTGCTCGACACTGCCGCCATACCACGCGCCGTCCGTCGCGCTGCCGGCCCACTATGCGAACGCGCCGGCCGCGTCCACCGGCTGGGCGGTCGCGGCCCCCGCCGACGGCCAGCCGCTCGGCCCGTGGTGGACGATCTTCGGCGAGCCCGAACTCGACGCGCTCGAAGCTCGCGTCGACGTGTCGAACCAGACCGTGAAGAAGGCGGTCACGCAATTGCAGCAGGCGCGCGCGATGGTCGACTATCAGCGCGCCGGATTCTTTCCGACCATCGCGGCCGGCGCCGCCGCGCAGCGATACCGCACGTCGCAGAACGTGCTCGATACGTCGAAGGCCGGCCAGACCCTGCCCGACTACACGATGGGGCTCACGGCAAGCTGGGAGCCGGACCTGTTCGGACGGATCCGCGACGCCACCGCCAATGCCTCCGCCAGCGCCCAGGCGAGCGCCGCCGACCTCGAGGCGGTCAGGCTCGCGGTCACGTCGGACCTCGCGAAAGACTATTTCGACCTGCGTTCGCTCGACCGCCAGAAGCAGCTGCTCGACGACTCGGTGACCGCGTACGCCGCCGCGCTGAAACTGCTCCAGCAGCAACTGCAGGACGGCGCGATCGATGCATCGGCGGTCGCGCAGGCACAGACGCAGCTCGAATCGACCCGCACCCGCGACGCCGACGTCGACGTCGTCCGCGCGCAACTGGTGCACGCGATCGCGACGCTCGTCGGCGAACCGGCGTCGACCTTCACGCTGCCGCCGCGCGTCGAGCCGTCGAACGCGCCGGACATTCCCGCGGGCCTGCCGTCGGAGCTGCTGCAGCGCCGTCCCGACATCGCCGCCGCGGAGCGCCGCGTGGCCGCCGCGAACGCGCAGATCGGCGAGGCGCATGCGGCGTTCTTCCCGGACCTCGTGCTGTCGGCGAGCGTGGGGCTGGAAAGCTCGTTCTTCGCGCCGTTCCTCACCGCGCCGAGCCTGTTCTGGTCGATCGGTCCGCAACTGGCCGGCACGCTGTTCGACGGCGGCAAGCGCCGCGCGACCCTGCACGGCGCGACCGCGCAATACGACGGCTCGGTGGCCGACTACCGCCAGACCGTGCTCGTCGCGCTGCAGCAGGTCGAGGACAACCTGTCCGCGCTGCAGACGCTCGCGTCCGAGACGCAAAGCGAAGCGCGCGCGGTGTCGGCCGCGAATCTGTCGCTGAAACTGACCACCAACCGCTTCGACGCGGGCGCGGTCAGCTACCTCGACGTCGTGACCGCGCAGACCATCGCGCTGTCGAACCAGCTCCAGGCGGAAGACATCGTGCAGCGCCGGATGGACGCAAGCGTCGCGCTGATGAAGGCGCTCGGCGGACCGTGGAAGCCCGCGGCCGCGCCGGCGTCGTGAACGTGCGGGCGCGCATCGATGGGCCCAATGCCGCTATGATCGTCGGGGACGACGCGCAACGAGGGACCGCGATGCGTATTCTGGTAATCGAGGACGAGCTGAAAACGAGCGCCTATCTGAAGAAAGGGCTTGAGGAATCGGGCTATTCGGTCGATGTCGCGAACGAAGGCCACGAAGGGCTGATGCTCGCGCAGGAAGAGGAGTACGACGTGATCGTGCTCGACGTGATGCTGCCCGGCATCGACGGCTGGACGATCGTGCGCCGGCTGCGCGCGACGCGGCAGACGCCGGTGCTGTTCCTCACCGCGCGCGACGAAGTCGACGACCGCGTGCGCGGACTCGAACTCGGCGCGGACGACTACCTCGTGAAGCCGTTCGCGTTCGTCGAGCTGCTCGCGCGGGTGCGCACGCTCGCGCGGCGCGGGCCGGTGCGCGAGACCAGCGTGATCCGCATCGGCGATCTGGAGATGGACGCGAACCGGCGTCGCGTGAAGCGCGGCGACAAACGCATCGACCTCACGCCCCGCGAATTCTCGCTGCTGCAACTGCTCGCGCGCCGCCAGGGCGAAGTGCTGAGCCGCACGCAGATCGCGTCGTACGTGTGGGACATGAATTTCGACAGCGACACGAACGTGGTCGAAGTCGCGATCCGGCGACTGCGCGCGAAAATCGACGACGACTTTCCGGTCAAGCTGATCCATACCGTGCGCGGCGTCGGCTACGTGCTCGAAATCAAAGAGAAGCCCGCATGATGCGCCACCGCTCGTTGACCGCGACGCTCGCGCTGGTGTTCGGCGGCACGACGCTCGCGGTGTTCCTGCTCGTCGGCGGCTTCGTCTACAAGGCGTTCGAGCGGCAGGTCACCGCGCAGGACGACCTCGACATCGTGCTCGCCACCCGTCATGCGCGGCGTCTCGCCCAGGAACTCGACACGCTGCGCGGCTTCGCGGAACACGAGGAACGCGTCGAGAGCATCGTGCTCGGCAACCAGCAGATGATCATGGAAGTGGCCGGGCCGCAGGGCGAGGTGCTGCTTCGGCACAACGTCCTCGCGACCGACAAGCTGCCGGCGCTCGGGCCGGTCGATTCGGCGATCGGTCCGGTGTACCCGGTGCCGGCCACCGCGCGGATCACGAACGACGCGATCACCCAATGGCAGGACGCGGCGGGCGTTCCGGCTCGCGGCATCGTCGCGCTCGCCACGCTGCGCGACAACAGCACCGTGACGCTGCTCGTCGCGCGGAAGATGGACGACCGGCTCGCGTTGTTCGACCGTTATCGCGACACGCTGAAGCTCGCCGGCGTGATCGGCGTGCTGCTGACGGCCGGCCTCGGCTACCTGCTGATCTATCTGTCGCTGCGGCCGCTGCGCGCGATCTCGGAGCGCGCGAAGGACGTGACCGTCGCGCGACTCGATGCGCGCCTCGCCGTGGAGAACGTGCCGGTGGAATTCGCGACGCTCGTCGGCGCGCTGAACGCGATGCTCGCGCGGCTCGACAGCGGCTTCCAGCATCTGTCGCGCTTCACGTCCGATCTCGCGCACGACATGCGCACGCCGATCGCGAACATGCGCGGCGCAACGGAAGTCGCGCTGGCGCGGCCCCGTTCGACCGACGAGTACGAGCAGCTGCTCGCGTCGAATCTCGAGGAATGCGAGCGTCTGTCGCGCATGATCGAGAACGTGCTCTTTCTCGCGCGCGCCGAGCATCCGCAGTTCGTGCGGCACATGCGCGAATTCGACGTCGGCGCCGAACTCGCGCGGCTCGCCGAATACTTCGAGGGCCTCGCGGACGAAGCAGGAATAGCGATCGACGTCAGCGGCGGCGGGCTGCTGACCGCGGACGTCGAACTGTTCCGCCGCGCGCTCAGCAATCTCATTGCGAATGCGATCCGCCACACGCCGCGCGGGGGCAAGGTCTTGCTCGCTTCGTCGCAAACGCCGGACGGCCTCACGGTGTCCGTGTTCAACGAGGGCACGCCGATACCCGAGCACGACCTCGAACGGATTTTCGACCGCTTCTACCGGGGCGACCCTTCGCGCAACACGGTATCGGGGTCGACCGGGCTCGGACTGGCGATCGTGCGCACGATCATGGATCTGCACGGCGGCCTCGCGGTCGCGCGCCGCGAAGCGAACGGGATGAGCTTCGTGCTGCGCTTTCCCGCGAACTAACGCGCGCTTTCAGCAGTACGAACCCGTGCCGATGCCGGCTTGCCCCGCTCGTCGCGGAAAAAGCACCCGGGGCGCGAGGCCCCGGGCGAAGTCATCGGCGAACCGATGACGGAGGTATCCGGGATGCGCCGCCGCGCGTTTTCGACGCTGCGCGGCGCGCGCAATCAGTGGCTGTACATCGCGTTCCAGTCGGCGGACGACACGCGCGGCGCGGGCGAGCCGCCCTGCGTCGCGCCGCTCGCTACGCCGCCGTAACCGGTGTTGCCGTTCGCCGTCGCCGCACGCGCCTCGGCCGCCTGCACGGCTGCCGGATAACGCGTGTTGTCGCCGTCGCCGACACGATAGCCGGCCTGTTCGAGCTGCACGAGTTCCGCGCGGACACTCGCGCGGGTCACCGGTGCATCGCTCGACTGGGCAAACGACGCGACCGGCGCAGCAACGGCAACGGCGAGCACAACGGTTTGAATGAGGGTCTTCATGGGGTTTTACCTCCTGGAACTGTGGGTTCGGTGCGGGTCCGGCGAGCCGGCGAGCCGCGACCGATGCAGGCAGTGTAGGAAAATTGAACCCTCGGGTTAACCCCTATGCGCTCAAAAGACAGTTCCAGAATACGGAAGAACTTTCCCGCGGCCGGCGCCGTCAATCCGCCGTCGAGCCGTCCGTTCGGCCGACCGGCGTTGTCCAGCTGACCCGCTTCGGCAACTCCGGCTCCCAGGCTTCGAGGTCCTCGGTCGGATAGCGGCCGAACGCATAGATCACCCGCTTGAAGCGGCTCGACAGGCTCGGACGCGGCACGTTCGGCAGCGATGACGCGGAGGCCCCGGCGGTCTGCGCGAGATAGTTGCGCTTGAAATCGCGCTGGGTCACGCCCCACTTCATCAGGAATTCGCGGCCACCCCGGTTGCGGCGGATGCGGTCGGTCGTCCGGCAGCCGAAGTGATAGACCCGGCTCGCGCCCACCTGCCGGAACACGCGGCAGCCGAGCAGCCACAGCCGCATCAGGAAGTCGTCGTCGCTGCTCATGCCCGGGCCGAACTCGATCGCGTAGCCGCCGGCGCGATGCCACAGCTCGCGGCTGACGAGCATCGGCTGCGACGCCGTACCGTTGCGGTCCGCGGCATCGAGCGCCGCGGCGAACGCGAGCATCCCGGCCTCGTCGAAATCCGCCGGACCCGTGCCGAACGGGCCGACCTTGACGATCTCGTTGCCCGTGTCGGCCGGCTCGATGATCTGCGAGGCCAGATAGACGAGCGAGTGCCCGACGTCCCGCAACGCGTCGACGAGCGCGCTATCCCAGCCCGGCGTGCAGAACATGTCGTCGTTCATGAACAGGATCCAGTCGCGCGTCGCGAGCCGCGCGGCGTCGTTCATCGCCACGCACACGCCGACGTTGCCCGAGCTGTGCGTGTGGCGAAGGCCCTCGGCCCGGACCCACGCGAGCGTGCCGTCGCTGCCGTCGTTCACGTGAACGATGATTTCATGCTCGAAAGCCGAATGGCGACGAATGCTGTCGACGCACAGCTTCAGATACGGCAGGTTGTTCCAGGTCGGGATGAGAATGCTGAACATGGGCGTAGGGAATCGGGTTCAGTCCGCGCCGCGGCTTTGCCGTGACGGTCTGCCGGCGTCCACGGTGGCGGCCGCCAGAACGGCGGTGACAGCGACGTAAAAGGAGACCGTCGATTTCAGGTCGAACGTTTCGACGGTCATGCCGAAAATCAGAAACGACACCGCGAAGGCGAGGCCCATCAGCGCGGACCGGCGCGTCGCATCGAGCGGCGCGTTCAGACGCAGCGCGAAATACCAGATCGGCACCACGTAGATCCCGAGCAGCAACACGCCGCCCAGCACGCCGTAATTCGCGGTGTAGGCGAGCAGTTGATTGTGGGTTTCCCCTTCGCCGAACTTCGCGGCCAGCGGCGTGATCATGCCTTGTTGCGCGAGGGACTTCATCTGGTCGCGAAAGCCGTCGTCTCCCAGTCCGAACACCGGCTGACGGCCGATCAGTCTGAACGCCGCCTCGTACAGCTGGAGACGAATGCCGACCGACGTGTCCTTGTGGCCTTGCGCATAGCTTGCGATATCCGACGGTATGTCGCCCATGCGATCGCGCACGGTGCCCGAGAACACATAAGTGCCGCCGAGCGCGACGACGATCGCCGACGCGAGCAGTGCATTCCGATGCCACGACTTGCCCCGGCCGCGCGCGAAGACGATGATCAGCGCGACGACGGGAACCGCCACCCAGCCGCCGCGCGAACCGGACAGCAGCGATGCGCCGAACCCCGCAAACAGCGCCGCGACCTTCAGCACGCGCACTGCGCGCGGGTCCCGTCGCCACCAGTTGAGCGAAATGACCGACAGCACGCCGAGCACGAGCGCCGTGTCCCCAAAGTGGATCGGGTTCAGGAACGGGCTTCCGATGCGCCCGTCGCCCCAGTCGCGCGGCAGCAGCACCGCCAGCGCGAACGACGCCAGCGCGCCGAACGCGAACGACAGGTCGGCCCACTGGAGCGCATTCCGACCCTGCCTGCGCAACATCAGGAACAGCGGGATGCCGGCGATGAATCGCGACGGCGAATCCCACGTTCTCGCCACGATGTGGCCATGCCAAAGGGAACTCACGATCACGGCCGCGAGCGGGCCCGCCAGCGCGACGCACAACGCGATATCGCCGCGCTGAAGCGCGAAGTCGTGAAACCCGTGCCGCCCGGACCACACGAGGACGATCAGCGATACGGCCGCCGCCGCGAGAAACGCGGAACTCGCGCCGCCGTGCACCAGCACGGCAATGGACGGATAAGCAATCAGGAACGACGCGGCGAGCGGGTTTTGCCAGAAAGAAGCCGTCGGACGGCTGTTTGCGGAACTTGACATCGAACGTTCTAGTAATGGCCCAGGTCGGACGGATCTGATCAGCCCGCCATTGTACCGACTTGCGGACGTCCGCCGTCGGTCGGCCCGGTCTGTGCCGGCGCGGCGGTCCGGGCCGCCGCGCCCGGTGCAGTAAAATCGCGCATTGCCGCCACCTCGAAAACCGCAACCGCCGCCCTCGCGCGACGCGCTGCCCGGACCGCTCATCCGGTCCAACGCCCAACGAACCATGCCCTCATCAGCCCGATCCCTTGCCGAACGGCTCATTGCCCCACGATGGATGGAGAAGGCCGTCACCCGGTCCACGCAGATCCCGTTCGACGGTGTGCCGTACGAGCCGGACATCTTCCTGCAGCGCACCAGCCGGCTGACCATCGCGAAGAAATATCTGCACAAGGCCGCGATGCTGAAGCTGTACGGCCAGCCGAGCCTCGAACTGCGCCGGCTCGACCGTTCGCAGCGCATTCTGTGGATCTATGCGCGGCGCAATTTCGGCGATGCGACGATGGACATGGCCGGCCGCGCGCTGCTCAAGGGCCTCGGCTACCGGCTGGACCTGCTGACGCTGCCGTCGCTGCACAAGCTGTTCGCCGAGGACGACGTTTTCGGCAACGTCTATTCGAATCCCGCCGACGTCGACGCCAGCCAGTACGATGCGATTCTGCTGTCGGAATTCAACCTGCCGTCGATCCGCCTGAAGACGCGGTATTTCCGGCGCATGCCGTTCGCGTGCCTGTTCCAGTTCTTCAACGGCCCGGACCGCAACCAGACCTGTTTCAGCTTTGCCACCGTCAACGCGGTCTTCGCACTCGGTCACCGCGCGAGCGAACTGGAAACACTGAGCAAGCCGTACCTGACGACGTCGCAAGCCACCCGCGACAGCGTGAAGCCGCAGCTTCCCGCCGAGCCGTTCATCGCGCTGGCGACGGGCGGCATCGATCCCGACCGGACCTATCACCGCTGGCCCGAACTCGTCGACCTCCTCGAACGCAACGACGATCCGCGGATTCCGCGAGTCCTCGTGCTGCTCGGCAGCGACAACGGGATGGACATTGCACGCGAACTGTGCGGCCTGCGGACCGAGCGGGTAAGGATCACGTCGCGGGTCGGCCAACTGCCGTTCCTGCAGGCGCGAGAAATGGTTGCGCACGCAGCGCTGTTCGTCGGCGCCGACGGCGGCCTCATGCACGTCGCGCACACGACCGGCACGCCGAGCGTGTCGCTCTTCTCTTACCGCGAACCGCCGAGGCTGCGGCTGACCGAGGCCTGCCATTCGATCGGACTGCAGGCGCACGGCAACGTGGACACCATCGCGCCCGAGGCGATCATGAACGCGATCGCCCGCCAGCTGACGGCGGAGAGCGCCGCGTCCGGCCCCGACCTCGCGCAGGCCGGTCCGCGCTGAATCCGCGCGCGGGCGGGAACGCCTGCGTTACGCGGTGCTCTGCTGAAACTGGATGCGATGCAGGTGCGCGTAAAGCCCCGCGCGATCGAGCAGTTCGCGATGGGAACCGGATTCCACGATGCGTCCGCTGTCCATCACGAGAATGCGGTCGGCGCGCTCGATCGTCGACAGACGGTGCGCGATGACGAGCGTCGTGCGGCCTTTCATCAGCGTTTCCAGCGCGGCCTGCACGTGTCGCTCGGATTCCGAATCGAGCGCCGACGTGGCTTCGTCGAGAATCAGGATCGGCGCGTCCTTATAGATCGCGCGAGCGATCGCGAGACGCTGCCGCTGGCCGCCCGACAGCATCATCCCGTTGCCGCCGATCAGCGTATCGACCCCGTTCGGCAGCGACTGCACCATGTCGAGCAGATTGGCCGCACGCAGCGCGGCCTTCACGCGCTCGGCGTCGACCTCCCGGCCGTACGCGACGTTGTGCCCAATGGTGTCGTTGAAGAGCACCACGTCCTGGCTCACCATCGCGATCTGGCCGCGCAACGCGTGAACGTCGTACTCGGTCAGCGCGACGCCGTCCACGACGATCTCGCCGCTCGCGGGATCGAAGAAGCGCGGCAGCAGGTTGACGAGCGTGGACTTGCCGCTGCCCGACGGTCCGACGAGCGCCACCATCTCGCCCGGCGCGATGTCGAACGACACGTGGTCGAGCGTATGACGGCCGTGCAGCGAATTGCCGCCGTAGCTGAACGACACGTCGCGAAAGCCGACGGCGCCGCTCGCGCGCTCGAGCGGCCGGCCGCCGCCCTTCGGCTCGGGCGGCTCGTCGATCAGGCCGAAAATCAGCTCCGCGGCCGTCATCCCGCGTTGCAGCGGCTGGTTCACGTCCATCAGGTGCTTGAGCGGCGAAATGATCAGCAGCATCGACGTGACGAACGCGACGAAGCCGCCGACCGTGGTCTGGTCGCTGGACGACTGGACGACGGCGATCGTAACCACCACCGCGAGCGCGATCGACGCGAGGAACTGCGTCAGCGGCTGCGCGAGGCCGCCGGAGACCGTCATCCGCATCGAGTAGCCGCGCAGGCGGCGGCTCATTTCGGCGAAACGGTCGAGCTCGTAATGCTCGCCGTTGTGCACCTTGACCACCTTGTAGCCGCCGACCGCCTCCTCCACCACGTACGACAGTTCGTTGGTCAGTTGCTGATGTTCGCGATTGAGCCTGCGCAGCCGCCGGTTGATCTTGCCGACGAGCCAGCCGATGCCCGGCAGCAGCACGGCGACGATCAGCGTGAGCCGCCAGTTCAGGTAGAACAGGTAAGCGAGCAGGAACAGAACCGTCAGCGAGTCGCGCACGAGCGTCACGAGCACGCTCAACAGCACGTTGAGGATCTGGTTCACCTCGAACACGATCGCGTTGATGACCGTACTCGCCGTTTCGCGCTGAAAGAACGCGACGCTGCCGTGAACCATCCGGTCGAACATCCTGAGCCGCAGCTCCAGCAGGATGCGGTTGGACACATAGGCGAGCAGATAGCCGGACGCATATTGCGACGCGCCGCGCACCAGCGCGAGACCGACGATGGCGGCCGGCACGAACCATCTCGCCTTGTCGCTGCCGTGCGCGCCGAAGCCGTGGTCGAGCAGCGGCTTGAGCAGCGCGGGGATCGCCGCGTCGGTGCTGGCGCTGAGCGCCATCGACAAGGCCGCGGCGATCAGCGTCCAGATCAGCGGCTTGATGTACGGCCAGAGCCGACGCAGCACGACGGACGGCGACGACGCGTCGCCGGAGCCGCCGATGGGTTTGCTGAGAGTGGGCTTAGCGCTCAAGGAGTCCTCTGTCAAAACGGATGCGCGCTCGCCTCGCGAGCGATGCAGATGGTCGAGATTGTAAACGTGCTTGCCGACGTGACTGCCGACGTGCGGGAAGGTCGGCCCCGGGGCGTCGCCGGGCGTGAACCGTCGCCCGGCGCATGCCGGTCCGGCGCCTAGCCGCGCAACTGCGCAAGGCCGATCTCCGCTTCGATGCGACGGTCGGCGAGCCGCCGGACCACTCTCTCGCGGTTGCCGCCTTCGCGATCGCGCGGCTGCTCGCGGTGCCACAGATGCAGCACTTCAGTCGACATGAAGCCGTTCTTGCGCAAGACGCCGGCGTTGTGGAGACGCGCGACGAGGTCCGCGTCCTCATGGCCCCAGCCGACGAAACTTTCGTCGAACCCGTTCACGCGTGCGAGATCGTTCGCCCATACCGCGAGATTGCAGCTCTTGATACCGCGCCAGCGAAAGCCGTCGACGCGCCGGGCGGCAAAATCCGGCAGCTTCACGAAAAGCGGCAGGATCTTGTTCACTTCGCCGCGCAGACGCGCGCGCAGCCAGAACGCCGCGCCGCAACTCGCCAGATCGACGCGTCGTTCGAGCACGTCGGCCGTCAGCGTGGGACCCAGCAATATGCGGCTGCCGGTCACGAGCGAGCCCGCGGACGCGAGCGCCCGGTGCCGCGCAACGAAATCGGCTTGCGGAATGCAATCGCCGTCGAGAAAGACGATGTAGTCGCCGCGCGCGCGGGCAATGCCCTTGTTGCGGATGGCCGCGGCCCGAAAGCCGTCGTCCGGATGCCACACGTGTTCGAGCGGCACGGGCAGCGTCTTCGCGGACTGCTCGACGGCCGCGCGCGTGCTGTCGGTCGATCCGTCATCCGCGACGATCACCTCGAAACGCCGGTCCGTTTGACCCGCGCAACCGTCGAGAACGGCGCTCAACGCATCCGGACGGTTGTACGTGGAAACGACAAGGGAAACGAGGAAGTCTTCGTTCACGAAAATGCGGCTCTCAGGCGCGAGGGCACGAGCGCGCCCCCGAAGGAGCGCCATGTTAGCACAGCGTATCGGACGCGGCCCGACCGCGCCGATGGTCTAAAATACCGACCCTCGCTGCATGCTCCAAGAAGAGGTCAATTCTCCATGTCCGAGCCATTTCCGCCGTCTGCACACCACGCCGCGGCCACTGCGTCGACCCGGCGCGCCACCCTGTCCGTGATCGTCGTCGCGATGAACGAGGCGCACGACATCGGCGACTGCATCGAATCCGTGCGTGGGCTCGCGATGGAAACGATCGTGTTCGACTCGGGCAGCAAGGACGGCACCCCGGCGCTCTGTCGAAAGCTGGGCGCGACCGTGTACGAGACGGACTGGCCAGGCGACGGCCCGCAGAAGAACCGGGCGCTCGACGTCGCGTCAGGCGACTGGGTGCTCTGCCTCGACGCCGACGAACGCGTGAGCGACGCGCTGCGACAGGAACTCGAACGGCTGCTCGACAACGGAACGACGCACGCTGCTTTTTCGACGCCGCGTCGGTCCAGTTTTTGCGGGCGCTTCATGAACCATTCGGGCTGGTGGCCGGATCGTATCGAACGGCTGTTCCGCCGCGGCAGCGCGCGATTCACCGACGTCCGGACTCATACGCGGCTCGTGATCGACGGCACCGTCGGCCGACTGGACGGCCCGATCATCCATATCGCGATCAACGAACTGGAAGAGGCGCTCGACAAGGCGAACTCCTATTCGACATCGGGCGCGCTGACGATGGCGGAAAACGGCAAGCGTTCGTCGCTACGCAAGGCCATCGGCAAGGGCCTGTGGGCGTTCATCCGCACGTACGTGATCCAGCGTGGCTTTCTCGACGGCGCCGAGGGTTTCATGCTCGCCGTCGCCAACGCCGAAGGGACCTACTATCGCTACGCGAAGCTTGCATTGATCACGCGGACCGCGCGGAAACCGCAGGCGTCAACACGTTAGCGACGGCTTGCTGCAGGACCGGACGCAAGCCCCGGCCTTGCTTCAATACACGATCTCGATCGAACTACCCGCGAACTCGCCGCGCAACGCGGCGAGCAGATCGTCGGACGGCTTCACGCGCCACGCGTCGCCGAGCCGCACTTCGCCTTCCGCGCCCTCGCTGCGATAAACGATCTGCACGGCGAGCCCGTTCGGGATCGCCGGCTGCGAGCGCTCGCGGCCATACCCCCCGCCGGCGCCGCCGTCGCGACCGCCGCGCGACGAAGCCTGCGCTGCCGGCGCCGGCAGCGTGTCGTCCGGCTTCGCGCGATACGTCTCGAGCACCTGCCGCAATGCGAGCGCGTTCGCGTTGCCGTTCATCTGCAGCTTCACCGCCTGCGCGTAGCGGCTGCGCGCGCGTTCGAGGTCCATCACCGTATCGACGGTGAAGCGGATGCCGCCCGTGAATGCGTCGTTGCGCGCCTGTCCCTGCACGACGAGCAGTTCGTCTTCCTTGAACAGGTGCTTGTGCGCCTCGTACTGCTCGTTGAACACGGTCACTTCGCACTGGCCGGTGCCGTCGTCGAGCAGCACGATCAGCATCTTGCCGCGCTGGGTCATCTGCGTGCGCAGCGACGAGATCACGCCGGCCACCAGCTTGTCGCGTCCTTCTTTCAGCTCGCCGATCTTCTGCCGCACGAAACGGCGCACCTCGTCCTTGTACGCGTCGAACAGGTGACCCGACAGGTAGAAGCCGAGCGCGCCCTTCTCTTCCTGCAGCTTGCGCTTCTCGGGCCACGCCGGCTCGTCGACGAGTTCATGCGCGGCGAGCGGCGCATCGCCCATGTCGAAGAGACCCGCCTGCATCGCGTTCGCGCTCGCCTGCTCGGCCGCTTCCATCGCGAGCGGCACCGACGCGAGCAGTTGCGCGCGATTGTCGTGCAGCGTGTCGAACGCGCCCGCGCGGATCATCGCTTCGACCGTGCGGCGGTTCACGATGCGCCGGTCGATGCGCTCGCAGAAATCGAACAGGTCCTTGAACGGCCCTTCTTCACGCGCCCGCAGGATCTCTTCGATCGCATTCTGGCCGCTGCCCTTGATCGCACCGAGCCCATAGCGGATCGTGCGCGAGCGCTTGCCGTCGGCCTCGCCGACCGGCTCGAAGCGATACGCCGAGCGGTTGATGTCCGGCGGCAGCACCTGCATGCCGTTGGCGAGGCAGTCCTCGAACAGGATCTTCACCTTGTCGGTGTCGTCCATCGCGAGCGACATGTTGGCGGCCATGAATTCGGCCGGATGGTGCGCCTTCAGCCACGCGGTGTAGTACGCGAGCAGCGCGTACGCGGCCGCGTGCGACTTGTTGAAGCCGTAGCCGGCGAACTTCTCCATCAGGTCGAAGATTTCGTCGGACTTCTCGCGCGTGAGGCCGTTGTTCGCGGCGCCTTCCGCGAAGATCTCGCGGTGCTTCGCCATTTCCTCGGGCTTTTTCTTGCCCATCGCGCGACGCAGCAGGTCGGCGCCCCCGAGCGAGTAGCCGCCGATGATCTGCGCCATCTGCATCACCTGCTCCTGATAGACCATGATGCCGTAGGTCTCTTTCAGGACCGGCTCGACGCGCGGATCCGGGTAGTCGACGTTTTCGCGCCCGTGCTTGCGCGCGCAGAAGCTCGGAATCAGGTCCATCGGACCCGGACGGTACAGCGCGACGAGCGCGATGATGTCTTCGAAGCGGTCGGGCTGCGCGTCTTTCAGCATGCCTTGCATGCCGCGGCTTTCCAGCTGGAACACGGCGACCGTGTTCGCCTTCTTCAGGATCGAGAACGACGCGGGGTCGTCGAGCGGCACCTGCGCGAGCGACCAGTCCTTCTTCGACGGATCGAGCATGCGGATGTAGCGTTCGGCCCAGTCGAGGATCGTCAGCGTCGTGAGGCCGAGGAAGTCGAACTTGACGAGGCCGACCGCCTCGACGTCGTCCTTGTCGTACTGGCTGACGACGCCGCTCTCGTCACCCTGCGTGTAGAGCGGGCAGAAATCGGTCAGCTTGCCGGGCGCGATCAGCACGCCGCCCGCGTGCATGCCGACGTTACGCGTGAGCCCTTCGACGCGCTGCGCGAGATCGAGCAGCTGGTGCACCTCGTCTTCGTTGTCGTAGCGCTCCTGCAGGAGCGGCTCTTCCTTCATCGCGTCGGCGATCGTCACGTGCTTGCCCGGCTTGAACGGGATCAGCTTCGCGACGCCGTCGGTGAAGTTGTAGCCGAGGTCGAGCACGCGGCCGATGTCGCGCACCGCGGCCTTCGCCGCCATCGTGCCGAACGTCGCGATCTGCGACACCGCGTCCGCGCCGTACTTGTCCTTCACGTACTGGATCACGCGGTCGCGGCCGTGCTGGCAGAAGTCGATGTCGAAGTCGGGCATCGATACGCGTTCCGGATTCAGGAAACGCTCGAACAGCAGGTTGTAGCGCAGCGGATCGAGGTCGGTAATGCCGAGCGCGTACGCGACGAGCGAGCCCGCGCCCGAGCCGCGGCCCGGACCGACCGGCACGCCGTTGTTCTTCGCCCAGTTGATGAAGTCCGCGACGATCAGGAAGTAGCCCGGAAAGCCCATCTTCACAATCGTGCCGCACTCGAAGTCGAGGCGTTCGTAGTAGCGCGCGCGTTCGCGCTCGCGCTCCGCTTCGTCCGGATATAGCTGTTCGAGCCGCTGTTCGAGGCCCTCTTTCGACAGCTGCACGAGGTAGTCGTCGAGCGACATGCCGTCGGGCGTCGGGAAGAGCGGCAGCTTCGGCTTGCCGAGTTCGAGCGTCAGGTTGCAGCGCTTCGCGATCTCGACCGTGTTCGCGATCGCTGACGGAATGTCGGCGAAGAGCGCGACCATCTCGTCTTGCGTGAGAAAACGCTGTTCGGTCGTGAAACGCTTCGGCCGGCGCGGGTTCGCGAGGATGTCGCCTTCCGAGATGCACACGCGAGCCTCGTGCGCGGTGAACTCGTCGTCGGTCATGAACTGCATCGGGTGCGTTGCGACGACCGGCAGCTGCAACTTCGCGGCAAGCGCGACCGCCTGCTGCACATACGCTTCGCCGCCGGGCTGACCGTAGCGCTGCAGCTCGATATAGAAGCCGTTCGGGAACACCTTCGCCCAGCGTTGCGCATGGCGTTTCGCCGCTTCTTCGTTGCCTGCGGCGAAGGCGAACCCGATGTCGCCCTGCTGCGCGCCGGACAAGGCGAGCAATCCTTCGGACAGGCCCGCTTCGAGCCAGGCGGCGTCGATTTCCGCGCGGCCGCGATACTGGTTCGTGAGCCACGCTTTCGTCAGCAGTTCGCACAGGTTCAGATAGCCGCCGCGATCCTTCACGAGCAGCAACAGGCGCGAAGGCTTGTCGCGATCGTCGTGGTTCGTGATCCACACGTCGCAACCGGCGATGGGTTTGACCCCTTTGCCGCGGGCTTCCTTGTAAAACCGGACGAGACCGAACGCGTTGCCGAGATCGGTAAGCGCGAGCGCGCCCTGACCGTCGTCGGCTGCTGCCTTGACGATGTCGTCGAGGCGCACGATGCCGTCGGCAATCGAAAACTCGGAATGGACGCGAAGATGGACGAAGCGAGGATCTGACATGGGCGCCATTGTAACCCCAGCGCCTCGCGAATTTCGGCCGGCAAACGGCCCGTCGCGCAACGTTGGCCGTTCGGCCAGGGCACGGGCGACGTCTGCGCCAGACACCCCTGGCCGGACGGCCAAAACGCGATGCGCGCGCGGGCGTCGCGTCCGGTTGAGGGATAATACGGTTTTGCGCCGGCCGCCCGCGATCGCCCAGGTTCACCGAGGTTTGCCCAGGTTTCCCGAGGTCCACTCGCGGCGCACGATCCGGCACGCCAACTCCGTATCCGTCAGTCATGCAACAAGTCCTGAATCTGTCCGCCTACCGGTTCGTCACGCTCGAGAAGACCGTCGAATGGCGTCCGCTGCTGCTCGAACGCTGCCGAGCGCTCGACCTGCGGGGCACGATCCTGCTCGCGCCGGAAGGCATCAACCTGTTCGTCGCCGGATCGATCGACGACGTGCGCGCGTTCACCGACTATCTGCGCCACGATCCGCTGTTCGAAGGCAAGTTCGCCGATCTTCAGTTCAAGGAAAGCCTGTCGGACACCCGGCCGTTCAACCGGATGCTCGTGCGTCTGAAGCGCGAAATCATCACGATGAAAAAGCCCGCGATCCGCCCCGAGGAAGGCCGCGCGCCGTCGGTCGCGCCGCGCACGCTGAAGGCGTGGCTCGACCGCGGTCACGACGACGAAGGCCGCCCGGTCGTGATGCTCGACACGCGCAACGCGTTCGAGGTGGACGTCGGCACGTTCGACAACACGCTCGACTACCGCATCCACAAGTTCAGCGAGTTTCCGGCCGTGATCGAAGCGCATCGCGCGGATCTCGAAGGCAAGACGGTCGTGTCGTTCTGCACGGGCGGCATTCGCTGCGAGAAGGCCGCGATCCACATGAAGGAAGTCGGGATCGACCACGTGTATCAGCTCGAAGGCGGCATCCTGAAGTATTTCGAGGAAGTCGGCGGCGCGCACTATCGCGGCGACTGCTTCGTGTTCGACCAGCGCACCGCGCTCAATCCGCAGCTCGAACCGACCGACACCGTGCAGTGTTTTGCGTGCCGCGCGGTCGTCACGCCGCTGGAACAGCAGTCGCCGTTGTACGTCGCGGGCGAGAGCTGTCCGGCCTGCCATCCGCAGCGCGCGGCGCACATCCCGAGCGACGTCGAGGTTCGCGCCGCGTGAGCGATGCCCGCGCGAGCGCACCCCGCTCGAATGTCGCTTCGAACATTGCCTCGGGCGCTGCTTCGAATGTCGTTTCGGGCGCTGCTTCGAATGTCGCTTCGAACGTCGCTTCGGGCGCTGCTTCGGGCGCTGCTTCGAACGCCGCTTCGAACGTCACCTACCGAGGCCGCTTCGCGCCGTCGCCGACGGGGCCGCTGCACTTCGGTTCGCTGGTGGCCGCGCTCGCAAGCTATCTGGATGCGCGCGCGCACGCGGGCACGTGGCTCGTGCGCATCGAGGACATCGACGGACCTCGCACCGTGCCGGGCGCGGCCGACGACATCCTCGCGACGCTCGCCCGCTTCGGGATGCACGCGGACGCACCGCCCGAATGGCAGAGCCGCCGCACCGGCCACTATCGCGCGGCGCTCGACCGGCTCGTATCGGACGGCCACGTGTATCCGTGCGGCTGCACGCGCAAGGAAATCGCCGATTCGCAGCTGCATGCGCACCAGCGCAATACGACGCTGATCTATCCGGGCACCTGCCGCGACGGTCTGCACTGCAAGCCCGCGCGTGCGTGGCGGCTGCGCGTGCCGGACGGCGACGCCGCGCTGATCCGCTTCGACGACCGCTGGCAGGGGCCGCAGCAGCAGAACCTCGCGACCGAGGTCGGCGACTTCGTACTGCTGCGCGCGGACGGTCAGTGGGCGTATCAACTCGCGGTGGTCGTCGACGACGCGGCAGAGGGCATCACGCACGTCGTGCGCGGCGCAGATCTGCTCGACTCGACCGCGCGGCAAATCTGGCTGCAGCAGTGCCTCGGCGTGCCGACGCCCGCGTGGATGCACGTACCGGTCGTCACGAACGCCGACGGCGAAAAGCTCAGCAAGCAAACTGGCGCGCAGGCGCTGGACGCGTCGCGGCCGCTCGACGCGCTCGCCGCGGCCGCGCGTCATCTCGGGCTGGAATTGACGGCCGGTGCGTTGCGCTCACTCGATGCGTTCTACGGGGACGCAACGCCCGCGTGGTCGCGAAGGCTCGCGCAATGGCCGATCGCGTGACCGGGCGCGCGAGAAGCCCGCTGCCGCGCTGAAAAACAAAACGGCGTGCCGCACGAAGCGCGCACGCCGTCAGGCGCACAACCGCCGGGCGCCGCGACAAGCAGCGCCGGCCGACACCCGCTCAGGACGACGACGAAGACGAAGGCTTGCGCGGCATCCCAAAGCCGCCGAGCAACGCCGCGAGCGGCTGCTTCGACTGCGGTTTCTGCGGCGCGGACGCCGGCTTTTCATCGGCGTTCTTCGCGGATGCCGACGGCTCGTACGGCTTCAGGAAGAAGTCGTCGACCGGCGGCGCCGGACGATGATGCGGGCGGTCGAACGACGCCGAACGGCGATGGCCGCCGCGGCTCTCGTGCCCGCCGCGCCCTTCATGACCTTCGCGCTCGCGACGGCCGCCGCCGCGCGGCTCGTGATGATGCGCGACCGGCACGTCGACGGTGAGCCGCTGCACGTCGAGCGGCCGCTTGATCAGCTTTTCGATGTCCGCGAGCTGCTTGCGCTCGTTCGGGCTGCACAGCGACAGCGCGTCGCCCGATGCGCCCGCGCGGCCGGTGCGGCCGATCCGGTGCACGTAGTCCTCGGCGTTGAACGGCAGATCGAAGTTGATCACCGCCGGCAACTCGACGATGTCGAGACCGCGCGCGGCGACGTCGGTCGCGACGAGCGCTTCGATCTCGCCGCGCTTGAATGCGTCGAGCGCCTGCATCCGCTCGCTTTGCGTGCGATCGCCGTGAATCGCGGTCGCGACCACGCCGCTCTTCTCGAGCTGGCGCGCGAGCCGGCTCGCGCCGATCTTGCTGTTGCAGAATACGATCACCTGCTTCAGGCTGCGATCGCGGATCAGTTGCACGACCGCGCCGGTCTTGTCGCCTTCCGCGACCTCGTAGACGACCTGCGTGACGTTCGTCGCGGTCGAATTGCTGCGCGCGACTTCGATCGTCTGCGGATTGCGCAGATACGTCGACGCGAGCTTCTTGATTTCGGGCGAGAACGTCGCCGAGAAGAGCAGCGTCTGACGCTCCTTCGGCAGCAGGTTCAGGATGCGCTGCAGGTCGGGCAGGAAGCCCATGTCGAGCATCCGGTCGGCTTCGTCGAGCACCAGCATCTGCACCTGGCCGAGATTCGCCGTCTTCTGCTGCACGTGGTCGAGCAGGCGGCCCGGCGTCGCGATCAGGATTTCGACGCCGCGGCGCAGCTCGGCCGACTGCGGATTCATGTCGACGCCGCCGAACACCACCGCGCTGCGCAGCGGCGTATGCAGCGCATACGAGCGCACGTTCGCGGCGACCTGGTCGGCGAGTTCGCGCGTCGGCGTGAGGATCAGCGCGCGCACCGGATGGCGCGCCGGCGACGCGCTCGTGCTCGCGAGCGGCAACAGGCGCTGCAGGATCGGCAGCGAGAAGCTCGCGGTCTTGCCGGTGCCGGTCTGCGCGGCGCCCATCACGTCGCGGCCGGTGAGCACGACCGGAATCGCCTGCGCCTGGATCGGCGTCGGCGTGGTGTAGCCCTGCTCCTCGATCGCCTTCAGGATGTCGGGGGCAAGGCCAAACTGGTCGAAAGTCGCAGTGGTTGGCGTGACGGCTGTGTCGGACATGGTGGCTTCGCTATAAAGGCGCGCGCTACGCGCGGGCGGCGCGGTGGCGCCGCCTGGCGGCCCGTGCGGGCCGCACAAGGTGTAACACCGGAGAGAACGACGCCGGCATATGGACGTACGGACGGGGCGTCGGAAGGGCCGATCGTGGCCGCAAAATCGCGCGGATTCGCGTGGATTCGCCGCCCCGGGCGTCCGGCGCCGCCCGGCCACCGGCCTGCAAAGGCCGCGCGTGAACCGGCAGGTAAGCACCGAAAGCGCGGTATTGTAGCACCTCGGCGCAAATGGCCCGGGACAGCGCATGAGCGGGCGCCGGCCGGCGCGCAACGCGACGACGCCGGTCGCGGCGCCTTTTTCGCCGCTTCCGTCACGACTTCCCTCGCCGCTTCCGTCGCGACTTCCGTCACCGCCCGTTCACCACGTTTCGCGCACGACCATCAGGCGGGGCTCGGTCATGTCCTCGATCGCGTAGCGCACGCCTTCGCGGCCGAGGCCCGAGTCCTTCACGCCGCCGTACGGCATGTTGTCGACGCGAAACGACGGCACGTCGTTGATCACGACGCCGCCCACCACCAGTTCGTCCCACGCGCGGTGCGCATGCGCGAGCGAATCGGTGAACACGCCCGCCTGCAGCCCGAAATCGCTGTCGTTCACGCGCGCGAGCGCGTCGCCGAAATCGTCGAACGATTCGAGAATCGCGACCGGCCCGAACGCCTCGCGACGGTACAGGTCGGTGTCGCGGCCGACGTTTTCGAGCAGCGTCGCCTCGAACATCACGCCGTCCACACGCCCGCCCGCGACGATCTTCGCGCCCGCCTTCACGGCCGCGTCCATCCAGCCGGACAGCCGCTTCGACTCCGATTCCGAGATCATCGGGCCGACGAAGGTCGTCTCGTCCTTCGGATCGCCCATCTTCAGCGACTTCGTCTTCGCGACGAACTTCTCGCGCAGCGCGTCGTAGATCGACGCATGCACGATCACGCGCTGCACGCCGATGCAGCTCTGCCCAGACTGGTAGAACGCGCCGAACGCGAGCCGGTCCACCACGTAGTCGAGCTTGTCGCGCTGGTCCGCGTCGACGATCGCCGCCGCGTTGCCGCCGAGTTCGAGAATCACCTTCTTCTTGCCCGCCTTGCGCTTCAGGTCCCAGCCGACCGCGGGCGAGCCGGTGAACGACAGCAGCCGGAAACGCTCGTCGGTCGTGAACAGGTCCGCGCCGTCGCGGTGCGCGGGCAGAATCGAGAACGCGCCTTTCGGCAGGTCGGTTTCCGCCAGCACCTCGCCGATGATCAGCGCGCCGACCGGCGTGCGGCTCGCGGGCTTCAGCACGAACGGCACGCCGGCCGCGAGCGCGGGCGCGACCTTGTGCGCGGCGAGATTCAGCGGAAAGTTGAACGGCGAGATGAACGAGCACGGGCCGATCGGCACGCGCTTCACGTAGCCGCGATAACCGTTCGCCCGCGCGGAGATTTCGAGGTTCACGATCTCGCCGTCGATGCGCACCGCCTCCTCGGCGGCGACCTTGAACGTGTCGATCAGGCGCGACACCTCTCCGCGCGAATCGTTGATCGGCTTGCCCGCCTCGATGCAGAGCGCCATCGCGAGTTCGTCGAAGCGCTCGCGAAAACGGCTGACGCAGTGTTCGATCACCGCCTGGCGGCGAAACGGCGGGAACGCGCGCAATTCGGTTTGCACGGCGTCGGCGGCGCCGATCGCGCGGTCGATCGTGGCGGCGTCGGCGAGCGCGACGCGCGTCGCGACTTCGCCCGTGAACTTGTCGGTGACTTCGAGATCGGTGTTCGCGGCGACGGGCTCGTTCGCGAGGTAGTACGGATAAGTCGGCTTCAGCATCGCGGATCCTCCAGTAGACGCGGCGCCGCACGCGGGCCGCGAGGCGCTGTGCCGTGAAGCAACGGCCGAACCCGGGTGGTTTTACCGCGCGTCGCCGAAAGCGGCGGGCGATGTCCGCGATGCGGCCCCGCCTGGCATCAACGCATGATCGTCGCGCAGCCGGCGATCAGCGGCTTCGCGTCGTCGCCGGCCGTCGCGTCGTACAGGTCCGCGCGCGGGCCCTTCGTCCACCACGTGTAGCGATCGCCCTGATAGCGCACGCCCGATGCGGCGATCGTCGCGACGAGCAGCATCGCGCGGCCGGACACCGGCACGAGCGCGAAGCTCTGTCCGTTGGTCGCGCCGAGGTAGGTGACGCGAAACGTCTTGCCGTTCGCGCACGTGTAGCGGTACGTGTGGCGCGACTGCATCTGCAGGTCGCGGATCGTCAGCGGCGCATCGGCCGCGCAAGCCGGCGACGACCCGACGCCCGCCAGCGCGAAAGCGAACGCGCATGCAGTTGCAAAAAAGTGCCTGAATTTGCGTACGTTGTTGCGTACGTTGGACAAGTCGGCGAGGCGTCGTTCGTTCATCGCGTTCTCCGTCGGCCGGTTGCGGGGAGGCCCGTTCGCGGCCAGCCTGCGCCGGTTGCCCGGTCGCCTGTGGATCGTCGTCGATCGATCGTCGCCGATGAATCGGCGCTCAGGGATCGATCGCGGCGGCGCACGCGTCGGTCGGCGCGGCCGCGGCGTGGCCGACCACCGGCACGACCTTGAGCCCGGCCGACGCGACGCGGCACGGCGCCGCCGCCAGCCCGTAGCCGCCGAACGCGGCACAGACAAACAGCGCCGCGAGCGTGCGCATCGCCCGCATCGCCGCTGGCCGCGTTCGCGTCGCGCTCATCTCACTTCGCCGCGTCGCCCGGCACCGGCCGCACCGCCGACGCCGCCTTGCGCGCGCGCTCGCGCGCCTCGTCGAGGTTCGCGCCGGTCGCGAGCGCGACGCCCATCCGGCGCTTCGTGAAGCTCTCCGGCTTGCCGAACAGGCGCAGGTCCGAATCGGGCACCGCGAGCGCGTTCGCGACGCCTTCGAACGCGATCCCGCGCGCCTCCATCCCGCCGTAGATCACCGCCGACGCGCCCGGCGAGCGCAGCGTCGGATCGACCGGCAGTCCGAGGATCGCGCGCGCGTGCAGTTCGAACTCCGACAGCCGCTGCGAGCACAGCGTGACGAGCCCGGTGTCGTGCGGACGCGGACTCACTTCCGAGAACCACACTTCGTCGCCGCGCACGAACAGCTCGACGCCGAACAGGCCGCGCCCGCCGAGCGCCGCCGTCACCTCGTGCGCGATCTCGCGCGAGCGTTCGAGCGCGAGCGCGCTCATCGGCTGCGGCTGCCACGACTCGACGTAGTCGCCGTCGACCTGATGGTGGCCGATCGGATCGCAGAAGTACGTCGCGACTTCGCCGCTCGCCGGATCGATCGCGCGCACGGTGAGCTGCGTGATCTCGTAGTCGAACCGGATGAAGCCCTCGACGATCACGCGCCCGCGATTCACACGGCCGCCCGCCATCGCGTAGTCCCACGCGGCCTCGACGTCGGCGTCGCTCTTCAGCACCGATTGCCCCTTGCCCGACGACGACATCACCGGCTTCACGACGCACGGATAGCCGACCTTCGCGATGCCCGCGCGCAATTCGTCGAGCGAATCGGCGAATGCGTACGGCGACGTCGGCAGGCCGAGTTCCTCGGCGGCGAGACGGCGGATGCCCTCGCGGTTCATCGTCAGCTGCGCGGCGCGGGCGGTCGGGATCACCTCGGCGACGCGCTCGCTCTCGACGGCCGCGAGCGCATCGGTCGCGATCGCCTCGATCTCGGGCACGACGAGGTGCGGACGTTCGGCATCGATCAGCGCGCGCAGCGCGACCGGATCGGTCATGTCGATCACATGCGCGCGATGCGCGACCTGGTGGCCGGGCGCGTTCTCGTAGCGATCGACCGCGATCACTTCGACGCCGAGCCGCTGCAACGCGATGATCACTTCCTTGCCGAGCTCGCCGGCGCCGAGCAGCATCACCCGGGTGGCCGACGGAGAAAGCGGCGTGCCGATGCGGGGGGTGGTCTGCATGATGTCTCCAGAAACAGGCTGCAAAAAACGAAAGAGCGCCGATGTTAACACGCACGCAAGCAAGGCCGGCCCGACGCGTGGCCCGCGTCGATGCCCACCCGCGGGCGCTACCGGTGATTGGCGGAAACGAGCGTCGGTGCGGTACGCTTATGCATTGTCCCGATTACGAGGAAC
This sequence comes from Paraburkholderia sp., assembly GCA_035492135.1. Classification (GTDB taxonomy): domain Bacteria; phylum Pseudomonadota; class Gammaproteobacteria; order Burkholderiales; family Burkholderiaceae; genus Paraburkholderia. The sequence goes on along the minus strand of DATJJN010000087.1, from coordinate 17,190 downwards.
GATGCGATGCCTGCCAGCACCCGCACGCTCATCCCCGCGCGCTCGATCGCGTCAGCGGCGTCAGTTAAATCACTCGCGTCGCGCGCCGTCGCGCGCATTGCGCCGCTTGCCGCGCTTACTGCGCTCGTCGCCGTGGTGGCGGCCTGCTCGATGCCCGTTCACACCGACGCGTCCGCGGCCGCACCCGACCCGTTCAACCCGGCCGCCACCCAGCTGCTCGACGACACCCACTGGACCCTGACCGGCTGGCAGCAGGCGGGCGGCGCCGCGCGCGCCGTGCCGACCGGCGGCGCAAGCGGCGAGCCGCTGACGCTCGACCTGTCGACCGATGGCGGTCAACGCCATGCGAGCGGCTTCTCCGGCTGCAACCGCTTTGCGGGCAGCTACACGTTGAAGGACGGCCTGTTGTCGTTCGGCACGCTCGCGAGCACGCGGATGGCGTGCGTCGGTCCGGGCGCCGACATCGAACAGCCGTTTCTCGACGCGCTCGCGCACATCGCAAGGAGCGGCGTGCAGTGGCGCGAACCGCGCGAGCTGCAACTGGTGCTGCAAAACGGCGACCGGCTGATCTTCACGCAGCGCAAACCGTGAGTGTCGCGCGCACCGGCAGTCGCGTCGAGTCCCGGCGCGGCTGCCTTTTTCGTTATGCGTCCGCGTCAGCGCCGCACGCCGTTGGTCGAGGCGTCGCAAACCGCTTCGGGGACCCCCGCGTCACCGGTTAAACTCGACAGGTTGCCTCCCGGCTGCCTTCCTTCTAACCCTCGATTTCTCGCATGCACACGGTAGTCCTCGGCTGGTTCGGCGCATCGGCCGTCTGGTTTATTCCTCTGCTCTGGCGACTCGTCAGGTCCGTGCTGCCTCGCGGCGCCGGGCTGCGCGGGCCGGGCACGATCCGGCTGTGGCTCGGCTTTGCCGGTGTGCTCGTCGCGAGCTGCGCGCTCGAAGCGACGCTGGTTCGCATCGCCGGCATCAACGCGTTCGGGCAGCTGATCGCGGGCGCGCTCGCGACGCTCGCCGGGCGCGTGGCGCCGACCGTCGCGATGGCCGTGCTGCTGATCGTCGCGCTGCCGTGGCTGCTCGGCTTCCGCTGGAGCGACGCGCTCGTGTGGGCCGATCAGCAGCTCGGACTCGGATTCGGTTGGCGCCCGCGCCGCAGCAGCGACGACGCCCCGCGCGACGACCGTCGCAGCCGGCGCACGCAGGCCGCCGACGCGGCGCCGCTGCCGCGCTCGCTGTCGATGCATGCGGGCGGACTGTCGCCGCGGCCGGGTTCAGGCGAGCGCCGGACGCGGCCGACCGTCTGGCGCCCGCCGGCGACGACGCGTCGCGCGGGGGCCGCCGCGGGGGCGGCGGGGGCTGGCGCAAGCGGCGCGGCCGCTGCTGCTGCCGAGCCTTTGCGCACGACGCCGGCCGGCTCGCGCGTGGAGCCGGGATTCGGCGCTCCTCGCGGAGTGGGCGCGGCACAACCGGGTCCGGGCGCGGGCGCGACGACCCGGGCGCGTGTCGCAGAGCCGCCTGCGCCGATGGCTGCGCACACGCGTGCGGCGACGCCCGCCGCGCCGACGTTCAAATCCCCCCGTCCCGAAACGGTCGGTTCTGCGCCCGTGCGTGCGGCGTCGGCCGCGTCTTCGAACGGCGAATCCGCGCGCGCCGAGCCGGTCGCGCCGGCGGGCTGGCTGCATTCGGCGTCGGCGTCGCCATCGCCGGGTTCGCGCGCGCCGTCGCCCGCCGGCGACATGGCGCACGGACGCGACAGCGCCACGGCGCGGCGCCCGCTGCCGGGCGGCGCGACGGAGCCTTGGCGCGTCGATGCGGCGCGGGGCGTCGCGCCGCACGCGAACGTCGCGCGGCCGCCGTTGCACGCGTCGTCGTCGGCGGTCGCGGCGGCGGCGGTGGCGGTCCAGCACGGCTTTGCGACGTCGTCCGCGAGCCAGGCGCTGCCGGTCGGCGGGGCAGCGCGCTCCCGCAGTGGGCCACCGCCTGTCGCGGGCAGCACCGCCGCGCGGGCGGCTGCGGCTTCGGCGCCTGCGGTGCGCCACGCGAAGCCGCCGCGTCCGTACGTGTGGACGCCGCGTCGGCCCGCGGCGCCGGTTGCCGCCGAGCCGTCTTTCGGCGCTCTGACGCCGTCCGGCGACGCGCCGCCCGACTATTCGACGCCGATGTCGGCCGACGCCGCCGCGCCCGCGCCGGTATCGGAGGACATCGTCGCGACGCTGCGCTCGATCGAGGAAAACGCCGCGCGCTGGACGGCGCTCGCGGGCGCGAGTCTCGCACGGCGAGGCGCGATGGAGCAGACGCAGCATTCGGCGGACGCGTCGCGGGCGGATGACGCGGATGACGCGGGTGCCGTGGGTGCCGTGGGCGACGCGGATGACGTGGATGACGTGGATGACGTGGGTGCCGTGGGTGCCTCAGATGCCGTAGATGCCTCAGATGCCGCCAAGGCCGCGGACGACGCAGATGTGGCAGGCGTGGCGGGCGTGCTCGATGCGCCGTGGACGCTCGTCGACTCGCCGATGAGCGCTGCGCCCGACGCCGCCGGCGTCTCCGATCTTGCCGATTCGCGTTACGCAGCAGCGGATCAGTCGCCGATAGAAGCGCCCGTCGAACATTCCGCGCAAGCGTCGCCGGTGGCGTCCGCGGTATTCGGTGCGCCGCTCGCGGCCGTCTTCGATGCGCAAACCAGCGAGCCTGCAGCGGACTTCGTTCAGGCTGCCGGTTCGCTGGACGCAGACGAACCCGTCGAAACGACGCCGCTGGAAGTGTTGGACGACATTCATCGGTCGACACCGGATCGGGAGACGGCCGGCGTGCTGGAGAACCCGATCGACGCGTCGGGCGATTCCGCGATGTTGTCCGCTGGCACCTCGTTCGCGAATCCCCCGGCAACGAGCGCGGCGGCCTCCCCGTCGCGAACTCGCGAGGCAATGCCCGAAAACCCGCCATCTGCGACGATCGACGCGCCCGCCCACCCGGCGCCGCCCGCAGCCGCCCGGACTCCGGCGACGATAGTCACGTGGGTCGCTTCGTCGGCGCAATCGGATGTCGGCTTCTGGACGCCGCCGGTCGCAACCGTCGTGGCCCGGTCCGCCGATGCGATCGCGCCCGTGACGGCCGCACCGGCCGAGGACACCGCATCGCCAGTGCGTTCCGCGCCGGCGATCGCGGTCGGCGCGGTCGGCGCGCCGCAATCGCCGGCGCCCGCCACGGTCGGCGCGCAAACGCCACCGCTTGCGCCGCCATCCGCGCCGCCACCTGAGCCGTTGTCCGCGGCCAACGCGATCCCGACGCCGTGGCAGGAACCCGTCGCGTTCGCGTCAACGTCGCCGTTCGCCGACGATGCGCCCGCGCGAGACGCGGTGCCGCCGATTTCCGCCGAACGCACGCCCACGCCGGCGACGGCACAGCTTGCCGAAACGAGCGTCATGCCGACGACGCCGCCGATCGCCGAAACGAACATCACGCCGACGACGCCGCCGATCGCCGATACGACCGCCACGCCGGCCCCGATCGCCCCGGACGCGAGCGCGGCCCCGGTCGCCCCATCGGCGACCGCTTCCCCCGCCCTGCCGCCGTCGCCCGGTGCCGAGCCGCCCGCCGACCTGCTCCACCGCGCCCCCCTGCGCGGCCACGCGCCGACGACCTTCGAGTTCCGTCCGCCCGCCGCGTCGGCCGTCGAGCTGCCCGGCCTCGACCTGCTCGAGCGCGCGTCATCCGACGTCGAGCCCGTCTCCGATGAAAAGCTCGCGCAAACCGGCCAGTTGATCGAGCAGCGTCTGCAGGAGTTCAAGGTGCCGGTGACGGTCGTCGGCGCGTCGGCCGGTCCGGTGATCACGCGCTTCGAGATCGAGCCCGCGCTCGGCGTGCGCGGCAGCCAGATCGTCGGGCTGATGAAGGACCTGTCGCGCGGCCTCGGCCTCACGTCGATCCGCGTCGTCGAGACGATCCCCGGCAAGACCTGCATGGGGCTCGAACTGCCGAACGCGCGCCGCCAGATGATCCGTCTGTCCGAAATCCTCGAATCCGGCCCGTATCAGCGCTCCGCGTCGAAGCTGACGATCGCGATGGGCAAGGACATCGTCGGCCAGCCGGTCGTCACCGATCTCGCGAAGGCGCCGCACATGCTCGTCGCCGGCACGACCGGCTCCGGCAAGTCGGTCGCGATCAACGCGATGATCCTGTCGCTGTTGTACAAGGCGACGCCCGCGGACGTGCGCCTCATCATGATCGACCCGAAGATGCTGGAGCTGTCCGTCTACGAGGGCATTCCGCATCTGCTCGCGCCGGTCGTCACCGACATGAAGCTCGCGGCGAACGCGCTCAACTGGTGCGTCGGCGAGATGGAGAAGCGCTATCGGCTGATGTCGGCGGTCGGCGTGCGCAACCTCGCGGGCTTCAACCAGAAGATCCGCGACGCCGAGGCGCACGAGAAGAAGATCGGCAACCCGTTCTCGCTGACGCCCGACGACCCCGAGCCGCTCGCGACGCTGCCGATGATCGTCGTCGTGATCGACGAGCTGGCCGACCTGATGATGGTCGCCGGCAAGAAGATCGAAGAGCTGATCGCGCGGCTCGCGCAGAAGGCGCGCGCCGCCGGCATCCACCTGATCCTCGCGACGCAGCGTCCGTCGGTCGACGTGATCACCGGGCTCATCAAGGCGAACATTCCGACGCGCGTCGCGTTCCAGGTGTCGTCGAAGATCGACTCGCGCACGATCCTCGACCAGATGGGCGCCGAGTCGCTGCTCGGCCAGGGCGACATGCTGTTCCTGCCGCCCGGCACCGGCTATCCGCAGCGCGTGCACGGCGCGTTCGTCGCGGACGAGGAAGTGCATAGCGTCGTCGAATATCTGAAGCAATTCGGCGAGCCGGAGTACATCGAAGGCATCCTCGACGGCCCCGCGACCGACGGCGCGCCGCAAGACCTGTTCGGCGACGCGCCCGACGCCGAAGCGGACCCGCTGTACGACGAAGCCGTTGCGTTCGTCGTGCGCACGCGCCGCGCGTCGATCTCGTCGGTGCAGCGGCAGTTGCGGATCGGCTACAACCGCGCGGCGCGGCTCGTCGAGCAGATGGAGGCGGCCGGGCTCGTGTCGCCGATGGGGATCAACGGCAGCCGCGAGGTGCTCGCGCCGGGCGCGGCCGACTAGGCTTGTTCGCGAGCGCCACGCTCACGACGGCGACACGAACCGGAAATCGACCGGCGAGCCGATGTCGAGCCGCTTCGGATCGGGGCCGAGCAGCCCCGTCTGCGGATCGCGGCGGAACACGTACGCGGTGTCGCTCGACTGGTTGCCGACGATCAGCCAATGGCCGGTCGGATCGATCGCGAACTCCCGCGGCGACTTGCCGAGGCTCGACTGCCGGCCGACGCGCGTGAGCCGCCCGCTCGCCGCATCGACCGCGAAGATCGAGATGTCGTTCGCGTCGCCGCGATTCGACACGTACAAAAAGCGCCCGTCCGGCGACAGATGCAGCGCCGCCGCGCCGACCGCGCCGTGGAACCCGGGCTCGGCCAGCGTCTCCACCTGCTCCTCGTCGAACCTGCCGCCGTCGCGATAGCGCAGCACCGTCACGGTGCCCGCGAGTTCGCTCGTCAGATACGCATACCGGCCGTCGTTGCCGAACACCAGATGGCGCGGGCCGCTGCCCTGCTTCAACGCGGTCTCGACCGCGCCGGTCGGCGACACCGGGCCGTCGCGCCCGTCCGCCGCATACCGGTACGCATAGAGCCGGTCGGTGCCGAGATCCTGCGCGAACAGGTACTGCCCGTCGGGCGAGAACACCGTCGAATGCACGTGCGCGCCGTCCTGGCGCCCCTTCACCGGGCCGCTGCCCTGGTGATGCACGGTCAGCGCCGCGTCGCCGAGCGAGCCGTCCGCGCGCACCGGCAACACTGCGAAGCTGCCGCCCGGATCGGCCGCGACCGAGTAGTTCGCGACAAACAGGAATCGGCCGTCCGGCGACAGAGTCAGGTAGCACGGATCGTTGCCCTGCGCCGACACCTGGTTCACGAACGTCAGCCGCCCGGAAGGCGGATCGAAACTGAACGCGCTCACATGGCCGCGCTGGCTTGCCGGACCGTTGTCGCCGGGCAGCTCGTTCACCGCGTACACGTGGCGCCGGTCGCGGCTCACGACGAGCCACGACGGGTTCACCGTCTTCGCGACGGACACGGGCGTGGCATCCCCGGTGCGCGTATCGAAGCGGTACACGTACAGCCCTTCGCTCTTGCCGCTGGTATAGGTGCCGACAATCATGTCGTAGACGGCGTCCGCGGGCGCGGCCGGCGAAGGCGTCTGCGCGGCGGCGTGCGTGGCGGCGACCGTGGCCATGACGATGACACTCCTGATGATCAGATTGAGCGGCGCAGCCCGATGCGAGCGACCGGGCACGCGGCGTGCAGACCGGCGGATCCGGAACATGTCGACCTCCTTGCGATGAGCGTCTTTCGCGGCAAGCGTGCGCGCGTTGCGCAATGTCCGTGCCGAGGGTCGGTCATGACCGGTGTGTTAGTGGGCTATCGCATCGAAGGTACGACACGAAGTATAAGAGAGGTGCATCCGGCACTCGCGCATCGCGCCGCCCAAGGGGACTTCCTGCGGGGCGCCCCCAAAGGGGGACGTCCTTCGGGGCGCCTCCGGGGAACAATCGCCTGCGTGTGCTGCCGGAGCACCGTCAACCCGGGAGCCATGATGAACCTTACTTTTGGATTTGGGCCTGTCGCGTCGTTGATCGCCGGCATTCTGATTCTTCTCGTCCCGCGGCTCCTGAACTACATCGTCGCCCTTTACCTGATCATCATCGGGCTGATCGGCATCTTCGGGCTCGGCAAGTAGCGCCCGGAACCTCCCGCCTGCGTGTGGCCTGCCGCCATCGCGCGACGTCTCGCGCGACCCGGCGGCTGCGAGCGCGAGTGCAGGATCTCAAAGGTCGAGGACGCTCGCGAGACCGTGCTTTCGCCGGCACGCGCTCGCCCGAAGGTCACGCGAAAAGTCCGCCGCCGAACATACGCGTCGCGCCGGCGCGTCGTTGCGCGTTGCATCTGCGGCCCCGCAGCAACTAAGCTGTGCGTGAAATTCATCCTCATCTGCCTGTCAACTTGCTTACGATGCCCGCCCTCATTGAAGACTACGCCCTGATCGGCGACGGCCATACCGCCGCGCTGGTATCCCGCGCCGGTTCGATCGACTGGCTTTGCTGGCCCCGCTTCGACTCGGGTGCATGCTTCGCCGCGCTGCTCGGCAACGAACAGAACGGACGCTGGCTGATCGCGCCGGCCGTCGACGACGCGCAGCAGGTGAAGATCACCCGCCGCTACCGCGGCGAAACGCTGATTCTCGAAACGGACTTCGAGACGCCCGACGGCGCTGTCACGCTCGTCGACTTCATGACGCCCGGCAACGGCTGGTCCGAACTCGTGCGCATCGTCGTCGGCAGGCGCGGCACGGTGCGCATGCAGCTGCATCTCGTGCTGCGTTTCGACTACGGCTTTTCGGTGCCGTGGGTCAGCCAGCTCACGTACGAAAGCGGGATCAAGGCGATCGCGGGGCCGGACACGGTCGTGCTGCGCACGCCGGTCGACCTGCACGGCGAGAACATGCACACCGCCGCGACGTTCGACGTAAAGGAAGGCGAGCGCGTGCCGTTCTCGATGTCGTATGCGGCGTCCCATCTGCGCCTGCCGCCGCCGCGCGACCCGTTCACGGCGCTCGCGCGCACCGAGAATTTCTGGTGCGAATGGTCGTCGCGCAGCACGGTGAAGGGCCGCTGGGCCGCGCCGATCCGCCGCTCGCTGATCACGCTGAAAGCGCTCGCGTACGAGCCGACCGGCGGCATCGTCGCCGCGCCGACCACGTCGCTGCCCGAGCAGCTAGGCGGCACGCGCAACTGGGACTATCGCTACTGCTGGCTGCGCGACGCGACCATCACGCTGCTCGCGCTGATGCGCGGCGGCTACTACGACGAAGCCCAGGCGTGGCGCGTATGGCTCGGGCGCGTGATGGCGGGCTCGCCCGACCAGTTGCAGATCATGTACGGGCTCGCCGGCGAGCGGCGTCTGCCCGAGTTCGAGGTGGACTGGCTGTCCGGCTACGAAGGCGCGGGCCCGGTGCGGATCGGCAACAACGCGGTCGGTCAGCTGCAACTGGACGTGTACGGCGAAGTGATGAACGCGCTGCATCTCGCGCGCGTGGGCGGCCTGCAGGCGGACGACACCGCGTGGTCGATCCAGTGCACGATGCTCGAACACCTCGAAAAGATCTGGACCGAGCCCGACGAAGGAATCTGGGAGACACGCGGCGGCCGCCAGCACTTCACGTTCTCGAAAGTGATGGCGTGGGTCGCGTTCGATCGCGCGATCGCCTCCGCCGAAAAGTTCGGACTGCCAGGACCGCTCGATCACTGGCGCGAAGTCCGCGAGCTGATCCACGCGACCGTCTGCGAGCGCAGCTTCAATACGCAGATGAACAGCTTCACGCAGACCTACGACGGCGACCAGCTCGACGCGAGCCTGCTGCTGATGCCGCTCCTCGGCTTTTTGCCGGCAGCGGACCCGCGCATCGCGGGTACCGTCGCCGCGGTCGAGCGCGATCTGCTGTGCGAAGGCTTCGTGATGCGCTATCGCACGACGGAATTCAACGACGGCCTGCCGCCCGGCGAAGGCACGTTCCTCGCGTGCAGCTTCTGGCTCGTCGACAACCTCGCGCTGCAAGGTCGCGTCGCAGACGCGCGGCAAATGTACGAGCGCCTGATCGCGCTCGCGAACGACGTCGGTTTGCTGTCCGAAGAGTACGACCCGATCGCGTGCCGGCTGGTCGGGAACTTCCCGCAGGCGTTCTCGCATGTGGCGCTCGTGCATACGGGACTCAACCTGATGCGCCACGAACAGGAAATGGCCGAGGAAACCGGGCACCCGGCTTGCGGCCCGGACAGCCAGGATGCGATGCCGCAAGCCGACGTGCCGGCGTGACGCGCGCGCCAAAACCCGGTGGCCCGGACCGCCGGCGGACCGCGCCAAACCTGCGTGCAGCCAACGGTTGTTGCGTTGCACAAAGCTACGGGCTCCGATATGATTTGCGCGAGGTGGCTTGTCAGAATAATCGAGCGATTACTGTCATAAGCCTTACATCACTCCGCCGTTGCGCGACGCGCGGCCACCCATCCTGCATTGCGACGGGCGCGATTCGCCCAAGGCTGGAGCGACCATGCTCTATCAACTCCGTGAATTCCAGCGTGCGCTGTTGAGCCCGCTGACCGCCTGGGCCCAGGCCGCATCGAAGTCCTTTGCGAATCCGGCGAGCCCGTTCTCTTTCGTTCCAGGCGCAAGCCGTCTGTCCGCGGGATACGAGCTGCTGTACCGGCTCGGCAAGGACTATGAAAAGCCCGAGTTCAACATCCGCCAGATCACGCGAGACGGATTCAACATCCCGATCGTCGAGCAGACGATCATCGAAAAGCCGTTTTGCCGGCTGCTGCGCTTCAAGCGCTTCGCGGACGACACCGGCGCCGTCGCCGCGCTGAAGGACGATCCGGTCGTGCTGATCTGCGCGCCGCTGTCGGGCCACCATTCGACGCTGCTGCGCGATACCGTGCGCACGATGCTGCAGGACCACAAGGTGTATCTCACCGACTGGATCGACGCGCGGATGGTCCCGCTCGAGCGCGGTCCGTTCCATCTCGACGACTACGTCGCGTACATCCAGGAGTTCATCCGCCACATCGGCGCGAGAAAGCTGCACGTGGTGTCCGTGTGCCAGCCGACGGTGCCGGTGCTCGCGGCCATCTCGCTGATGGCGAGCCGCGGCGAGGACACGCCGCTCACGATGACGATGATGGGCGGCCCGATCGATGCGCGCAGCAGCCCGACGGCCGTGAATTCGCTCGCGGTCCAGCGCTCGTACGAGTGGTTTGCGAACAACGTGATCTATCAGGTGCCGTCGAATTATCCGGGCGAAGGGCGTCGCGTGTATCCGGGATTCCTGCAGCACGCGGGCTTCGTCGCGATGAATCCGGACCGGCATGCGGCGTCGCACTGGGACTTCTACAAGAGCCTGCTGCGCGGCGATGAAGAGGATGCCGAAGCACATCGGAAGTTCTACGACGAGTACAACGCGGTGCTCGACATGCCCGCCGAGTACTACCTCGACACGATTCGTATCGTGTTCCAGGAGTTCCGTCTCGCGGAGGGCATGTGGGATGTCGACGGCGAGCGCGTGCGTCCGCAGGACATCAAGGACACCGCGCTGCTGACGATCGAAGGCGAACTCGACGACATCTCCGGCTGCGGCCAGACGCGTGCCGCGCACGACCTGTGCAGCGGCATCGCGGCGAAGAACAAGCAGCATCTGACCGCCGAAAAGTGCGGCCACTACGGCATTTTCTCAGGACGACGCTGGCGCACGATCATCTATCCGCAGATGCGCGACTTCATTCGTCAGCACGACGACGTGAAGCACGGCGCAGCCGAGCGCGCGCTGGTGGCATAGGCGTCGCGCGGCACGCGCATGCGACGACAGCGGCGGGCCTGGTGCCCGCCGTTTCGCTTTCTGTTGTTGTATTACGTGTGAGTCGTCCGGCAGCGGCGCCGCTTACTTCCGCATCAGGAACGCGAGCAGCATCTCGGTGTTCTGACGGACCATCTCCGCGCGATCGGCGGGCGTGGTCAGATCGCGACCCAGCGTGGCCGCGAGCGTGTAACGGTTCGACACGATGTAATAGCCCATGCCGGACAGCGTCACATAGAAATACAGCGGATCGATGTTCGCGCGAAAGAGCCCGGCCGATTCGCCGCGCGCGAGGATCGCACTGACCGTCGCGACGATCGGCGAAACCATTTCGCGAATGCGCGTCGACTTCTGCATGTAGCGCGCTTCATGCAGGTTCTCGTTGTTCACGAGACGCAGCAGTTCCGGGTGATCGCGGTAGTAGTCCCACACGAAATGCGCGAGCCGTGTGATCGCTTCGACGGGCGCGAGGCCCGACAGGTCGAGCGTGCGTTCCGCTTCGGTCAGCGCTCCGAACGCATGTTCGAGCACTGCGGTGAATAATTGCTCCTTGCTGCCAAAATAGTAATACAACATTCGCTCGTTAGTTTCCGCGCGACGCGCGATCTGATCGACGCGTGCGCCGAACAGACCACCATTTGCAAATTCTTCCGCCGCAGCGAGCAAAATGCGACGACGCGTGCCTTCAGGATCTCTTTTGATTTTCGGCTGATTCATGTTGGCAATCATGCACGTTAAGCCGCGTTATCCGGATCGCGCCGCCGTTCTCCTCTTTCCTGCTTCCGGCAGCGTTGCACGGGCGCGCCAGGTTGATGGATGGACAACACCCCAGAATCCCGTGTCTTTCATTTAAGCATTAAGCGCTTGGATTATGGCACATGACATGCCGATGGCAATCCGGGAAATCGGCGATAATGCGGACTTTATCGGCTGCCGCGCGATTTTCTCGACGCGGCAGTGCCTGCCCCGGCCGCCGGCTTTACCGGCCCGCCCTGATGTCGTGACCGTGACCGATTCCAGCACACTCGCAGATCGCCTCGAAGATCTGCTGCCCCAGACGCAATGCACGAAGTGCGGCTACGACGGCTGCCGGCCTTATGCCGAAGCCATCGCAGCCGGCGCCGCGAACTACAACCAGTGCCCGCCAGGCGGCGCACAAGGCATCGCGCGGCTCGCGCAGCTGCTCGGCAAGCCCGTCATCCCGCTCAATCCGGCCAACGGCGTCGAACGTCCGCGTCCGGTTGCGTTCATCGACGAGAACCTCTGCATCGGCTGCACGCTGTGCATGCAGGCCTGCCCCGTCGATGCCATCGCGGGCGCGCCCAAGCAGATGCATACGATTCTCAATGCGCTTTGCACCGGCTGCGATCTGTGCGTCGCGCCATGCCCGGTCGACTGCATCGCGATGATTCCTGTTACCGGCGACGCGACCGGCTGGAACGCGTGGACCCCGCAGCAGGCCGACGACGCGCGTCAGCGCTACGAGCGGCGTCGCGCGCGGCTTGCGCGCGAGCGCGAAAGAGCCGAAGCGCGCGCCGCCGCGCGTCGCACGGCGGCGGCGAGCGCCGCGCCGCAAGCGGCCGCCGCGGTCAATGAAACGACGAACGCCGCGACGCCGCCGGCCGACGACGCACAAGCGAAGAAACGCGCGATCATCGAAGCCGCGCTCGAACGCGCGCGGCGCAAGAAGGCCGAGCTGGCCGCGCGCGGCGAAGGTCCGCGCAACACCGACAACGTGAGCGCGGACGTGCAGGCGCAGATCGATGCGGCCGAGGCACGGCGTCGCCGCATCGGCATCCGCGACGACGGCGCCCCCGACACAGACAGCGACAACGACCACAAGCCCTCCTGAGGCCCCCGCCCGTATGAACGCCACGAAGCGCCGCGCGATCTTCGAGACGCTGCAAAGCCTGAATCCGCATCCGACCACCGAGCTTGAATACTCGACGCCATTCGAACTGCTGATCGCGGTGATGCTGTCCGCGCAGGCGACGGACGTGTCGGTGAACAAGGCCACGCGCCGCATGTTCCCGGTGGCGCACACGCCGCAGCAGTTCATCGAACTCGGCGAGGAAGGGGTCGCTGACCACATCAAGACGATCGGCCTTTATCGGACGAAGGCGAAGAACGTCATCGCGACGAGCCGCATCTTGCTCGATCAATACGCAGGCGAAGTGCCCCAAACGCGCGAGGCGCTCGAAGCGTTGCCCGGCGTCGGCCGCAAGACCGCGAACGTCGTGCTGAACACGGCGTTCGGCCAGCCGACGATCGCCGTGGACACGCACATCTTCCGCGTCGCGAATCGAACCGGCCTCGCGCCCGGCAAGGACGTGCGGGCGGTCGAAACGGCGCTCGAAAAATTCACGCCGGCGGAGTTCCGGCACGACGCGCATCACTGGCTGATCCTGCACGGCCGCTATGTGTGCAAGGCGCGTCGTCCCGAGTGCTGGCACTGCGTGATCGAACCGCTGTGCGAATTCCGCCAGAAGACGCCGCCGCCCGAACTGTGAGCGCCGGGCGCGCGACTACAATGAACCGCAGCACTCTTCCGCCTTTCTGACGACGATGTTCAATCCCAGCCGCGACGAAGTCCGCCGCTTTTTCACCGAGACCTGGCGCAAGCAGCGCGCGGGCGAAATCCTCACGCCGCTCGAAGCGATGGCCGCCGACTGGATCGTCGAGCATCCGGAATACCACGGGCAGCTCGCCGACGCCGACGCGGCCGCCGCCGAGGACTACTCGCCGGAGCGCGGCCAGAGCAATCCGTTCCTGCATCTGTCGATGCATCTCGCGATCAGCGAGCAGTTGTCGATCGACCAGCCGCCCGGCATTCGCGCGGCGCACGAGCGGCTCGCCGCGCGCCTCGGCTCGACGCACGACGCGCAGCACGCGATCATGGAGTGTCTCGGCGAGACGATCTGGGAAGCGCAACGCACGAACACGCCGCCGGACACCGACGCGTACCTCGCCCGCATCGAACGCCGCGCATCGCGCGACTGATACGCCGCGCACTGGCCCATCAGTAAAAATGCCCGTGGCAGCCGCAGTGAAGCGGCCGTCACGGGCATGTGTCGATTAGAGTGCGGGCGGGCGCGTTACTTGCGATTGACGAGGCTGCCCGGCAGCGACTCGATATACGCGGCGATGTCGCGCAGGTCGGCCTCGGACAGCGTCTGCACCTGCGCCTGCATGATCGGATTGTTGCGGCCGAGATTCGGATTGCCGGTGCCCATCTGATACTGCCGCAGCGCCCAGAAGACGTAATCCGCGTGCTGGCCGGCGAGCCTCGGATAGTCGGGGCTGATCGGCTGATTCAGGCCCGGTCCGTGGCATGCCGCGCAGTTGTGGCTGTCGGCGAGCGTCTTGCCGCGCGCGGCGTCCGCGGCGAACGCCGGATGCAACGCGGCGGCGCCGGCCAGTGCGCCCACCGTCACGACCGTCCTGAGACGCGGTCCGAAAGCGCGTGCGGCCCGGGCGGCCTTGAAAGGCTGGTTCATGGATTCTCCTGTCCCGTGGATGCGGTGCCGGTTACTTCTCGGGATTGTCGTGCGTGGCGACGGTCTGCGTCGAGTAGTAGGCCGCGATGTCGGCGATGTCCTGATCGGTCAGCGACGACGCGATCGCATGCATCGTCCCGAAACGGCGATCACCCTTGCGATACGCCTTCAGCGCGTTGATCAGGTATTGCATGTTCTGGCCGCCGAGAATCGGTACGTGATAGACCTCGGGGTACGCGGTGCGGTAATCGGGAATGCCGTGGCAGCCGATGCACATCGCCACCTTGCCCTGCCCGGCCTTCGGGTCGCCCACGATGTCCGCGTGCGCCGCGGCGGTATAGCCCGCCAACACGGTCAGTGCTGCGATCACGACGTGCTTGCCGACATTTATTTTCATAGCATCCAACCTGGCTTAAGGGTAATCGAACGCCTCTATCAGGCAACGACCTGCGCCTCTTGCTGCTCGTGCTGCTACTTGTACTTCGCGGCTTTACGTGCGGCCGCCATCCATGCAGGCCAAAAAAAGCGTCCCGATTGTACCGCGGCGTCGCGCCGCACGTCCATCGGCCGAAGCCCGTGCGGCGGGCGGGCGAGCCGCCCTCTCCACGCGCCGCCTACCGCCCTTCGGACGCGGCCGACCGCCCTTCCCATCTGACTTATACTGGGATTTTTTTCGAGCGAGCGGTCCGCCATGCGTTTCGAAGGTTCTTCGCAGTACGTCGCCACCGACGACCTGAAGCTCGCGGTCAACGCCGCGTTCACGCTCAGGCGTCCGCTGCTGATCAAGGGCGAGCCCGGCACCGGCAAGACGATGCTCGCCGAGGAAGTCGCTGCAGCACTTGGCATGCCGCTTATGCAGTGGCACATCAAATCGACGACGAAAGCGCAGCAGGGGCTCTACGAATACGATGCGGTGTCGCGTCTGCGCGACTCGCAGCTCGGCGACGAGCGCGTGAAGGACATCGCGAACTACATCGTCAAAGGCGTGCTGTGGCAGGCGTTCGACGCCGAACAGCAGACCGTGCTGCTGATCGACGAGATCGACAAGGCCGACATCGAATTCCCGAACGACCTGCTGCGCGAACTCGACCGTATGGAGTTCTACGTGTACGAGACGCGCGAACTGGTGCGCGCGAAGCATCGGCCGCTCGTGATCATCACGTCGAACAACGAGAAGGAGCTGCCCGACGCGTTCCTGCGCCGCTGCTTCTTTCACTACATCAGCTTTCCGGACCCGGCGACGATGCAACGAATCGTCGAGGTCCACTATCCGGGTATTCGCCAGGATCTGCTGCGCGCGGCACTCGAAAGCTTCTTCGAGCTGCGCGGGGTCGCGGGGCTGAAGAAGAAGCCGTCGACGTCGGAACTGCTCGACTGGCTGAAGCTGTTGCTCGCCGAAGACATTCCGCCCGATGCGCTGAGAAGCGCCGACGGCCGTCAGACGATGCCGCCGCTCGCCGGCGCGCTGTTGAAGAACGAGCAGGACGTGAGCCTGTTCGAGCGCCTGATCTACATGAACCGCAATCATCGCTGAGCAGCGTGGCCGCGTGATGCCCGCGCACACGCAAGCCCGCACACGCAACGATTAACCGCACCCAACCGGAGACGCCCCACCATGAGCCGCTGGATCGAGCCCGTCGCGCTGCGAGGCACGCACGTGAGCCTCACGCCCCTGACGATCGACGACGCACCGGCACTCGCCGCCGCGGCCGCCGACGGCCGTCTGTGGGACCTGTGGTACACGAGCGTGCCCGCGCCGGGTGAAGAACGCGAATACGTCGAACGCGCGCTCGCGATGCAGGAGAGCCTGGGCGCGCTGCCGTTCGCAGTGCGCGACGCATCGGGCGAGATCGTCGGCTCGACGCGCTACTTCAACGTCGACCGCGCGAACCGCCGGCTCGAAATCGGCCATACGTGGTACGCCGAGCGCGTGCAGCGCACCGCGCTGAACACCGAAGCGAAGCTGCTGCTGCTCGGTCACGCGTTCGAGAAGCTCGATGCGATCGCCGTCGAGTTCCGCACGCATTTCATGAACCATCCGTCGCGCGCCGCGATTGCGCGGCTCGGCGCGAAACAGGACGGCATCCTGCGCAGTCATCAGATCGGCCGTGACGGCATTCTGCGCGACACCGTCGTGTTCTCGATCATCGCGTCCGAGTGGCCGGCCGTGCGCGCGAATCTGAAGCTGAAGCTCGCGCGCTGACACGCGCGTGCGAATCCGTCACCGGAGAGCGGCCATGCTGATCGATTTCTTCTACACGCTGCGCGACGCGAAGCTGCCGGTCTCGGTGAAAGAGTATCTGACGCTCGTCGAGGCGCTGAAGGAGCGCGTGATCGCGCCGTCGCTCGACGAGTTCTACTACCTCGCGCGCATGACGCTCGTGAAGGACGAGCAGTACTTCGACCGCTTCGATCAGGCGTTCGGCGCGTACTTTCGCGGCATCGACGCGAAGACGGACCTCGCGTTCGACCTCCCCGACGAATGGCTGAAAAAGCGCATCGAACGCGATTTCACGCCTGAGCAGAAAGCGCAGATCGAAGCGATGGGCGGCCTCGACAAGCTGCTCGAACGCCTGAAACAACTCGACGAACAGAAGGAACGCCACGAAGGCGGCAGCAAGTGGATCGGCACCGGCGGCACGTCGCCGTTCGGCCACGGCGGCTACAACCCGGAAGGCATCCGCATCGGCCGCGCGGACGACAGCGAAGGGGAGCGCGGCCAGCGCAGCGCGGTGAAGGTGTGGGACGCGCGCGCGTATCGCGACTACGACGACCAGGTCGAGATCGGCACGCGCAACATCAAGGTCGCGCTGCGCCGTCTGCGGCGCTTCGCGCGCGAAGGCGCAGCCGAGGAACTGGATCTGCCGGACACGATCCGCAGCACCGCCGCGAACGCGGGCTGGCTCGACCTGAAGATGGTCCCCGAGCCGCACAACGCGGTGAAGGTGCTGCTCTTCCTCGACGTGGGGGGGTCGATGGACGACCACATCAAGGGGGTGGAGGAGCTTTTCTCCGCGGCACGCAGCGAGTTCAAGAACCTCGAGCACTTCTATTTCCACAACTGCGTCTACGAGAGCGTGTGGAAGGACAACACGCGGCGCCACGAGCGCGTCCCGACGGTCGAGGTGATGCGCAAGTACGGGCACGACTACAAGCTGATCTTCGTCGGCGACGCCTCGATGAGCCCT
>DATJJN010000086.1:0-40214 GCA_035492135.1 Paraburkholderia sp. | reverse complement strand
GCTCGCCTGCGGTTTGCGCGACGCCGCGCGCCGTGCGAGCCACGCGTGCACGAGCCCGAACACCACCGGCACGAACAGCAGCGTCGACACCGTGCCGAGCGCGAGCCCGCCGATCACCGCGCGGCCGAGCGGCGCGTTCTGTTCACCGCCGTCGCCGAGCCCCAGCGCCATCGGCAGCATGCCGATCAGCATCGCGAGCGCGGTCATCACGACCGGGCGGAAGCGGCTGAAGCCCGCTTCGAGCGCCGCGGCGAACGGCGCCATCCCGCCGTGCAGCAGTTCGCGCGCGCGGTTCACGACGAGAATGCTGTTCGCGGTCGCGATGCCGATGCACAGGATCGTGCCGGTCAGCGCCGGCACGCTGACGGTCGTGTCGGTCGCGAACAGTATCCACGCGATGCCCGCGAGCGATCCCGACAGGCCGCTCACGATGATCAGCGGGTCGATCCACGACTGGAAGTTGACGACCATCAGCAGGTACACGAGCGCGACCGCGAACCCGAGGCCCGAGAGCAGACCCGAGAACGAATCGTGCATCGCCTGCACCTGGCCGCGGATCACGATCGACGAACCGGGCGGAAGCTGCGCCTTCGCCGCGTCGACGAGCTTCGTGACGTCGGCGGCGACGCTGCCGAGATCGCGGCCCTCGGCCGACGCGAAGATGTCGAGCACCGGCTGCACGTTGTAGTGCGACACGACCGCCTGCTGCGTGCCGCGCGACAGCGTGCCGAGCGCGCCGAGCAGGTTCGCGGGCTGCGGGCCGTTACCGCCGTTCTGGCCGCGCATGGAGGCGGGCGGCGCGCCGTTCTGCGCAAGCGGCACGTTTTCGAGCGATTGCAGCGAATGGATGTCGTACTGCGGGACCATCGCGACGAGCGGATAGCTCACGCCGTTCTTCGGATCGAGCCAGAAATTCGGCGTGGTCTGCGCGCTGCCCGACAACGCGATCAGCAGGTTCTGCGACACGTCGCGCTGCTGCAGGCCCGCCTGCATCGCCCGCGTGCGGTCGACGTCGACGTCGATCGCCGGCGCGTCGCCCGGCTGCTGGATGCGCGCGTCGACGAGTCCGCGCACGCCGCGCAGTTTCGCGAGCAACTGGTTCGCCACCGCGCGGTTCGCATCGCGCTTGTTGCCGACGATCTGGATGTCGATCGGCGCGGGCAGGCCGAAGTTGAGGATCTGGCTCACGATGTCGGCCGGCAGGAACGCGAACGTGATGCCGGGGAACTTGCGGTTCAGCGTGTTTCGCAGTTCGGACACGTACTGCGCGGTCGGCCCGTGCTTTGCCGCGAGCGTGATCATCACGTCGGCGTCTTCGGTGCCGATCGGGTCCGACGAATCGTACGTGAGGTTGATGCCGCTGACCGGCAGGCCGACGTTGTCGAGTATCGAGGCCAGTTGCTGCTTCGGGATCACGCCGCGGATGGTCGCCTCGACCTCGTCGGTGAGGCGGGCCGTCTCCTCGATGCGCGTGCCGGTCGGCGCGCGCATGTGCAGCCGGATTTCGCCGGTGTCCACCGACGGAAAGAAGTCGCGGCCGGCGAACGGCAGCAGCGCGAGCGAGCCGACGCACGCGATCAGGAAGGTGGCGATGAAGGTGCGCGGCGTCGCCATCGCGTTCGACAGCACGTGGCGATAGCGCTCGCGCAGCCGCTCGAAGCGATGCTCGAACGCCGCCTGGAAGCGCGCGATGCGCGCGAGGAGCCCGTTGCCTTCGAGCGAGGCCGGATTGCGCGCGCGCATCAGGTACATCGCGAGCGTCGGCACCAGCGTGCGCGAGAAGAAGTACGACGCGCACATCGCGAACACGACCGCCTCGGCAAGCGGCACGAACAGATAGCGCGCGACGCCCGACAGCAGGAACATCGGCACGAACACGATGCAGATCGACAGCGTCGACACGAAGGTCGGCACCGCGATTTCGCCGGAGCCGTTGAGGATCGCGTCGTGCAATGGTTCGCCGCTTTCGAGGTGATGCGTGATGTTCTCGATCGCGACGGTCGCGTCGTCGACCAGAATGCCGACCGCGAGCGCGAGCCCGCCGAGCGTCATGATGTTGATCGTCTGGCCGAGCGCCGACAGCGCGATCAGCGAGGTCAGCACCGCGAGCGGAATCGAGATCGCGATGATCAGCGTCGCGCGCCAGCTGCCGAGGAACAGCAGGATCATCATCGCGGTCAGCGCGGCGGCGATCAGCGCCTCGCGCGCGACGCCGAGGATCGCCGACTTCACGAACACCGACTGGTCGGACAGCGCGGTGATGTGCAGCGCGCTCGGCAGACCCGCGGCGATGTGCGGCAGCATCGCCTTCACCTGCTGGATGATCGTGAGCGTCGACGCGTTGCCCGATTTCTCGATCGTCAGCAGCGCGCCGCGCTGGCCGTTCGCGCGCACGATGTTGGTCTGCGGCGCGTAGCCGTCGCGCACCTGCGCGACGTCGCGCAGATAGACCACGCCGCCCGCCACGGTCTTCACCGGCAGGCTGTTCAGCGCGGCGACCGTCTGCGTGCTGCCGTTCATCTGCACGTTGTATTCGCGCGTGCCGATCTTCGCAGTGCCGCCCGGCAGGATCAGGTTCTGCGCATTGACCGCGTTGACGACGTCGATCGGCGCGAGCCCCTTCGCCTGCAGCGCGCGCGGGTCGATGTCGACCATGATCTGGCGCACCTTGCCGCCGAACGGCAGCGGCACCGACGCGCCTTGCACCGTCGCGAGCTGCGTGCGGATGAAGCTGTTGCCGAGGTCGTACAGCTGCTGTTCCGACAGGGTCTTGCTGGAGAGGCCGAGCTGCAGGATCGGCACCGTCGACGCGTTGTACGTGATGATGTTCGGCGGCAGCGTGCCGGGCGGCAGAATGCGCAGGATCGACGCGGAATTGGACGCTGCCTCCGCGATTGCGCGGTTGATGTCCGCGCCCTGGTGGAAAAAGATCTTGACGACCGACACGCCGTTCAGCGACTGCGACTCGATGTGCTCGATGTCGTCGACGTCCGAGCTGAGCGCGCGCTCATAGCTCGACGTGATGCGATTCGCCATGTCCTCGGCCGAGAAGCCGTTGTAGGTCCACACGATGCTGACGACCGGAATGTCGATATTCGGAAAGATGTCGGTCGGCGTGCGCATGATCGCGAGCGGCCCGATCGCGAAGATCAGGATGGCGAGCACAACGAACGTATAGGGTCTGCGAAGGGCGAGCCGGACGATCCACATGAGGGTTCCTGGTGAGACGGCGCGGACGCGCGACGCAGTCCGGCCGTACAGGGGCTTCGATGGGATCGCAGTATGGCGAGGCGGCCTTTACCCGACACTGACCTCGACATTACGGCTTTGTTATCTGCGCGGGCGCGGCATGCATGACAAAACCGTAATGTGCTGGTCAGCGGCCATACAGGTCGATGCACAAGAATGGATTACGTGGCTTACGCCATTCCCCTTGTTCATTTTTCGGAGAAAACATCATGAAGATTCTGACCGCCGCCGTCGTTGCCGCTCTCGGCGTTTCGTTCGGCGCGAACGCATTCGCGCAGTCGACGTCCGGTGGGCTCACGCGCGCCGAAGTACGCGCGCAGCTCGTGCAGGCCGAAGCCGACGGCTTCCTGCCGTTCAACAACCAGGACTATCCGCCGTCGGCGGCGACGATGCAGCGCAACCGCGCGCGATGGGCCGCCGCGCATCACGAGCAACCCGGCAGCGCGGGCACGCCGGACGCGTCGGCAGGGAATCAGTCGATCGCGCAAAACTGATGCAAGGAAGAGCGCGATGCCGTGAATGCGTGCGACGGGGCGCAAGCGCCCCGGCTGTCACGCATCCCGTCAATGCGGTTGCGGCGCCGTCTTGCTCTCGCTCTCGCCGGTCAGCGCCGCGTAGGCCTGCGGGCTGATGCCCCGCGCGTGGAACAGGAACGCGGCCGCCTGCCAGATCCGTTCGTCCGATTGCGTGTTGCCGAACGCAGGCATCGCGGTCATGTTCACCCCGTGCTTGATCGCCCAGAACATCAGCACCGGCTTGTTGCGGCGCGTCGCCGCGAGCAGGGCCGGCGGGGCCGGGCGAAGGCCGCTCGCGATCGGGCTCGGGTCGCGGCCCGGCGCGCCGTGGCAGACCGCACAGGTCGACTCGTACAGTTGCGCGCCGGCGCGGATGTTCGCGAGCGACATCAGGTCCGCGGGCGGCGTGTCTCTGCCCGCGTGCCGGTGCAGCGACGCTTCATAGGTCCCGTGCAGCGCCCACGCGACGAGCGGATTGTCGGGCGAGCTGGCAGACACGTCGTAGAGGCCCGACCACGCGTAGAGCGCGCCGGCCGCGGCGAGGAGGACGGAAAACGTGGCGACGGTGATGGCGACAATGGCAGGCGTACTGCATCGAGCGGACATGGGGGACGGTCTCCGGAAGATGGGATCGTCGTCCCGCAACGCCGCAGTCAACGTAGACGGCCTGGCTCGGACGACCAGAACAGTGTGAGTGGAGGCGGATTACGCGTCCGATATCGCGACGATTACATTTTCGTCATGTTCGTTGTGGGGGCTCGCGGCGGGAGGTATCGGCGCCGCAAGCTACCCTGACGCTGGCGCCCTATGCCGACGCTCCCGGCCGCTACTGAGGCGTAGCGCCGGCGGGAAGGGGCGGTGTGCCAGTTGAATCGCGGATGAAGCGGTTGAGGTCAATGCGTCGTCCGTTGAATACGTCGAGATCGGCGGGGTCGGGGGTGGCCGTGAGATGATCGGCGCGTTGCCAGAACGAGAAGTTGGACCACGCCGAGGGCAACTTCGGCTGGGCGCTCTTCGACCAGTCGGCCACCCACAGCGGGTACCGGGCGAACGCCGGCGAATTCAGGTACCGGTTTCCGACATCGGGATTCGTGTAAAGCATCGGCAGACAGCCCAGCTGTACGGATGCTTCGTTGAGCGCAGATGCCAACGTGCGCTGCACTTCAGCGACCGATGGCGCCGGCGCGCGCGTCTCGAAGCTTAGTTCCTCGAAGTCGATTGCGAGGCAAAGGTCCTTTCGTCCCCGCGCGCCGAGGGCCTTGACCGCGCGATCGACCTGCTCGATCGGGTCCTGATCCATCCTGAGGAAAAGGTACGCTCCACGATAGATTCGACGGCTCCCCATGATGGCCCAGTTGGTCGAAAATTCCGGGTCGATTGAAATCCCATACGCCACGCGGGCGAACGCGAAGTCCGCTTTGGGAACAGCCGCGAACACATCGCCCGCGCCCGTGCGCCCGTCGCCGGACCACCTCGAAACGTCGATCCCGTGAGGACGATCGTGCATCCCGTCGAGCCTGCCGAGCGCCGCAGCGGCGCTCGGCGTCTGGTTTGACGCGGGCGCGCCGCTGGCTGCCGCGATCGGGGCGACACTCGGTTGCGCCTCGGACGAGGCGCTTGCGGCAGGCGCGGACGTGGCAGCGGCAGCCGCTGCTGCCGCTGCTGCCGCGGGTGGAGGTGCCCTGCCAGATGCTGATTCCACGGCGACAGGACCAGACCAGGCGTTGCACCCTCGTGAGGATGTGCCGGAGGCCGCACTGGCGAGGCGCCCCGGGCACGCGAGGCGCGCGTCAGCCTGCTGACCTGTCGCCGGTGCGGCCACGTTAGCGGCCATCTTCGACTGTGTCGCTGCCTGCTTCTGGCGAACGAAGTCCTTCGCATACCACCCGGCCACGGCGCCGTGCGCCGCTGAGACCGATCCAACGATGATGAAGTGCAGCAGTGACTCGCGGGCGGCAGTTTTCATGCGCCGGAAGAGGTTGGGGCGTCGATGTTTTGCCGTGATGGCGCTTCGATTTCCCTTCAGACAGTGCGTCGGTGCGGGCTGCGCAGCGCACGTTTCTGCGGCCCGCGATTCACGCTGCCCGATAAGGTCGATCGCGGCGAGACTCATGCCGATCCGTTCGCACTCGCTTTCGCGGATGTAGAGAACGCCGTGAGTGCAGCATCTGAGAAGATCGAACACGTCTTCCGCGAGCCGCACGCTGTGATATACCGCTGTCCCGTCGGCGTTCCGGATCACGCCGGGCTCCTCGGTGTAGTCTCCGGCGCGGTTCAGTGTGATGCGACGTCGTCCATGAGTAGTATCGACACGAGGCTGCTCGAAAATCTGCCCGATGCACTGGATCTCGGTAGGGCGGCTCGCGGGGGCATCGGATATGAAAGCGATGCCGTCGCGTCTGAGCAGCTCGAGGAGCATTGCGTTTTCGAGAAATTCACGAACCACCTGACTACTGATCTCCGGCTGCACCGACGTCTCGCCTGCGAAGTACAGATACGCACACGCCTGTGGCGGCTGGACGATCAGCGCCCGTTGCGAGACCGACGTGAACCATGTTTTCGTCCAGACCTCCGAAAGTGCTACTGGCCCGCCCTTGGCAATTTCGAGTACCGCGGCCAACCAGGTGCGTTCGGCGGTCGATAGGCCTGGCAGCATGTGGTCCAGTCGTTGCGATTTCATGGGAATTGGCGAAGATGGCTGTTACGAGCTGCGGGCGATCGGGGACCGCGCAGAGCAGGGCGCTGGCACTAACGCGGCTGGCGGCCGTGGCGTCTGCGCGTTGTCATCAGTTGCTCGATGCGCCGCTGGCGTCGCTGCCCGACGCAGAACCCCCTGACGAAGAACCGCCGGATGAGGCGCCGCCGCCGGCCGTCCCCGAGTCGTCACCCGAGATGGCGAGGTACTTGCCAGGGTAGTACTTCGCCATCCACATCTGGGCGAGCTGGGACGCCGTGACCTTCTTCAGGTAGTAGGTGATCGGCGCGCCGATGTTTCCGGCGAGGCACTTCTGGATATAGTCATCCAGCGCGTCCATCATCGAATTGGTATCGATGATCTTGTTCTGGCCGTCGTCGATTTCAGAGAGAGAGGACAACGCCGCCTGCATCTGGCTGCTCTTCATCGCCACAAATTGGCCGCCGGTGCGCGCCGCCTGGGCCGAAGACGCGACAGACTCCTGGTCTCCCGCGGTGACCCCCTGCAGCTTCAAGAGCGCTTGCATTGATGAACTGCCGTCGAAGTCCGTGAACTGCTGGACTGCCATCTTCACCTGGTTGGACTTGATCGACGGAATGGACCCGATCGTAGTAAGCGTGCAGTGTGAAGTGACGTTCTGCGTCGATAGAAGAGCCTTTGCATCATCGCTGAACGAGCTGTTTACGCCGAAGCCGCCGGACACGTCCTCAAACCATCCGGAGACTTCGAACTGCGTTTGCAGCGACGACGCGATGCTCCGCATCGTTTCGGAGCTTTTTGAGTCCGTGACGTTGAGAACGTGGACCATGCCGATGAAGCACGATCCCATGGTCGCACCCGAAAGGAGAGTAAGTGCCTTCTCCTCTTTCGTGTTCGCCTGCGCGGCGATCGTTGAGATCGAGGACAGTGAGTCCGTTTTGATCATGTTGTCCGGGAACACGGCGTTGAAAGCACGAATTCCCTTGTCGACGTCGAGGATAAATGGCGCGAGTAGCACGGCATCCTTGTGGGTACAGGTCACTGCGATAACGAGCGTGCCGGCAATACTGTGCCGCTGTACCTGGCTATTCACTTGCGACGCCGCCGAGGTCGAAGCCTGGTTCGAGAAATCATCGCCAAAGAATCCAACCTGACCGGCGACAAACGTGGCGATCTGCTGTGCGTGAGTCGAGGAGCTCTGCGAATTGGTATCGTTCGTGAAGTACTGGACGTTCATGTTCAGACTGTCGGCAGACAGCGGCATCTGCTTGATCTGGGTGCGGTTATAGTCAACCGGGCTTTCGATCGATTCGGTGATCGCCGAGAGCTTTAACTTGAGAGGCTGAACGGCCTTGACGGACGCGATCTTCGCCTTCGCATACTCGGCTGCGGCCGTCGCAATGTCTTTCCCTGTTTCGTCGGACGCCGCTACGACGTCGGTAATATCGATGCCCATGCCGAGCAGCTCCTGGCCGGTCATGTCGAGCGAGCGCTTGGTGCTGATCAGGGCATTGAGGGTATCTTCGGCGGCATCGGCGGGCGCTTGCGCCTGGGCGATTTGCTCAAGCACCTGGAGCCGGTCGAGGCTCACCAGGTTCCCCAGAGCAAGGGACGGGTCATACGGGATCGTTGACGGCATGATATGGGTCTCTCAGTGGTTGAACAAAACGGCTCGGTCGCGAGCAAAGTGATGCACGGGATAATCCGAATACGCGAAAAGGGTTGACGGTGGTCGCGACACAGCGGGCGTCGCCTTGCCATCGACGACACGGTGGTTTTTGCCTGAATCAGCCTTTGCGGACCATTCCCGGGCGAGAGCAAAGCGGATCGCGGCACGCGGCAGGGCCAAAAAGAGTCCCCACATGCCAGGAATATCGATCTGCCCGTTGACGTCAGCCTGTTCTCGCCGCCGTATGTAGGCGGGCGCGGGAATCGACCAGCCGGCGAGTGTGAACAACCGTTGCTGGCTCGTGGGGAGGTACAGACGGCGGCCGCCGTATGTGATGACCAGATCGAACATCGTCGCGAAGCCGGCCTCTTGCGCGATTTCGGCCCGCGATTCAGGAAGGCCGCACGGTGCAATCTGCCGGTTCTGTTCGCAAAACTCCACACAGGCCTCACGCACGTCCCCCGCGAGTAATGCCGCGCGACCAACAAGCTGGATGAACGCGCTCCCTGTAGAGCTCGTCCCGCCACCCCCGTGGCTTATCGTTTGACCTAGTGTTTGCATCGGAACACTCTTTTTTGTCTGACGAATTCAGGCTATCTCGTAAAAGGCGCCGAGAATAGGGGGATGCCGCTCCCTAAAGAGGGATGTCGGGAGCGATGGACGCCGCGTGCCCAGGGACTGTCATTTCACGCGAAGGGCGTCGGCCGGCTGCCGGACTTTCTGGGCCGGACTGCTTCACACGCAGACGGCGGCGGATGCTGTTTTCCCGAGGTTGAGGCCCGCGTCGCGCGCTTCATGAGCCACAACCTCGCCGAAATGGCGGCCCCGCCTCGTGTGCGCTTATTTATGGACCGGCAGCGTGGCCGTGATATCTGTGATCCAGAACCACGGATTCGGATAACGCTTGTCCGTGGGCGCATTGACGACGGCGCCGCCGTCTTTGAGTGCGGGGTCCCAGGACGCGTAGTGGATTGGCGAGTAGTAAATCATGCTGCGTACATAGTCGAACACGATACGCGGATCGACGCTTGCGATACTCCAGCCAGGTACGACCGCCGAATACTCGACATAGCCGGTGGTGGCATTGCCCCCACCTTGGTCGTTAGTGTTCCACTTCTTTTCCGCAACGTATTTCTCGTACGCGGCGCTACGGCCGGAAAGCGGTTTGTCCCGCGGAGGATAAGGTGCCGCGATCCGGGGAAGGTAGCCCTTGTCATTTTTGTGGATCTGCCGCATTGCGCCCAATGTGCGGTCATTGCGCGACCCGTCCCGTTCGCAGCGGTCAACAATGTTTGGCGACGTCATGATCTCGGACATCAGCTGAAGCACGTCCGCGGGCAGATGCAGGTCCGCAAAGCGGATCTTGTACATCGACAGGCTTGGAAGGCCGTCTGGACTTGGGAAGAGGTTGGTCTGAGATGCTGCGACACCGTATTTGCCGCCGGCGTCACTGATAAGACTGCGGATCAGCTCTTCCCACTGGGTACGGGTGTCGAGCGTATCCTGGGTAAAGTTTGTGGTCACGGTTTCCTCCGGAAAGTGTGGTTGCGGCCTGTTATGCGGCGCCAAGCGGATGACCGCTCTTTTCCCAGTTGGTGAAAAATTTTTCGCGCTGCTCTGCGGGATCAAACGTATCCGGATGTCCGTCGAGTACACCGGCGATTGCATCTTCTGTTTCGGCAAAGCGCAGCGCCTCCGACAGGGCGACGATGCAGCGGACCAAATCCTGCGTCGTCTTGTCGCCGGGAGATACTGTCCCGCCTGAAAACCGGGAAAGATTGATCGCCGCCTGGGGCAGGTTCAGGTTAGTGATGATCGGCAGTGGAGTGGACGCGTACCCAAGCGTCATATATGACCCGGCAAGCGGCAACGCCGTTGAAGGGACAGGCGGTGCCCACGGCAGGTCGCCCTTGAAATAGAAGTACTTGCCCTGACTCACCAGTCCGACGGTGTAGAGCGAAGAAAAGCCCGCCGGTTTTTTCGGATCGCTTTCCCAGCCAAGGTTGAGCAAGAGCTCTAGTGCGAAACCCTTCGGAGGGCTAGCGATCTCCACCGTGATGCGGCACTCCGTTGCCGTCGTGCCATTCGCGCGGATCGCCTCTCGCAGCGCCGCGATGTCAGTTTTATAGGATTGCCCGTCAGTAAGGCGTAGGTTCATCCTGATGCTCCTGGTCAATAGTCCGGCCCCCCGCCGGCAAGGTTTTGCTAAGCCGAAAACGTCGCCCGCGATCAGGCTAACGGTTGGCACTGGCGAAAAGTAGGGGGAGCGCGTTCCCTGCACCGGTAACGCCCTTTCTCTTTTTATCGGGCACGCAGTATGTGAAACGTACGCACTGAATCACAAGAGAAAAGGGATGGGGGAATAACCAGACCGGAATCCACGCCGGTAAAGGGTTTCCTCGGATTTCCGATCAGGCCGGATACCGAAAACTTATAGAGGTATGAAATGGCAATGGAAAACCACCCCATCTATAGGGTCGGCGGCAGCAAGGGTGGTGTCGGCAAGAGCTTCGTTACGCGGGCTCTGGTCGTTTATCTTCGTCGTTCGAATGTCCACGTCGTACTAGTGGAGACGGATACGTCCAGTCCCGATGTCATGAACGCTGTCCATCGTTGCCGAATGTTCCGAGGCATGGCGTCGTTCGCCATGGCAAGTGTATTGATCGTAAATTCCTTCGACGCCAGGGAGTTTATGAGATCGTGTGGTGTAAATCGGCGTATCGAAGGACTGTGGTTGTCAATCCATGGAGCAGGTTCTCGCGATTCATGTTCGCGTTCAACAGCACATGTAACTCATTGGCCGTCAGCATAAGACGCTGTCGGATGCGGGGCGCTATCCAATGATCGAAACCCGCTCGGTTCCGATTGCGGGAATTTCATTGATGACTTTCTTGCCGGCAGCGTGACGGAAGATGGCTTTTGCAACGATTAACAGCGCCTCTCTGGAACACGTCGGCCCTCGGCGGACCTACATCAGCACGATGTCGTACTGCTCCTGGCTCAGGTTCGACTCCACCTGCAGCGACACCGGCTTGCCGATGAAATCGATCAGCATCGCGAGATGCTGCGACTCTTCTTCGAGAAACAGATCGATCACTTGCTGCGACGCGACCACGCGGAACTCGCGCGGATTGAACTGCCGCGACTCGCGCAGGATCTCGCGCAGCACGTCGTAGCAGACGGTCCGCGCGGTCTTCACCTGGCCCTTGCCCTGGCACACGGGACACGGTTCGCACAGCACGTGCGCGAGCGATTCGCGTGTGCGCTTGCGCGTCATCTCGACGAGTCCGAGCTGCGAAAAGCCGTTGACGGTCACGCGCGTGCGATCGCGCGACAGCGCCTTCTTCAGTTCGCCGAGCACCTGTTCGCGGTGCTCGACGTTTTCCATGTCGATGAAGTCGATGATGATCACGCCGCCGAGATTGCGCAGACGCAGCTGGCGCGCGATCGTATGCGCGGCTTCGAGGTTGGTCTTGAAGATCGTGTCGTCGAAGTTGCGCGCGCCGACGTAGCCGCCGGTGTTCACGTCGATCGTCGTCATCGCCTCGGTCTGGTCGATCACGAGATAGCCGCCCGATTTCAGATCGACGCGCCGTGACAGCGCACGCTGGATCTCGGTCTCGATGTTGTACAGATCGAAGAGCGGCCGCTCGCCGGTGTAGTGATGCAGCTTCGGCAGCACGGCCGGCGTGAACTCGGTCGCGAACTCGGTCAGCATCTGGAACGTCTCGCGCGAATCGACCTGGATGCGTGTGGTCTCGTCGTTCACGAAGTCGCGCAGCACGCGCTGCGCGAGGTTCAGGTCCTGGTACAGCAGGCTGGTCGCGGGCAGGCGCTGCGCCTGCGCGACGATCGTCGTCCACGTCTTGCGCAGATAGGTGACGTCGGCGGCAAGCTCCTCGCTCGTCGCGTCCTCGGCGATCGTGCGCACGATGTAGCCGCCTTTCTCGTCGGCGGGCAGCACCGCGGTCAGACGCGCGCGCACGGCCTCGCGCTCGGCTTCGCTTTCGATCTTCTGCGAGATGCCGATGTGCGGTTCCTGCGGCAGATACACGAGCGTGCGCCCGGCGATGCTCACCTGCGTCGAGAGCCGCGCGCCCTTCGTGCCGATCGGGTCCTTGATGACCTGGACCATCAGCGTCTGCCCTTCGAACACGGTCTTTTCGATCGGCTGATGGTGGACCGGCTGATGCGTTTCGCCTGCGAGCCGCGGATGCCAGATGTCGGCGACGTGCAGGAACGCGGCGCGTTCGAGCCCGATGTCGATGAACGCCGATTGCATCCCCGGCAGCACACGCACGACCTTGCCGAGATAGATGTTGCCGACCCGTCCGCGCGACAGCGTGCGCTCGACATGAAGCTCCTGTACTGCACCTTGCTGCACCAGTGCGACGCGCGTCTCCTGCGGCGTGATGTTGATCAGGATCTCTTCGTTCATGGTGTTTGTTTTAGCTGTTCTGGAAGTCGACGCCGGCCGCACGCAGCAGTGCGGCCGTTTCGAACAGAGGCAAACCCATGATACCCGAATAGGACCCGTCGATCCGCTCGACAAATTCGGCCGCGCGGCCCTGAATCCCGTACGCGCCGGCCTTGCCGAACGGCTCGCCGCTCGCGACGTAGCGCGCGAGCGCGGCGTCGTCCGCGTGCGCGAAACGCACGTGCGAGCGCGACAGCGCAGGCGGCAGCAGCGCGCCGTGGGCATCGACGAGCGCGACGGCCGTCAGCACCTCGTGATCGCGGCCGCGCAGGCTCGCGAGCATCGCGACCGCGTCGGCGGCGTCGAGCGGCTTGCCGAGGATGCGGCCGTCGATCGTGACGGTGGTGTCGGCGGTCAGGATCGGCGCGCGCGCGTGGCCGCCCGCTTCGAGACGATGCCGCGCGGCCTCCGCTTTCGCGACGCTCACGCGCACCACGTAGTCGGCGGGCGCTTCGCCCGGCAGCACCGTTTCGAGCGCTTCGGCGTCTTCGTCGGGGCGCGGCAGCAGCAACTCGAAGCGCACGCCGAGCTGCGTGAGCAGTTCCTGACGGCGCGGACTTTGCGACGCAAGATAAACGAACGGGTAGGACGCGGCGGGGGACGACGGCATCGGGTGGGTCTCGGCGAAGAAAGGAAAAAAGCGGGGAAAAGGCGCAAAGAAGCGGGGAACGGGCACGTCGGAGAGCGGCTCGACGGCGCAAACGTGCGAAGGCCCGCGCGCCGCTTCAGACGCGATGATACGGATGATTCTGCGTGATGGTCCACGCGCGGTAAAGCTGCTCGGCAAGCAGCACGCGGACCATCGCATGCGGCAGCGTGAGGCTCGACAGACGCAGCAGCAGATCGGCGCGCGCCTTCAGCTGCGGGTCGAGCCCGTCCGCGCCGCCGATCAGGAACGCGACGTCGCGGCCGTCGCGCTGCCAGTCGGGCAGCGCGGTCGCGAGCTGCATCGTGGTCCAGTCGCGGCCGCGTTCGTCGAGCGCGACGATGCGCGCTGCTTTCGGCAATGCGGCCTCGATGCGTTGCCGCTCGGCGGCCATCACGCTTTCCGCCGGGCGGCCCGACGAGCGCTGCTCGGGCTTGATCTCGCGAAGCTCGATGCGCAGCTCGGGCGGCATGCGCTTCGCGTATTCGTCGAAGCCGGTCGCGATCCAGTCGGGCATCCGGTGGCCGACGGCGACGATGTGCAACTTCATCGTGACAGGGCGAAAACGCGGCCGCTCACTTGCTGCCGCCGCGACGGGCGGCGCTCTTGCGCGCGGGCTTCGCGGCCGGCGCGTCGGCTTCGGCTTCATCCTCGTCTTCGTCGTCGAGCGGCTCGGTGGGACGTGCGCCGCCGAAGCGGTTCGCGCTCGTGAGCTTCATCCGCACCGGCTTGTCGCCCCAGATCTCTTCGAGGTTGTAGTACTGGCGCAGCGCGGGCTGCAGGATGTGGACGACCGCGTCGCCGCAATCGACGAGCACCCATTCGCCGATGTCCTCGCCTTCGATGCTGACGATGTCGCCGCCGGCCTCTTTCACCTTCTCGCGCACGCTCGACGCGAGCGCCTTGGTCTGGCGGTTCGACGTGCCGCTCGCGACGATCACGCGATCGAACAGCTCGGTCAGGTGGCTCGTGTTGAACACCTTGATGTCCTGGGCCTTGACGTCTTCGAGACCGTCGACGATGGCGCGTTGCAGTTTGCGGATATCCATGATTACCCGTGGTACAGATGATGTTGAAGAATATAGTCCCACACGGCCGCGGGGACGTGC
Source organism: Paraburkholderia sp. (assembly GCA_035492135.1). Taxonomy (GTDB): domain Bacteria; phylum Pseudomonadota; class Gammaproteobacteria; order Burkholderiales; family Burkholderiaceae; genus Paraburkholderia. The sequence continues at coordinate 25,875 of DATJJN010000086.1, read as the reverse complement.
TTCGACGCGTTCTCGCCGCTCGCGGCCTCGTCGCCGCCCGCGTGGTGTTGCGCGACGCACGCGCGGATCCGGCGCCGGATGTCGGTCGCGGAGACGTCGAGCGCGAGCGCGTCGTCGAGCAGCAGATGGCCGTGCGGCGTGGCGCGCAGCGTGTCGGCCGGCGCGCGGCGCGACGCGATTTCGGCCGCGACGCTCGCGGGCACCGACGCAAGATCGAAGCCCGGCCGGCTCGCCGCGCCGATGTGCGCGTACGCGAACAGCTCGCGCCATTCGTGCCACGTGTCGAGATGCACGAGCTGGTCCGCGCCCATCAGCAGCGTCAGCGACACGTCGTTGCCGTTGCGCCGGCGCCAGCGGCGCAGCGTTTCGACGGTGTAGGTCGGGCCGTCGTGATCGATCTCGTCGGTGTCGATGCTGACCGTGACGCCCGGCAGCACGAGCGACGCGGCGGCGGCGCGCGTCATCGCGAGCCGGTGCACGGCCGCCGACACGTCCGGCTTCTGCCACGGCTGGCCGGCCGGCAGCAGCACGAGGTCGGTCAGGTCGAGCAACTGCGCGAAGCGTCGCGCGAGCGCGAGATGACCGTTGTGGATCGGATCGAACGTGCCGCCGAGCAGCGCAACGCGCCGCGCAGGCCGCGCATCGGGGGGATCGGGGCGAAAGGATGAAGCGCTCGTCACGGTGTCAGATCCAGTCGCGCACCGGCAGGAAGTCGGTATAGAGCCGCGCTTCCGGCGTGCCCGGCTGCGGCTGCCAGTCGTACTCCCAGCTTGCGTGGGGCGGCATCGACATCAGGATCGACTCGGTGCGTCCGCCGCTTTGCAGTCCGAACAGCGTGCCGCGATCCCACACGAGGTTGAACTCCACGTAGCGGCCGCGCCGCAGCCCCTGGAACGCGCGTTCGGCTTCGCCGTACGGCATGTCGCGGCGCTTTTCGATGATCGGCAGATACGCTTTGAGGAACGCTTCGCCGACGCTCCTGACCATCGCGAACGAGCGCTCGAAGCCCAGCTCCGAAAAATCGTCGAAGAAGATGCCGCCGATGCCGCGCGCTTCGTTGCGGTGCTTCAGCAGGAAGTATTCGTCGCACCAGCGCTTGAAGCGCGGGTACAGGTCGTCGCCGTACGGCGCGAGCGCGTCGCGGCAGACCCGGTGGAAGTGGCGCGCGTCTTCCTCGAAGCCGTAGTACGGCGTCAGGTCCATCCCGCCGCCGAACCAGAACACGGGTGCCTCGCCTTCCTTGATCGCGCAGAAGAGGCGCACGTTCATGTGCACGGTCGGGCAGTACGGATTGCGCGGATGCAGCACGAGCGACACGCCCATCGCCTCGAAGCCGCGCCCGGCCAGTTGCGGACGGGCCGCGGTCGCGGACGGCGGCAGCTTGTCGCCGGCGACATCCGAGAAACCGATGCCCGCGCGCTCGAAGAACCCGCCGTTCTCGACGATGCGCGTGCAGCCGCCGCCGCGCAGCTTTTCGCCGGGCGCGCGCTGCCACGCATCGGTCGCGAGCGGCGTGCCGTCGAACGCGCCGAGTGCGTCGGCGATCTGCGTTTGAAGTCCCTGAAGCCAGGCGCGGACGGCCGCGCGGTCGTGAGTCGATTCGTCGATCATCGGTGGGGTGGGCGCGACGCCGGGAGGCTGCGCGGGGTTGGTTCTGAGGTCTTTCGGAAAGGGGCGCCGCGCGTGAAACACGCGTGACACGACGGCAGTGTAGCGCCGATCGTGCGGCGCACGTCCTGATCCTCCATGGCGCGGCGCGGCGCATCTGTCGCAGCGTCCGGGCCTTGCGGCACGGCGCGACGTGCGTTCGGCCGCGCATGAGCGACGCGTGAACGCAAGCACCGCCGCGCGCGCCGCCCGCTCGCGCGAGGCGGGGGCCGAGGCCGGCAATCACTGCGCCGACCCCCGCCCGCGAAGCATCAGCCGGACTGCTTGCGATTCACCGCGCGGTAGCCGATGTCGTGCCGGTACTGCATGCCGTCGAACGAGATCCGGTTCACCGTCTCGTACGCGACCGACTGCGCGCCGCGCACCGTATCGGCGAGGCCGACCACGCACAGCACGCGGCCGCCCGAGGTCAGCAGCTTGCCGTCGACGAGCGTCGTGCCCGCGTGGAACGTCACCGAATCGGCGGTCTCGGCCGGGATGTCGCTGATCCGGTCGCCCTTGCGCGGCGCGTCCGGATAGTTGTGCGCAGCGAGCACGACGCCGAGCGCGGTGCGGCGGTCCCATTCGAGCTCGACGGTGTTCAGCGTGCCGGCGATCGCCTGCTCGACCACCTTCGAGAAGTCGCCCTTCAGGCGCGCCATGATCGGCTGCGTTTCCGGGTCGCCCATCCGGCAGTTGAATTCGAGCGTCTTCGGGTTGCCTTGCGCGTCGATCATCAGGCCCGCGTACAGGAAGCCGGTGTAGCGGATGCCTTCCTTTTCCATGCCGGCGACGGTCGGCAGGATGATTTCGCGCATCACGCGAGCGTGCAGTTGCGGCGTGACGATCGGCGCCGGCGAGTACGCGCCCATGCCGCCCGTGTTCGGGCCGCGATCGCCGTCGAGCAGGCGCTTGTGGTCCTGGCTCGACGCGAGCGCGAGCACGTGCTTGCCGTCGACCATCACGATGAAGCTCGCCTCCTCGCCCGCGAGGAACTCTTCGATGACGACGCGCGCGCCGGCGTCGCCGAGCTTGTTGTCGGCGAGCATCATGTCGACGGCGTCGTGCGCCTCGGCGAGCGTCGTCGCGACGACGACGCCCTTGCCGGCCGCGAGGCCGTCGGCCTTGATCACGATCGGCGCGCCCTGCGCGTCGATGTACGCGTGCGCGGCGGCGGCGTCGGAGAACGTCTCGTACGCGGCGGTCGGGATGCCGTGCCGCTTCATGAACGCCTTCGCGAAGTCCTTCGAGCTTTCGAGCTGCGCGGCTTCCTTCGTCGGGCCGAACACCTTCAGCCCGCGCGCGCGGAACAGGTTGACGATGCCGGCCGCGAGCGGCGCTTCCGGCCCGACGACCGTGAACGCGATCTGCTCGCGCTCGGCGAAGTCGGCGAGTTCGTTCAGATCGGTGATGTCGACGTTCGCGAGCCGCTCGTCCTGCGCGGTGCCGCCATTGCCCGGCGCGACATAGACGTGCTGGACGCGCGGCGCCTGCGCGAGCTTCCACGCCAGCGCATGTTCACGGCCGCCAGAACCGACGACGAGTAACTTCATGTAAATCCCCGAAAGACCAGATAAACGGTAGCGGCGGCACATCGAGCGTCCGCCGCGGCGCACGCGGCGCCGGCGACCGGCGCGCCGCCGTGCGGGTGATGCCGCAGCGGCAACGCTACCGAACCCGCGCGACACGCCGCGCAAAAAAACAGAGCGGGCGTTCGCCCGGACGCACGCTGCCGCGCCCGCCGCGAACGCCGGTGCACGTCACTCGTCGGCGATCGACGCGTTCGTGAAAACTTCCTGCACGTCGTCGAGGTTCTCCAGCGCGTCGAGCAGCTTTTGCATCTTCACTGCGTCGTCGCCGGTGAATTCGACTTCGGTCTGCGGCTTCATCGTGACTTCCGCGACTTCCGCCTTGAAGCCCGCGGCTTCGAGCGCGGCCTTCACCTTCGGGAAATCGTTCGGCGGGCAGAGCACTTCGATGCTGCCGTCGTCGTTCGTGACGACGTCGTCCGCGCCCGCTTCGAGCGCGGCTTCCATCAGCTTGTCTTCCGGCGTGCCCGGCGCGAACAGGAACTGGCCGACGTGATCGAACATGAACGACACCGAGCCGTCGGTGCCCATGTTGCCGCCGAACTTCGAGAACGCGTGGCGCACTTCCGCGACGGTGCGGGTGCGGTTGTCGGTCATCGTGTCGACGATGATCGCCGCGCCGCCGATCCCGTAGCCCTCGTAGCGGATTTCCTCGTACGTTGCGCCGTCGACGCCGCCGACGCCGCGCTGGATCGCGCGGTTGATGTTGTCCTTCGGCATGTTCGCGTCGGTCGCCTTGTCGACCGCGAGCCGCAGACGCGGGTTCGAGTCGATCTCGCCGCCGCCCAGGCGCGCGGCTACCTGGATTTCCTTGATGAGCCGCGTCCAGACCTTGCCGCGCTTCGCGTCGGCAGCCGCTTTCTTATGCTTGATGTTGGCCCATTTCGAATGACCCGCCATACCTTTTCTCCGTGACGTGCGCCGGCTTGAGGCGCGCGCATAGTGCACTGTCGTTGCGTTGGGGGACACGGCCGCGCGGTGCTTCGCGCCGTGCTGCGCCGCCGGCTCCCGTCCCTGAATCCTTGAATGTCTTGTCTGCCTGTCCGCTGGCGCCGGTGCGCCGGCGCTCGTCCGGCCCGAGGAAGTGTTGCGGTCGTGCTGAAATCGTCGCGCTGGCCGGCACGTTTCGCGCAGCGTGACACGGCTCGGGGCGCCCAGTTGCCACTTCGTGGGCACCCAGTGGGCACTCAGTGTGTACATAGCCGGCGCGCCGGCCAGTCCGTGCTCGCTCGGGGTTCATTCGGTGCTGGTTCGAACCCGCTGGTTCGAACACCCGTGTCAGGCTCAGGCTTCGCGCCGCACGTTCGCGGCCGGCGGACCGTTCAGGCAGACGGCAATTTTATCACGCCGGGGCTCGCGGCCCCGGCCTTTGGTCCCGATATGCCGGCCGGCCGAGGGCGAAAGTCGCGGTGCCGGATCGCGCTTTCGTCAGTTCTTTGTGCCGAACAGCCGGTCTCCGGCGTCGCCGAGACCGGGTTCGATATACGCATGCTCGTTGAGCCGCGTGTCGAGCGACGCGACGAAGAGCTTCACGTCCGGATGCGCGTTCTGGAACACCTCGACGCCTTCGGGCGCCGCAACGAGCGCGAGGAACAGGATCCGCTCGCCGCCGACGCCGCGGCGCTTGAGCACGTCGATCGCATGCACGGCCGAGTTGCCGGTCGCGACCATCGGATCGCAAAGGATGAACGTGCGGTCTTCCAGATCCGGCAGCTTCACCAGATACTCGACCGGCCGGTGCGCGTCGTCGCGGTACACGCCGATATGGCCGACGCGCGCGGACGGAATCAGTTCGAGCAGCCCGTCCGACATGCCGACGCCGGCGCGCAGCACCGGCACGATCGCGAGCTTCTTGCCGGCGATCACCGGCGCGTCGACTTCGACGAGCGGGGTCTGCACGCGGCGCGTCGTGACCGGCAGGTCGCGGGTGATCTCGTAGCCCATCAGCAGCGTGATTTCCCGCAGCAGCTCGCGGAACGTGCGCGTCGACGTGCGCGTGTCGCGCATGTGGGTGAGCTTATGCTGGATCAGCGGGTGATCGAGGATGAAGAGATTCGGGAAGCGGCTGTCCTGTTTCATGGCGGAGCGCACGGCGGCAAGAGGAATGGGGCGGCGCGGCGGCGCACGCGTAGCACGGCTTGCAGGCGCCACGGGCCGCGTTGCAGCGGAAGTATAGGGTAAGCATCGGGGTAAGCGTCGCGCGCGCGGGTCGCGCGAACCCGCCGGATGGGTGCGGCGCGCGCGTCGCGATTCTTCTAGAATCGGGGATCGGACGGCGCGCGCGTGGCTGCGCCGTCTGCTACGACTCCACTGCAACTTACGACTACAAGGACACCCGACGATGGACATGGGCATTGCAGGACGCAACGCGCTCGTCTGCGCGGCGAGCAAGGGACTCGGGCGCGGCTGCGCCGAGGCGCTGGCTGCGGAAGGCGTGAATCTGACGATCGTCGCACGGACCGCCGGGACGCTCGAACAGACCGCCGACGAAATCCGCGCGAAAACCGGCGTCACCGTGAACACGGTCGCGTGCGATATCACCACGCCCGAGGGGCGCGCCGCGGCGCTCGCCGCGTGCGGCGAGCCGGACATCCTCGTGAACAACGCGGGCGGCCCGCCCCCCGGCGATTTCCGCAAGTACACGCACGACGACTGGCTGCGCGCGGTCGAAGCGAACATGCTGACGCCGATCGCGCTGATCCAGGCCACCGTCGACGGGATGATCGCGCGCGGCTTCGGGCGCATCGTCAACATCACGAGTTCGTCGGTGAAGGCGCCGATCGACGTGCTGGGCCTGTCGAACGGCGCGCGCTCGGGGCTGACCGGCTTCGTCGCAGGCATCGCGCGGCAGCTCGCGCCGACCGGCGTGACGATCAACAACCTGCTGCCGGGCGCGTTCGCGACGGACCGCATCCACGCGACGATCGTCGCGCAGGCAAAGGCGAACCACATCTCCGAGGACGAGGCGCGTGCGCGCCGGATCGCGTCGATTCCGGCGGGGCGCTTCGGCACGCCCGACGAGTTCGGCCGCGCGTGCGCGTACCTCGCCAGCGTTCACGCGGGGTATATCACCGGCCAGAACTGGCTGATCGACGGCGGCGCGTATCCCGGCACCTATTGATTGCCGGCTGAATTGCCGCCCTGGATGCCGTTTCAAATGTCGTCCGGCATCGTTACGACCTGCAACACAAGACACGAGGAGCACCATCCCATGCCGACCCGCGTTGCGCTGATCGCGCACGATCACAAGAAAGACGACATCGTCATGCTGGCCGGCGAGTACGCCGACGCGCTGCGCCGCTGCGAACTGATCGCGACCGGCACCACCGGCGCGCGCATCGCGGCCGCGCACGGCCTCACTGTCGAGCGGATGCTGTCCGGTCCGCACGGCGGCGACCTGCAGATCGGCGCGCGGCTCGCCGAAGGCGACGTCGACATGGTGATTTTCCTGCGCGACCCGATGACGCCGCAGCCGCACGAACCGGACATCAACGCGCTCGTGCGCGCGTGCGACGTGCACAACGTACCGTGCGCGACGAACATCTCGACCGCGCGGATGATTCTCGACGTGCTGAAGCTGCGGCTCGACGAGGCGGTTTGATCTGATCGGGCGTCGCGCGGTCGGCCCGCTGCATGACGATTCCGTCACCGAATTCACGAGATCAGGAGGCACCGATGAGCAAGGCAATCCGTTACGAGAAGGCTGGCGGTCCGGAGGTGATGAAGTGGGTCGACGTCGAGGTCGGCGATCCGGGCGCAGGTGAAATCCGGCTGAAGCAGAGCGCGGTCGGGCTCAACTACGTCGACGTGTACTTTCGCACCGGCCTTTATCCGCAGCCGCTGCCGGCCGGACTCGGGATGGAGGCGGCGGGCGAGGTGACGGCGGTCGGCCCGGATGTCACCGGGCTGAAGGCGGGCGACCGCGTCGCGTACGTCGCGCGCCCGCCTGGCGCCTACGCGCAGGAGCGCGTGCTGCGCGCCGACCAGGTGGTCAGGCTGCCGGATTCGATTTCCGACGAGTCGGCCGCGTCGGTGATGCTGCAGGGCCTCACCGCGCAATACCTGCTGCGCCGCACGTATCGCGTGAAGGCCGGCGACACGATCCTGATCCACGCGGCGGCGGGCGGCGTCGGGCTCATCGTGTGCCAGTGGGCGAAGGCGCTCGGCGCGACGGTGATCGGCACGGTCGGCTCGGACGACAAGGCGAAGATCGCGCAGGCGCACGGCTGCGACCATCCGGTCGTCTACACGCGCGAGGACTTCAGCGCGCGCGTGCGCGACATCACGAACGGCGCGGGCGTGCCGGTCGTGTACGACTCGATCGGCAAGGACACGTACATGAAGTCGCTCGATTGCCTCGCGCCGCTCGGGATGGTCGTGTGCTTCGGCAACGCGTCGGGGCCGTTGCCGCCGATCGATTCGTCGGAGTTCGCGAGTCGCGGGTCGCTGTTTTTTACGCGGCCGACGCTGTTCACGTACATCGCGAAGCGCGCCGACTACGACGCGATGGCCGCCGAGCTGTTCGACGTGATTACGTCGGGCAAGGTGAAGACGTCGATCAACCAGCGCTACGCGCTGAAGGACGTCGCTGCCGCGCACGCGGATCTGGAGGGGCGGCGCACGACCGGCTCGACGATCCTGTTGCCGTAACGTTCGTCACGTCCGCGACGCGTTGCCCCCAAAACCGAAAAACAATCCTCCATGAGCGACCCTACCGTCTCAGTCGTGCTGATCGAAGATGAGCAACAGATTCGCCGTTTCGTGCGCGTGTCGCTGGAGGGCGAGGGCATGACGGTGTTCGAGGCGGCGAGCGGCAAGGCGGGGCTCGTCGAGGCGGCGACGCGCAAGCCGGATCTCGTGATCGTCGACCTCGGCCTGCCGGATACCGACGGGCTCGACGTGATTCGCGAGCTGCGCGGCTGGACCGATCTGCCGGTGATCGTGCTGTCCGCGCGCACGCAGGAGGCGGAGAAGGTCGCCGCGCTCGACGCCGGCGCCGACGATTACCTGACCAAGCCGTTCGGCGTGTCGGAACTGCTCGCGCGGATCCGCGCGCATCTGCGCCGACGCAATCGCGGCGGCGCGAGCGACGCGCCGCAGGTGAGCTTCGGCGACGTGCGCGTCGACCTCGCGCAGCGCAACGTGACGCGCGGCGGCGAGCCGGTGCATCTGACGCCGATCGAATACCGGCTGCTCGCCGCGCTCGTGCGCGACGCGGGCCGCGTGCTCACGCACCGCCAACTGCTGCGCGAGGTGTGGGGGCCGTCGCACGTCGAGAGCAGCCACTATCTGCGCATCTACATGGCGCACTTGCGCCAGAAGCTGGAGCGCGATCCTGCGCAGCCCGAATACATCGTCACGGAGACGGGCGTCGGGTACCGGCTCGTCGGCGCGCAGTGACCGGGCGGTGCGTGCGCCGCTGCGGCGCACTGGCGCGCGTGTCTATAATTGGTCTGTCATCATCCGAACCATCCCGCGCCGCGCACCCGTGAGCCATGCGCCGCGGTCCGTCGTATCCGCAGTGCGGCCCGCACGGGCCACGGCAGGACGCCCGGCAAAGACCGGCGCCCGGCGCGAGGAGGCAGTCATGGAACCACTTTCGCTTGCAGCGGGCCTGTCTTGGGGCAGCGGTCTGCGTCTCTATCTGACCGTGCTGATCGCGGGCGTGCTGCAGCGTCTCGGCGTGATCCACCTGCCCGACACGCTGATGGTGCTGGCGTCGCCGTGGGTCATCGGCTTCGCCGCCGCGCTGACAATCTTCGAATTCTTCGCTGACAAAGTCCCTGCCGTCGATTCGCTGTGGGACGCACTGCATACGTTCATCCGCATTCCGGCCGGCGCGTTGCTCGCGGCCGGCGCGCTCGGGCATGCCGACCCGCGCCTCATGACCGTCGCCGCGCTCGCGGGCGGCACGCTCGCCGGCACCGCGCATCTGGCGAAGGCCGGCACGCGGGCGCTGATCAACCTGTCCCCGGAGCCGGTGTCGAACGTCGTCGCGTCCACCGCCGAGGACGGCATCACGTTCGTCGGCGTGCTGCTCGCGCTGTTCGTGCCGCTTTTGTTCCTCGTGCTGCTGGTCGGCTTCCTCGCGCTGGCCGCGTGGGCGCTGCCGCGTCTGTGGCGCGGCGTGCAGGGCGGCTTCCGGGGCATGGCGAACCACATGGTGTCGCGCTTCGGCTCGTTGCGGAGCCGACACGATTGAGCCACGTCACCCGCCCCGCCCGACATTTCACCGCGCCGAAGCCGGCGCGCACCGACTGGCCCCACCTCGTTCGCCTCGCCGCGCGCATGACCGCGCGCGACTGGCGCGCCGGCGAGCTGACGATGCTGCTGCTCGCACTGGTGCTGGCGGTCGCCGCGCTCGCGAGCGTCGGCTTTCTCGCCGATCGCCTGCAACGCGGACTGGAACGCGATGCGCGCAGCATGATCGGCGCCGATTTCATTGTCCGCGCCGATCACCCGGTCGGTCCGCTGTTCGCGCAGAAGGCGGACTCGCTCGGGCTGCGCACCGCGACGACCGCGATTTTCCCGAGCATGGTCAGCACGGCGGCACAGCCGGCGTCGGGCGAGGCGCCGACGCGTCTTGCCGCGATCAAGGCCGTGTCCGACGGCTACCCGCTGCGCGGCCAGCTGCGGATCGCGCCGGCCCCGGGCGCGCCGGACCATCCGGCGCAGGGGATTCCGCCCGCCGGCACCGTCTGGGTCGACGACGAGCTGCTCGGCGCGCTGAAGCTGCATGTCGGCGATACCGTGAAAGTCGGCTCGCGCACGTTCACGATCGGCGCGGTGATCACGCGCGAGCTGGATCGCGGCTTCTCGTTCGTGAACTTCTCGCCGCGGCTGATGATGCGCGCGGACGAACTCCCGTCGACCGGCCTCATCACGTACGGGAGCCGCGTCACGTACCGGCTGCTGGTCGCCGGCGCCGATCCGGCCGTCGCCAGCTTCGCGGCGTTCGCGCACGCGAACGTCGACGGCGGCAAGATGCGCGGCGTCGCGCTCGAATCGTTGCAGGACGGTCAGCCGCAGGTCCGTCAGACGATCGACCGGGCGCACCACTTCCTCACGCTCGTGTCCCTGTTGACCGCGCTGCTCGCGGCCGTCGCGATCGCGATGGCCGCGCATCGCTACACGCGCCGGCACCTCGACGGCTGCGCTGTGCTGCGCTGCCTCGGCGCGAGCCAGCGCACGCTGCGCGCGCTGTTCGTGCTGGAGTTCGCCGGGCTCGGGATCGTCGGGGGCGTGGTCGGCGTCGCGCTCGGCTATGCGGGGCATCTCGTGCTGCTGACCTGGCTCGGGAGCCTGATCGACGTCGCGCTGCCGTATCCCGGGCCGATGCCGGCCGTCGTCGGGATCGCGGCCGGGCTCGTGCTGCTGCTCGGCTTCGCGCTGCCGCCGCTGTTGCCGCTGACGCACGTGCCGCCGGTGCGCGTGCTGCGCCGCGAATGGGGCGACGAGGGCCGCACCGCGTGGGCCGCCTATGGCGTCGGGATCGCGCTGTTCGCCGGGTTGCTCGTGATTGCGGCGGGCGAGCTGAAGCTCGGCGCGATCGTCGCGGGCGGGTTCGCGCTCGGGCTGCTCGTGTTCGCCGGCATCGCGCGGTTCGCGTTGTGGGCCGCGGCGCGCGCCGCGCGCAGCGAGCGCTTCGGCGGGCAGACGCGCGCGGGCGTCGGCTGGCGTTATGCGCTCGCGTCGCTGGAGCGTCGGCCCGGCGCGAGCGCGCTGCAGATCACCGCGCTCGGCATCGGCCTGATGTGCCTGCTGCTGATCGCGATGACGCGCAACGACCTGGTCGACGGCTGGCGCAAATCGACGCCGCCCGACGCGCCGAACCAGTTCCTGATCGACATCCAGCCCGAGCAGCGCGACGCGGTCGCCGCGTATCTGCGCACACAAGGCATCGCGGGCGTCGCTCTGGAACCGATGGTGCGCGGCCGTCTCGTGTCGATCAACGGCAAGCCGGTGAATCCGGACGACTACAAGAGCGAGGACGCGCGACGGCTCGTCGATCGCGAGTTCAATCTGTCGTACACGACGCAGCTGCCCGCCGACAACCTGATCGCGGCCGGCCGCTGGTACGGCGATTCGAGCGAGCCGCAACTGTCGATCGAGCAGGGGCTCGCGAAGACCCTCGGCGTGCACGAGGGCGACGCGCTGCGCTTCGACGTGGCCGGGCTCGAAGTCGAAGCGCCGGTGACGAGCGTGCGCAAGCTCGACTGGGGCACCTTCCGCGTGAACTTCTTCGTGCTGATGCCGCCCGCGCTGCTGCGCGACTTCCCGGCGACGTACATCACGAGCTTCCATCTGAGCGCTGCGCGCAACGCTGTCGTCGACGGGCTCGTCGCGCGCTTTCCGAACGTGACCGCGATCGACGTGGGGCCCGTCCTCGCGCAGATTCAACGCGTGCTCGAACAGGTGATCGGCGCGGTGCAGTTCCTGTTCCTGTTCACGCTCGCGGCCGGCGTGCTGGTGCTGTACGCGGCGCTCGCCGGCACCCGCGACGAGCGCATGCGCGAGTCGGCGCTGCTGCGCGCGCTCGGCGCGTCGCACAGGCAGGTGCGGGCGGTGCAGGTCGCGGAGTTCGTCGCGGTCGGCGCGCTGGCGGGCGTGATGGCGGCGCTCGGCGCGCAGCTGATCGGCTGGGTGCTCGCGACGCGCGTGTTCGACTTTCATCTGTCGTTCAACCCGTGGATGCTGCCGGCCGGGATCGCGGCGGGCGTCGCGTGCGCGGGCATCGGCGGATGGATCAGCCTGCGGCACGTGCTGACGCGGCCGGCGCTGCAGTCGCTGCGCGACGCGTAGCGAAGCCGGTGCGGCGGGCCGCCGCGATCGGGTGATCGGACCTATGAGAAAATCAGCGGTTCTGGTGCGCGGCGCGGGTTGCTCCGACGCCGCGCACCGCCGCCTTCCGATTCCCGCCTTCACCTGACGTTATGACCGATTCAGCCGACGAAGTGCTGCCCCAGCCGACAGCCTTCGAACTCGTCGGCGGCGAGACGCGCTTGCGCGAACTCGTCGACCGTTTCTACGACCTGATGGACCTCGAAGCCGAATTCGCCGGCATCCGGGCGATGCATCCGCCGACGCTCGACGGCTCGCGCGACAAGCTGTTCTGGTTCCTGTGCGGCTGGCTCGGCGGGCCGGATTTCTACGTCAGCCGGTTCGGCCATCCGCGGCTGCGCGCGCGGCATCTGCCTTTTGCGATCGCGTCGTCCGAGCGCGATCAGTGGCTGCGCTGCATGGCGTGGGCGATGGAAGACATCGGTCTGCCCGAGCCGCTGCGCGTGCGGCTGATGGAGTCGTTCTTTCAGACTGCCGACTGGATGCGCAATCGCAACGGCTGACGGCTGACTGCGGAAGGGCCGACGCACGATCCGGCCCGATTCGCGAACCGGTACAGTCCGGCCGGGACCGCCGCCGCCGGTCATTTTCGTCGTCCGCTCGCGTCGCCGATAATGTCGGTCTACCCCGACCGAGGAGACTGCCGGTGACGACCACCCAGGCGCTGTTCCGCGAAGACCCCCGACTGACCCGCTGCGACGCGACCATCATCGCGCTCGACGAAACCGGCATACGCCTCGACCGTACCGTGTTCTATCCGCTCGGCGGCGGCCAGGCGGGCGACACCGGCGCGCTGCTGCTCGCAGACGGCACGCGCATCCAGATCGCCGACACGCGCAAGGCGAAGTTCGAAGGCGCGACGCCCGACGACGCACTGCACATCCCGGCCGCCGGACAAGACGACGTGCTCGCGCGCGTCGCGCCCGGCGAGCGCGTCGTCGCCGAGATCGACTGGGCGCGCCGCCATCGCCACATGCGCCTTCACACCGCGAGCCATTTAATGTGCGCGGTGCTGCCCTGGCCGGTCGACGGATGCAGCATCACGGCGGACTACGCACGCCTCGACTTCGCGACAGTCGAGCCGATCGAGCGCGACTACGTCGAGGCGCGGCTCGCCGAGCTGGTCAACGGCGCGCATCCGGTCACGACCGAGTGGATCACCGACGACGAGATGGACGCGCGTCCCGAACTCGTTCGCACGATGAGCGTGAAGCCGCCGCGCGGTCTTGGCCGCGTGCGGCTGCTGCGCATCGAGTCCGTCGATCTGCAGCCTTGCGGCGGCACGCACGTCGCGAACACGAGCGAGATCGGCGCGCTGCGCATCGCGAAGATCGAAAAGAAGAGTGCGCGCACGCGGCGCGTCGTGCTGGAACTCGCGTGAGCGGGCGCGACGCAATGGATCCGCGCGCGCGGGCATTGCTCGACTTCTGGTTCGGCGCGCCGGATTCGCCCGATTACGGGCGAACGCGCAAGGTGTGGTTCAGGAAGGACGCCGCGTTCGACGCGCTGCTGCGCGAGCGCTTCGGCATGCTGATCGACGCGGCGATGGCAGGCGAACTGGACGCGTGGACCGAAACGCCCTGCGGCGCGCTCGCGCTCGTCATCGTGCTCGACCAGTTCCCGCGTAATTGTCATCGCGGCAGTACGCGCGCGTTCGCCGGCGACGACAAGGCGCTCGCACTCGCACGGCAACTCGTCGCGACCGGCGCGGATCGCCGGTTGCCGACGCCTGTTCATCGGGTGTTCGCGTACCTGCCGTTCGAGCACGCGGAGTCGAGCGACGCGCAGCGCGAGTCGCTGCGGCTCTTCGGCGAGCTCGCGCACGAGCCCGATTACGCGGAGTATTACGACTACGCGCTGCGGCACGCGAAGGTGATCGAGCGCTTCGGGCGCTTTCCTCATCGCAACGCGGTGCTGTCGCGCGAATCGACCGACGCCGAACTCGCGTTTCTTCGCGAGCCCGGGTCGAGGTTCTGAACTGAACTGAACTGGACTGGCCTGGCTGGCGGCCGGCGGCCAGATCGGCGGTGACTAGCGTCCGCCGGCCACGTCGAGAATCGCGCCGGTTACATACGACGCCGCGTCGCTCAAGAGCCAGACGATCGTCTCGGCGACTTCTTCCGCGGTGCCGGCCCGCCCGAGCGGCGTTTGCACGCCGAGCACCGCTGCGCGGTCGGGGCGTCCGCCGCTCGCGTGGATGTCGGTGTCGATGAGGCCGGGCCGCACCGCGTTCACGCGGATACCCTGCGGGCCGAGTTCCTTCGCGAGGCCGATCGTCATCGTGTCGATCGCGCCTTTCGAGCTCGCGTAATCGACGTACTCGTTCGGCGAGCCGAGCCGCGCCGCCGCCGACGACACATTGACGATCACGCCGCCGTCGCCGCCACGGTCCTTCGACATGCGCCGCGCCGCTTCGCGCGCGCACAGGAACGCGCCGTACACGTTCACGTCGAACACGCGCTTCAGGCGCTCCGCGCTCATGTCCGCCACCGGCATCGACGGCGCGACGATCCCCGCGTTGTTCACGAGCGCATCGATGCGGCCGTACGCGCTTTCGAGCGCGTCGAACATCGCGATCACGTCGGCTTCGCTCGCGACGTCGCCGTGCAGCACGCGCGCGCGGCCGCCGGCGCGGCCGACTTCGGCGGCGGTCTCGTCGGCGGCCGGTTCGTTGTGGTGATAGTTGATGCCGACGGTCCAGCCGCGCGCGCCTGCGAGATGCGCGGTGGCGCGGCCGATGCCGCGGCTCGCGCCGGTGATCAGGACTACCTTGCTCATCGGACTGCCTCCGGGGAAGGGGGATAGACGAATCGACGGCGCAGCACGCGGTCCGGACTAGACCGATGCGCGCATCTCCGACCATTTGTCCTTTTTGGTCGGACGGTAGTGCTTGAGCCGCTCGACGAGCGTCGCGGGGTCCGTTTCGATCTGCAGCAGATCGAAGTACGTCTGCCGCATGAAGCCCTCGCTGATCGTATGCGTGAGCAGGGCGATCAGCGGGTCGTAGAACCCGTCGATGTTGAGCACCGCGACCGGCTTGTGGTGATAGCCGAGCTGCGCCCACGTGTAGACCTCGAACAGCTCCTCGAGCGTGCCGACGCCGCCCGGCAACGCGACGAACGCGTCCGACAGGTCGGCCATCATCTTCTTGCGGTGATGCATGTCGGGGACGACGTGCAGTTCCGTCAGCCCGTTGTGGCCGACTTCCTTGTCGACGAGCAGCTCGGGGATCACGCCGATCGCGCGGCCGCCGCGCACCATCACTTCGTCGGCGATCACGCCCATCAGGCCGACCTTGCCGCCGCCGTAGACGAGCGCGACGTTCGCGTCGACGAGCGCGCGCCCAAACGCCTTCGCGGCTTCGGCGTACACGGGGCTTTTACCCAGCGCGGAGCCGCAATAGACACAGACCGATTTCATTCGCGGGTTTCCCTGTTGGCGGCGTCACCGGTTGCGGTTCCGGAAGCCGCTGTCGTGCCGCTGCCTTCGCGCGGCGGCAGGTAGTCGTAGAACTCGCGCAACGGCTGCTTGCCCGACACGAGGTCGTCGAACAGCTGGCGCGAGCGGCCGCGCAGGAACGGCGCCATCACCGACACGATCTGCACGCCCACCTGATGCAGCTCCGTCTGGATCGCTTCCTGGTCGTTGTACTTGCGCGGATTCATCACGAACTGATAGGACAGCCAGTACGTTGCGATCACACCGATATTCGTTGCGATCACACGGATTTCCTGCGGCGTCGCGACCATCTCGCCGTCCTCGACGAGCTGCTCGCAGAACTGCTCGGCGAAGTGCACCTTGTGGCTGATGATCTGCCGGAACTGCATCTCCAGCGTGCGGTTGCGCGCGAGCAGATCGTTCAGGTCGCGATACAGGAAGCGGTAGCGCCACGTGAAGTCGATCATGTACTGCAGGTACGACCACATCTCGTCGATCGTCGCGCGATGGTCGTCCGGAAAGCGCAGCCGCTTGCCGATCTCCTGCTCGAACTGGCTGAAGATGCTGTTGATGATGTCGTCTTTGTTGCGGAAGTGGTAGTACAGATTGCCCGGACTGATCTCCATTTCCTCGGCGATCGTCGTGGTGGTGACGTTCGGCTCGCCTATCTCGTTGAACAGCTTCAGTGACAGTTCGAGGATCCGCTCGCGCGTGCGGCGGGGAGGTTTCGCTTCCATGTCGTCCGGCCCTGAAAGCGTCCGGGTGCATGCGTAACGGCAGCGCGCAGCGTGCGTTGCAATGTGCCGTGATGGTCCGGACGCGGTTGGTAGTTCTTGACTGTCGTCCGATTATAAACCTCGCGTTTGCTCGCGCGGGTTCAGCGCGAGCGCAGCCAGTGCATCAGCGGCGGGCCGAACGCCGGCACGAGAATCAGGAGCCACGTCATCACGCAGACGAACAGCGCGATCATCACGGCCGCGCTGCCGAAGTCCTTCGCGCGTCGCGACAGTTCGTGGCGTTCGAGCGAGATGCGGTCGATCGCAGCCTCGACACTCGAATTGAGCAGCTCGACGATCAGCACGAGCAGCACGGAGCCGAGCAGCAGTACGCGCTCGACCGGATCGACCGGCACCACGACGCCGATCGGCAACAGAATGGCCGCGAGGGTCAGCTCCTGGCGAAACGCGCTTTCCTCGTGGATCGCGGTGCGAAATCCCGCGATCGAATTTTTCAGCGCGTGCCACGCGCGCGTGACCCCGCGATTGCCCTTGTACGGATTGAACGGCAGCGGCGCAAGCGGATCGTCGGGGCCGAGCGGCTCGTGCACGTCCGGCGGTTCCGGGCGGTTCGGCGGTTCGACGTGGCGAGGTGCGCCGGCGTGCGGCGCGTCGGCGACGGGCGCGGCCGCGCTCGAACTCGCCGTGGCGGGCTTTGTCACGGCTACCGGGCGCGGAGCCACGGACGGAGAGGAGGATCGGGGCGGCATGGCGGTATGCGATGAGCGTTCAGTATCGCACGCCGGCTCTGCACCGACGCGTTGCGGTGCGGCCGGCGGCATGTCGTGCTCGGCCGGACGGATCGCCGGGGGCCGGTGCATCGCGGGCGGTCGTGCCGATGCGGGGTCAGGCGGTCGCGCTGGTTTCGCGCACCGTGTGCGGCGTGCGCGGCTTCAGGTGCGACAGGAACTGCTCGGACGCCGCGCGCCACGAAAAACGCTCGGCCCACGCGCGGGCGCTCGCGCGGTCGATCTTCAGCGCGTCGATGCACGCTTCGCGCAGATCGTCGTTCATCGCGCCGGCGTCGCCGTCGCCGAGCACGTCGACCGGGCCGGTCACCGGGTACGCGGCCACCGGCGTGCCGCACGCGAGTGCTTCGAGCAGCACGAGGCCGAACGTGTCGGTGCGGCTCGGGAACACGAACACGTCGGCGGCCGCATAGACCTTCGCGAGTTCGGGCTGGCTCAGCACGCCGAGGTAGTTGACCTCCGGATAGCGCGACTTCAGTTCCGCGAGCGCCGGCCCTTCGCCGGCTACCCACTTCGAGCCCGGCAGATCGAGCTTCAGGAACGCCTCGACGTTCTTCTCGACGGCGACGCGGCCCACATACAGGAAGATCGGCCGTGCGGTGTTCAGCACCTTCGATTCCATCGGATGAAAGATGTCGAGATCGACGCCGCGCGTCCACAGCACGACGTTCGTGAAGCCGAATTTTTCGAGGTCGGTCTTCACGACCGGCGTCGGCGCCATCACCGCGAGCGAGCGGCCGTGGAACCAGTGCAGGAACCGGTAGGTCGCCGCGAGCGGAATGCCGAAGCGCGCGTGCACGTACTCCGGAAAGCGCGTGTGATAGGCGGTCGTGAACGGCAGGCCGTGCTGCAGTGCATAGGCACGCGCGCCGAGTCCGAGCGGGCCTTCGGTCGCGATGTGCAGCGCGTCGGGCGCGAATTCGTCGATGCGCTGGCGCAGATGCCGCTTCGGAAACAGCGACAGCCGGATCTCCGGATACGTCGGACAGGCAATCGTGCGGAATTCGAGCGGCGTCAGCAGATCGATCTGATGCCCGAGGGCCGTCAATTCACGCGTCGTGTTCTTCAGCGTGCGTACTACGCCGTTGACCTGCGGCTCCCATGCATCGGTCACGATCATCACTTTCATCGTTCGTCGGTCCTCGGTCGGTCAGTCGCTTTGCTTCGGTTTGCGGTTCGTGGGCCGCTCATGCGTTCACGCGCGCCTTGCGCGCGGCACCTTGCGCGTCGCCCGAGCGCATCACCGTCCAGTAGACGATGCGCAGTTCGCCTTCGAACGTCTCGACGAGCGCCGACAGGCTCTCGACCCAGTCGCCGTCGTTGCAGTACAGGAGGCCGTCGATGTCGCGGATCTCGGCCTTGTGGATGTGTCCGCAGACGACGCCGTCGCAGCCGCGCCGGCGCGCTTCGTCGGTCATCACGCGCTCGAACGACGAGATGAAGTTCACCGCGTTCTTCACCTGATGTTTCAGATACTGCGACAGCGACCAGTACTGGAACCCGAGCTTGATGCGAATGCGGTTGAACCAGCGGTTCAGCAGAAGGATCAGCGTGTACGCGGAGTCGCCGAGATACGCGAGCCACTTCGCGTGCTGGATCACGCCGTCGAACAGGTCGCCGTGCACGACCCACAGCCGCTTGCCGGCGAGCGTCGTGTGGAACGCTTCTTCGCGCACGTGGATGTCGCCGAACGCGAGGTTGCAGAATTGCCGCGCGGCCTCGTCGTGATTGCCGGGGATATACACGACGTGCGTGCCCTTGCGCGCCTTGCGCAGGATTTTCTGCACGACGTCGTTGTGCGCCTGCGGCCAGTACCAGCCCTTCTTCAGTTGCCAGCCGTCGATGATGTCGCCGACGAGATACAGATACTCGGACTCGTTGTGCCGCAGAAAATCGAGCAGGTACGTCGCCTGGCAGCCGCCCGAGCCGAGGTGGATATCGGACAGCCAGATCGTGCGGTAGCGGGTCGAATCGGGATGGTCGTCGTCGTGCGGGGCGGGGGAGGAGGCGTCTTCAACGGGCGGGAGCGGTGGCCTCGGCGACTGGAAGTCCGGGCCGGGGTGAAACGCGAGGGGATCGTTGCCCGGGCCAGTCGTCTGCCGGAGGAAGGAAGTCGCGGACGTCTTGGTGGCCATAGGGCTCAATGGCGAGTTTTAGTTACGCACATTGCGCCATGCGGGCGTGACTGTGCCGTGACAGTCACAAGAAAGTCTTGTTACCGGAATGCGGGATGGCGTGCCTGAGGCGTTCGCTGCGCGGCTTCGGAGGCGGCGTCGGGCCGGACCGGGCGCCGCGCAGCGAATCGCACGGCGTACGACGCGTGACGCTTCGGTGTCAGCGCGGCACGTCGACGACGCGCGTGCCGGCGATCCGGTCGTGCGGAAACTGCCGGGCGGCGCCGAACGCGGCGCTCGCGGCCCACAGCACGAACCAGATGGCCGCGGCGATCAGCGTATGCGGCAGCGTCACGCCGAAGAGCGGATGCAGCGCGAGCGGCGGCAGGAACCACAGCCACGCGGCGAGATAACGGATCGTCGCCCGGCGAAGTGACGGCGGCGTGTCGCTCGGGCCGACGAGCCGCAGGCGCCATGTTTTCATCGGCAGCGTCTGCCCGCTTGCGTGCCACAGGCCGACGAAATACACGCCGACGACGACGGCGATCCACGCGGAAAGCCGGTTGTGATAGGTGAGGCCGCTGCGCTGCTGCATGACGACGCTGAACGCGAGCCCGGCGACGAACACGACGCCGAACAGCAGCACCCCTTCGTAGACTAAGGCGGCGAGGCGTCGACGGATCGACGCGGGGCGCAGCGCCGGGGCGCCGGCGGTCGACGAAAGCGGTTCGGTCACGGGCAGCGGGGGCGAGTGGCGCAGATGCGGTGAAGCATAACCGCTAAAGTCCGCGACTGCCTATGAGCCCTTGTAGGTGGGGTCGGGCTGCAGGATCGGCGCGGCCGGACCCGATGGGATGGGCGGCGGCGCGCTGGCGGGCGCGGCGCTGCCCGGCGCGGGCACCGGGGCGTTGGCGGTCGCGGTGGCCGCCGGTTGCGACGCTGCCGCGCCGCCGGTCTTCGACGCGGCGCTGGCCGCATGCTGCGCGGCCGCGCGCGCGCGCTCGTTGACGAGGCGGTCGATATCGCGCATCTCGCTCTTGCCGGTCGGCGGCGCGCTGACGACGGTCGGCCGGCGATGGCGTTCGCTCGCGGCGAGCTTCGCCTTCTGCTCGTCCGACAGCTGCTGGTACGCGGTCCACGCCTTCTTGCGCGCCTGCGCGGGCAGATCCTTCGATAGCTGATAGTTCTCGCGCGCGACGCGCCGCTCTTCGGGCGTCATCCGAACCCATTCGGTCATGTGCTCGTGCAGGTGCTTTTGCGCATCCGGCGACATCTTCGGATAGCGGGCCGCGATGCGCAGCCACTTGCGCTTGCGCGCGTCGCTGAATTTGTCCCATTCGGACGCGAACGGCGCGAGCGCGACATGCTGCTCGTCCGTGAGGCGCGACCACGACAGCGGATTGCCGTTGATCGGCAGCGGCTCGAGCTCCGCGACGAGCGCGTTCGCCGGCGCGGCCTTCGGCGGCGCGCCCGCGAGCGCGGAACTGGCGGGCGCGGCGGGATGGAAGCGCGGCCAGGTGGCCGCGAGCGACACGGCCGCGGCGACCACGCATGCGATAACGACGGCGAGGCCGCGCTTGTAATTCACCGCAAGGGTCTCCGGTCAGTGCGAGCGCGAAAGGTAGGCGTTGAAACCGTGATCGAGATACGCAGTGAGCGGAAGATCGTCGCTCAGCATCGCGGCGTCGATATCGGCGAGTTCCGCGGTGCGCTGCTGGTCTTCGACATACGCGATCGCGAACAGGCCGACGACCAGCGCGGCGAGCGGCCACGCCAGCGTAAAGCGTGCGAAGCGGCGTGCAAGGCGGCGGCCATCGCGCGAACGGCCGTGCGGCGCGCCTGCCGCTGCGCCGAGGTCGCCCGGGACGCCCGCGAGCGACGGCGACGTCACGCGCACGAATTGCGGCTCGGCCTTCTTGCGGGCGAGCGCCATGCGGCGTGCGGCGGCGAGCCGATCGGTGCGGGATGCGGGCAGGCTGGCCGCGCTCTCGTCAAGCGCGCGGCGCAGCTCCCGCACGAACGATTTTTCGTTGGTTTCGAGAGCGGAGCTCATAGCGTGATTCCTTTGGCCTTGAGCGCTAGTGCCAGCGTGTGGGTGGCCCGGGAGCAGTGCGTTTTCACGCTGCCTTCGGAGCAGCCCATCGCGGCGGCAGTCTCGGCGACATCCATATCCTCCCAGTAACGCATCAGGAACGCCTCCCGTTGACGTGTCGGTAATTTCTGGATTTCGTCGTCGATCAGTTGCAATATCTGCTCGCGTTCGAGTTGCTGCTCGCTGCTTTCGGAGCCGACCGTGCCCTGTTGCGCCTCGAACGTCTCAAGGGGGTCGAAGTCGTCGTCGTCCGCGTTGCCGAGCGATGAGAAGAGGCTGACCCACGTATTGCGCACCTTCTGCCGACGGAAAAAGTCGTGCATCGCGTTCTGCAGAATACGCTGAAACAGCAGCGGCAATTCGGCGGCGGGGCGGTCTCCGTATTTCTCCGCGAGCTTGATCATCGCGTCCTGCACGATGTCGAGCGAAGCGTCGTCGTCCCTTACGGCGTAGACCGTCTGCTTGAACGCGCGTCGCTCGACGCCCGCCAGGAAGTCGGCGAGTTCCTTGTCTGATGCCATCCGGTACAGGCGCCGCTGCCACGCGTACGCGTAATCGTTCGAAAAATGTCGTAAAACTCGCGGATGCTAGCAAATTTTTGCCGGCGCCAGGTAAAGAAAGGCGCTCGCGCACCGTTTTCCGGCCGCGCGCCGGCCGGCCGCGAAGCGGCGCCCGCTCGACAAGGCAGCGCGTTTGACTTGACCGTTGAGCCGGGAACGGATATTGTCGACGGTTCGCAACATAAAGTGACTTGTCTCAATTGAGGCGAGCCCAAGAGGCCCGCCTGTCAACTGGACGCGCCGCTTGAACCCGAGCCACGAGCCCGGCAGAGAGCACCCGATCAATTTTTTGCCGAAAATTCGAAAGGTGAATGATGAATATGCCCAGCGCGGAATTCTCCACGTCGGCCACCCCTGCCTCCAATCCCGATCCTGATACCGGCGCTGCACAGTCCGGCGCGCAGTCCATCGGCGCCACGGTGCTGATGAAGGCGCTTGCCGACGAACAGGTCGAATTCATCTGGGGCTACCCCGGGGGCTCGGTTCTCTATATTTACGACGAGCTTTACAAGCAGGACAAGATCCAGCACGTGCTCGTGCGCCACGAGCAGGCGGCTGTCCACGCCGCGGACGCGTATGCGCGCTCGACCGGCAACGTCGGCGTGTGCCTCGTGACTTCCGGCCCCGGCGTCACCAACGCGGTGACCGGTATCGCGACCGCGTACATGGACTCGATCCCGATGGTCGTGATCAGCGGCCAGGTGCCCACCGCCGCGATCGGCCAGGACGCGTTCCAGGAATGCGATACGGTCGGCATCACGCGTCCGTGCGTGAAGCACAACTTCCTCGTGAAGGACGTGCGCGACCTCGCGGCCACGGTCAAGAAGGCGTTCTACATCGCGCGCACCGGCCGTCCAGGTCCGGTGCTGATCGACATTCCGAAGGACGTGTCGAAGACGCCGTGCGCATATGAGCCGGTGAAGACGGTGTCGCTGCGCTCGTACAACCCGGTCACGAAGGGCCACTCCGGCCAGATCCGCAAGGCGGTGTCGCTGTTGCTGTCGGCGAAGCGCCCGTACATCTATACCGGCGGCGGCATCATCCTCGCCGACGCCGCACGCGAACTGAACCAGTTCGTCGATCTGCTCGGCTATCCGGTCACCAACACGCTGATGGGCCTCGGCGGCTACCGCGCGAGCGACCGCAAGTTCCTCGGCATGCTCGGCATGCACGGCACCTACGAAGCGAACATGGCGATGCAGCACTGCGACGTGCTGATCGCGATCGGCGCGCGCTTCGACGACCGCGTGATCGGCGATCCGGCGCACTTCGCGTCGCGGCCGCGCAAGATCATCCATATCGACATCGACCCGTCGTCGATTTCGAAGCGCGTGAAGGTCGATATTCCGATCGTCGGCGACGTGAAGGAAGTGCTGAAGGAGCTGATCGAACAACTGCAGCACGCCGAGCACGGCCCCGATACCGACGCGCTCGCCGCGTGGTGGAAGGACATCGAAGGCTGGCGCGAGAAGAACTGCCTGAAGTTCGACCGCGGCAGCGAGATCATCAAGCCGCAGTACGTCGTCGAAAAGCTGTGGGAGCTGACGGGCGGCAACGCGTTCGTCTGCTCGGACGTCGGCCAGCACCAGATGTGGGCCGCGCAGTTCTACCGCTTCAATCAGCCGCGCCGCTGGATCAACTCCGGCGGCCTCGGCACGATGGGCTTCGGCCTGCCGGCCGCGATGGGCGTGAAGATGGCGCATCCGGACGACGACGTCGTGTGCATCACCGGCGAAGGCTCGATCCAGATGTGCATCCAGGAGCTGTCGACGTGCAAGCAGTACGACACGCCGGTCAAGATCATCTCGCTCAACAACCGCTACCTCGGCATGGTTCGCCAGTGGCAGCAGATCGAATACAGCAAGCGCTATTCGCATTCGTACATGGATGCGCTGCCGGACTTCGTGAAGCTCGCGGAAGCCTATGGCCACGTCGGCATGCGCATCGAAAAGACGGCCGACGTCGAGCCCGCGCTGAAGGAAGCATTGCGACTGAAGGACCGCACGGTGTTCCTCGATTTCCAGACCGACCCGACCGAAAACGTCTGGCCGATGGTTCAGGCCGGCAAGGGCATCACCGAGATGCTGCTCGGCTCGGAAGACCTGTAACGGCGCGCCGCAAAGCCTCGCGCGGCGCGCGCCTTCACGAAGGGCGCGCGGGTGCGCGAGGCGGTGCGGCTGCCACGCTCAATCTGGATAAATCGCGGGAAACATCATGAAGCACATCATTTCCGTTTTGCTGGAAAACGAGCCGGGTGCGCTGTCGCGCGTGGTCGGGCTCTTCTCCGCACGCGGCTACAACATCGAAACCTTGACGGTGGCGCCGACCGAAGACCGATCGCTGTCGCGCATGACCATCGTTACCATCGGCTCTGACGACGTGATCGAACAGATCACGAAGCATCTGAACCGCCTGATCGAGGTGGTGAAAGTGGTTGACCTGACCGAGGGCGCCCACACCGAGCGCGAGCTGATGCTGATCAAGGTAAGGGCGGTCGGCAAGGAACGGGAGGAGATGAAACGGATGGCGGATATCTTCCGCGGCCGCATCATCGACGTCACCGAAAAAACCTATACGGTCGAACTGACGGGCGCGAGCGACAAGCTGGACGCGTTCATCGAAGCGATCGACGCCACCGCGATTCTCGAAACGGTCCGCACGGGCAGTTCGGGCATCGGGCGCGGCGAACGCATCCTGAAGGTGTGATCCCCGGCATCGCACGCGGGCAACCACCGGAATTTCGCCGAGCGCTGCGCCGCCCGCATGCGTTCGGTGCATCACCAACGAATCTTTGAATACACGCCAAGGAACAGACATGAAAGTTTTCTACGACAAGGACGCCGACCTCTCCCTCATCAAGGGCAAGCAGGTGACGATCATCGGTTACGGCTCGCAGGGCCATGCACACGCGCTGAACCTGAAGGACAGCGGCGTGAGCGTGACGGTCGGCCTGCGCAAGGGCGGCGCCTCGTGGAGCAAGGCCGAGAACGCCGGCCTGACGGTCAAGGAAGTCGCGGAAGCGGTGAAGAGCGCCGACGTCGTGATGATGCTGCTGCCGGACGAGCAGATCGCCGACGTGTACGCGAAGGAAGTGCACGCGAACATCAAGAACGGCGCCGCGCTCGCCTTCGCGCACGGCTTCAACGTGCACTACGGCCAGGTGATTCCGCGCGCGGATCTCGACGTGATCATGATCGCGCCGAAGGCGCCGGGTCACACGGTGCGCGGCACGTACTCGCAAGGCGGCGGCGTGCCGCACCTGATCGCCGTCCACCAGGACAAGTCGGGCGCGGCGCGCGACATCGCGCTGTCGTACGCGGCGGCGAACGGCGGCGGCCGTGCGGGCATCATCGAAACGAACTTCCGCGAAGAAACCGAAACCGACCTGTTCGGCGAGCAGGCCGTGCTGTGCGGCGGCACCGTCGACCTGATCAAGGCCGGTTTCGAGACGCTGGTCGAAGCGGGCTACGCGCCGGAAATGGCGTACTTCGAGTGCCTGCACGAACTGAAGCTGATCGTCGACCTGATCTACGAAGGCGGCATCGCGAACATGAACTACTCGATCTCGAACAATGCCGAGTACGGCGAGTACGTGACGGGTCCGCGCATCATCACCGACGAAACGAAGAAGGTGATGAAGGATGTGCTGAAGGACATCCAGACCGGCGAGTACGCGAAGAGCTTCATCATCGAAAACCGCGCTGGCGCGCCGACGCTGCAATCGCGTCGCCGTATCACGGCCGAGCACCAGATCGAGCAGGTCGGTGCGAAGCTGCGCGCGATGATGCCGTGGATCGCGAAGAACAAGCTGGTCGACCAGTCGAAGAACTGATCGCGGCGCCGGGCTTGCCCGGTTGCCTTGCCTGCCGCGTTGCGCGTGCCTCGCGCATGCGCCGCGCCGGGCGTTTCCCCAAGCCGTCCAGGTGTGCTGAACCCTGGACGGCTTTTGTTATGCTACGGGTTTTACAAGAATACTGAAGCCATCCATGAATTACCCTCATCCGATCATCGCGCGCGAAGGCTGGCCGTTCATTGCGATCGCTGCCGTCGTGGCGATATTGGTTCATGC
>DATJJN010000085.1:0-150140 GCA_035492135.1 Paraburkholderia sp. | reverse complement strand
CGAGGAGATCTATCACCATCTGGAGAAGTTCTATCGCGAGTTCTATTTCCGGCCGTCGAAGATCTGGGCGATCGTGCGCGAGATGCTGACGAGCTGGGACATGATGCAGCGGCGCCTGCGCGAAGGCGTCGAGTTCTTCCGCTTTCTGCGCGCGCACGAGGCGTGATGGACGCTCGCCGTACAGCGTGGTGCGCCGCGAGCGGCGCGTTGATCGTCGTCGCGGCGATCACGGCGATCGCGGCGCCGGACTGGTTCTCTGTCGCCGGGTCGGCCGCAACGGCGCTGGCTGTCGTGTGCGGACTGCTCGCGCTGTCCGGCATTGTCTATACCGCGTGGACCGCGCGGCTCGTCGGCGGTTTCTTCGCGCGGAGCGTGCCGACGCCGGCGTCGTTTCCGCCGGTCACGCTCGTGAAGCCGCTGCACGGCGACGAGTGGAATCTCGACGGCCAGCTCGCGAGTTTCTTCGAGCAGGACTACCCGGGACCGGTGCAACTGCTGTTCGGCGTGCACGATGCGGCCGACGTCGCGCTGCAAACCGTCGACGCATTACGGCAGCGTTATCCGCACGCGCACGTGACGGTGGTCGCCGATTCGCGGCTGCACGGGCCGAACCGCAAGGTCAGCAATCTCGTGAACATGCTGCCCGCCGCCGAGCACGACGTGCTGTGCTTCACCGACAGCGACGTGACCGTCGAGCGCGATTTCCTGCGTCGCGTGGTGGGCGAATTGCAGCAGCCGGACATCGGGCTCGTGACGTGCCTGTATCGGGGACAGTGCCAGCCGGGCTTCTGGCCGCGCGTGTCCGCGGCGGCCACCGACTATCAGTTTCTGCCGGGCGTCGTCGCGGGGCTCGCGATCGGCCGCGCGCGTCCCTGTTTCGGGCAGACGATCGCGATGACGCGCGACACGCTCACGCGCATCGACGGCCTCGCGCGCTTCGCGTCGCATCTCGCGGAGGACAACGCGATCGGCGAGGCGATCCGCGATACCGGCGCGAAGGTTGCGATCCCGCCGTTCGTCGTTCGCCATGCGTGCGCGGAGACGACGTTCTCGAGGCTCGTGTCGCACGAATTGCGCTGGAGCCGCACGATCCGCGCGGTCGACCGGTCCGGACACTTCGGCTCGCTCGTCACTTATCCGCTCGCATGGGCGGCGCTCGCGGCGCTGCTGTCGGGCGGTGCGGCATGGTCGTGGCCGCTCGTGGCGCTCGCGCTCGTGGCGCGCGGCGTGCTGAAACAGCAGGTCGATCGCGTGACCGGCGAACGGTGCCGCGGGTTGTGGGTGCTGCCGATCTCCGATATCGTGTCCTTTTCCATTTTCATCGCCAGCTTTCTTTCCGGGCGCGTCGTGTGGCGCGGCGTCGATTTCGGCGTGGACGGAAAGGGGCAGCTTTATCCGCTGCGGAATGACTAACTGATGCTGGACGGTTTTTGCGGTTGTTTGTCCCCTGCCTCCGATGATCGCGGGAGGCCTCAACGATGAAGTTTCTTGGACGCGCAGCCGCGCTGCTGGGTCTCGCAGCGGCGGTCTGGCTCGTCATGCGCGAGCATCCGGCCGAGGTGTTCCGGCTGATGAGCGGCGCGGGCGCCGGGCTCGTGCTCGCGGCGCTCGCGCACGTCGTGCCGATGTTCGCGAACGCGTGCGACTGGCGTCTGCTGATCCGGCGCGCGGAGCGCCCGTCCATCGCGTCGATGTTGAGGCTCGTGTGGATCCGCGAGTCGGTCAACGGGCTGTTGCCCGTCGCGCGTATCGGCGGCGAAATCGTTTCCTTTCGTCTGCTCGGCCGAGTCGGCGTGCGCCCCGAATCGGCGGCCGCGAGCCTCGTCGCGGACATGCAGCTCACGCTGATCAGCCAGGTGCTGTTCGCGCTCGCCGGCGTCGGTTTTCTGCTGTACGACGCGCGCTCCGACACGCTGCGGATCGTCGGCCAACTGTCGCTCGCGGTCGCGGCGGCGATTCCGTTGCTGCTGCTGTTCGCGCTCGTTCAACATGCGCGTCCGTTCGAGCGGCTCGCGCGTCTGTTGAATCACGTGACGGGCGGCAAGGTGTACGGGCTAGTCGGCCGCTCGGCGCGCATCGACGTCTCGGTGAAACTGATCTGGCGCCAGACGGATGTCGTGCTGCGCTATCTGTTCATCTGGCAGCCGATCCAGTGTCTCGCGACCGCATTCGAGATCTGGCTCGCGCTGTATTTCCTCGGCAGCCAGGTGAGCTTCGTCGATGCGTTCGTGCTCGAAGTGCTGATTCAACTGATCAGCAGCGTCGCGTTTCTCGTGCCGGCCGGGCTCGGCGTGCAGGAGGGCGGCTTCGTGCTGGTCGGCGGGCTGATCGGACTCGATCCGGCAACGAGCCTCGCGCTCGCAGGCGCGCGGCGGATTCGCGATCTGCTGATCTATCTGCCGGGCCTCGTGATGTGGCAGATCGCCGAGCACAAGGGCCACGTGCGGCGAGCCGGCGCGCGCGCGCATCTGGCGACAGTCGCGTCCGGCGACCAGGGCGGCTCGCCGGGCTGACGGGCGCGACGCGAGCGACGCGCGTTTGACGCGGCCGCACGGCGGCCGCTGCGAAGCGCGAGGGCGCGCCGCGAGCGTTCATCGCGTTCGCCCGGTACGGCCCGCAGGCCGTGGGCCGACGCTTGACGGAGGTGCGCCTGATGAAACGCTCGCTCGTGGCAACCGCGCTAGTCTGCGCGACGCTGACCGCCTGGCTCGCTTTCCCGGCGATCGACCGCAGCCGCCATGCGCCGATCGATACGGTCATCGACAAGGCGATTGCGAAGCAGCGCATCGTCGGCGCGGTGGTGCTCGTGGCGAGCCACGGGCGCATCGTCTTCGAGCGCGCGGCCGGCTACGCGGACCGCGAGCGCGGCGAGCGGATGGACATGGACACGGTCTTTCGCTTCGCATCGCTGACGAAGCCGATCGTGTCGGTGGCGGCGATGCGTCTCGTCGAGCAGCACCGGATCGGTCTCGACGATCCGGTCAGCCGCTGGCTGCCGTCGTTCAAGCCGCAACTGCCCGACGGCGACACGCCGGCCATCACGATCCATCAATTGCTCACGCACACCGCGGGGCTCAGCTACGCGTTTTTGCAACCCGACGACGGTCCTTACCGGAAGGCCGGTGTGTCCGACGGCCTCGATCAGCCCGACCTCACGCTGCACGAGAACCTGAGCCGCATTGCATCGGTGCCGCTCGATTTCAGGCCGGGCACGCGATGGCAGTATTCGATCGCGCTCGACGTGCTGGGTGCGGCGATGGAAAGCGCGACCCGCGAGACGCTGCCGCAGATCGTGCAACAGCAGGTGACGAATCCGCTGGCGATGAACGCGACGGGGTTTCGCGTGGACGCGTCCGCGCGGCTCGCGACGCCGTATCAGGACGGCTCGCGCGCGCCGGTCAGGATGGCGTCCGAAGCGGCCGTGCGGTTCGGAACCAGCTCGATGCGCTTCACCCCCGCGCGGATTTACGACGCGCACGCGTATCCGTCCGGCGGTGCGGGGATGGCGGGCACCGCGCCGGATTTCATGCGCTTTCTGCTGGCGCTGCGCGCGAGCCGGCTCGCGTCCGACGGCCTGCTGGAACCGCAGACGATCGCGCTGATGATGCGCGACCACGTCGGCCCGCAGGCACAGGCGCAGGGCCCCGGCTGGGGCTTCGGCTACGGCTGGGCGGTGCTCGACGATCCCGTGCCCGCACAGACGCCGCAGGCCAGAGGCACGATCGGGTGGGGCGGCGCGTACGGCCACGCGTGGTTCTTCGATCCGGTGAACGACCTGATCGTGGTCGCGCTGACCAACACCGCGTTCGAAGGCGCATCGGGCGCCTTTCCGCGCGCGTTGCGCGACGCCGTGTATCGCGCATACGGGCCGTCGCTGGCCGCGCGCCGGACAAAAAACGGCGGATAGCGCCCGTACATCGATCTGCTGCGGCGCAGCAATCCGACTATAGTAGTAGCGTGATCGCCCGTACGTCATTGCCGGTCGTTGCATGTCGAACCGCCGCGCCGGCCGTGCGGAGCAAGGAGATGCCTGATGCTGGATGCTGAAATTGCGGCGATTCTGCTGAATCGGCGCGGACTGGACGGTCAGGCCGCCCGCGAGCTGCTGCACGAAGGAAATCTGCACTTCATCGCGGAGTCGGGCGGCCTCGGGCCGGCCTCGGCCTCTGAACGCGCGTCAATGCGGGTCGAATGTCTGTTGTTCGCGGATGGGTCGCGTGCGTTTCGCGTGGGCGCGTCGGACGCGGAACGGCGCTGGTCGAGATGGACCGTGATCGAGCCGTTTGCGTCGGTCGCGCCGACACCCGATGGCGCCAACGACGAGGCCTGCGATGCCGCGCACCGGCGGTTCGCGTGAAGCGGGCGCGGCGCGCGCAGCGCGGCTACGTCGCGTCGTCGCGCTGCTCGACGAGCTTGCGCGCGGCATCGGCCGACAGCGGATCGCTGAGCGCCTGCGCGAGCCGCGCCATCGGCGCTTCGCGCGAGCAGCCCAGCGCGGCCACGAGTATTCCGTTGCGGCAGTACAACGTGACGAACGCGTACTGCTCGGGCGAACCGAGCGTGATGCGCGTGTCCCAGTCGCCTTCGTGCGCGTGGCCGACGTAATCGAAGCGCTTGCCGTAGTGGTAGGTCCAGAAGAACGGCGCCGCCAGTCGCCGCGCGGGCATGCCGAGCATCCCGCGGGCGGCCGCTCGCGCCTGCTGCTGCGCGACGCGCCAGTGCTCGATGCGCAGCCGCTGGCCGCCCGGCGCGTCGAAACACGCGATATCGCCGGCCGCGAAGAGACCGTCGCACACCTGCATCGACGCGTCGACGTTCAATCCGCCGTCGTCGTTGCGCCCGACCCCTTCGACGAACGCGGTGACCGGCGCGACGCCGGTGCCGATCACGACGAAGTCGCACGCAATGCGCTTGCCGTTCTTCGTGCGCGCGATCAGCGGCTGGCCGGATTCGATCGCGTCGACTTCGGTTTCCATCACGAACACGGTGCCGTTCTGTCGATGCAATTGAAGAAACAGGTCGCCGGCTTCGCGGCCGAACTGCTTCGCGAACGGCACCGGCTCCGGCGACACGACGGTGACTTCCACGCCGCGCTTGCGCAGCGACGACGCCACTTCGAGCCCGATGAAGCTGCCGCCGATCACGAGCGCGTGTCCGCCTGCGGCGGCGAGCCGGTCGAGGCGCGCGGCGTCGTCGAGATGGCGCAGCAGCACGACGCGCTCGCGGATCGCGTCTTCGTCGATGCCGCGCACCGGCGGACGCTTCGGCGCGCTGCCGGTCGCGATCAGCGCGGCGTCGTAGCGTAGCGGCTCGCCGCGCTCGAAACGGATCTCGCGCTGGTTCGCATCGAGCGCGACGACGTGCGCGAGCCGGCAGTCGATGTGCTGGTCGGCGAGGAAAGCGTCGTCGAAGAGCGGATAGACGTCGCGCGGCGCGAGTTCGCCGGACGGCACGAACTTGCTCAACACGGTGCGATCGTAGGGCGTCGTCGTTTCCTGATCGATCAGCACGATGCGTCCGCGAAAACCGAATTCGCGCAGCGCCGCGCAGGCGGCGGCACCGGCTGCGCCCGCGCCGACGACGGCGAACAGTCTGTTGTCGTCGTGGGGCGCTTTGCTTGCCTCCTCGCTCGCCGGCGCGGGCGTCGACGCTTCGGTCGACACGAGCACGGCGTCGCCGCGCCGTTCGACGCGATAACGTTCGAGGCCGTGCAGCGCGGGCGGCTCGAGCAGCGCGCCCGTGTTCACGTCGAACATGGCCTTGTGCCACGGACAGGTCAGGCGGCCGCCGCAGACGGCCCCTTTTTCGAGCGGTGCCCCCGCGTGCGGACAATCGGCCTGATACGCGTGGACCGCGTCGCTGCTGCGCAGCAGCAGCACCGGTTTGTCGCCCACTTCGACGCGCATCGGCGCGCTATCGCGCAACTGCGAGAACTTTGCGACCTCCCGCAGGGAAGAAGGGTCGGCCATTGCCATACTCCTGAATGGGACCAGATCTTCGAGAACGCGCAACGGCCGTTCCTGCCGTGTTTTTCGCCTACTCGCCGAGCAGATGCAGCACGATCTCGCGCGTGTGCGCGTGCCGGCGATGCTCGAACAGATAGATGCCTTGCCATGTGCCGAGTGTCGGCGCGCCGTGTTCGACGGGAATCGACAATTGCACCTGCGTGAGCGCAGTGCGCAGATGCGCGGGCATGTCGTCGGGGCCTTCGGTGCCGTGCTCGTATCGGGGTGGGTCTTCGGGCGCGATCGTCTCGAAGTAGCGTTCGAGATCGCGCTGAACGGAAGGGTCTGCGTTTTCCTGAATCAGCAGCGATGCGGACGTGTGCCGGCAGAACAGCGTGAGCAAGCCCGTATCGACGCGCGCGTCGCGCACGAACGCGCGGACCTGGGCGGTGATTTCAACGAGGCCGCGCCCGTTCGCATGGACACGCAGATGATGAAGCGCCTGGCGCATGGGTTCGTTTCTCCGGTGTAAATCGAGTCGTCACGTTCATGGTACGCGATCGTTCGCGCGGGCGATGGCGTTGCCCGGTGCGATCCGGCAGAATGGACCATTCGACATTCGATGCATCTTCCTTAACCATGACCCTTCCCGACATCGACACGATTCAGAGCTGGCACGCCCATGTTTATTTCGACGCCGCCACACGCGACGCCGCGTGGACGTTGCGCGAGGCGATCGAAGCGCGATTCGCGCACGCGCTGCAAATGGGGCGCTTTCACGAGCGCCCCGTCGGGCCTCATCCGATGTGGTCGTATCAGCTCGCGTTCGACACTGCGCAGTTCACGTCGATCGTGTCGTGGCTCGCGCTCAATCACGGGACACTCGACGTATTCGTCCATCCGAACACCGGCGATGCGCTGCACGATCATCGCGATTGCGCGCTGTGGATCGGGCGGTCGTATCCGCTGAATCTCGCGGTGCTCGGCGACGGCTGATGCACTGCCGCCGCGCAGCCGATTGACGCGCATCGTCAGCAGGTTTATTAACCTGTGCACATGCACAGCGATGCGCTTGCCGCGAACGCCTCGTAGTAGTTTGCTGCAAAATATCGCATCGTTTTGTTGCGGCGCCGCGCGTGCCATTCGCTGCGGGCGCGTGTCGAAGCGGGTTCTCCAGACGGACCGGATCTATGGGGGAGCGCGATGGTCGATTGGTCCATCAGAGTCCAGGAGTTCGTAGACGGCATCGGCGCCAGTGTGGCAATCGTGTCGCGCAACGAGGCCGGACAATTCGTCGTGCCGGCCTGCAACGACGGCTTCTTCCAGATGACAGGCGGCCGCCGTCCCGGCATGCGCGCGTTCCCGATTCCGCTCGACACGCTCGTGCCGAACTACGCGCGCTACGAGTTCCGCGGGAAGCTTCGGGAGTGCTTCGATTCGTGCGTCGCGCAGGAACTCGAACAGGCGTACGACCTGAAGGACGGCACCCACTGGTGGCGCATGTCGCTGAAACCGTTCCATCACACGGACGGCGGTTCGACCGTCACCGAGATTCTCATCACCGGGCTCGACATCACGTCGAAGATGGATCTCACGCGCGCCCTCGAAGCGAGCACGTCGCGGTTCCGTTCGGTGGTCGACGCCGCGTACGACGCGATCATCACGATCGACCAGCAGCACAACATCACGCTGTTCAATCGCGCGGCGGAGAACCTGTTCGGCTACTCGTCCGAGGAGATGATCGGCGAGCCGATCGAGCGGCTCCTGCCGGAAAAATATCGCGAGCATCACTCGCGCTACGTGCAGCAGTTCGCGCGCTCGCCGGTGCGCTCGCGGCAGATGGACGAGCGCAATCGCGTGTACGGCCAGCATCGCGACGGCTCGCTGCTGCCCGTCGAGATCGCGATTTCGAAGATCAACGTCGAAGGGCTGATCGAGTTCACCGCAGTGATTCGCGACATCACCGACCGCGTGCGGCTGATGGACCTGCTGCAGAAGCAGGCCGTGACCGACGAGCTGACGGGCTTGCCGAACCGCCGCGAATTCCTCGGCGTCGTCGAACATGTGCTGAATTCCGACGAGCAGTTGTCAGTATTCCTGCTCGATATCGATTACTTCAAGAAGATCAACGACAGCTACGGTCACGACGTCGGCGATGAAGTGCTGCGCATTCTCGCGAAAGTGGGAATGGCGTCGAGCCGCAAGGCCGATGTCTTTGCGCGTTGGGGCGGCGAGGAATTCGTTGCCGCTTTGCCCGACACGAATGCCGACGAGGCCCGCGAGATTGCCGAGACGTTGCGGATGAAGTTCGAGCAGCAGGACTTTACGCACGAATGGCGCACGGGCAAGGTCGTGCCGTTCACGGTGTCGATCGGCGTCGCCACGCGTGCGCCCGGCGAGCGCGATGTGGACGCGCTGGTCAAACGCGCGGACGAGGCGCTGTATCGCGCGAAAGAGAGCGGGCGCAATCGCGTCGAGATGGCCTGACGGCTTCTCCGGACGCGATTGCGGGACGGCAAGCCCGTTACTTCGCCATCGTCGCGGGGCTCTTCACCGCGCATTGCGCGGTCGTCTTTTCGCCGTTGCCGAACGTGAAGGTCAGGGCGATCGTCGAGCCGACCTTCAGCGGATGCTTCGGCTCTTCGAGCATCACGTGATAGCCGCCCGGCGCGAATTTCAGCGTGCCGTTCGCGGGCACCGTTGCGGACTCGACCATTTCCATCGTCGACGTGCTGCCGTTGCTTTGCGTGCGATGGAGCATCGCCATGCCGAACGCGTCGGTGTCCACACCCTGCAGTTCGATCGCGGCGTTGCTCGCGTTGTTCACGTTGAAGTACGCGCCGGAAGGCAGGTTGCCCGGCATCAGGCGCACCCAGCAGTCGGACACGGTGGCCGACGCGGCAAACGCGCCGGCCGACGCCGACGCGAGCGACAACGCAGCAAGGATTCGGATCGATCGTTTCATGGGCTCAATCTCCTTTCGTGGAAGCGGTAGGCCCGCCGCCGCTCGCAGCGCGCGGCGCGGCGGGTGAAGTCGTAGTGCCGTTCCGGAGGGAACGGATGCGGTGGGAATCGGGAATGCGCGAATCAGAGCGCGGTCAGCGTGTGCGAACGGCGGGCGGGCCGCGCGGACGCCCGGAAGGGAACGCGCCGAGCGGCATGAACCGCGTGCAGAGCGTCGGTGCGATCGTCGCGGCGATCAGCACGACGAGAAACAGCATCGGCGCGGGCGCGGCGGGCATCGCGGGATGATTCGCGAGCAGATCGCAGTAGCCGCACGCGGCGAGCGGATCGGCGCGATGAGCGGCGTGCGCGGTTGGCGCCGATGGCGGCGTGCCCGAACAAAGCGCGGCGGTGGCCGCGTCGTCGATGCGCGGCGCGACGGACAACTGGCTCACGATCGGCGCGATCACGATGAGCAACATCGCGATCAGGCCAAGCCATGCGGTCAGTCGGTAGCGGGTGCGCAGGGACATCGGGTTAATCGGGCGGAAGGGTCGGGCGCAAGTCTAACATCGCTTGCGCGAGACCGCGTGCACCGAACGGGCCCGGGGCGCTGCGCTGATCGAAGCGAAAGCGGGCTACCCGATCGCTTCGCGCGCGATCGCCAGATAACGCTGCGCGGTGTCTTCGAGCCGGAACCCGTCGAGCGCGCGCATGGTGCGCGGCGTGCGCAGCGCCGCGACGAGCGCGTTGCCGTAGTCGCGGTGATCGGTGGTGTCGACGAGCTGCACGCCGGGCCAGTCGCGCGCGAACTCGAACGCGCCGATCCGGTTCGCGACCACCGGAATGCCCGACGCGAGCGCTTCGAGAAACGCGATGCTGTGCGCTTCCAGGTTCGACGGCATCACGAACACGCCGGATTCGGCGAGTATTTCCTCGACATGCTCGAGCGGCCCCTCGATGGCGACGCGCGATGCAATGCCGAGTTCGTTCGCGAGCGCGACGACGGCCGCGTGATGCGCGCGGTCCTCGATCACGCCGCACAGCAGCAGGTGCGCGTCGGGCTCGGCTTCGAGCGCCCTCGCGAACGCGCGCAGCGTATGGAGCTGTCCTTTCTCCCGCGCATAGCGGCCGATCTGCACGATCCGCTTCGACGCGTGGCCCGCTCCCGGTGCATGCTCGCTGCCCGCGCCGCCGTGCGCGCGCGCGACGCTGGCGGCCGCCTGTGCAAAGCGCGCGACGTCGATGCCGTTCGGCACGACGATCAACGCCGGATGGCGGCGGACCGAGCCGAGATATTCGTCGACGAGTCTCTGCGACACGCCGATCACGGCCTTCGCGCGCCGCGACAGGAATTGCTCGACGAGGCACAGCCACGGACTCTTCGCGAAGTCGTTGATGCTCGAATGCATGATCCAGACGATCGGCACGCGCACCGGCAGTGCACGCGCGTAGATCGCGGGGATCGTCGCGTGCGCGAAGATGATGTCGGGATTGAAGCGCCGGACCTGCCGGTACAGGAACATCAGTCGTCCAAACCGGTCATGGTGGCGCGCCGGAAAGCGGCAGCGCACGCCGTTCGCAATGAGTTCGGCGGTGGCCGCGGCGAAATCGTCGTGCGCGGGCAACAGCGACGTCACACAGACCTCGTGCCCGTTTTGCTGATGATCGATCGCGATGCCTTTGACGAGCATTTCGGCGCCGGAAAGGCGCGGCGCGAGAACCAGTTGGAGAATGCGCATGAGGAGCGGTCGTCCGTGTTGTCTCGGGGTGTCCAGGATACGTGGCGAGGAGCCGCCGCCTGTCAACATAATGCTCGATACAGTGGGCGCGCACGCCAACCATTAGCGTATTTCGGACGAGGCGGGCAGGTGAGCCGGCCCACGCGCGCGCACCGTTAAAGAGAAAAATCCCTTGAATGGCCGATCAAGGGATCAAACCGGGATCAAACAGGCTCAAAAGGCAGACGGCGAATCAGAGATTCGTTATGTGATGACTCGATTTCGCGTCTTTTGAATCAATGGGCGGTGTTTTCAATCGACGCCAGGCGGATGGGAGTCGACAGGCGTGCCCGTCATACGGGCAATCGGGCTCCACCACAGACTGTGGACAATCGGCTTGTCGAACGTCTGGAAGATGGGACCGAGCCCGGAGGCCTTAATCAGATTTTCGGCGGCCCAATGAGCCCCTTGAGCAAGGCTGCCTATGGCGCTCAGGACACCTTTGCACAGCGAACCGGAACCGGACTGCTGGCTGCTTTCCTGGCTGCTGTTGCCTTCCCCGTTCTTGCCCCCGCCGGACTGGCCCGTGTTGAACCCCTGAAACGAGCTGTTCTGTGAAGCGGAGAAACTCTGCTGGCTACTGCTCGAATACGCTCCGTTGCTTGCGCCATTCTGGCTCTGGTTCATGCTTTGAATCGAGCTGCTCTGGGAAGCAGCGAACGTCTGACTGCTTTGTTGATGGTTACGCCCTTGAGTACCACAGCCAGCGCCGTTCTGCGATTTACTGTTCGAATACGCATTGTTGTGTTGATTCGAGCTTACCGTCTGTATGCACATGGTGCATTGCCTCTTCTTTAAGGTTGTATTGCCTCAACGTCGGGCAGCAGCCATCCCTCCCTGAGGTCGTGAGCAGTTCCTCGCGTGTCGCAAGAACCGCTTCACAAGGCTAGTGGACTTTTTACAACGACGGTCTTACCCGGATATTCACCCGCTGTTTGCGACATGGCCGCACGCCGCAGATGATTCAGGGATAAATCCGACTGCCACCCGCTCTTAGCCCGGCACCGACCCGCCCGGCGAGCGGCCGGGTTCGAGCGAGGTGCCGCCGAGGATGGAGTGCGCATCCGAGCGCGCATTGTCGAGCTGCACGATGCTCGCCTGCCGCGCGGCGAGTGCATCGCGATGGGCGATCGCGGTCAGGATCGCCTTGTGTCGCGGCAGCGACAGCGCCTGCGTATCCGGATGCCGGCTCGTGAAGCGGATCGATTCGCGCAGCGCAAGCGACAGCAGATTGCCGATATACGCGAGCATGTCGTTATGCGTGGCCGCCATGATCGCACGATGAAACGCGAGGTCGGGTTCGAGCAGGTCGGTGGCGCTTTGCGCCTCTTCCATCCGCCCGTATGCGGCGGCAAGGCGCGACACGTCTTCGTCGGTCGCAAAGATCGCGGCAAGGGCCGCCGCTGCCGGCTCGATGATCTGGCGCACGGTCAGGAGCGCATCGAAGAACTCGTTTTCGGGCAGGCTGTTCACGATCCAGTACAGCACGTCCGGATCGAGCATGTGCCACTCTTCGCGCGAGCGCACGACGCTGCCGACGCGCGGCTTCGAACTGACGAGCCCCTTCGCGGCCAGCACGCGAATCGCTTCGCGCACCACCGGGCGGCTCGCGCGATACGCATCGCACAGCGACGGCTCGGAGGGCAGCCGCTCGCCCGGCGCGAACGCGCCGCCGACGATCTGCATGCCGATTTCCTGCACGATCCGCGGATGCAGGCTCTTGCGATGGTGCGGATTGCGGTAATCCATGTCCGTCCCGCCCTGGTGCAGTCGTGACCCCTCTTCGCTCGTCGTAGCACTTCGCGCACCCTCGCGCGAATGTGCCCCTGTCAGTTCGCGCCCGCTGCGCGCATCGCCCGATACTCGCGGCGCACGATGTCCATCAGTTCCGCCACCGACGTCTGCGCGCTTTGCTGCTCGTACGTTACGCGTCCGCGCTGCATCAGCATGATGCGGTCGGCGATGTCGAGCGTCTGCGCGTAGTTGTGCATGATCATGATGATCGACAGGCCGCTCTTTTCCTTTAACCGCACGATCAGGTCGATGATCAGCGCGGCCTCGCGCGCGCCCATCGCCGCGAGCGGTTCGTCGAGCAGCAGGATCTTCGCGTTCGAATGCACGGCGCGCGCCACCGCGATGGCCTGCCGCTGTCCGCCGGAGAGCCGCTCGACCGGCAGATCGACCGACGGCACATGCACGCCGATTTCGTCGAGAAATTCCGCGGCCTGCTCGCGCATCGCGCGATGATCGAGCAGCGGCAGCGGGCCGCGTCGCACGATCTCGCGATTCAGGAACATGTTGTGATAGATGCTGAGCGAGTTCGCGAGTGCGAGGTCCTGATACACGCACTCGATGCCGAGCGAGCGCGCATGATCGACGGAGCGCAGCAGCGTCTCGTCGCCGTTCACGTACATCGCGCCGCTCGTCGGCTGATGAAAGCCGGTGAGGATCTTCACGAGCGTCGACTTGCCGGCGCCGTTGTCGCCGAGAATGCCGAGGATTTCGCCGCGACCGAGCGTGAACGACACGCCGTCGAGCGCCGTGACCGCGCCAAAGCGCTTCACCAGCTGTTCGCCGCGCAACGCGAGCGGCTGTTGCGATGACGGCGGCGGTGCCGCGGGTGGCTGCTCGACGCCGGTCATCGCGGCCCCCTTCGCCCGAGGCGTGCGACGTGAATGTTGAACACCATCGCGGCGAGAATCGCGGCGCCGAGAATGATGTTGAACATGAACGCGTTAATGCCGATCAGCGTGAAGCCATCGTTCAGGATGCCTAGCACCGCCGCGCCGATCAGCCCGCCGACGATCGTGCCCGAGCCGCCGGTGAGCGGCGTGCCGCCGATCACGGCGGCGGCGATCGCAAGAAACGTGATCTGGTTGCCGCCCGCCTGCGGATCGATCGACGTGATCCGGAAGCCTTCGAGAATGCCGGTCAAGCCGGCGAGCAGCGCGGCGAGAATGAAGTTGCCGAGCCGCAGCCGGTTCACGCGTATCCCTGCTTCGCTCGCGCCGACCGGATTCGCGCCCGACGCCTGCGTATGCAGTCCCCAGCGCGTGTGCCGCAACAGGATGTGCATCACGATCGCAATGCCGATCGTCCACAGGATTTCGCTGTAGCCCCACGCGCCCATGATCGCGGCGAACGTCGGCGAGCCGGGCGCCGGCACCGGCGTGCCGTGCGAGATGGTCAGCGTGATGCCGTTCACGAGAAAGAGCGTGCCGAGCGTCGTGACGAACGAAGGCAGCCGCAGCCACACGGTCACCGCGCCGTTCACGAAGCCGATCACGCCCGCTGCGACCAGACCGACGATCACCGCGATCCACATCGGCGCGCCGGCGTCGGCGGCGAACACCATCAGGAACGGCGCGAACGCGAACACCATGCCGACCGACAGATCGATGTCGCCGCCGATCATCAGCATGATCTCGCCGAACGCGATGATCGCCACCGGCGCGACGAACTGCGACAGGTTTTCGAGGCTCGCGCTCGTCAGCAGGAAGTCGCGATTCGAAAACTCGAAATACGCGGCGAGCAGCACCGCGACGAGCAGAATGCGCAACTCGGCGGCCCAGTCCGCGAGGCGCGGCCCTCGCGCGATGCCGCGCCGCCTGACGTTGCTGGAGTCGTTCACGTTGTCCATCACGACCGGATCGCGCCGCTCATCGGCACGATCATCGGCTTCGTGGTCTTGCCTTCATAGCGCGTCGACGTATTGAGGTACGGCTCGACCGTGGCCTTCGTCACGAACTTGAGACCGGTGTTCGTTTCCGCCGGACCGACGAGCCCGCCCGACGCGAGGAACACGGCCGCCTGCATCACCGTATAGAAGCCCTGAACATACGGCTGCTGGTCGATCGTGAAGTCGAGGAAGCCGTCGTGGATCAGTTGCACCGTGGTCGGCAGCAGATCGAATCCGCCCCCATGCACGCCCTTGGCCGGCAGGTTCATTTCCTTCATCACCTGCGCGACGCCCTGCGTGCTGCCCGCATCGACGGCGAACATGCCCTTCAGGTCCTGGTGGCCGAGGTAGAACGCCTTGATCTTCGAAAGCTCCTCGTTGACGGTCGCGCCCGTCGCGACGGTCTGAATGTCGATCTTCTTGCCGGACTTCTTGATCGCGTCGCTCGCGCCGTCGAGACGCGGCTGGATGTTCAACTGCCCCGGCGTCGCGATGAAGAGGGCGACCATCCCGCTGTCGACGAGGCTCACGATGCGCTCGCCCATCTGATAGCCGGACAGATACAGGTCCTGCCCGATATACGCGAGACGCGGGCTGTGCTTGCCGCGCGGCGCGTCCGCGTTGTACGCGAACACCGGAATGCCCGCGTCGAGCGCGGCCTGGATCGGCTTGTCGAACGCGGTCGGGTCGACGATCGGCACGGCGATCGCGTCGGCCTTCGCGGCGATCGCGGCGTTGACCGCGCGCACCATCTCGCCGGCGTCGGACGTGGCGGAGCCGGTCCACTGATAGTCCATCCCGAGCAATCCACAGGCATCCTGAATACCGTACTGCGTCGGCACGAAGAACGGGTTCGTCGTCACGTGATTGACGAACACGATCTTCCAGCGCTTGTGCTGCGGAAACGGCGCTTCGGCTGCTGCGGCCGCGCGAATCAGGCCGCCACGTTCGCCGCCGAAGGCGTCGAAGAGCGCCAGCGCGGCGCCGAGTCCCGCGCCTTGAAGCAGGCCGCGGCGGATTGGGTGGATCAGGCCTCTTTCGTCATCCTTCGGTTGTGCCATCTGTTCCTCCATCGTCTTGTTGCTTCTCGAGGATGGACTCGCGCATGCGTTTCAATCAGCGCGAGCGGGATGCCGGGCGAGAGTCGTGCAGTCGGTCCACGCGCGGCGGGGTACTGCCAGACATCATCCGTGCGGCGGCGCAGCCGCAAGTTTCGCCGTATCGGGCGACGATTCGGCCGGCGCGTGCCGCACCGGTTGCGCCGACGTGCCGATGCCGGTGCCGGTCGATTTGCGGCGGGCCGCATGGCGTTCGGTCGCGCGCTGCATCAGGCAGAACGCACACAGCAGCGCGCCGATCACGATGCGGGTCCACCACGAACTGAGCGTGCCGTCGAACGTGATCAGCGTCTGGATCGTGCCGAGAATGCCGACGCCGAACACCGAGCCGATCACATAGCCGACGCCGCCCGTCAGCAGCGTGCCGCCGATCACGGTCGACGCGATCGCGTCGAGTTCCATTCCCTGCGCCTGCAGCCCGTAGCCGGACAGCACGTACAGCGTGAACACGACGCCGCCGAGCGCCGAGCAAAAACCGCTCAGCGCATAGACGCCGACGCGCGTGCGCGCCACCGGCAGCCCCATCAGCAGCGCGGAGCGCTCGTTGCCGCCGAGCGCGTACACATTGCGCCCGAAGCGCGTGAAGTGCGCGACGAAGATGGCGACCGCGAGCATCGCGAGCGCGACGAGCGACCCGGTGGTCAGCGACCCGCTGCCGACCGGGATGTTGAACGTCGACAGCGCATGAAAGCCGGCGTCGTTGATCTGGATGGATTCGGTCGTGATCAGGAAGCACGTGCCGCGCGCGAGGAACATGCCGGCCAGCGTGACGATGAACGGCTGAAGGCGGAAGTAGTGGATCAGCGCGCCCATCGCCGCGCCGTACAGCGTGCCGCACAAGAGCGCTGCCGCGATCACGGCGGCGACCGGCCAGTGCCAGCGCTCGGCCATCACTGCGCACAGGATCGTCGTGAGCGCGACCACCGCGCCGACCGACAGGTCGATCCC
The DNA here is from genome assembly GCA_035492135.1 of Paraburkholderia sp. Taxonomy (GTDB): domain Bacteria; phylum Pseudomonadota; class Gammaproteobacteria; order Burkholderiales; family Burkholderiaceae; genus Paraburkholderia. The sequence continues at coordinate 133,726 of DATJJN010000085.1, read as the reverse complement.
ACCGGAGATGATCACGAACGTCATGCCGATCGCGACGATCAGCAAAAACGCATTGTCTACAAGGAGCCCGAACAATACCTGCAGCGAGAAAAAGCCGGTGTACATCACCGAGCCGAACGCGAACAGCGCGCAGAACAGCAGCACCGTGACGACGATCGGCAGCACGCGCGGATCGACGAAACGCACCGCGCTGCGCCGGCACGCGGCGCGCAGCGAAGCGGCAAGGCTCAGGGACGGGGCAGGCGTGTGGTTCATTCGACGGATTCCTTCATGTGCCCGCGCCGGCGCGGCGTGCGGCTCGGCGGCTGAGCAGCTGCCGCGCGACGATCGCGCGCGCCGCCGGCGACTGGATCACGCTGACGAGGAACACGACGATCGCCTTCACGACGAGCGTCGCCTCGGGCGGCACGCCGATCGAGTAGGTGGTGTACGTGAGCGTTTGAATGATGAGCGCGCCGAGCACCGTGCCGGCGAGGCTGAAGCGGCCGCCGGCGAGCGACGTGCCGCCGAGCGTCACCGCGAGGATCGCGTCCAGTTCGAGCAGCAGCCCTGCGTTGTTGCCGTCGGCGCTGCGCACGTTCGAGCTGATCAGGATGCCGGCGATGGCAGCCGTCACGCCGCAGAACGCGTACGCGCCGAATACCACGGCTCGCGACGACAGCCCGGCGAGCCGCGCGGCAACCGGGTTCACGCCGATCGAGCGGATGAAGAGGCCGAGCGCGGTGCGGTTGACGATCAACGCGGTGATCGCGGTGACGGCGGCGGCGATCCACACCGCGTTCGGCACCCGCGCGAAATAGCCGCCGCCCGCGGCGAGGTAGCCCGCTGCGCCGATCGGGATGATCTGGCCGCCGGTCAGCAGTTGCGCGATGCCGCGGCCGGCGACCATCAGGATCAGCGTGGCGATGATCGGCTGCATGCCGACGAACGCAACGAGAAGGCCGTTCCACATGCCGGCCGCGAGGCCGACGGCGAGCGCCGCGCCGAACGCGGTCGCGACGCGCGACGGGTCGTCGGCGAGGATCGCCGCCGCTGCCGCACCGGCGATCGCGACGACCGCGCCGACCGAGATGTCGATACCGCGTGTCGCGATCACGAGCGTCATGCCGAGCGACACGACGACGAGCGGCGCGGCGCGCGTCAGGATGTCGATCGGCGCGCCGAACAGATGGCCGCCGAGCACCGTGATCGACAGGAAGTTCGCGCGATGCAGCACGTCGATCGCGAGCAGGACGATCAGCGTTGCGGCAGGCCACGCGAGCGGATGCCGGAACCACGCACGCAAGCGCATCATGAGCGGCCTCCCGCGATCAGTTCGTACACGTCGTGCTCGGAACTCGAACCGCCGTCGATTTCCGCGACCTTGCGGCGGTCGCGCAGCACCGCGATCCGGTCGCTCACGCGCACCACCTCGCCGATCTCCGACGAGATGAACAGGATCCCTAACCCTCTTGCGCATAGCGCCCGCACGCGTCCCATGATTTCGAACTTCGCGGCGACGTCGATGCCGCGCGTCGGCTCGTCGAGAATCAGCAGCTTCGGCTCGGTCGCGAGCCAGCGCGCGAGCAGCACCTTCTGCTGGTTGCCGCCGGACAAGAGCGCGATCGGCTGTTCGGCGTCGTGCGCCTTGATGCCGAGCTGCGCGATGTATTCGTTCGTGATTTCGCGCTGCCGCGCGCGGCTGATCATCCGCCACCAGCCGCGACGCGCCTGCAGCGCGAGCACGATGTTCTCGCGGATCGACAGATCCGCGACGATGCCTTCCTTCTTGCGGTCCTCGGGGCAGTACGCGATGCCGTGACGCACGGCGTCGCGCGGCGACGCGAGCCGCGCCGGCCGGCCTTCGATCGACAGCGAGCCGGCATCCGCGCGGTCCGCGCCGAACAGCAGGCGCGCCGTCTCCGTTCGCCCGGAGCCGAGCAGGCCGGCGAGACCGAGAATCTGGCCGGGCCGCACATCGAGATCGAGCGGGTTCAGCGTGCCGCGGCGCGCGATGCCCTGAACCGACAGATACGGTTCGGCGGGCGGACCCGACGCCGCCTGCGCCGCTTCCTGCGCGGCCTCCGCTTCGCGTTCGAACTGCACGGCTGCGTTCTGCTGGCCGACCATCTTCGCGACGAGCGTCTGCACCGGCAGATCGGCGGCCAGATATTCGCCTTCGCGCTCGCCGTTGCGCATCACGGTGATGCGATCGGAGATCGCGTAGGTCTGTTCGAGAAAGTGCGTGACGAACAGGATCGCGATGCCCGAGGCCTTCAAATTGCGCAGCACGTCGAAGAGCCGCGAGACTTCGCCGTCGTCGAGGCTCGACGTCGGCTCGTCGAGAATCAGGATGCTCGCGTCGACCGACACGGCGCGCGCGATCGCGACCATCTGCTGGATCGCGATCGGGTACGTGTCGAGCGACTGCGTGACGTCGAGCGACAGGTTCAGCCGGCCGAGCGCGTCGGCGGCGCGCCGGTGGATCGTCTTCCAGTCGATCAGGCCGCGCCGCTTCGGCTGCCGTCCGGCGAAGATGTTCTCCGCGACCGACAGGTTCGGGCACAGATTGATCTCCTGATACAGCGTCTGCAAGCCCGCCGCTTCGGCTTCCTGCGGCGTCGAGAAGCGCACCGGCTCGCCCGCGAGGCGAATCTCGCCCGCGTCGGGCGAATGCACGCCGGTCAGCACATTGATCAGCGTGGATTTGCCCGCGCCGTTCTGGCCCATCAACGTGTGGATTTCGCCGGGAAAGAGCCGGAAGTCCACGCGATCGAGCGCGCGCACGCCGGGGAACGCGCGCGACAGGCCCACGGCTTCGAGCACCGGCGCGGCGTTCATCGGGTCAACTAAAGGAGCGGCGGGCATAAGCACCGATCAGTACTTGCGCGACGGCAGCACTTGCGCCGCCACATCCATCGGGAACACGGTCTCGTTCGTGACGATCCGCTTCGGCAACTGCTTGCCGGCGACCACGTCCTTCACCGCGCTCATCAGCTGCGGCCCGAGTAGCGGGCTGCACTCGACGTCGACGTTCATCTTGCCGGCGATCATCGCCTCGAAGCCGCCCTTGGTCGCGTCGAACGACACGATCGCGACGTCCTTGCCGGGCTCCATGCCGGCTTCCTCCATCGCCTGGATGGCGCCGAGCGCCATGTCGTCGTTGTGCGCGTAGACGACGTTGATCTTGTTGCCATACGTCTTCGCAAACGCTTCCATCACCTGCTTGCCGCCTGCAAGTGTGAAGTCGCCGCTCTGCGACGCGATGATCTTGAACTTCGGGTCGTTCTTGATCACCTCCATCAGGCCGCCGTGACGGTCGTTGGCCGGCGCCGAGCCGACGGTGCCCTGCAATTCGACGATGTTGATCGGGCCCGCTTCGTTCTTATAGTGCTCTTCGAGCCATTTGCCCGCGCGACGCCCTTCTTCGAGAAAGTCGGAGCCGATCATCGTCACATACAGCGACTGGTCTTTCACGTCGATGTTGCGGTCGGTGAGAATGACCGGGATTTTCGCGCGCTTGGCTTCTTGCAGCACGGGCTCCCAGCCGGATTCGACAACCGGCGAAAACGCAATGACATCGACCTTTTGCGCAATATATGAACGGATCGCCTTGATCTGGTTCTCCTGTTTCTGTTGCGCGTCCGAGAATTTAAGGTTGATGCCGGCATCCTTCGCGGCGCTTTTCACTGACACGGTATTCGCCGTGCGCCATGCGCTTTCCGCGCCGACCTGTGCGAAGCCGAGTGTGATCTGCTTGTCTTCGGCGTGACTGGCGGCCGAGCCCAGCGCGAATGCGGCGGCGATCATCCCGCCCGCGATCATGCGAGTTGCGAGTTTCATGGTTGTCTCCGGTGTGGCCTGCGTTGTAATTCTTCAAATCCTGGCGCTACACGTCGTGCATAACGGCTTTCGGAGTGCCACGACCAAGCTTCGCGCCATCCCTCGGCCTTTGGGTCGCCCCCGGGCCGCTGCCTGCTGACTGCAATAGGCATACTATATTTGCCGCCCACCCGCGTAGCGATTATCGTTTTCCCGGCATTTACTCGCTAATAATCATCCTATTTGCACGAATTTCCTAAAGAGTGGGAGTGAGCAGGAAAACGGCATAAATCCGGTGCGTCGAGTCCCTTCGTTCAGTTTTTCGAAAAGGTTTGTGTTCGTATGATGTTTTGCGACGCACGTCACGCGGGATAAACCGGCAGGTCGGTCGCGATCGATCGAAGCTTCGGCGCCGGCTCGCGCTGCCGGTAGAGATCGGGCGGCGGTACGCGCAATGCCCGACCGCGCGCGAACTCGCGTTCGGCTGCCGCCGCGGCGTCGAGCGCACGCGCGTCGCCGCGAAACTGGCCGATGATCTGTAATCCAAACAGAATCTCCGCGTGACCGACGCCGCACGGCAGAGACATCGCGCGGCCGGCATGCGCAGCGATCCGCCGACGGCCGAGCCGTCTGGTGATCCGCCCGCATTCAAGCGCGGATCGAACGGATTGCCGGTCGCGCGCACGCACCGCGTTGCACGTATTTGCGCCGGGGCTCAATTCGGGCTGCCGGCGGGCTCCAACGTTGTCGTGGTTTCGTGCGGGGTTGATCGTGACGTTTGATGCGCGCTTTACCCACGGCGCGCAACACATCACGTCGCCGCTGAGCGGCGCGTCGCAGCGCATCGGCGTCGCGGATTGGCTACGCGAGTGCGTTTGCCACGCGAGTGCGTCGCGATACCGCGCGTCGGGAATCGCCGCGCATGGCGATCAAATTCTCGACGAGCAAGACGGGTTCGTCGCGCATGCGCGGTCCTGCACGGCGACCGACTGCGGTCCGCATCATCGACGATCTTCGAACTTGCCTTTGAACTACTCCGATATTGCACCGCACGGCGATCGCGAACGTAACCTGCCGTAACTGTTCAACGCTACAGGAGTGCGCAAATATGGCCCTGTCTCCGCCAATGTCTGACTATGGCAATGCCGACCCGACGGAACCCGCTGCGAACGATGCCGACAACGCAATGCCCGACCCGGCATCCGACGCTTACGCGTTCTACGTGCTGAGCGCCGGCGGGCAGAGGCCGCTATCCGATATCCGGCTCGCGCTGATGCGAAACGGCGTGAATCTTGCCGTGCAGCGCAGCCGCCGCTATCTTGCCGACCAGCGCACGGCCGATGCGATTCGCGATACCGTCGTCGATGCGCTGCGCCGCTCGCGCACGTTTCGCGCTGCGGTGAGCTTCGGCATCCACCGAAATGGCGATGCACTCGACGACATCACGTACCGAAACCGGTACGTGATCAACATTGACTCATGCTATCCGGTCGCACCAGCCGACATCGGCACACTGACGATCGACGAGCTGAAAGGATCGATGGCATCGGACGCGCCAATCGTCGCGGCCAACGAAGCGCAACGCCATCACGACGGAGGTGCGAACGGATGTTCCTGCATCAGTTTCAGCGTGGCGCCGGATGCAGACTCGCCCTATCTGCCGTCATGGCAGCAAGGGCTGATCCACGAGATCATGCATCACATTGCAGGCGCCGAGGATCCGCAGGGCACGGCCGAATACGAACACGGCGCGCCGGAGATTCTGTCGCGGCTCGTCGCAGAGGACATGGACTGGCCTGTGCCCGAATCGCAAGGCTACGGAGACCCGATACGTATCGCGCACGTGCTGGAGTGGAACTTCGCGGCGCTGATCGAGGCCGCGCAGCGACATGCGAAGCATCAGCAGGCGTTCTTCGAACGGCTTGAGACTTTGAGTCGCGGCGGCAGCGCAAGTAATGACTTTCGGGAACTCGGCGCCGCGATCAGAACTGGGACCTTATAGCCCGTTGCCCGATTTTTTTTAATACGTTAGTTAGTCATACCGATGAAAAACAGAAACGTATTCAAAGCTGTGCTTTTCGCGATTGCTTCGCTCGGCACGACGACGGCTCTGCCCGTGCGCGCCGAGTGCTTCGACGAGGCCGCAAGCTATCAGAAGGTCAATGCGCAGGTCCTGCGCGCGATTGCCTGGCTGGAGTCGCGCAATCGTCCGGGTGCGATACGCCGAAACCCGAACGGAACGATCGACTACGGTCTCATGCAGATCAACTCGATTCATCTATCGGCGCTGTCGCAGTACGGGATCTTCAGGTCGACGCTGATGGAGCCGTGCAACAACGTGTACATTGCCGCGTGGCATTTGCGGCAGAAGATCAACAAGTACGGCAACACCTGGGCCGCCGTAGGCGCCTATCACTCGGAGACGCCATCGCTGCGCGACCGTTACGCCCAACAGATCGCGGACATCGTACGCAAATGGAACCTGGTTTCGCAGTGACGGCGCCCGCCCTGATCGCCACCGCCATGACGGGTACGGCTCGCTTGCCCGTAACGGACACGCGGTGGCGTGTTCGGGTCAACTCGTGCGCATTAGCCCATCGCGCCGCCCATGCCGCCGCCACCGGCCTGCGAACTCATCATTTGCCCGATAAGCTTCATCAAGTTCTGGATCAACTCATTCATGGCCTGCGCGCCCTGTGCGCCCTGCGAGCCCTGGCCGCCCTGACCGCCGCCGCCCTGGCCGCCGTCGGGAGGGAACATCTGCGCTTGTTGGCCGCCCGGCGCCATGGGCATGCCTGAACCCGCGGACATCGACGACATGGCGGCCTGCGAAAAACTCGATTGCGCGACGTTGAGTGACATTTTGGAATTCCTTAAAAGTTCGGACTTTTCGCAAAAGAAAAGTTCGAGAAGGATGTTGGGATGGAGAGAGAGGAAAGCGGCATACTCAAATTTTCTTACATTTATACCTCCGGCTTTATTGATGCGTGACGAAATATCACTGTCAATTTGGGCCACGGATTAATAAAAAAATCTACTTCATAAAAATCAATTCCTGAATAGCCGGCGATACGGCAAGAGGAAACTGCTGAGCCGTTCCGAGTCGTCTGATGAGATGGACCACACAAACGACGCGTATGTACCCCGTAAAATTGAGGACACATTCGTGCGTGAGATCCGTCTCCATCGCCCATCGCGATATCAACTTGCCCACCGTCAATGACTCTTCGCGAGCCAGTTCTTCAATGATGGCCCAGTAGATTTCTTCCAGCCTAAGACAAGTCGCGACTCCGTTGAGTCGAATCGAGCGCTGCCTGAGCTTGAGAAGATCCGAGCTGAAGTTGCAATACGTTGTCCGAGGCATTGGAGTAAATCGCTGGTTAGATGTCTTCAATGCTCGCGTGATTAGGGAAGCATCGGTGATATTGACGTATGACCTTCGCGTGCTAAAGCGTAACTAAACTGTCGTCAGTTCAATATTGATGCTCGTCTCTGGAAACTCACATGTTCATGATGCGGCAATGCGTGCATGTAAAACGCGATAAAAAGCGTGCGAGGCAATGCCGTGCCGCTGCAGGCATTGGCGGGGCGCTCGTGGCCGGCATGCTGCTGCAAGGCACGCTCGCTTATGCGGCCGAACCCGTCTGGCGCGAGCAAACGATGCACTACGTCGCACGGGATACGCCGCTGCCGGAGGTATTGCGGGACGTCGCGAGCGCGGGCGGACTCAAGGTGAAGATTTCGTCCGGCATGAGGGAGCCGGTGAACGGCGACTTCGATGAGCCGCCGAAACGCGTGTTCGCCCGACTGGTCGAGGCATATGGGCTCGCGTGGTACTTCGACGGACAGGTCATTCATGTTTCCCGCGCGAGCGACATCCGAAGCCGCACCGTTGCGTTTGCACCGATGAAGCGTGAAGACGTGATGGACCTGTTGTCGAATCTCGGTCTCGACGACGGTCATCTGCCGGTCCGCTATTCCGATACGACGGCCATCGTATCCGGTCCGTCCGAGTACGTCGACGCGATCGCCGACGCTATTGCGCAGGCACAGGAGCAGGTGGGACCGACTGTCACCCAAATGGTCGTCCGCGTGTTTCCGCTTCGCTACGCGCAGGCCCAGGACATCACGTACACGTCCGGTAACGAGCGACAGGTCTTGGCTGGTGTGGCATCCGTGCTGCGCCGGCTGACGGACAACGCGCCGACGGCCGTATCGAATCCGGAGCCGACAAAAGCGCGCGGCCGGCGTCGCGACGCCCATGACGGGATAGCGGGTCTCGCGAGTCTGCGCGGTCTCGGTCTCGCCGGAACGACAGCGGAGATCGACACGCCGATGCCCGATCCGGACGTCGTCAACACAGTGGCCGCGCCAATGCGACGCAATATCGTGGCCGACACGCGAACGAATTCGGTCGTCGTCTACGACGTGCCGTCGATGATGCCGATTTACGAGCGCACGATCGCATCGCTCGATAAGCCGCAGCAATTGATCGAAATTACGGCGGCCGTCATCGACCTGTCGAACGATGCCGTGACCGAGCTGGGAATTCGCTTCAGCGGCGAGGCGACGAACGCGCGGCGTTCGGCTCGGGCCCCTTCCGCGCTACCTGGCGCACTCGCGGCGACACAAATCGCAAGCGGCTTGCAAATGGCGCCGGGCGTCAATCTGGCGACGATGATCGGCAGTTCGACGAGCTACCTGCTCGCGAGGATCCGCGCGCTCGAGCAAAAGGGAAAGGCGCGCGTACTGTCGCGGCCGCGCGTGCTCACGCTCAACAACACGGAAGCCGTGCTGTCGTCGCGCAATTCGATTTATGTGCGAGTGGCGGGCAATCAGGACGTCGATCTTTACAACGTCGATACCGGGCTGACGTTGAAAGTGATGCCGACTGTCGAATCGGCGGACGGCGCGAAGAAGAACATCCTGCTTAGCGTGCAGATCGAAGACGGCGCGTTCGATTCGAACAAGACGGTCGACGGCATTCCGGAGGTCAGCCACAACTCGATCGTGACGCAGGCGGTCATCGGCGATGGGGAGAGCTTGCTCGTCGGCGGATACGAATACGAGCGCAATGCGAAGTCCCTGTCGCGCGTTCCGTTGCTCGGGAGCCTGCCGTTCATCGGCAGCCTGTTTCGCGACACGAAGGAAGAAAAGCAGCGTATGCAGCGGCTGATCCTGATTACGCCGCGCATCAGGGCGAGATCCATCGGCGAAACGGGAAGCGCGACACCTCCGCGCGCCGCGCTTGCGCCCACGTCGGGCGGCAGGGCGTCGCCGTTGCCTCCGGAGCTATTGCGCGGTTCACACAGCGGGAAAAGGGGAAATCGATGACGACCGGCGGACTCATTACCGTGCTCGGCGGCATTCACGCCGGGGCCAGCATGTTGTTGTCCGATGGCGAGTCCGTCGTGATCGGCAACGGTCAAGACGCGCAGTTCGTGCTCGTCGACGACAACGTCGCCGCACGCCATGCGACGATCGTGCTAGACGGCAGTGTGTTGAGACTGACCGCGCATCACGAGGGCGTGCGCGTGTTCGGCTATCCGCTGGCAATGGGCAGAACGACCGTGCTGAAGCAGGGCGCTTCGTTTTCGGTCGGCGGCGCGCAGATTCAGTTCAGCGGGCGCGACGTCCCGGCGCCGGACGTCGTGCGCGGGGCGGAGCTTTCATGGCTGCTCGCGCATTCGCCCCTCGCGTGGCTCGCGAAGCGCTGGTCGCTCACGCCGCGCGGGTCGAAGCTCGCGCTGATGATCGTGCTGATGTCGGCCGTCGCCGGCGCGCTGTGGCAAATAGCCGGGCCGCGCGAACTACCGGGCACGCCAGTGGCGGAATTGCATGGCGCGTTGCGCTTCGTGACCGTGCGCGACGATCCGGACACGCACGCACGCGTGTACGAAGGGTACGTATCGAACGCTGCGGACCTTGCCGCGCTGGCAGCGCTGATTCGCCGCGACGCGCATCCGTCCGTGATGCGTGTGATGGTCGTGGATCAGGTCAAGGAGCAACTGGCGGACTTTCTCGCGAAGTACTACCGCGGTGCGCAGATCAGCGCGGGCGCGCCCGGCACATTCACTGTCGTTCCACCCCCCGAAGCGGGTCATCTGCTGCCGGAATCGTGGGACTACCGGCGCATTGCGCGGCTCGCGCGCGAGTCGATTCAGGGACTGCTGGAGGTCAAGTTCGGCGGTTCCGCGGCAATCGGCGGGACCGTGCGGGCACCGCTTCGCGCCATCGGCATGAACCTGTCCAGGTCGGCGAAGGGATCGTGGCTCGTGGATGCGCGGGGAACGCGCTACTTCCAGGGCGCCCAACTGCCGCTTGGACGGATCGTGCGAATCGACGGATGCACGGTGACGATCATGCGCGACGACGACGGCACGTTGTACGAATTCTTCGCCGAAGGGGCGAACGGCGACGAGCAATGTAACTAGGCGGCACGGCTTCTTGCCTGCCGGATAGTAACGCGTGGCCTGGCGGGCTTTCAGCAGAAGTGTACGTTGCCACGCGTCATTCATTTAATAAGGAGTCTCGATATGCAAGTCGGTGGCGTTGGTTCGAATCCGTTTGGCATGGGTGGCGGCAGCCCGTCGGCGGGCGGCGGCTCGGGAGCGGGTAATGCGCAAACGCAGCAGGACCTGGCAGACCAGAAGGCACAAAACCAGTTCCAGGAAGAAATGACGAAGCAAAGCAACATGGAACAGAAGCGCAATCAAACCCGCATGGCCGTGATTGCGAACCTGAAGTAATTCCCTGACGGAGGCGCCGTGCGAGCGGCGCCACGTTGCGAACTCCCTTGACGAGATGACGAAATGCAACTGCAACCGGTCGTGATGAACGCGTTTTCGCAGAGTCCCATTCAGGGTTCGCTGCAGAGCCAGATGACTGCGAACGCGTTTGACAACACCGCGAATTCTCCGCTTGTTCAGCTGCTCGCGCGTGCGCAGGAGATCTGCAATGCGCAGGAGAGGCGTGTCGCCGACGATCTGAAGACACATAAGAAGGGGCGTACGACGACGGCGAAAATATTGGGCCTGCTGCAGTTGCAGTACGACCTCGACGACATGAATTTCAGCGCGACACTCGCGAAAAACGTCGCCAATCAGTTTAGCCAGGCACTAACCACACTCACGCAGAGGACCTGATGCGTCCCGTACTGTTTCTGTTGCCGCTCGTTTTGCTTGCCGGCTGCGAATCGACGCTGTTCGAAAGCCTGGAAGAGGGGCAGGCCAACCAGATCGTCGCCGTGCTGAGCGAGCACGGTATTCAGGGCGTCAAAAAGCGCAATTCGGACAAGACGTGGAGCGTGTCCGTCGATAGCGACAAGGTCGTTGCCGCGACCGAGGTCACGCGTGACTACGCGCTGCCGCGCGGCGGCCACGCGAATCTCGGCGAATTGTTCAGCCGGCAAGGGCTGATCTCGAATCCCGGCGAAGACCAGGTGCGGTACGTGTATGGGTTGACGCAGGAACTGTCGGAGACGCTCGAAAAAATCGACGGAGTGCTGGTCGCGCGCGTGCATATCGTGCAGCCCGAGCGCGACCCGCTGATGCGGCAAGTCACGGCACCGTCGGCGTCCGTGATGATCCGGTATCGCAGCGATTTCAACCTCGATTACATGAAGGAGAAGATACGCGGCCTCGTGGCAGGGAGCGTGGAGGGGCTGACGCCCGATCGCGTGTATCTGACGCTCGTGCCGGTCACGCCCCTCGTCGAACCGGCGCCCGCAGGCGGCGTCGATCCGCGCCGCCCCGGCACGCTGATGCTGATGGTGCTGACGGTGATGGCGACGGTGTTGATCGTTTCCGCGTGGGTGTGGGCAAAGGGCGTGCGCTCGATGTCGCCGACTTTTTTCCGGCGCAGACGAACGCAGTCTGCGGCAAACCCCGACAACGCAGGCGCGAAGCCGGGCAACCATTTCAACGCGAAAAACGACGTATGACGCGCATCGTGATCCTCGCGCTATCGAAATGGGCGCACTTCAGCTGGTTGCCGCGCGGCACGCGCGCGCTGAGCGAGCGTGCGCAGGCCGACGCGAACGCCGCGCTGCTCGCACGCTTTCCGCAGTTGATCGCGGTGGACGCGCCGCCGCTGATGCCGCCATTCGCTGTGTTGCCGCGCCCGGCATGCACGAAGGTGTTGCGCATGACGGCGGCGCTCGCCCATGCGGCATTGCTGCGCAGGTTGATCAGCGCGGACGCACAGCGAATATTCGCGTGCCGCATCGCACCGCACGTGCTGCATGCGATTCAACGCGATCTGTATACGAGGCGCGAGCAGGCGGACGAGAGCGTGACGCCGAACATTCTCGACCGCGCGGACATGACGGCGGCCGGCCTGAGGCTCGCGCTGCGCACGCTCGACGATCCAGCCGAGCGCGCGCTGCTGCAATTACGTTTGCCTCGCGCCATTTCCGAGCGGTCGCTGCAATTCGGTGAGTGCGGCGTGCGCGTCGCCGTGGCCCGCGGCTGGGTCGATACCGCTTTTGCGCTTCTCGTGAGGTGAACGATGTTGATCTGCAGACGGGGAGAGTGGCAGGTGGAGTCGGATGGCTATGTGTCGTCGGAGGAACTATACGGACTCGACGGCTTGCGCGAGATGGAAGCATCCATCGAGCGCGACGTCGAGTATGAGATCGCACAACTCGCGGATCGCGTGCGCGCGCTCAAGCGCCGCGCGTGGCGGCGCGGATACGAGGGGGGGCGCCGCGCCGCGCTTCATCACTTCGCCGCGCTGCCTGCGGCCGTTTCGTTCGCGACGCAGCGCCTGCAGGCGCGGCTCGCCGACATGGCGGTGAACACGATCACCAGCATGCTCGGCGAGTTGCCGCCGGAGGTCGTGTTGCGCGCGCGGCTGCGGCAATGTCTCGACGCTTCGTGCGAACAGCAGCTGCTGTCGGTGCGGGTGTCGACGGACGACTACGAAGCGACGCAGCGCAGCGTGCGCGCGCTCGAACACGAACTGAACGCGCCCGCGCTGACCGTGTTGCCCGACGCGGGCCCTCCGCCGAATTCGCTGGTCGTGGAAACCGAGAGCGGCGTGATCGACGGCAGCCTGACGACGCAACTTCGCGTGCTCGAACAGGGCGTGCGAGACGCGATCCGCGAGCTGCTCGACGAATACCGCTACCTGGATGACGAATCGGCGAAACAGTTCGACACGGTGGCGGACGAATTGCAGCACGTCATCGACGGGCTGGGCGTCCCGGATGAGGCGCACGGCGACGAGAACGGCAACGGCGACGAGGGGAGCGGCCAATGACTTTGTGGCGCAACCTCGCGCGGGTGTCGCTCGAACACGCGCGGCGACAAAACGTGGCCGCGCTGCATTTCGGCGTCGCGTATCCGGTCAATGTCGGCAGTAAAGCGTTCACGGTGCAATTCGAGCCCTGTCGCGCGGGCTATCCGTTGCGACTTCACGGACAGGCGGCCGGCGCGACGCTGACGCTGGATTGCGACGCGCAGGCGCTGTTTCCGGAGCTGTCGCGCGACGCACTGATACAGGCCGGCGAAAACGCGCACAGGCTGATCGTTCAGGCGTTCGACGACTGGCTGAGCGCGGTCGAAGGGGCACTCGGATTCACGCTCGACCTGAACGGCACGTCGTTCGACGTGTCGCCGAAGCCCGGTGCCGTCGGCCTCGTGCTCACGCGTGTCCGAAACCATCGAGTCGCGCATTTTGCTCTGGATAGCGAAGTCGTCGACGAGTGGCTGAATCGCCGGCCGCCGTTTTCCAACGAGATGCCGAGCTTCTGGCGACAGTTGCCGCTGCCGCTGCCCGTGTGCATGGCGGGCCCTGCGTTGACGCTGCCGCGACTGCACCGGATCCGGTGCGGGGATGCGCTGCTGCTCGACCCGTCGTCACAGTATCTGCGCGTGCCGCTCGCGCAGGGCGCGCGTCGCATTTTGCTCCGACCTTCAGGGGATTACATCTTGATAGACCGCCCGATGATTGATGAAGAGAACGATTCCGCCGACGTGACGAGCGAACTGATTCCCGCCGCGGCGCTCACGTTTCCGTTCGACGCGGTGATCGGCACGCTGTCGCTGACGCTCGACGAGCTGATGCGTCTGCGGACCGGTTCGATCGTTTCATTGCAGATGCCGGTGCGCAACAACACCGTGTTGCTGCTGTGCCAGGGCGTGCCGTTCGCACGCGGCGAGCTGATCGACATCGACGACGCGCTCGGCGTGCGCATTGTCGACATGACGCAGTTCGCACAATCCTCGACGATCTCGCAAACGCAAAGTCCATCATGAAAGGCCAGGCCGTCAATCTGCAGCTGATCGTTCTGTTCTTTTTTCTCGGGGTGCTGCCGCTCATCGTCACGATGACGACGTCGTTCACGAAAATCAGCATCGTGCTGACGTTGCTGCGTTCTGCGATGGGCGTACAGCAGGCGCCGAGCAACATGGCGATTTCCGCGTTGGCGCTTTCCGCGACGCTTGTCGTGATGGCGCCGACGCTTGCGAAAATCGGCGCCGACCCGGCGATCAACGAGCGTCTCGATCGTGGTGAGGCACCCGAAATCACGGAGCTGTATCAGGGCATACGCGCGCCGCTCGGGGAATTCATGTTCGCGCAATCGCGCGCGGCGGAGCGCGCGTTCATGGTGACCGCGGTGAAGCGCCTGAGCCCGGACGCCGACATACAGGAAACCGACTTTTCGGTGCTGATTCCGGCATTCATGATCAGCGAGATTTCGAGCGGTTTCGAAGCAGGCTTTCTGCTTTACATGGCCTTTCTCGTGATCGATCTCGTCGTCGCGAATCTGCTGATGGCGATGGGCATGGTGATGCTGTCGCCGACCACCGTGTCGACGCCGTTGAAAATTTTCCTCGTCGTATCCGTGTCCGGCTTCTCGAAGCTGATGCACGGCCTGATCGTCAGTTACGCAAAATGACCTGGACTCCCTCACTCAATTCGATGACGAGCGATGCGCTGCTGCTCGTGTTCTGGCTGTCGCTGCCTCCGCTTCTGGCGGCCACGGCGGTCGGTCTGCTGGTCGGGCTCGTGCAGTCGGTCACGCAAATTCAGGATCAGGCGCTGCCGTATGCGGTGAAGATCATCTGTGTCGGGGTCGTGTTGATGATCGCGGTGCCGTGGGCCAGAACCGAGGTATCGCACTATTTCGACCAGGCGCTGACGTTCGTTTCTCTCGGACGAGTGCGGTGATGGACGAGGCCATCGGTTACGTGACGGGGCTCGCATTCTGCAGCATCCGGCCGATGATCGCGCTCGCGCTGATTCCGTTCGCGGGCACCGAGTCGCTTGGCGTGATGTTGCGGCTGCCGCTCACGCTGATGTTCGCCGTGCTGCCGCGGCAAGTCGGCTGGCCCGACAATCCGGCGATGGCGATCGGCGTGGAGGTGCTGGTCGGCCTGGCGCTCGGCGTCCTGCTGAGCGTGACCTTTCACGCGGCGGCGGCCGCCGGCGCGTTGATCGACCAGCAAGGCGGTTACTCGGTCGGCGCGAGCTACGACCCTAACTTTCGCAACGAATCCTCGCATTTCGAGCGGTTCTTCGTGTGGATCGCCACCTTGACGTTCTTTACCGGCACGGGCCTGCAGGCGCTGTGCGGATTTTTTGCCGACGCATGGGCGCTGTGGCCGCCCGGCGCGCCGCGTCCGGATCATCTGCGCGTAATGCGGGAGATCGCGGACACACGGCTGCCGCTCGCGATCATGGAAGGCGTGAAGCTCGCGATGCCGCTGATCGGCCTGATGTTCGTCGTCGATATCTCGATCGGATTGGTGTCGCGCTACGCGAAGCGAATCAATCCGTTCATGACGACACCGGCGGTCAAGGGGATGGTGCTGTCGTTTGCGATTATTTTCTGCGTGCCGATTCTGTTGAAGCGCCTGCACGCCATCTTTCTCGCGGGCGCGATACTGCAATGAGCAACAAGACCGAAGCTCCCACTCCCCACCGGCTGAAGCGGGCGCGAAAAGAAGGCGACATTGCGAAAAGCGCGCATATGACCTCGGCCGCAAGCGGGCTTTTCTGGTGGCTCTTTTTCGCGATCGAATCGCCGCATTTTTACCAGACCTGCGTACGCGTGGTCGACTCGGTGATGCGAGTCGATCAGAACTCGCCGTTGGACGAGCGCTATCTCGTCGTGACGGTCGCGCTGAGCACGCTGTTGCCGTTTGTGCTCGCGACGCTCGGCGTCGGCATGCTCTCGGTCATCGTGCCCGAGGTCGCGCAGACGGGCGGACTGATCGTATTCAAGCGCGCGGCGCCCGACTTCAAGCGCCTCAATCCGGTGGAGGGGCTCAAGAACCTGTTCGGGCTGAAGATGGTGATCGAAACCGGCATCACGCTGGCTCAGTTCGCGATCCTGTGTTTCATCTTCGTGTATGCGGTCAGGCTTTGGTGCTCGCAGTTGATCCCTTCGTTCGCGCTGTCGTTCGACGGGTTGATGAGCGTGACCGGCCAGTCGCTGATGCGCGTGGTGGCGATGATGAGCCTGTCGCAACTCGTGCCTGCCGCGGTCGATGTGAGATTGCAGCGTTTCCAGTGGCGGCGGCGCCTGCGAATGGACAAGAACGAAATCAAGCGCGAATACCGCGACGACGAGGGCGATCCCCTTGTAAAGGGACGTCGCCGGGCCATGCACCAGGAATTGAGCCAATAAGATGTCCGCCAATAACAATGCAAATCGTGCCGACCTGCTCGGACTTCTGACGCGCTACGCGGATTTCGGCGTGGGCCTCGGCCTGCTCAGCGTGCTCATGCTGCTGATCGTGCCGATCCCGCCGTTCGTGCTCGATCTGTTTATCTGCGTGAGCTTTACGTCGAGTTTCGTGATGCTGACGGCGACGATCTACGCGGGCAAGCCCGCCGAACTGTCGAGCTTTCCGTCGCTGCTGCTCGTGACGACGCTGCTGCGACTCGCGCTTGCGATAGCGTCGACCAAAATGATTCTGCTCGACGCGCACGCCGGGCAGATCATCAGCGCGTTCGGCGCGATGGTGGTCGGCGGCAATGTGGCGGTCGGCATCGTGGTGTTCGTCGTGTTGTCGGTGATCCAGCTCATTGTCGTCGCGAAGGGCGCGGACCGCGTGGCCGAAGTGTCGGCGCGGTTCACGCTCGACGGCATCCCGGGGCGCCAGATGAGCATCGACGCCGATCTGCGCGCCGGCCAGATCACGGCTGCGCAGGCCGCGTGGCTTCGCGCGGAGATGGAGCGCGAAACGTACTTCTACGGCTCGTTCGACGGCGCGATGAAATTCGTGAAGGGCGACAGCATCGCGGGCCTCGTGGTCGCGCTGGTCAACATCGTGGGCGGCCTCACGATCGGGATCGGGCAGCGCGGGATGCCGTTCAACGAAGCGCTGCAGACATACACGATCCTGACGATCGGCGACGGGCTCGTGTCGCAGATTCCGTCGCTGATCGTGTCGATCTCGGCGGGCCTGCTGGTCACACGGGTGTCGTCGAGCGGCAATACGAATCTCGGCCGCGATATTCTTCGGCAATTGTCGCTGCATCCGACTGCATTGATGATGTCGGGCGTCGCGTGCGTTGCGCTCGCCGCCATTCCGGGCTTTCCGCACATTCAGTTTCTGCTCGCGGCGTTGGCGCTGGTCGGCCTCGCCATCGCGACGGTGCGCCAGCGCATCGCGGCGGGCAAGCAGGAACGGCCGCAAATGCCGGCGATGACGCGCGACGGCGGCACTTACGTGCAGCGCATTCTCGACGACGTCGAGCTTGGCACGAGTTCACCGCTGCGCGTGCGCCTCGGCGTGAAAGCGTGCGACGCGTTGCATCCCGGCGAGCTGAACGGCCGCTTCGCGCGCATGCGCCGCGATCTGATGGTCCGGCTCGGCGTGCCGTTTCCCGGCGTCGGCATCGTTCGCGATGCGGATCTCGACGCGCAACGCTACATCGTCGATATCGAAGACGTCGCGTTCTACGGGGGCACGCTGGTCGCCGGGAGCGTGCTCGTGAGCGGCGACGAAGCGGCGGTGACGGTGGACGGTTTGCCCGGGTTCTACCCGCGCGCGCAAAAGGCGGTGTGGGTGCCCGAGCAGCAGGCCGCCGCGATCGACGGCGAAGGCATCCGGAAATCGACGACGGATGCCGCGCTGTGCGATCACCTGGTGGACGTGTGCGAGCAGCACGCGTCGGCGTTCATCGGCACGCAGGAAACCCGCTTCCTGCTCGATCAGCTCAGCATCGAGTTCCGCGAACTCGTGAACCAGCTGCTGCAGGTGATCACGCCGGTGCAACTGGCCGGCGTGCTGCGCAGTCTGCTGGATCAGCGCGTGCCGATCCGCAATCTGCGAGGAATCATCGAGTCGATCCTTCGGATCCCTGATGGTGCGCGCACGCTCGACCGGATGGTCCGGGAAGCGCGCATTACGCTCGGTCAGCAGGTCGTGCGTCCGTATGCCGATCTGGAAAACTGGATCATTTACGCGGCGGTGCTCGAGCCCGAATGGGAAGGCGATCTCGAAGGGCAGATCGACTACGGACCCGACGGCGAGCCGGAGTGCGTGATGGGCGCCGACCAGCTCGAAGCGCTGCAGCAGGCGTTTGCCGCGCAATCCGAGCCCGTGCGCGTGGTCATGACGACCGCCGTGCTGCGTCCGCATCTCGCGCGCGTGCTGCGCACGCTCGGCGTTCACGCCGACGTGATCGCGATGGAGGAAGTGCCGCTCGACACGTATCGCGTGCACGCGACGACAACGCTGGAACGGTACTGATCGCCGATGTCGTCCGCTAACCGCAATGGAGAAACGCCGATGTCGCCATCCCAGCCGCAGTTGGCCAAGCCCGTGCTCAACGCGAGGCTCGCGGAAGCGCGCGGCGTCGTCGTGCGCGTGGTCGGTGCGTCGTTGCGCGTCGGCGAACTGGTGAGGCTCACCCGGCCCGACACGCTCGACGCGCAGATCGGCGAAGTGGTCGGCTTCACGCAGGATGGTGCGATCGTCGTGCCGTTCGATGGGCTGAAAGGGCTGTCGAACATCACGCAGGTCGAGGGCTGCGGACTCAGCTGGCGGGCGTTCGACGCGCTGTCGCTGCTCGGGCGCGTGGTCGACGGGCTCGGGCGGCCGCTCGACGGCGGCGCGGCGCCGGCGGCGTCGCAGCAGCGGCAGCCGGTGGACCCGCTGTCAGTCATCAACCCGCTCGAACGCCCATTGATTTCGACGCCGTTTGCGACCGGCGTGCGCGCGATCGACGGCCTGCTGACCTGCGGCGTCGGGCAGCGCGTCGGCATTTTCGCGCCGGCGGGCGGCGGCAAGAGCACGCTGATCGGGATGATCGCGAACGGCGCGAGCGTCGACGCGATCGTCGTCGCGCTGATCGGCGAACGCGGGCGCGAAGTGGCCGAGTTCATTCACGATCATTTGCGTTCGCGGCGCGAGTCATCGGTCGTGATCGCGTCGACATCGGACCGTCCTGCGGCCGAGCGCATCAAGGCGGCTGAACTCGCGTGCAGTGTCGCCGGCGAATTGCGCGCGGCGGGCAAGCGCGTGCTGCTGCTGTTCGATTCGGTGACGCGCTATGCGCGCGCGCTGCGCGAGGTCGGTCTCGCGGTCGGCGAGCCGCCGGTGCGGCGTGGTTATCCGCCGCGCGTGTTCGCCGAGTTGCCGAGGCTCACTGAAGCGGCCGGTTTGACCGGGCAGGGCTCCGTCACCGCGTTCTATACGGTGCTCGCCGAAGACGAGGAAATGACCGACCCCGTCGCAGAGGAAGTGCGCTCGTTGCTGGACGGGCATATCGCGTTGTCGGCGCGTCTCGGCGGTGCCGGACACTATCCGGCGATCGACGTGCTGAAGAGCAAGTCCCGCGTGATGACGCGCGTGACGACGCAGTGGCATCGTGACGACGCGAGCCGCGTGCGGGGCTGGATGAGCCGGTATCAGGATGCCGAATTGTTGCTGCAGATCGGCGAATATCGGCGTGGCAACGATGCGGAAAGCGATCTCGCGATCGATCGGCATCCGTCGATCGAGCGTTTCCTGCGGCAGCCGCAAAACGAGTATTGCGACTGGGAGCAGACCCTCGCGTCGCTGCGTGGCCTCTGTCACGGAGCCGCCCGGTGAAGGTGGCGGCGCCGGTGCGCGTGTGGGCGCTGCTCACGCGTGTGCGGCAATTGCGGGTGCAGCGCGCGCGGCGCGAGTTGAGCGACGCGCATGCCGGCGTGGAACGCGCGATCGCCGAAACGGCGCGGCAGCAGAGCGCGATCGCGGAACATGCGGCGAGGCGCCGCCAGATTCTCGCGGAGTGTTCGTTGGGAAAGGTCGGCGCGTCGCTATGGCGCGGCGCGTTGCATCGGCATGATGCCGGCCGCGCTGCGCTCGATTTGTCTCTTGCCCTTGCCCGCGAAACGGAGGGGGACGCGCGCGCGCTCGTGCACGAGGCGCTGCATCGGCTGCAGAAGGAAACTCGCGGGCTCGACGACGCGCGTGATGAAGTGCGCCGTCTGATCGCCGCGCGCGCCGATCGCGATCCCGACGACTGATCGCCGATCGTCAGACGCATTCCAACGTCCTCCGAGAAAGGGTCGCCATGGCGGCGGCGACCCGGCGATTACGGTCAGTTCCGCACGTAGGACGAGCCGTAGCTCGACATCATCGAAAAGCTCCGAGCCATGGTGAAGGGAGCCTTGGTCATCGAGTTGCCGATGCTCCAGAGCTTCGAATTGCCGCTGAGGCTTTGCTGACTGCCGAAGCCGCCGATGCGGCCCATGCTCATGCTGCTGCTCGACGATGACGAAAAGCTGTTCTGCATCGAGAACTGGCTGGACATCGACATGCTTCTGGCTTGATACGACATCGAGCTGCTGCTCGCTTGCTGCGACGAACTGGACTGGAATGAGGAACTGGCCTGGAACGACGAGCTGGATTGTTGGGACGACCAACTGGACTGTTGCGACGAACTGAATTGCTGTGACGAACTGTTGTAGCTGATCGAGCTGGCCGAATTGCTCGAGCTGCTCGAAATGCTGGAGCTGCTCGAGCTGAACGAGTTGAAAGAACTGTTCGAGCTGTTCGCGCTGATCGAGGTGTTCGAGGTGTTCGCGCAGCTCGGCGTATTCGAGCCGCTGTTCGTCGAACCGGCGGATTGCTGCTGTGCGTACGATGAAGAATTGTTACCGATTGCGATGCACATGAATTTGTCCTTGGGTAGTTGACTCGTCAATCCCGATAAGGAGTGGGACATATCCGGCGATGAAACACATTTATTTCTTTCACCGGCACGCAAAGTGTAAGTAGCGGTCATGCTTTCGATGTATTACGTGCATATCGCAAAACTGTGGACAATTTGGCGCAGTGAAGGTCATTTTTCCACGCGCTTCGCGGATTGATTTGCCCATTCGAGCCATATAACCGAATACCACAATCGTGGGCAAATGCCGTTTTAGACTTTTCTTCGATGCATACGAGCGCGTTCTCGCGCTGAATTCAGTGCCACGAAGGGAGATTCGCGATGCAATCCGTTCGATTAGCCGGCGACAATGCGCTGCTGCGCGCAGCCTGCGCACCCTCGAGATCGCATCGCGCCGCGCGCGCGTGCTTCACGCTGGTCGCGTGCGGTGTCGCGATCGGGGGCGTCTGGTTCGCCTGCGTCGCGTGGCGCGCGGGAGCCTGGTGATGACCGCGCAACTCCGCATCTGGATGGCCGCAGCGGCCGCCGTGGTCGCATTCTTTCTGATGGACGTGACCCTCGATCTCAGGGCCGCGCAATACGAGTATGCGGGCTCCTCCGCCAAGGCGGCCACACGCTGAGCGCGCGGCCGGCTCCACTTCCTGCGTAACTGGAGCGTTAATTCATCGTGGCTCTTTACACCGATACTCCCCACTTTCGCGCGGCGGATGCATTGCTTCAAAGCGTCGCCGATATGGCCGACAACCTGCCCGGCGATTTCAGACGTTTGATCCGCAAGAAGATCGACATGGAATGCGCGCAGATTCTCGTCGTCGTGTTTCGCGTCAATGCCGCGGCTGACAAGTCGCCGCATCTCGCCGAACTACTGGAACGACTTCACGTGCTGAAACTGCTGCTCCGGATCGGCATGGACAAACGCCTTGCCGCGCGCATCGAATGGTTGCATCCGATCGATTGGGATCACCACAGCCGTATCGGAGCGGGCGAATAGCGGACATACCGGCGTGCGAACGGGCTCGCTCGCGCCATCATCCGGTCGATCGGGATGTCGCCACGCGCGGCGGGACTCGACCGCCGCGGCATGAAATGGAATGGGGAAGGGCGGCAGACGGATCCGGTATCCGCCTGCCGCGTTCAACGACTCATCGAGTCCGTCTCGACTCGGCGATCTGCTGCCTGATCCGTTCGAATTCCGTCTGGAGTTGATCGTCAGGCAGTGCGCGGATGGCCGAGCACGCGGCGGACCATTGCGTCGTTCGCGCCGCCCTGTCGAATATCGTCGAGCGCCGACTGCGCGTCGCCTAGCGAAAATCCGTCCGTGGTTTGCTTCTGCCTGACGCTCATGAGGTCTTGCGTATTGCCTGCAACGCGCGTCATCTGGTTCATGAGCGAATCGACGAGTTCCACGTTGTAGCTGGTCTTCGCGTCCGTCTGCGAAAGTTGATGAGCGGCCGCATCCGGCGCTTCGAGGTTGATTATCAGCCGCTTGCGGTCTTTCAGATTGGTAAAAGCAAAGGTGGGCGTATTCTGTTCCTTTTCAGGAGCCGGTTCCCCGTGCTGCCGGTTCTCCTCTTCGGCGGTGCACTGGCCATCGCGGGGGGTATCGCGGCGCTGTCGATGAACCACCACCGCGACTCCCATTCGGAGCGGACGCCATCGATCGCGTCGACGCCGGTGTTCGACTGCGTCGGTTCGAAGCCGGGGCCGGTCGGGTCGGGCACGGTGACCGACACTTCGATGCCGACAATGTGCGGCACCGGCCAGCCGGGCCACACGGTGACGATCCGCGACGGCGATGTGGTGCTCGGCACGACGCTCGTCGACGAGCACGGCAACTGGACCTTCACGCCCAGGTCGCCGCTGTCCGATGGCGAGCATTGCTTGACGGCCACGCAGATCGGGCCGGACACGCGCGAAAGCGAGCCCACGAAGGCAGTCACGATCGTCGTGGACACGGCGCCGCACAATCCGGCGGATGGGAACACGCATGCGTCGTGCACGCCGGTGATCGTATCGGTGACGGACGACGTCGGCGCGGTCCGGGGCGCGCTGAGCAACGGCGCGATCACCGACGACTCGAAGCCGACGCTGACCGGCACGGCCGACCCCGGCAGCAAGGTGACCGTCTACGACAACGGGGCCGCGCTCGGCAGCGCGATCGCAGACGCGGCAGGCAGGTGGAGCTGCACGCCGGCGACGCCGCTCGCGGAGGGATCGCACCGGCTGACCGCGAAGGCTGCCGATGCGGCGGGCAACGTCAGCGGTGCATCGACGGCGTTCGGGCTGACGATGCGCTACACCAGCGACAACGCGCAGGATCAGCAGGGGTCCACGCCGGGCACAGACTCGTCGAGCGGGAACACGACGGATGTGCCCAAACCGGACACGACCGCGAGCCTGCATGTGCGCATCGTCGACACGAACGGCATCAATTCCTTCCGCGGCAACACGGTCGAGCTGGTGAACTCAAAGGGGGTGGTGGTCGCCACCCAGGTCATCAATCCGCAGTCGGGCAGTCAGACGAACGGCAACACGGGCCTCGTCGATTTCTACGGGCTCGATCCGAAAGACACGTACAGCGTGGTGCTGCTGAGCAACGTCAACGGCCTGTCGAGCGACATCGGCGGCGTGCTGTCGGCAACCACCGGTGTGAACGGTGCGGGCACGTTGAATATCATCGAGAACGTGAACGCTACGTGGTCGGGTCTGACGACAGGGGACGCGAACCACGCGTATGTGCTGACGGCCGCGAGCGGGACGGCCAGCGTCTTTGCGTACACGGGACGTCCGGGCGGCGGTTGCGACATCGCCGGCACCAGCTACAACGACACGTTCTTTGCTCAGGCGGGCAGCGCGGTGTGTGACGGCGCGGGCGGGACGGACATCGTCGACTTCAAGCTCGCGGGCAACCTGGCGCTGCTGATCGACCTCGGCTCGAGCGCCGCGCAGTTCACCAGCTACAACACGGTGGCCTTCAGGAACATCGAAGGGGTTGCCGGCGCGAACGGCAACGACTGGATCACGAACGGCAAAGGCGACAACGTCTTCGAGGGCCGCGGCGGAAACGACTATTTCAACCTCGTCCACAGCGGTCACGACACGTTGCTGTACCGCGTGCTGAAGGCATCCGATGCGACGGGCGGAAACGGCACCGACACCGTGGATCACTTCACGGTCGGCAAGTGGGAGACGGCGCAGAACGCAACGAGGCTCGATCTGACGAGCCTGCTGACCGGCTACACACCGGGCGCGGGGGCGAAGTACGTGAACGGCGTCGCGACGATCGACGCGTCGGATCACATCGCCGACTACGTGAAGGCGACGGTGGCGAACGGCAATACGACGCTATGGGTGGATCGTGACGGCACGGGCAGCCAGTTCAGCCCGGCCCCGCTGATCGTGCTGAACGGCGTGCAGAGCGATCTGGCGACGCTGCTTGCGAACCATCAGATCATCTGACGCCGTTGTCCGGCGAAGCAAAGCAAAGCAGCGCGGGCGAGCGTGACGCCCGCACCGCGCTGCGTTCGCCTCCCGGCAAACGAGATCAGATAGACGTGAACACCTGCTCGCGCGGCAGCCGCGACTTCGGCAGCTTCGCGTTGAAGTCTTTCTCCTCGCTGCGATAGCCGAGCGACACGAGCACGACGCCCGTGAGCCCACGCTCGCGCAGACCGAGTTCCGCGTCGAGCGCGCGCACGTCGAAGCCTTCCATCGGCGTCGCGTCGATGCCGAGCGTCGCCGCGCCGAGCAGCAGCCCGCCGAGCGCGATATAGACCTGCTTCTCCATCCACTGCTGCACGTCGCGCAGCTCATAGCGATGCAGATCGACATACGAGCGGCGGGTCTTGTCCTGACCTTCGCGGGCGCCTTCGGCGACGAAGCGGCCGTCGCGCGCTTCCTGCTCGAGCAGCGCTTTCAGATGCGCGTCGTCGAGGTCGCTGCGCATGCAGAGCGCGATCACGTGCGACGCGTTCAGCACCTTCGGCTCGTTGTACGCGAACGCACCGGCCGTCGACTTCGCGATGCGCGCGCGGCCTTCCGGCGTCGACGCGACCACGTAGTGCCACGGCTGCGTGTTGACCGACGACGGGGTCTGGTGCAACACCGTCAGCAATGCTTCGATCTGTTCCTGCGGCAGCGTGCGGCCGCCTTCGTAGGCCTTCACGGCATGGCGCGCATGCACGGCGTCGGACAGATTCATGTTGAACTCCTTTTTTATCGGTTTGGTGAGGTGGAAATCGGGCGGGCAGTAGTATAAGGCCCCGCCGACGACAGTTTCATCGGCGGGGGGCCGCGTCGCTCAAAAACCTTCGAGCACGATCTTGCCGCGCGCGCGTCCGCTTTCGATCAGCGCGTGCGCGCGACGCAGGTTCTCCGCGTTGATCGCGCCGAAATGATCGCCGCGCGTCGTGCGCAGCGTGCCGGCGTCGATGAGCGCCGCGACGCGCTCGAGAATCTCGTGCTGGCGGATCATGTCCGGCGTCTCGAACAGCGAGCGCGTGAACATCAGCTCCCAGTGCAGCGAGATCGCCTTGCGCTTGAGCGGCATCGCGTCGAGCGTGGCCGGATCGTCGATCACGCCGAGACGTCCTTGCGGCGCGAGCGCGTCGACGATCTGCGCGTAATGCGCGTCCGTGTGCGTGAGGCTCGCGACGTAGTTCACGTGCTGCACGCCAATCGCGCGCAGACCGTCGACGAGCGGATGCGCATGGTCGATCACGTCGTGCGCGCCGAGCGATTCGACCCACGCGCGCGTTTCCGGCCGCGACGCGGTGCCGATCACGCGCAAGCCGGTGAGCTTGCGCGCGAGTTGCGTCAGGATCGACCCGACGCCGCCCGCCGCGCCGACGATCAGCAGCGCGTCGCCGTCGCCGCCGCCTTCCGGCACGCCGAGCCGGTCGAACAGCAATTCCCACGCGGTCAGCGACGTGAGCGGCAACGCGGCCGCGTCGGCGTCGGAGAGCGACTTCGGCTTGTGGCCGGCGATCCGCTCGTCGACGAGGCCGTACTCCGCATACGTGCCCGGCCTCGCGAGCGAGCCCGCGTAATACACGTCGTCGCCCGGCTTGAACAGCGTGACGTCCGGGCCGACCGCCTCGACGGTGCCGACCGCGTCCCAGCCGACCACGCGCGGCGTGTCGGTGGGCGCGCCGCGGCGAACCTTGGTGTCCACCGGATTGACCGCGATCGCGCGGATTTTGACGAGCAGGTCGCGCGGCCCCGGCGCCGGCTTCGGCAGATCGGCGTCGACGAGCGACTGCGGATCTTCCGGCGGCAGGCCGTGGCGGGTGTAGACGATGGCTTTCATAGGGGGCTCCTTGGCTGTCGGGGTATCGGCGCGGCGAACGGCGATGGGCGCCGTGCAGGGTCGATACTACGTCGCCAGCATCATCGGTGCTGCGAGGTTTTCGAAAAACCAGGACAATCGGGCAGCACTTTCACTGCAGGAATGAAAATGATCCGGTTCGACGACCTCGCGCTTTTTGTGCGCACCGCCGCGCTCGGCAGCTTTTCGAACGCCGCGCGCGAGGCGGATCTATTGCCGGGGCAGGTCAGCGCGGCGATCCAGCGGCTCGAACGGGAGCTGGACGTGAGGCTGTTCGCGCGCTCGACGCGCAGCCTGCGGCTCACGGCCGAAGGCGAGCAGTACCTGCCGTATGCGCAGGAGGTGCTGTCGGCGCTGAGCGAGGGACATGAGCGGCTGCACGGCGAGCGTCACGCGCTGCAAGGCACGCTGAAGATCGCTGCGCCGTCGGACTTCGGTCGCAATGTGCTGTTGCCGTGGATCACCCGGTTTCGCGAGCAGCACCCGAAGCTCGTGCTGAAGCTGTCGCTGTCGGACCAGGTGACCGACGTGTTCCGCGATCCGGTCGATATCGCGCTGCGCTACGGCGTCGCCGGTCATGCGAGCTACGTCGCGCTGCCGCTCGCGGAGGATAACCGGCGCGTGCTCGTGGCGTCGCCCGCTTATCTCGAACGTCATGGCCGCCCGCGCACGCTCGACGACCTGTCGGCGCACGCTTGCCTGCTGTATTTCGTCGGCGGCCGCGTGTACGACAAGTGGGCGTTTCCGGTGAACGGCGCGCGCCGGCACGTGACCGTGAAGGGCGCGCTGCTGTGCGACGACGCCGACATCGCGCGGCGCTGGGCCGTCGATGGCCACGGCATCGCGTACAAGTCGTGGATCGACGTGTGCGACGACGTGAGCGCGGGGCGGCTCGACGTGCTGATCCCGGATCAGCCGGGCGAGGTGGTGCCGTTGAACCTGGTTTGCCCGCATCGGCGGCAGTTCTCGCCGGCCGTTCGCTATCTGTATGCGGATCTGCGCGAAAGGGTGCGGGGGATGACGGCGATGTTGCGGGAGTATGTGAGTTTTCCGGATGGGTGAAACAACGTGCGGCCGGAGTCCCGATCGAGCTGGTCGACTGGTAAACCATGGCGAGCATTCGTCAGTGGGAACTCAAATGGATCGAGAAGTCGAGGAATGGAAGGCTGTCGTATGAAGGCGTGCATTTCGCTCTTCCACGAACGACATACTCTCGCGGTGACGGTGACGCCGGCTCGCGCACGCGCAGCGCAAGCCGGCGCTCTTCACCGCCCGCTCACCACCGCCGATACCCATACCCCCCATGACGGCCGTCCCATTCATGACGGCCGTACCAGCGGTGGCCGTCCCAGTACCGGTCGCCGTGCCAGCCGACGAAGATCGCCGGCGCCACGACCGGCCGATACGCGACAGGCGGGTAATAAGCGGGCGCATAGACCGGCGCAGGCGCGACATACACCGGCGCGGGCACGCCGAGATTCAACCCGACCGACACACCGGCCATCGCGGCCTGCGACGTGGCAAACACGATTGCACCGAGACCCAGCGCAGCAAGCAGTTTCGTTTTCATCTTGTCCTCCGTGGTGGGAAGTATCCACGGCTGCAATGTAGCGGCTCGTGCGCGGGCCTGGTTTACGGCTCTGCAACAATCGTGTCGGCGGATCGCGAAATCCGGGGCGGGGTGGTGTCCCCGGTCATATCCTGTTACGTCCGTGCGGATCTGGTTAACTCAGCGAGGCGCGTGAGCGGCCCCGCGCACGCCGACGTACAGCGCGTACACCGACGTCGTCGCCGCGATGAAAAGGCGATTGCGCATCGGTCCGCCGAACACGAGGTTCGCGACCGTCTCCGGCACGAGGATCTTGCCGAGCAGCGTGCCGTCCGGCGCGTAGCAATGGATGCCGTCCCCGGCGCTCGTCCACACGTTGCCGTACTCGTCGACGCGCATCCCGTCCGGCACGCCCGGCGACACGTCGGCGAACACCCGCGAGTGGTGCAGCCGGCCGCTCGCGTCGACGTCGAACACGCGGATGTGGTGCGGACCGTTCTCGATGTGCGACGACGCCGAATCGGCGACATAGAGCTTCGATTCGTCCGGCGAGAACGCGAGGCCGTTCGGCTTCACGAAGTCGTCGGCGACGCGTTCCACCGCGCCGCTGTCCGGCGACACGCGATACACGTTGCACGCGCCGATCTCGCTCTCCGCGCGATGGCCCTCGTAGTCGCCGAGAATCCCGTAGTCGGGATCGGTGAACCAGATCGAGCCGTCCGATTTCACGATCACGTCGTTAGGCGAATTCAGCTTGCGGCCGTCGTAACGATCCGCGATCACGGTGATGCGCCCGTCGTGCCCGATGCGCGTGACCGAGCGGCTGCCGTGGTGGCAGCTGACGAGCCGGTACTCGCGGTCGAGCGTGTTGCCGTTGCTGAAGTCCGTGTTCGCGCGGAACACGCCGGCGCCGATGCCCGGCACCCAGCGCATCATCCGGTTGTTCGGGATGTCGCTCCACGCGAGAAAATTGCCGGCCGGAAACCACACCGGCCCTTCGCACCACAGGCAGTCGCCGGCGATTTTTTCGAACACCGCGGTCGGCTGCAGCATCAAGCGGAAGCGCCGGTCGTGGACTTCGTATTCATTCGGTTTCATCGTGGAAGCCTCGCGGAAAATGTCGGTGAGTGAGAGCGATCGGTGTGTCAGCGCGCCGGGCGTCCGCCCGCGACGACCACGACCGCGATGATCAGCACGCCGTAGACGACCGAACGCACGCCCGCGCCCGCGCCGACCGCATTGAGAATCGCGTTGGTCAGGAAGAGGAACATCGACGCGCCCCAGACACCCGCGACGGTCGCCTTGCCGCCCGTCACCTGGGTGCCGCCGATCACGACCACTGCGACGGAAATCAGCATGTACTCGACGCCCATGTCGAGCGCCGCGCCGCCCGACACGGCGGCGAGCAGCAGCCCGGTGAACGCGGCGATCGTCGCGGACAGCACGTACGTCACGCAGCGCACGCGCTCGACCTTCACGCCCGCGAGCCACGCGGCCCGCGCGTTCTGCCCGAGCGCGGACAGGCTGCGCCCGGCGACGCTCCGATGCAGCATCAGTGCGAGCCCGACCGACAGCACGAGCGCGATCCACGTGACGCTCGGCAAGCCGAGCAGCTGGCCGGTCGCGAACGCCTGCAGGGCGGGCGGGGGAGGCGGCATCCCGCGGCTTTGCGTGATCGCGATCGACTGGACGATGAAGCTCGACGACAGCGTCGCGATGATCGGCGGAATGCGCAGCACGCGAATCAGCAGATAGTTCGCGATGCCGACCAGGACGCCGACCGCGACGGCGATCGCGACGCCCGCCGCGATCATCCCGTCGTCGCCTTTCATCAGCTGCACGCCGAGCACGCCGGACAGCGCAATCGCCGAAGGCATCGACAGGTCGATGTTGCCGGGCCCGGCCGTGATCACGAGCATCTGTCCGAGGCCGGCGAACACCATGAAGATCGCGAATACGAGCGCGGTCGCGACGACATTGCCGGCGATCGCGAAGCCGAACACGCCGGCCGTCACGAGCCACACCAGGACCGCGCCGACGAACGACCACAGCCACGGCATCGGGATTGCGCGCAGGCGTTCGGTCAGCGTCGCGGCGGGTTCGGCCGGAAGGGGCGACGGGGCACCGTTCATCGCAGCCCTCCGCGTCGTTGCAGCAGCACGCGCAGCGACAGCACGACGATCAGGATCGCGCCCTGCATGCCGACCTGCCAGTCCGGCGACACGTTCAGGAACGCGAGGAACGACGCGGCGAGCGTCAGCGTGATCGCGCCGAGCACCGCGCCGATCACCGACACACGCCCGCCGACGAACTCGCCGCCGCCGAGGATCACCGCGGCAATCGACAGCAGCGTGTAGCGCAGCGCGAGATTCGCATCGGCGGACGTCGTGAGGCCGAGCAGACACAGCCCCGACAGCACGCCGAACAGCGCCGCGACGCCATACAGCGTCGCCTTCGCGCGCACGAGCGACCAGCCGAAGCGCCGCATCGCGCGCGGATTGCCGCCGCTGCCGCGCAGCCGCACGCCCGCCGACGAGCGCATCAACAGCAGATGGCCGGCCACCGCGATCACCGTCGACCAGACGATCGGCGCGGCGACGAGCGGCGTCTGGAAGCCCATGATCGACGAGATCCACGCGGGGCTCGTGCCGCCCGGCGACGGCAGCAGCAGCACGGCGAGCCCGTTCCACACGAACGACAGCCCGAGCGTCACGACGATCGACGGAATCTGCCGGTATTCGACGAGCGCGCCGACGGCCGCATACAGCAGCACGCAGCCGGCGAGCGCGGCGACGCCGACCCACGGCTTGCTGACGAGCAGCGTCGCGCCGATGCACGCGACGAGGCTCACGAACGGCCCGATCGACAGGTCGAGATCGTTGGCGGTGATGATCGCGAGTTGCGCGAGCGTCGCGAGCACGAGCGGCACCGCGAGGTTCAGCAGCAGGCCGATGCCGAAATAGCTGAACGTCGCCGGCTGCAGCACGAAGATCGGCACCAGCACGGCGACGAGCGACAACGCGGGAAGGAGCGCGCGCACGCGTGCGCGGTCGAGCGTCAAACTGAAAGTCCTGTTCAGCGTACCGTTCATGCGGCCGCCTCCTCGAAACTGGCGGCGAGCAGCGCTTCCTCGTTGCATTCGTGAGCGTGCAGCATCCGGGTCACGCGGCCCGCGCGGAACACATACGTGCGGTCGCAGTACGCAAATTCGTCGTTCTCGGTCGTGTACCAGATGAACGTGCGGCCGCGCGCGGCTTCGTCGCGCACGAGCTGGTAGATGTCGCGTTTCGTGCCGATGTCGACGCCGCGCGTGGGGTCGTCCATCAGGATCAATTGGGCATCCGAAGCGAGCGCGCGTGCGAACAGCACTTTCTGCTGATTGCCGCCCGACAGCGACAGAATGCCGGCCGAAAGCGGCGCGCCGCGTATGCCGATGCGCTCGCGCCAGCGCTCGGCGAGCGTGAGCGCCGCGCGCCGGTCGATCGGACGCGGCACGGGCAGCCGGCCTGCGTGCGCGCCGTTCAGCAGCCAGCGGATGTCGAGGTTCTGCGCGATCGACCACAGCGGAAAGACGCCGTCGCGCGGCCGGTCGCCGGCGACGAACGCCACGCGCTCGCGGTTCTTCAACGCGGCTTCGTACACGGCGAGCAGCGTGTCGCTCTGCCCCTGGCCCGCAAGTCCGGCGAAGCCGATCACCTCGCCGCGCGCCGAGTCGATCTCGATGCGCGCGGCCGGCCCGACGCGAAACCGGTAGTGGGCCTGCGCGCGCGCGATCTCGCGGCGCGCGTCGACGCCCTCGGACGGTGCGCCCTTCACGTCGACGTGCTGACCCATCGCGCGGATGATCGCGTCCTGCGTCGCCGCTTCGCGCGGCAGCACGGCCGCCACCCGTCCGTCGCGCATCACGAGCACGCGATGCGCGACGCGCTCGATCTCGCCGAGCATGTGGCTGATCAGGATCGTCGCGATGCCCTCGCCGCCCGCGCGCTCGATGAACGCGAGCAGTTGCGACGACGTGTGCGCATCGAGGCTCGACGTCGGCTCGTCGAGGATCACGAGCTTCACCGGGTCGTCGACGGTCGTGAACGCGCGCGCGATTTCGACCATCTGACGCTGCGTCAGCGACAGATCCGCGATCAGCTCATGGCCCTTGATGCCGTGACCCGGGAAGATCGCGTCGAGCTGCTCGCGCATCATCTGCGTCGCGCGGCGGCGCCACGCGCGTCCGCGCAGCTCGGGATGCACGATCGACACGTTTTCCGCGACGCTCAGGTTCGCGCACAGCGACAGCTCCTGAAACACGCAGCGCACGCCCGCCGAGCGCGCGGCGTTCGGATCGAAGTGGCCGACTTCGCGGCCGGCCACCGTCATCGTGCCGTGCTCAGGCCGGAACACGCCGGTCAGCACGGCCATCAGCGTCGACTTGCCGGCGCCGTTGTGTCCGGCGATGCCGATGCATTCGCCCGCGCGAAACTCGAAGCTCACGTCGGCGAGCGCCTTCACGCGGCCGAACGTCTTGCCGATGTTGCGCAGGCCGATCAGCACGTCCTCTGAGCCGCTTTCGTCCGGTACGGCTGGATCGTTCAATCCGACACTCCCCGTCAAGATGCCTCGTCAAGAAGTGCGGCGCGACGAGCGTCCGTACGCTCTCGCGCCGCCATGCGGTACAGCCGGCCGATCCGTTACTTGCCGTCGACGACCTTCAGCACGTCGTCGCGCGTGTAGATCTTGTTCGCGAGGCCGCCCTGCGGCGTCTTCGCGAGGATCGCATCGAGATCGGTGGCCGTCACCTCGTGGAACGGCATCTGGACGTCGTGCGGCATCTTCTTGCCGGCGAGCAGTTGCTGCGTGAACCAGAACGCGAACGTCGACGCGCCGGGCGGAATCGTCACGGACATCGTCTCGTAGCCGCTCGCCTTGCGCTGCTGCGCCCACCACGCGAGTTCTTCCTGACGATTGCCGAGCACGATGATCGGCATCGGACGACCCGCCTCGCGGATCGCATTGGCCGCGCCGAAGCCGTCGCCGCCTTGCGTGACGACGCCGTCGAGCTTCGGCAGCGTCGGCAGGATGCCGGCGACCTGCTTTTGCGCGACCGTCTGCGTCCAGTCGCCGTGCACCGAGCCGACGATCTTCATGTCGGGATACTTCTTGATCTCGTCGACGATGCCGCGATGGATCTCGTCGTCGACCGATACGCCGGCGAGCCCACGAATCTCGAGCAGCGTGCCTTTGCCGTTCAGGCGCTTCGCCATATAGTCGATTTCCATCGCGCCCATCTTGTGGAAGTCGACGGCGATCCGGTACGCGCAGGGTTCGGTGGCGATGCCATCGAACGTGACGACCGTCACGCCCGCGCCGCACGCCTGCTTGATCACGCCGTTGAGCGCGGTGGGCGACGCGGCGTCGATCACGATGGCCTTGTAGCCTTGCAGGATCAGGTTCTGGATTTGCTGAGCCTGTTCGGTCGCCTGGTTTTCGGCGGTGGTGAAGGTCGGCGCGGCGGCGACGACACCGGCCTTCACCGCCGGATCGGCGACCTCGGACCAGCTCTTCAGCATCGTCTGTCGCCAGCTGTTGCCGGCATAGTTGTTCGACAGTGCGATCTTGTCCGACGCAGTACTGCCGGTTGCCGCCTGCGCCCACGTCGCGCCGGCCACGCCGGCCACGCCGGCAAGGCAAACTCCAATGACTGCAGAAGCCAGGTACGAACGCACTTGCTGTCTCCTTGTTGTCTCGTCGCCTGTCGCGGCACGATCCGCGCGAGCGCGACGTGTATTGTGATAGACCTGCCCCGGCACTATCGGCGGCAGGCGCGGCGGGGTCGGTGGAGTCTGATGGTCCGTCGCGGAAGCCTAATATACTAGTTGCCGGTCGGCGTGTGAACTAAGTGAAACGCGATGTCGTTACCCCTTATGCTCGAATGCTGCAATGCTGGAGGCGTATCGTGAAGGTCGTGTGCAAAAGATGGCTGTTGATTCCGCTGGCGGCGATGCTGCTGGCGCCGGGTGTCGGGCGGTGCGCGACGGTGGACGACCAGTCCGATCCGCAGGCGCTGGTTCGCTCGGTCACGCAGAACGTGCTCGACGAGATCCGTGAGCGCGCAATCGAGCCGGACGATATCCCGCGCATTCTCGACATCGTGCATCGGGACATCATCCCTTACATCGACTTTCGCCGCACGACGCGGCTGTCGATGGGGCGTCACTGGCTCGCGGCGACGCCCGGGCAGCGCGACCAGATGGTCACCGAGTTCCAGGCGTTGCTGATCCATCTGTATGCGGGCACGCTCGCCCAACTGAAGCCGGACCAGCAGATCCAGTATCCGCCGATGCGCGTCGCGCCAACGGACAACGACGTCGACGTGCGCACGATCGCGATATCGAACGGCAAGCAGTACGAAATCGACTACCGGCTGTACCGCACGCCGGACGGATGGCGCGTGTACGACCTGAACATTCTCGGCGCGTGGCTCGTGCAGAGCTATCGGCAGCAGTTCAACGAGACGATCCAGCAAAGCGGGGTGGACGGGCTGATCCGCTTTCTGTCACAACGCAATGCGGAACTGGCGGCCGGCGGCCAGCATTAATCCGTGCTGCGTTGATCGAATGGTCGGACGGGCGCCGTAAGCGGCGCCGTTGTCCGGTGCAACGCGTGAATTCCGTACAGGCCGAACCGGTTCATTCGATCAATTTCGCGCGCAGGCGCCGATATTCGTCTTCGTTAATCGAGCCGGCGGTTTTCAGGCGATCGAGCTTTTCGATTTCGTCCGCCACGCTGAAGCCGACGACCTGGCGCAACTCGTCACGCGCCTGTTGAGCCCTTTCCTGACTGCGATGCGCCATCCCGCGTCCCTGCGTGACGATGTAGATGAAGATGCCGATATAAGGCAGCAGGATCAGCACGATCACCCAGATCACCTTGATGAAGCCGTTGATGTCGTGTCGTCGGAACAGGTCGCTGGCTATCGTGATGAATAGCCAGAACCACAAGATGAACATGAAGATGGAAAAGACGTCTACGACGAAGTTTGCAAACGTAAATCCACCGCCGGTGAAGATCATTTGATTCTCCCTCGCTCCAGTTGTGGGAACTGTCTTGTTACCACAACCGGATCAAACGGGATGCCAGAGCGCGCACTCGTACCGACAAGCCATTCGTCAAGCGCCCGGCACGCGCTGCGTATCGACGAACACGCCGCGCGCGAGCGCTGCTACGCGTCGATGCCTGGCATCGCGAATCCGGCATGTCGAAGCGCGCCATCGAGTGCCGCCCGCTGCTCGACGGTGAGCGGCACGAGCGGCGGCCTCACGGTTCCCCAGTCTTCGTCGCGGAGATACAGGCCGATTGCGGCCTTCAATGCGGGGATCATCGGGAACGTCGCAAACAGCGCACGCGCGGCATCGAGGGATTGCTGACGTGCGTCGGCGTTTGCGTCCCGCCAGTGCCGATACAGGTCGTCGATCGCGCCGGGATTCACATTGCCCATCGCCGTGATGCAGCCGGCGCCGCCGGCTCGCAGCGTCGCAAGCAGAAAATGCTCGCTGCCCGCAAACACGTCGAAGCCGCGCGGCTGGAAGCGTTCGAGCATCGCGCTCGTGTTGCTCCAGTCGCCGGAGCTGTCCTTGATGCCCGCGACGATCCGCGGATACGCGTCGAGCAGCCGCTCGACCAGCGTCAGCGTGATCGGCACCTGCGCGACCGGCGGAATGTGATACAGGTAGATGCGCAACGCGTCCGAGCCGACCCGCTCGATAATTTCGGCATACGTACGAAAGAGCCCTTCGTCGCTGACGTTCTTGTAGTAGTAAGGCGGCAGCATCAGCACGTGATCGCAGCCGAGCGACACTGCATGGCGCGTCAGTTCGACCGAGTCGGTGAAGGCGGGACAGCCGGTGCCGGCCATGATGCAGTCCTTCGGCAGACCGGCTTCGACGAGCGCATCGAGCAGCTTCTTTTTCTCGTCGACGGACATCGAGTTCGCCTCCGAGTTCGTGCCGAACGCCGCGATCCCGACGCCCTGGCTCACGAGCCAGCCGCAGTGACGCACGTAGCGCTGTGCGTCCGGAAGAAGCGTTGCGGTGAACGGCGTAACGACCGGCGCATACACGCCATGCGGACGGCTGGCTGACGGCATCACGGTTTCCTCCTGCTGGACGCGGAGCGAGAAAGCGCCTGGTTGCGGGGCAATATAGCGTTGGCCAGAATCAGCGTCAATCGAGCATGTATCTGCGCAATCCGCTGTCGATGGACACCCAGGAGAGGATCCGCGCGCACCCGATGGACGCGGTCGCGCTGATCGGCGGTTGCGGCAAGACGGTGCCCGCGCAACGGATGGGCGCCGCCGCAGCGGCAAGAGCCCGCGCGTGCGCCTACCGCAAGTTGTTCCTGACGGCGAACACGCAGGCGGACGAATCGACGGCAAGAATCGCCCCGCATCCGGGTTAGCCCTGGCGCCGATCATTCCCGCGAATTGTATGATGACATGACAAGTGATCGGCGGCATCCCGCGCATCGATCGTCTGCCCCGCCAGCGGGTCTTCTCATCTCATTCGAAGGGTTTCCATGTCACGACAGGTTGGAGTCATCGGTCTCGGCGCAATGGGGCTCGGCGTTGCGCGTTCGTTGCTGCGCGCGGGCTTTCGCGTGCACGCGTGCGACGTGCGCGACAGCGTGCTCGATGCGTTCGCGGCCGAAGGCGGCGTGCGCTGCGCGTCGCCGGCCGAGCTAGGCAAGCATTGCGACGTGGTCGTCACGCTCGTCGTCAACGCCGCGCAGACCGACGCGGTGCTGTTCGGCGAACAGGGCGCCGTCTGTGCGATGCGACCCGGGTCGGTCGTCATTGCGAGCGCGACGGTTGCGCCGGACTTCGCCGCACAGCTTGGCGCGCGCGTCGAAGCGGCGGGACTGCTGATGCTCGATGCGCCGGTGTCGGGCGGCGCTGCGCGCGCGGCGTCCGGCGAGATGACGATGATGACGTCGGGCCCCGCCGCCGCGTATGCCGCGTGCGAGGACGTGCTCGCCGCGATCGCCGCGAAGGTCTATCGCCTCGGCGACGCGTACGGCGCCGGCTCGAAGGTGAAGATCATCAATCAGCTGCTGGCGGGCGTGCATATCGCCGCCGCGGCCGAGGCGATGGCGCTGGGTCTGCGCGAAGGCGTCGATCCGGACGCGCTGTACGACGTGATCACGCACAGCGCGGGCAACTCGTGGATGTTCGAGAACCGCGTGCCGCACATTCTGAACGGGGATTTCACGCCGCTTTCGGCCGTCGACATTTTCGTGAAGGATCTCGGCCTCGTTCTCGACACCGCGCGCCGCACGAAATTTCCGCTGCCGTTGTCGGCCACCGCGCACCAGATGTTCATGAATGCGTCGAGCGCGGGCCACGGCGGCGAGGACGACTCGGCCGTCATCAAGACCTTCCCGGGCATCACGCTGCCTCGCAGCCGCTGAGCGTTCGCGCGGTCGCCGTGCATGGCCGACGCGGTAGTAAAGTGTCGGCTTTGAGCGCATTCGGGCACACGGCATGGGCGGCGACCTCGCAGACGAAAAGCAGCACGAAAAGCAGCACGATACGCACGACGCAGGAAGGAGCGACAACCGCCTCGGCGCCTATCTGAGAGACCGCCGCACGAAGCTCGATCCCGCGACGTTCGGCTTTCCGGCAGGCCGTCGGCGCACGCCGGGATTGCGTCGCGAGGAGGTCGCGCAGCTCGCGAACATCAGCCCGGCCTGGTACACGTGGCTGGAGCAGGGGCGGGGCGGGGCGCCGTCCGCCGAGGTGCTGGAGCGCATTGCTCGCGCGCTGATGCTGACGGACGTCGAGCGCGAGCATGTCTTTCTGCTCGGCCTCGGTCGGCTGCCCGAGGCCCGCTATCAGCGCAGCGGCGGAATCACGCCGCGGCTGCAAAGCGTGCTCGATGCGCTGGACCCGAGTCCCGCGCTGATCCGCACCGCGACGTGGGACGTCGTCGCGTGGAATCGGGCCGCGGCCGCCGTGTTCGTCGACTACGGCACGCTCCCGCCCGCCGAGCGCAACGTGCTTCGGCTGATGTTTCTCGACCCGCGCGCGCGCGCCGCGCAATACGACTGGCGCAGCGTCGCGCGGCTCGTGGTCGGCGCGTTTCGCGTCGATGTTGCCCGCGCAGGCGCGGCGGCGGCCGTGACCGGCCTCGTCGATGAACTGTGCCGCGTGAGTCCCGAATTCGACGCGATGTGGCGCGACCACACCGTGCACGCGCACGGCGACGCGGTCAAGCGCATCGTGCACCCGGTCGTCGGCCCGTTTTCATTCGAATATTCGGCGTTCGCCGTCGACGGTCGCACCGACCTGACGCTCGTCGTCTACAACCCCGCGACGCCGGCGGACCGGCAAAAGCTACGCGCCTTGCTGTCATCGCAA
Organism: Paraburkholderia sp.; assembly: GCA_035492135.1. Taxonomy (GTDB): domain Bacteria; phylum Pseudomonadota; class Gammaproteobacteria; order Burkholderiales; family Burkholderiaceae; genus Paraburkholderia. Next base: position 95,524 of record DATJJN010000085.1, on the reverse strand, counting down.
AGCGGTCGTCCGGAAGCGACCGTCGCGGACTCTTGAAGAAATAGTTTCTTCATACCATTCATACCGATAGCACCCCTTCTTGCCGGAATTTCTTGCCGGAAATTATTTCGATTTTTTTTCGAGTTTTATCGAATTACCTTTCAGCTGCAGCCCAACGTTCGACGCCGTGTCAGCGGAGGCCGTCCAGAAGACTTAAAAAGGCGGGAGACATGACAACCTCATTCAAGGTCTCGATTTGCCTGCCGACGTTCAATCGACCCGCGTTGATCGCGCAATGTATCGATTCGTGCCTCGCGCAGACGCATACGAACATCGAATTGCTGATAGGCGACGACTCGACCGACGCAAGCACGCAGCAACTGATTGCGGCGCGCTACGCGGATGATCCGCGCATCCGCTACACGAAGAACGAACCGCCGCTTGGCCAGGCGCGCAACGTCGCGAGCCTGATCGAGCGTGCAACGGGACACAAGATCCTGCTGATTCACGACGACGACTCGCTGGTCGCGACGGGCATCGAGCGGCTGTTGTCGCCGTGGTCGCGGCATCCGGATCTCGAGGTCGCGTTTGGAGACCAGTACGAACTCGACTCGCAAGGGCAGATCGATCATGCCGCGAGCCGCCAGCTCAATGCGGATTTTCATCGGACGAAGATCGCCGAGGGTCTGCAGACGCTGCCCGGCCGCACCGGCCTGATCCAGATGTTCCCGAACAACGGCTGGCTCGCGAACGCGGATCTCGTGAAGCGGGTCGGCTACGACGATCAGTACGGCACGTGCTGCGACTTCGTATTCGGCACGCAACTGTGCCTCGCCGCGACGAAGGTCTATTACCTGAGCGAATACGTGTCCTGCTATCGCAAGACGGCCGTGTCGATCTCGCAGCGCACGCGCGGCTCGATGAATGCGGCGCCGGTTCTCGCGTATGCGTTCGTTTGCAGCCTCACGCTCGATCCGCGTCTTGAACCGGCCCGCCGTATTGCGCTCAGGCGCCTCGTGCCGATCGTCGTGTCGGCCTGGTCGAAAAACGGCGACCCACGGAAAGGATTGGAGATCGCGCTGATCCATCTCTTCGCGTACAACTACGGATTCAGCCTGCGGCTTTACTATCACCTGCTGCTGATCTCCCGCTCGATGCTGGCCGCGCCTTCGCACGTCGTCCCATGACCGGGCGCGCTTGACGCCCGCTCACAGATCGCTGCGCGGATTGCGCCCGTTGAACCAGCGGTCGAGCAGCCTGCCCGCGGCTTCACGCCCGCCGAGACCGAACGACAGCGCGACTGCCACCGCGATCGCACCGAGCACGAGGCCGAACGCGAGCTGGACGATCTCGTTCGCGATGCCCATCGCGCGCAGTCCCATCGCGAACACCAGACCGAGAATCGCGAACTGCGCGATGCGCGCGAACAGCACGCTGTGCTGCGTGTCCGCCTGCTCGATCACGCGACGCGCGAGGCCGGCGAGCCAGAACCCGATCACCAGGATCACGCCGCCCATCAGCACGTGGCCGCCGAATTCGATGAACAGCGTGACGACGTCGCGCACCTGCGTGAAGCCGAGCCGGTTCGCGGCCTCGACGGTCGCGAACAGCATCGCGAAAAACACGATCAGCCGCGCGGCGAGCACCGACGGCTGCAGCATGCCGGTGAACACGCGCTCGACGCCGAGTATCGCCGGCAGGCCGTCCACGCCCGCGGCCACCAGCAGCTTCTGCGTGATTCCGGCGACAAAACGCGCGATGTAAAACGTGACGAGCAGGATCACGATGGCCGCGACGATATCCGGCACCGCCACGAGGAACTGGTCGAGCATGTTCGTCGCCGGCTCGGAGATCGCGGTGATCTTCAGCGCATCCAGCGCGGAGATCAGCGTCGGCACGAACACGAAAACGTAGACGATGGTGCCGACGAGACTCGACACGCGCACCGGCGTGGGGCTGTCGACGCGCTCGGTGAGCCGGTCCGCGCCCGCCGCGACGAGCAGGTTCGTCACGAGTCCGCGCAGCACGCGCGCGACGATCCAGCCGACGAAGCCGATCACGGCCGCCGCGAACAGGTTCGGCACGATGTCGAGCAGCTTGTTGATCATCGCTTCGACCGGTCCGAGCAGACCGGACAGCTCGAACGCGGACAGGATCGCCGGCAGGAACATCAGGATCACGAGCCAGAACAGCACGTCGCCGAGGTAGCCGCTCATCGGCCGCATGCGGGCGCTCGCCGACAGCTTTGCATCGACGCTGCCCGAGCGCAGCGTGCGGCTCACGATCGCGCGCAGCAGCGACGCGACGAGCCACACGATCAGCGTGAGCGCGGTGCCGCCGATCAGGTTCGGCAGATAGTTGACGATGCGGCTGACGAGCAGCGAAAACGGATTGGACACCGCATACAGGTCGAGCACGTTGAACACGCCGACCGCCGTGACGAGCAGCACGAGCCAGAACACGCCGCTCGCGACGATGCGCTCGACGTAGGCGCCCTGGCCGGTGCTGTCGCTGATCCGCTGGTCCACTTTCAATGCGGTGAGCAGACGAAATATGCTTGCACGCGCGATAACGGCGATCAGCCAGCCGATGATCAGAATGCCGATCGCGCCGATCACCGTGGGCACGTACCCGCCTAACGTGGTCTGCAGCGATGCGAGGAAGCCGGAAGTGTCCATTTGTTCTCTCCGAATACGTGGCATTGCGGTTGAACATCGACGAACTGCCTGCATGGATCGAAGGAAATCATACGACTCGATTACGTTCGATGGGCTGGATGTGCATAAAGTGCGCACCACAACGGAACGTAAGAGAACCAACGCGCTGTGAGTGAGTCTGTTTGGAAGAGATAGAACAGACGAAACCAATCAGCCCGGAGGGTTCACAGAAAATGCATATCGCCGTCGAAAAGCCGTCACGTGGAGCGCGTCGCTCATGAACATGGCGAAACTTCGCGCTCTGCTCGCAGGCGCTGTGATGACGTTGGCGGCGCCTGTCTGCCACGCGCAGTACACGACGGACTGGCTCGCTAACACGTTCGGCACGCTCGCCGCGCATGTCGGCAACGGGGCGCGCTCGATGTGGGTCGCGCCCGAAGGCGTGATCTACACAGCGTCGTTCTGGGACGAGAACGAAGGCGGCATCGCGATCTACCAGAACGGTCACAGCGCCGGGTCCATCGGCATTCACAACGAAGTGCAGGGCGGCGCGATCACCGGCAACGCGACGTCGATCTTCGCGGCATTGCAGATCGGCGCGCCGGGCGGCAGCGGGTCGGTCGGACGCTATGACCGGGCGAGCGGCACGCGCGATCTCGTGATCCCGGTGAGCACGTGGACCGCGATCAGCCGCGCGGATGTGATCACCGGGCTCGCGACGGCGGGCACGCTGCTCTATGCGAGCGATTTTTTCGGCAACCGCGTGCGTGTGTTCACGACCGATGGCGTGTGGCAGCGAGACATTGGCGTGTCGGGCCCGGGTGCGCTCGCCGTGGACGGCGCGGGCAATCTGTGGGTCGCCCGTGAGAGCGCGGGCGAAGTCGACGAATTCAGCGCGGCGGGCGCGCCGCTGAACGTCATTCATTTGTCGGCGGCGTCGCGGCCGTCGGCGTTGTACTTCGATGCGTTGTCGGGCCAACTGATGATCGGCGACGAAGGCCCCGACATGAACATCAAGCTGTACGACGACATTGCCAGCACGCCGACGCTGGCCGGCACGTTCGGCGTGCAGGGCGGCTATCTCGACGCGACCACCGGCATCAAAGGCCAGGTCGGGGACTTTCGCTTCACCCGCATTACCGGCATCGGCAAGGATGCCGCGGGCAATCTGTACGTGCTCGACAATCCGTGGGGCGGCGGCTGGGATCTCGGCCGCAACGGCGGCACGAATATTCACGCGTACAACGTCGCGGGCGTGCCGCTATGGAAATTGCAGGCGCTGAACTTCGAAGGCGTGGCCGCGCCCGATCCGCTGACCGACGGCGCGTGGTTCTACAGCGGCACCAACATTTATACGGGCTCGGCGGGCGGTACGTTCGTCGCGAACACGGTCGACCCGTTCACTTATCCGAATGACCCGCGTCTGAACATGAACGACACGCAGCGCGACGAGCACTTCGGGCAGATCGTGAGTGTCGGCGGAAACCGGATCCTCGTCGCGTCCGGGCAGAATCCGGGCATCTTTTATTTCTATCACTTCAATCCGGCGAGCGGCTACGTTGCCATACCGGACGGATCGATTCCGGGTCCGGCATTCGATACGAACCTGCAGGTGACGGGCGGCTTTTGCATCGACAGTCGCGGAGATGTGTGGGCCGGTCTCGACCGGACGAACCACCTCTATCACTACCCGCTGACCGGCTTCGACGGCAACGGCAAACCGCAATGGGGACCGCCCGTCGCGATTCCGGCTCCGGAAAGCATCCGGCCGCTTACGCGCATCATCTACCTGCCGGAAAGCGACACGATGATCCTCGCGCAAGGCATCGCCGGCAGTTGGGACTGGACGGCGATGCAATCGCGGATCGAGGTGTATCACGGCTGGGCCGCGGGCAACACCACGCGGCCCGATCCGGTCATCAACCTGACGAGCGCGAATCCGAAGTCGATTGCCGCAGCGGGCAACTACCTGTTCGTCGGCTACGTGCATACGGTGCCGAACATCGACGCGTTCAATCTGACGACCGGGAATCTCGCCACCACGCTGATCAACGCGAATCCGGCGGCGGTCGATGTCGGCAATGACGTCGATTCGATGTACGGATTGCGGGCGTTTCTGAGGTCCGATGGCCAGTATGTGATTACGAAGGACAACTACAACGGGTCCAGCGTCGTCGTGCATCGGTGGATCCCTTGATCGTCGGGCGGGCGGCCCGGGTTGCACAGGGCTGCAAACCTTCGTCGCCCGCGTCGGCTGCAAGGGGGCAGTGGCATATCTACATTCGTTGCCTACAATGAATTGGCGTGCAGGGTCGAGTCGCGATTGCGCCCTGCTCTGCACGTATGTCCCCAAACGTTGACCCGTAAAGGAGAACCGTCATGGCGACTTACGTAGTGCTCGTACACTTCACCGACCAGGGTATCCGCACCATCAAGAACAGCCCGCAACGGGCGAGCCAGGTCGAGGATATGGCCAAGGGTTTCGGCTGCACGATGAAAGAGATCTACTGGACGCTCGGCCAGTACGACATCGTGTCCATTATCGAAGCGAAAGACGAACAGGCGCTGACCGCATTCGGGCTCGCGCTCGGCTCCGCCGGCAACGTCCGCACTCAAACGCTGCGCGCTTTCAACAAGAGCGAATTCGGCGCGATCATCGCGAGCCTGCCTTGATGCACCGATCGGTCGTCGCACCGGGAGAAACCCATGTCGAATCCCCACGCTTCGTCGGCGTTCGAGGTATCCGTCGACGCAGGCAGCTTTCGCGTATCGCGGCCCGAGAACCATCAGCAGGTCATCGAGCAACTGCGTGAGCGCAAGATCCAGATCGTCGACCTGAAATTCACCGATTTGCCGGGTCTCTGGCAACATTTTTCGATCACGTTGCCCGAGGTGCACGAAGGCCTCTTTACAGACGGAATCGGCTTCGACGGCTCATCGATACGCGGCTTTCAGGAAATCCAGGAATCCGACATGCTGCTGAAGCCCGATCCGACGACCGCCTTCGTCGACCCGGTCGGCGACACGCCCACGCTGTCGATGATCTGCGACGTGGTGGATCCCGTGCTGCACCAGCCGTACTCGCGCGATCCGCGCTACATCGCGAAGAAAGCCGAAGCGTACCTGCGGCAGACCGGCATGGCGACGACCTGTTACTTCGGGCCCGAACTCGAATTCTTCATATTCGATTCGATCCGTTTCGGCCAGGATGCGCACAGCGGTTACTACTACGTCGAATCGGAAGAGGGCGACTGGAACACGGGGCGCGACGAAGGCGCCTACGGCGGCGGCAATCTCGGCTACAAGCCGCGGTACAAGGAAGGCTATTTCCCGGTGCCGCCGCACGATACGCTGCAGGACATCCGCTCGGCCATCGTGCTGTTGCTGCAGCAGGCCGGCGTGCAGGTGGAAGTGCATCACCACGAGGTGGCGACGGCGGGACAGAACGAAATCGACATGCGCTTTTCCACGCTCACGCGGATGGCCGACAACGTGATGATCTACAAGTACATCTGCAAGAACGTGGCTCGCCGGTACGGCAAAGTGGCGACGTTCATGCCGAAGCCTCTCTTCGCCGACAACGCGAGCGGCATGCACTGCCATCAAAGCCTCTGGAAAGACAGCGAAAATCTGTTCTACGATCCGGGCGGCTGGGCGCTCACGTCGGACATGTGCCGCTGGTACATCGGCGGCCTGCTCAAGCATGCGCCCGCGCTGATGGCGTTTTGCGCGCCCACCACGAATTCGTATAAGCGGCTCGTGCCGGGCTACGAAGCGCCAGTGAATCTCGCGATGTCGCAACGCAACCGTTCGGCGGCCGCACGCATTCCGATGTATTCGGATTCGCCGAATGCGCGGCGCGTCGAATTCCGGTGTCCCGATCCGTCGGCGAATGCGTATCTCGCGTTTTCGGCGATGCTGATGGCCGGGCTCGACGGAATCGAAAACAAGATGGATCCCGGCGATCCTCTGGATGTCAATATTTACGACTTGCCGCCCGAGAAAGCGAAAGACGTCCGCCAGGTGCCCGGATCGCTCGACGAATCGTTGAGAGCGCTGGAGGCGGACAACGAGTTTCTGCGCAGAGGCGACGTGTTTACCGAAGACGTGATCGACACGTGGCTCGACTACAAGCGCAAGCGGGAGATCGATCCGATCAGGCTGCGGCCGCATCCGTGGGAGTTCTATCTGTACTTCGACATCTGATTGTCGGCATCCGTCGCGGACAGGCCGAACGCGGTGTGCCGATGACGCCCCATCGCCCGCGCGACGCAGGCGGACGCGGACACGCACAGCAGTCGCGCGACGAGCCGCATCACGCATCCCAGGACGCCGAAGCGAATTCACGCGGTCTTGAGCGGCCGCCTTGACGTTGATCGAACCGCCGATCAATGCACGTAGCCGCCTTTCACGTAGCGCACCGGTTCTGCATCGATCTCTTTGAGCAGCGCCGTCAGCGGGTCCGTGTCGCCGCTCCGGGCGACCGTCGCGCCGCTGCCATTCGCCGAGCACAGCAACGTCGCGTTCGCCCATCCGGCGTCGCCGGGGCGAGCTTCGGCGCGCAGCCACCCGTCGCGGTCCGCGAGCAGTTGCGCGAGCGCGAAGCGATCCGGATCGAGCCCGGCGATGCCGGCGAACGCGTGCCACGCGCCGCGCGTCGAAGCCACGCACGACGCGCGTCCGCTCGCCGCCCAACGCGCCGCATCGGCGTGCGTCGGGCGTGCGTCGTCGGGCGCGATGAGCAGCGTCTGCCAGCGCGGATCTTCGAGCGGTGGCGCGGGCGGCGAGCCGAGCGCGACCACGCGCACGCGCTGCCCCGCGCGCCATCGCTCGACGGGCTGGTCGGTTCCGTCTGCGCAGCGCACGTCGAGCGCGGGCAGCGCGACCGGGATCGGCCAGCCTTGTCCGCTTTGCGCGCCGCCGCCTGCGGCGAGCACTTTCATGTAGTCGATCGTGGCCCACGCATCGGCGTCGGAAATCGCGCGCGCGAAGCCCGGCATCGTGCGCGCACCGTGGAAGTCGCGCGTGCCGTGGAGCACGCGCCAGAACATCTCGCCGTCGAGCCGGTGGCCGAGCAACGGGCCGACGACGGTCGGGGGCCAGCGCACTAGCGTCGCGGCAAGCGGACCCGACCCGCGTCCATCGGCGCCGTGACAGGCCGCGCAATGCTGCGCATAGACCTGCGCGCCGCGCGCGATCGACGCGACGTCGAACGATGTCTGCTGGAAGCTCGTCGGCACCGCATCCGCGAGCCAGATCGTGCTGTCCGGCCACGGTGCGAACCAGGCCGTCAGCGCGGCGATGATCAGCAGCAGCACGCGTCCCCGGCGCCATGCGATGCCCGCGAGCGCCAGCAGCATCGCGCCGGCCGTGGCCAGCAACGCGAGCACCAGTTGCCGCGTCGCGCCGAGGTCGATCTGCAGCGTCTCCGTGGAGATACGCCGCGCCCACGGCCACGCCGGCTGACCGTGGCTGTCGCCCGACCAATGGAGCGCGTGCGCCGCCCGCTGGAGCGCGAGTTGCGCGGTCTGCAGCGCGTCGAGAAACGGGTTCAGCCAGAGGCTGGCGTCTGGCCAGTGCATGGTCGCGGGGTTGCGTCGATCACCAGCTCGCGTCGAGGCCGAGATGATGCAACGCCTCGCGGCGCAGTCCGGCAAAATCCGGGTCGCCGCGATGGCGCGGGTAGGGCAGATCCACCCGCAACTCGGCGGTGACGCGCGCCGGACGCGGGCCGAACACGATCACACGTTGCGCGAGAAACAGCGCTTCCTCGACGTCGTGCGTCACGAGGAGCGCGGAAAACCGCGAGCGCTGCCAGAGGTCGACGAGTTCGCCTTGCATCGCGAGGCGCGTCAGCGAGTCGAGCTTGCCGAGCGGTTCGTCGAGCACGAGCAGCCGCGGATCGTTGACGAGCGCCCGCGCAAGCGCGACGCGCTGCGCCATGCCGCCGGACAGCTGATGCGGAAACGCATCGGCGAATTCGGTCAGCCCGACGCGCGCCAGTTCCTGATCGACGCGCGCACGCTCCTTGCCGAGTACGCCGCGCGCCTGCAACCCGAGTTCGACGTTCGCGCGCACGCGCCGCCACGGATAAAGCGTCGGGTCCTGAAACACGACGATCCGCGACGGATCGGGCCGCTCGATCGGCTGGCCGTCCTGCAGCAGCACGCCGCCGGACGGCGCGTCGAGCCCCGCGACGAGGCGCAGCAGCGTCGACTTTCCGCAGCCGCTCGGGCCGAGCAGCGCGACGAATTCGCCCGGCGCGACCGACACCGTCACGTCGTCGAGCACCTGCAACGGGCCTTTCGGCGTATCGAACCAGTGGCTGACGCCGCGCGCGTCGATCTGCGCGCCGGCGTTCGACGCAGCCGGCACGCGAACCGGCGACGCTGCGGATTCCGAAAGAGCGGCGCTCACCATTTGACGGTTCCCTTCTGCCAGACCAGCGCGCGGTCGCGCACCGAGAACAGCAGCGTAATCAGGCTGGAAAACAGCACGGCCATCACGATCAGCGCGGCGTACATGTTCGCGTACGCGGCGTAGCCCTGCGCCCACGTCAGATACCAGCCGAGGCCGGACTTCACGCCCATCATCTCGGCGGTCACGAGCACGGTGAACGATGCGCCGAACGCCATGAAAAGGCCGACGAACACCTGCGGCAACGCAGCCGGAATCGCGACGCGCAGCACGAGGAAGTGCGCGTTCGCGCCGAGCGTGCGCGCGACGTCGTAGTAGGCCTTGCTGACGCTCGCGACGCCGGACCACGTGAGGACCGCGACGGGAAAGCCGGTTGCCAGCGCGATCAGGAACACGGCGGCCGCATGGCTCGACGGAAACACATAGAACGCGAGCGGCAGCAGCGCGGTGGCCGGCACTGGCCCGAGCACGCGCAGCACGGGATGCACCCAGTAGCCGATCGCGCGCGACCAGCCGATCGACACGCCGATCAGAAACCCGGCCACGCCGCCATACAGGAACCCGATCGCGAGCAGCGCGAGCGAGTGCACGGCGCTGTCGAGAAGACGCGGCCAGTCGTCGTGATAGACCTCGATCAGCGCCTGGGGCGGCCCGAAGAACGGCGTCGGCAGGAACGCGGTCTTCGCGGTCAGCACTTCCCACGCAGCCAGCGCGAGCGGCACCGCGACGAGCCACGGCCCGGCTCGCCGCAGGGCGGCCGTCGCGCGACGCAGCGTCGGCGCGCTCGCGCGGCGCTCGACGGCGGGCAGCACGACGCCGACGATCGCAAGCAGCAGCGCGATCGCGAGTACGCCCGCGCCGAGTTCGTCGGTGTACGCCCAGTCGGAGAAGCCGACGACATGGTTCGGCCATACGCGCGTGAGCGTGAGCGACCCGAACGCCGCCCACGCGAGAGCGGCGACGAGGCCCACTACCCAGACGGGACTCGCGCGATGCGCAACGGCGCCGCCCGTCGCATGGCCGGCGGCGTTAGCGCGTTTGACGTCGCGTGCGGCGGCGGCAACGGGATCGAGCGTAGACATCGCGTCACCCCAGCACGTTGGTGTAGACCGCAGCGGCGAAGCGCTGCGAGTCGGTCGTCTTCTTCAGCACGCCGAGCCGCTTGAAATCGTCCGCGTAATACGCGATTTCCTGCTGCAGATCCACGTTGGTCGGATGATGGTCGTACGTGAGCGTCGAATACAGTTGTTGCAGATCCTCGACCTTGAACTTCGGCGTGTACTTCGCGAAGATCTTCGCGGCCTCGTTCGGGTTCTCGCGCGTGAAATCGGCCGCCTGCACGAACGAGCGCGCGAGTGCGGCAACAGCCGGCCGGTCGCTGCGCACGAGCGAGCCGCGCACGCCGATCACGCAGCACACCTTGTGCGCGTATTCGTCCGACAGGTTGCTCGCGAGCTGCGTATAGAAGCCGGGTTTCTCCTTTTCGAGCAGGAACAGGTTCGGGTCGCCGTCGGCGATCGCCTGGATCTCGCCCTTGTCGGCGGCGATGCCGAGCAGGTCGGCCGGATACTGTCGCCATGTGACGTCGCGGTCCGGGTCGATACCGTGCTTCAACATCAGGATCGCGAAGAAATGCTTGCCGGGCGAGCCGAGGTCCGACACGCCGATCGTCTTGCCCTTCAGCGACGCGAGCGATACGGCGCCCGCCTGCTTGACGCCGACCATCCGCACGCAGCCGCCGTGCACGCTGCCGACGACCTTCACGTCGAAGCCCGCTTCGAGCGGCTTCAGCCAGCGATGGATCATGCCGACGCCGGCGTCGGCCTTGCCGGTCGAGATCGATTGCAGCAACTGGTCCGTCGAACCGCTGTAATTGATGAAGTCGACGTCGAGGCCGTTCTTTTCGAAGAGGCCGGCGTCCTTGGCCACGACGATCGGCGTCAGGCAAAACGCGCCCTGATTCCACGCGAAAGTGAGTTTCTTCAGCGGTTGCGCGGACAATGCGCGGCCGCCGAGCGACAGCAGCGGCGCGGCGATCGCCGCGGCCCCGGCCGCGCGCAGCAGCTTGCGCCGCTTGTCGTCGTGGGCGCCGCTCGCGAGAATTTCGGTTTGCTTCGACATTGAAAGGTCTCCGGCGGATTCGATGAAAAGCGTTTCGTTGTGGTCTGTGGTGCGAGTCAATCGAGCAGTTCCGGCTCGGCGGCGACGAGCCCCGCATACAGGCTCTCGAACGCGAACGCCGCGCCTTGCGGGCGGCCGACCGTCTCGTGCGTATGGCGCGCGGTGGCCGAATCGATCGGCTTCGGCGCGCCGGCCGCCTCGGCGAGCAGTTGCGTGTGCGCGGCGTTGTCGAGCGCGATGTACCACCACGCGGCGGCTTCGACGCTCGGTCCGGCCGACAGGATCCCGTGGTTGCGCAAAATGGCGCCTTTATACGTGCCGCCGTCCGGTTTCTTCAGCGCGTGCGCGATGCGTTCGCCCTCGCTGCTGTCGAGCACGACGCCGGTGAAGTCGTCGAACAGCACGTGATCCTCGTAAAACGCGCACGCGTCCTGCGACAGCGGGTCGAGCGCGCGGCCGAGCGACGACCACGCCTTGCCGTAGACCGAATGCGTATGCGCGGCGGCGATCACGTCGGGATGCGCTTCGTGGATCGCCGAATGAATCGCGAATGCGGCCTGATTCAGCGGCGCGTCGCCGACGACGATCTCGCCCGCGCTGTTCACGAGCAGCAGGTCCGACACCTTGATCCGCGAGAAATGCACGCCGAGCGGGTTGACCCAGAAGTGACCGGTCAATTCGGGGTCGCGCGCGGTGATATGGCCGGCGAGGCCCTGGTCGAAGCCGTAGCGCGCAAAGAGCCGAAACGCGCCCGCGAGCCGCTCCTGACGGTGGCGGCGCTCGGCGGCGATATCGGTGCGCGGCGCGGGCGGATCGAACCAGAACTTGCGCTTCGGTTCCGGATTGAGCGACAGGCCCGAGGGCGTGCGATGCGGGATCGGCAGGACAGTGGACATGATCGGTTCGGGCGCGAATGGGCGATGAACGTTGAACGATGAGCGCGGGCTCACGCGACCTTGCGCGCGGCTTCGCGTTCGGCGACGGCGGCACGCAGGCGCGGAATCAGTTCGCGGCCGTAGTCGGTCGCGTCTTCGAGCGGATCGAAGCCGCGCATCAGGAACGTGGTGACGCCGAGATCGTAGTAATCGAGCAGTGCGTCGACGACCTGTTCCGGCGTGCCGACGAGCGCCGTCGAATTCGAGCGCGCGCCGGTGAGCTTCGCGATCTCGGTCCACAACCGCTTGTCGACGCGCGAGCCCTTGCCGGCCGTTTCGAGCAGGCGACGCGCGCCTTCGCTCTGCAGCGGGCTGCCTGTGCCGAGGCCCGCTGCCTCGCGCACGCGCCGCGTTTGCGCAAGGATGCGATCGGCGCGCGCCCACGCTTTTTCCTCCGTGTCGGCGAGGATCGGCCGCAGCGACACCGAAAAGCGCGGCGCGCGTCCATACGGCGCGGCGGCGGCTCGCACGCTGGCGATCAGATCGCGCACCTGCGCGAGCGATTCGCCCCACAGCGCGTAAACGTCCGCATGCTTGCCGGCCACGTCCAGTGCAGCAGCGGAAGCGCCGCCAAAGAAGATCGGCACATGCGGCTTCTGCGCCGGCTTCACTTCGGAGAACCCGCGTTCGAACCGGTAGTACGTGCCTGCGTGATCGAACGGACGGTTCTCGGTCCAGATGCGCCGCAGGATCTGCAGATATTCGTCGGTGCGCGCATAGCGCTGGTCGTGATCGAGGTAATCGCCGTCGCGCCTTTGCTCGTCGTCGGAGCCGCCCGAGATGAAGTGCACCGCGAGCCGGCCGCCGCTGAACTGGTCGAGCGTCGCGATCTGGCGCGCGGCGAGCGTCGGCGCGGTGAAGCCCGGACGATGCGCGAGCATGAAATGAATCCGCTCGGTGACGGCGGCGGCATACGAAATGGTCAGCGTGGCCGACGGCCCCGTCGAGTGATGCGGCACGAGGATGCGATCGAAGCCGGCCGCCTCGTGCGCGTGGGCGAATGCCCGAACGTAGTCGCGATCCACCGCGTTGCCGGCAGGCGGATGAATCTCCGACTGCCTCTGGCTCTGAATCATGCCGATGACTTCGATGCCCATGCTCGTTCCCGTTGGCTGACGTGAATTGAAAAGCGCACGCAGCCTTCGCCGCATGCCGAACAGCACGCAGCGTACTGCCGGGATCGCGCAACGCGGAAATAACAAATCGCGCAATCCATATCACCTTTGTATGGTTTGAAGCGACTATTGAAGCGCCTACGCTATGAGCCCGTTCACAACGGTTCAAGGCGCCTGATTCATCCCATGTCACAGGAATCTTCCGCGGCGGTCTCGCCGCAAGCGTTGCGCGACGCGCACGACGGCGCCGCCGCGCTGCGGCATCTGCCCGCCGACGACGCGCGCCTCGCGGCGTGTCTCGCGCAGGTCGCGCCGAAACTCGCCGAGCGCAGCGCGCACTACGACGCCACCGGCGAATTTCCGCACGCGCATTTCGCGCTGCTGCATCGTTATGGGCTCGTCGCGCAGGTCGTGCCGCGCGACCATGGGGGCGCCGGCGCGACGCTCGCGCAGGCGCGCCGCATCGTCGCCGAGGTCGCGTATCGCGACGCCGCCACGGCGCTCGTGCTGACGATGACCTACCTGCAGCATCGCGGGCTCGCGCGCGCCGGAAATCGCTGGCCCGATGCGTTGCGCAGACAGGTGTTCGACAGCGCGGTGGCGCGCGGCGCGCTGATCAACGCGCTGCGGGTCGAGCCGGAACTCGGATCGCCGTCGCGCGGCGGCTTGCCGTCGACGATCATTCGTCATGCCGACGACGGCTGGCGGCTGTCGGGCCACAAGCTGTACACGACGGGGATACCCGCGTTGAGCTGGCTGTCGGTGTGGGCGCGCACCGACGAGCCCGAGCCGCGCGTCGGCGTCGTGCTCGTGCCGCGCGGCGACGCGACGGATGCGCATATCCGCGTGATCGAAAGCTGGAATCATCTCGGTCTGCGGGCGTCGGGCAGCCACGAAGTGTTGTTCGACGACGTGCCGCTGTCGTTCGAGCACGCAGTCGATCTGCGCCGGCCCGAGGAATGGGCGCCGACCGCGCGCGCTTTCCAGCAGGATTTCGCGGACCAGCAGGCGTGGATGGTGACGCTGCTCGGCAGCCTGTACGACGCCGTTGCGCGCGCGGCGCGCGACTGGCTGCTGACGTTCGCGAATACCCGAGCGCCCGCGAGCCTCGGCGCGCCGCTCGCGACGCTGCCGCGCGTGCAGGAGACGGTGGGCGAGATCGAAGCGCTGCTGCGCGTGAACCGCGTGCTGCTCGACGACCTCGCGGCGCGCACCGACGCGGGCGACGTGCCCGGTGCCAGCGACAGCGGTCTCGTGAAGTTCACGGTGACGAGTCACGCGATCCGCGTGACGGAACTCGCGCTGCAATCGTCGGGCAATCACGGGTTGAGCCGAAACCATCCGCTGGAGCGTTATCATCGCGACGTGCTGTGCAGCCGCATCCACACGCCGCAGAACGACGCGATTCTGGTGGGGGCCGGTCGCGCCGCGCTGACTGCGCATGCCGATGCCGCGCATTCCCCTCACCCGATTTAATGAGCGAGTCGCGTTGCACTCGCATTCGAACAGGATTCGCATGAGCCATCACACTTCGCGGTACGCCGCGGCCTGGACCGCGGCGGACGAAGCGCCGGCGCGGCTGCGCACTTTCATCGGCGAACTCGAACGTCTGTTGCAGACGTTCGGCGATCGCGCATTCGAAGCGGCTCAAACGCCGCTCGCGGCACTCGTCGCGCACGACGACTGGCTGCCCGACGCATACGCGGCACCCGATCCCGAGCGCTACCAGCAGTTCCTGCTGTATCGCGATCCGCACGCGCGCTTTTCGGTGGTGAGCTTCGTGTGGGGACCGGGGCAGGCGACGCCGGTGCACGACCACACGGTGTGGGGGGTGATCGGGATGCTGCGCGGCGCCGAGTATTCGCAGCCGTACACGATCGACGCCACGGGCAAGCTCGCGGCAAACGGCGGCGCGATCCGCCTCGAACCGGGGCAGGTCGAAGCGGTGGGGCCGGACGTCGGCGACATCCATCGCGTGCGCAATGCGTACGACGATCGCGTGTCGATCAGCATCCACGTGTACGGCGCCGACATCGGTGAAGTGGCGCGCTGGGTGTATCGCGACGACGGCTCGCGCAAGCGTTTCGTTTCGGGCTATACGGTGCCGAAAACCGTCGTGTCGTCGTTCGTCGGCGCGCGCGACGGCGGGCACGTTCCGCGCTTCACGTACGCGCAGGTTCGCGACGCGCTGCTCGCGCGCCGCGAGATCGCGCTCGTCGATCTGCGCGAGGAGCACGTGTACGCGCAGGGCCATCCGCTGTGGGCCGCGAACCTGCCGCTGTCGCGCGTCGAACTCGACGCGTGGACGCGCATTCCGCGTCTCGACACGCCGATCGTGCTGTACGGCGAAACGGCGGGCGACGACCTCGTCGCGCGCGGCGCGGCGGTGCTCGCCGCGCTCGGCTATACGCGCGTCCATGCACTCGAAGGGGGCCTCGACGGCTGGCGCGCGGCCGGCGGCGAGCTGTTCATCGACGTGAACGTGCCGAGCAAATCGTTCGGCGAGCTGGTCGAGTCGGTCCGCCATACGCCGTCGTTGTCGGCGCAGGAAGTCGAGAAGCTGATCGACGCGAACGAAGACATCGTGATCGTCGATGCGCGCCGCTTCGACGAATACCAGACGATGAGCATCCCGACCGCGACCAGCGTGCCGGGTGCCGAACTCGTGTTGCGGCTGCGCGAACTCGCGCCCGACCCGGCGACGCGCGTGATCGTCAACTGCGCGGGGCGCACGCGCAGCATCATCGGCGCGCAGTCGCTGATCAACGCCGGGCTGCCGAATCCGGTCGTCGCGTTGCGCAACGGCACGATCGGCTGGACGCTCGCGGGGCAGACGCTCGCGCATGGCGAGTCGCGGCGGTTCCCGGACGCGGTCGGCGACGACAATCGCCGCGCCGCACGCGAAGGCGCGCGAGGCATCGCCGCGCGAGCGGGCGTGCAACGCATTTCGTTGGATCAACTGGCCGAACTCGACGAACCGTCGCGCACCGTGTACCGCCTCGACGTGCGCACGCCCGAGGAATACGCGGCCGGTCATCTGCCGGGCTTTGCGAGCGCGCCGGGCGGACAGCTCGTGCAGGAGACGGACCATCACGCGCCGGTGCGCGGCGCGCGCATCGTGCTCGCCGACATGACCGCGTCATGGCTCGCGCAGATGGGCTGGGAAACGTATGTGATCGAGCCGGTCGATGCCGCCGCGCGCACCGGCACGGGAATTCCGCCCGCGCACGCGCCGCGCGCGAGCGCGGTGCCGTCCGTGACGCCGGCCACGCTCGCGAAGTGGCTGCGTGACGAGGCGACCACGAACGCCACCGCGCTCGCGGTCATCGACGTGACCACCAGCGCGAACTACGTGAAGCGCCACATTCCGGGCGCGTGGTTCGCGATCCGCGCGCAACTGCGCGATGCGCTCACGCGGATCCCGTCCGCGCAGCGCTACGTGCTCACGTGCGGATCGGGCCAGCTCGCGGCCTTCGCGGCGGCCGACCTGCGCGCGTTGCTGCCCGATTCCGTCGAAGTCTGGCTGCTCGCGGGCGGCACGCTGGCATGGATCGCGGAAGGCCTGCCGCTCGAACAAGGCGAGACGCGGCTCGCGTCGCCGCGCGTCGACCGCTATCGGCGTCCGTACGAGGGCACCCAAAGCGCTGCCGACGCGATGCAGGCGTATCTCGACTGGGAGTACGGGCTCGTCGCGCAACTGGGCCGCGACGGCACGCACGGGTTCAAGGTCGCGTGACGGGAAAGCCACCGAGGGCGGCGTACACCTGCCGGCGCATCGCGCGATCCGCCGTCGTTCCCCGATTCGCGCACAACCATTTGACGAATCGTTCGTAGCGCACGCGCGCCGGCACGGCGAGAATCGGCTGATCGCCCGTCAACCCGCCAAAGCCCCACCATGAGCCGACTTCCATCGCTGAATCGCCACGCGAGCGAAACCCTGCGCCTCATCGGCCCCGATCCGGAGAACTGGGTCGTCGACCGGCCGGGTGTCGATCACAACGTCGTGATCGTCGGCGGCGGGCAGAGCGGGACCGCGTTTGCGTTCGCGCTGCGGCGCGCGGGAATCGGCAATGTGAGCGTCATCGACGCGGCGAGCGACGAAACGCTCGCAGGCGTGTGGAAGACCCGCGCGCGCATGAACCGTCTGCGCACGCCGAAGTCGCTGGTCGGCCCGGAGGTGACGCTGCCCGCGTTGAGCTTTCAGGCGTGGTACGAAGCGCGTCACGGCGAAGCCGCGTATGCGGGCATCGAACGCATCGGGCGCGAAGAATGGGCCGACTATCTCGCGTGGTATCGGCAGTTCCTCGATATTCCGATCCGTTACGGGACGACGCTCGAACGCATCGAGCCAGATGGTCGCTATTTCCGGCTGCATCTGTCGATTGCCCGCGACGGGGCGATCGACAGACGCGTGGAAACGACGCGCAAGATCATCCTCGGCAACGGCGTGGCCGGCAATGGCCGGCCCCATATCCCGCAGCCGCTTGCGGCGCTGCCTTCGACACACTTCGCGCACACGTCCGCTGCGATCGACTTCGCGCGGCTGCGCGGACGCTCGGTTGCGGTGATCGGCGCGGCCGCGTCCGCCTTCGATGCGGCGGCGACAGCGCTCGAAGCCGGCGCCGCCGAGGTTCACCTGTTCTCGCGCCGCGCGACGCTCGCGGCGCTGCCGGTGAATCGCGCGCGCGCTTACCCGGGCGCGTACGACAACTTTCCGGCGCTGCCCGACGCGTTGCGCTGGCGCCTCGCGCTGCGCTTCACGCGCGCGGGGTCCACGCCGCCTGCCGACGCGGTGTCGCGCGCGACGCGCTTCGCGAACTTCCACCTGCACCTCGATACGCAATGGCAGGAGGCGGCCGTCGAAGGCGAGCGCGTGCGCGCGTGGACGGGCGGCGCGTCGTTCGCGTTCGACTTCGTGATCGCCGGCACGGGCTACGCGGTCGATCTGCACGCGCGTCGTGAACTCGCGGACATCGCCGACCACGTGCTGCTGTGGCGCGACTATTTCGCGCCCGCTGCCAGCGAGCGCGATGCCGGGCTCGGCGCGCATCCGTATCTCGGCGACGCGCTGGAGTACCTCGAAAAGACGCCAGGCGCCGCGCCGTATCTGGCCAACATTCACGTGTTCAATCCGGCGGCGTTCGTGAGCCGGGGCCTGCTGGTCGGCGACGTGCCGAGCATGAAGCGAGACATTCCGGCCGTGATCCGGCGTATCAGCGAGGATCTCTTTCTCGACGACCTCGAAGCGCACGAAGCGCGCATGAGCGCGGACGTGGCGCCCGATTTCGATGCGTCGCACTACGAGCACCGTGTGGTTCGGCACACCGATCCGGAAATCGACCGGCAGTAGCGGTGTGCCGTGACGGGTCTCGCAAGCGCCCCCGCGACGTTTACGCGTTTTTTACGCGGATCCCCCCGCTTTTTTACCAGGACTTTATTTCCATTTCAGTAATCTTCACCCCGGCTCTATCCGTTACGGGAGAAGTGGAAATGGACCCGGCTTACCTCGTTGGTGCGGTCGCCTTCCGGGGCGCGACTCGCTGACGACGTATCCGCCGCAGCGCAATCTGCTGATTTGCGGGCGCGGCGGTATCCTGTTGCCGTTCCCGTTCATCGGGCGGATCGACATGACGCCCGGCGTGTACGGCGAGCCGCGCGTGAACGTGCTGCATTGAAGCTGGCGCTCGCCGACCCGAAGCCGATGTGCTGATTGCACTGAACCTTGCCGATCAAGAAGGACACCCGATGGACCGCCCCGACCCCGACGAACTGCTCGACCGAATCCAGCGTGACGAGGACCGGCAGCTGCGCGGGAAACTGAAAGTATTCTTCGGCGCGTCGGCAGGCGTCGGCAAGACGTTCGCGATGCTGCAGGCGGCGCGTCGTCGCCGCGAGGAGGGCGTGGACGTCGTCGTCGGCATCGTCGAGACGCACGGGCGCAAGGAAACGCTCGCGCTGCTCGACGGGCTGCAGATCATCGCGCCGGCGCGCGTCGAGTATCGGGGCCGCACGCTGACGGAATTCGATCTCGACGCCGCGCTCGCGCGCAAGCCGCAGCTGATTCTCGTCGACGAGCTCGCGCACTCGAACGTGCCGGGCTCGCGGCATCTGAAGCGCTGGCAGGACGTGCACGAACTGCTCGATGCGGGCATCGACGTGTACACGACCGTCAACGTGCAGCACCTCGAAAGCCTGAACGACGTGGTCGGGCAGATCACCGGCATCCGCGTGTGGGAGACGGTGCCCGACCGCGTGTTCGATCTCGCCGACGAAGTGACGCTCGTCGATCTGCCGCCGGAAGAACTGCTCGACCGGATGCGCGACGGCAAGGTGTATCTGCCGCAACAGGCCGAGCGCGCGGTGCGCAACTTCTTCCGCAAGGGCAACCTGATCGCGCTGCGCGAACTCGCGTTGCGGCGCACCGCCGATCGTGTGGACGCACAGATGCGCGAATATCGCGCCGATCAGTCGATCGAGCGCATCTGGCAGGCGCGCGACCGGCTGATTGTGTGCGTGGGGCCGGGGCAGGAGAGCGCCACGCTCGTGCGCGCGGCGGCGCGCCTCGCGGCGAGTTTGAAGGCGGACTGGCTCGCGGTCTACGTCGAGACGCCGAAGCTGCAGCGCCTGTCCGATTCGGAGCGCGAGCGCACGCTCGCCGCGCTGAAGCTCGCGGCCGAACTCGGCGCCGAAACCGTGACGCTGCCGGGCGACGACATCGCGGTGACGCTCGTCGCGTATGCGCGCATGCGCAACGTGTCGAAGTTCGTCGTCGGCGCGTCGCCGCAGCGGCCGTGGTGGCGACGCTGGCTTGCCGCGCCGGTCGATCTGCGGATCGTGCGTGCGGCCGCCGACGTCGATGTCACGCTGATCAACCCGGCCGCCACGCGCGAGGCCGCGGCCGCGAGCGGACAGGTGCCGCGCTTTGCGGGCCCCGGCCTCGACGGGCATCGCTCGCCGCCCGCGCTTTACGGTTATGCACTCGCGGTCTGCGCGATCGTGACGGTGGCGGCGAGCGTGTTGCTCGATCGCATCACGCTCGCGAATCTCGTGATGCTGTACCTGCTGGGCGCGATTTTCACGGCCGCGCGGCTCGGGCGCGGGCCGGGCGTGCTGTACTCGTTTCTCGGCGTCGCGGCGTTCGACTTCTTCTTCGTGCCGCCGCGCATGTCGTTCACCGTGGCGGACACGCAGTATCTGCTGACGTTCGCGGTGATGCTGCTCACGTCGCTGACCATCAGCCACCTGACGTCGAGCCTGCGCCGGCGCGCGCACATCGCGGTGCTGCGCGAGCGGCGCACCGGCGCGATGTTCGCGATGACGCGCGACCTCGGCGCCGCGCTCGCGACCGAACAGATCATCGAGACCGGTTCGCGCCACGTGTCCGAGACGTTCGTCGCGCGCACGGCGATCCTGCTGCCGGACAGCACCGAAAAGGTCCGGCAGAAAGTCGAGCATCCGGACCCGGCCGTGACGCTCGACGAAGCGCAACTCGACCTCGACATCGCGCAGTGGGTGTACGACCAGCAAAAGCCCGCGGGGCACGGCACCGACACGCTGCCCGCGGCGGCGGCGCTCTATCTGCCGCTGAAGGCGCCGATGCGGACGCGCGGCGTGCTCGCGATCCTGTGCAGCGACATGAACGAGCTCGCGATTCCGGAGCAGCGCCGGATGCTCGATACGTTCGCGTCGCAGATCGCGCTGGCGATCGAGCGCGTCCACTATGTGGAGATCGCGCAGGATGCGCTCGTCAACATGGAGTCCGAGCGGCTGCGCAATTCGCTGCTGTCGGCGATCTCGCACGATTTGCGCACGCCGCTCACGTCGATCGTCGGCTTTGCGTCGCTGCTCGCGAGGCAGGCATCCGGCACGGACGGGGCCGGCGAATCGTCCCGTCACCTCGCGGAAGCGATCCACGACGAGGCGCTCAGGATGACCGGCCTCGTGACCAATCTGCTCGACATGGCGCGCCTGCAAGGCGGCAGCGTGAAGCTGAACCATCAGTGGTCGTCGCTGGAGGAGGTCGTCGGCGCGGCGATCGCCGGCGCGCGGCGGATGCTCGCCGGGCGCAAGGTGACCGCGAACGTGCCGCCGGATCTGCCGCTCGTGAACCTCGACCCGGTGCTGGTCGAGCGCGTGTTCGCCAATCTGCTCGAAAACGTCGTCAAGTACACGCCGGACGAATCGCCGGTGACGATCGACGCGAAACTCGTCGCGGCCGCCGACCGGCAGATGGCGCGCGTCGAAGTGCTCGACGAGGGGCCGGGCCTGCCGGCCGGCATGGAGGCGCGCGTGTTCGACAAGTTCACGCGCGGCGAGAAGGAATCCGCGAAACCGGGGATCGGCCTTGGCCTCGCGATCTGCCGCGCGATCGTCGACGCGCATGGCGGCCGGATCGGCGCGATGAACCGGACCGACGCGACGGGTCGCGTGCTGGGCGCATGTTTCTGGTTCGAACTGCCGGCCGATGAAATGCCGGCGGTGCACGCCGAGTCCGCCGAACCGGCCGGCGAAGAAGAAGGGGAGTAGGCGACCACGCCATGCCGGCGCGAGGACGGAAGGTAAAATCCTTCGATAACTAACATCGTCCCGGCGCGCCTTCATGAACCCACCGTCACCCGCGTCACCCACCGGCATTCGCGCGTGGCTGCACAGCACGTTTCGTTCGCTGCACTGGTACAACTACCGCGTGTGGGCGGCCGGCACGTTCGTGTCGAATGTCGGCACGTGGATGCAGCGCATCGCGCAAGACTGGCTCGTGCTGACGCGGCTCACGCATCACAGCGGCACGGCGGTCGGCATCGTGATGTCGCTGCAGTTCGGCCCGCCGATCGTGCTGATGCCGCTCGTCGGGAAAGTCGCGGACAGCGTCGACCGGCGCAAGCTGCTGCTCGTGACGCAGTCGGCGATGGCGACGGTCGCGCTGTGTCTCGGCGTGCTCGTGGTCACCGGGTGGGTCGCGCTGTGGCACGTCTATTTGTTCGCCGGGCTGATGGGCTGCATCAGCGCGTTCGATTCGCCGGTGCGTCAAACCTTCGTGGCCGAACTCGTCGGCGACGAGGATCTGCCCAACGCGATCGGACTGAATTCGACGCTGTTCAACAGCGCGCAACTGATCGGCCCGGCCGTTGCCGGCGTGATGATCGCGGCCATCGGCACGGGCTGGCTCTTCTTCATCAACGCATTGAGTTTCGTCGCGGTCCTCGTGTCGCTGACGAAAATGCGCGCGGCCGAATTTCGCCATCTGCCGAGAGGCAAGGCGTCCGGCGCCGGCATGATCGACGGCCTGCGCTACGTGAAGAGCAAGCCGCCTCTCGTGATCGCGCTGATCATGCTGTTCCTCATCGGCACTTACGGGCTGAATTTTCCGATCTTCATGTCGACGATGACCGTCACCGCGTTTCATGGCGGCCCTCATCTGTACGGGCTGCTGTCTTCGGCGATGGCGGCCGGCTCGGTCGTCGGCGCGTTGCTGGTGGCGGGGCGCGGGCGGCCTCGGCTCGCGATTCCGGCGGGCGCGGCACTCGTCTTCGGCATCGTCGGCACGCTCGCCGCGGCGATGCCCAACGTGCTGCTGTTCGGCGCGATGCTGGTCGCGCTCGGCGCCGTTGCACAAACCTTCACGACGTCGACGAACAGCCTTGTGCAACTGCGTACGCAGCCGTCGATGCGCGGCCGCGTGATGGCGATCTACATGGCGATATTCTTCGGCTGCACGCCGCTCGGCGCGCCGCTCGTCGGCTGGATCGCCGATGCGCTGGGGCCCCGCTACGCGCTCGGCATCGGAACGGGATCCGGATTCGTTGCGGCGCTGGTGGCGTTCGTCTGGTATCGGCGCCGCGCGGCGGGAGCGGGCGCGGGCGTGCAGCCGTAGTCGGGCCGCGCCGCGCGCATGGGCGGCGTTGTTACGTCTCGTCGCTGTCCTCGAACAGCTTGTGATGGATCGCGTAACGCAGCAGCGCCGCTTCGTGCGGCAGTTCCATCTTCTCGAGGATGCGGGTTTTATAGGTGCTGACGGTCTTCGAACTGACACACAGTTCGTGCGCGATCTCGGAGATCGTCTGCCCGGCCGTGAGCCGCCGGTACACGTCGAATTCGCGATTCGACAGCCGCTGGTGGGGCAGTTGGTCGGCGGGTTCGTTCAGGCGCTGCGCGAGATGTTCGGCCATCGCGAGGCTCACGTACACGCCGCCCGACGCCACCTTGGTCACCGCCGCGACGAGCTCGGCAGTCGCGCATTCTTTCGTCAGATAACCCGACGCGCCCGCCTTGAACGCGCGCACCGCGTACTGCTGTTCGCCGTGCATCGTCAGCACGAGAATCCGCAGCGCCGGCTTTTCCGTCTTGATCTGGCCGATCAGTTCGACGCCGTTGCGCCCGGGCATCGACAGGTCGAGCACGAGCACGTCGGCGGGCGTCGAGCGCATGAGTGCGATGGTGCCCGCCGCGTCGCACGCTTCGCCCGCCACGTCGAAACTGCCGGAGTCTTCGAGTATGCGTCGGAGACCGTCGCGCACGAGCGCGTGGTCGTCAGCCAGTAGCACTTTTGCCATAGCAGTGGTGCGGGATGCCGGAACCCGGACGAAATTTTGCAGGATTGTCCCCGTGTTGCCAATCGCGAAATACCCCGTGCGATTCACTCCGTCTCCTCGATGGCCGCCAGCGGCAACGACACGCGCAGCGCGAAACCTTGCCCCGGCGAGGTCCGGATCCGCAGTTCGCCGCCGAGTGCGCTGGCGCGCTCGCGTATGCCAAGCAAACCGAACGAACTCTGCGCGTGCTGATCGTCGTCCGGGAAGCCGCGCCCGTTGTCCTCGACGCGCACGATGCAGTGCGACGCGTCGCTGTGGATGTCGAGCGACGCCTCGGTGGCGCCCGAATGACGTGCGATGTTCGTCATCGCCTCCTGCACGATGCGGAACACCGCGGTCGCGCTTTCGCGGCTGAAGTTCACGTCGCCCGCGCCGATGCGGCGAACGACCCGTATCCGGTAGCGCGCCGCGAAGTCGTCGACGAACCATTCGATCGCCGGGATCAGGCCGAGATCGTCGAGCATCACCGGCCGCAGGTCGGCCGCGAGGCGCCGCACCGACACGACGAGCTGATCGATCAGCCCGTACACGTTGCGCAGATCGGCGCTGGTGAGCGCGGCCGCGTTCGTGTCGATGCGGCTGCCGATCCGGCCCACTTCGAGCTTCAGTGCGGTCAGGTGCTGGCCGAGGTCGTCGTGCAATTCGCGCGCGATACGTTTCTTTTCTTCTTCGCGCACGTGCTCGATATTCGCGGACAGGTGCCGCAACTGTTCGCGCGACTTTCGCAGCTCCTGCTCGCCGCGCTTGCGCTCCGTGATGTCGACGATCGCCGCGAGCACGAAGACTTCATCCGACGTGCGAACCGGATTGAGCCCGATCTCGACCGGAAACTCCGACCCGTCTTTTCTCAGCGCATACAGATCGCGGCCGACGCCCATCGGACGCGTGGTCAGTTCGCGGAGATACGCGGCCCGATACCCGTGGTGGCCGGCGCGAAAGCGCTCCGGAACGAGCGTGTCCACGCCGCGCCCGAGCAGTTCGTCGCGGGCGTAGCTAAAAAGCCTTTCCGTCTGCGCATTGACGAGCACGATCCGTCCGTCGACGTCGGCCATGACCATCGCATTGGGCGCCGCCTCGACGACTTGCCGGAAAACCTCGTGCGCCAGGCCGTTCGGTTTTTCGTGCGGTTCCAGTTCGATCTCCGTGTGGAAGGTTTCGAATCGACGCAGAGAGAAGCTCGCGTTTCATTCTAGAACCGCAATGCAAGAACCGGTAGTGGCGGCGGTTATTTGCAATCCTTATCGTCAGACGAATGGGCTTGCGTCGACGATTGACCTGAGTCAGTTCCGGCCGACCGATGCGGTCCAAGCTTGACCGCACGGCGACGGTGGGTTGCCCGCCGCCTTTCACAGGAGCGGACGATGAAGACTGATCTTCAGCTGAAACACGACGTGGAGGAAGAACTGGAATGGGATCCGGCGGTGAGCGCATCGCGCATCGGCGTCGAGGTGACGGGGCGCGTCGTCACGCTGTCGGGTCATCCGTCGAGCTACGCGGAAAAGCTGGCGGCGGAACAGGCGGCGCAGCGCGTGGGCGGCGTGCGCGCGGTGGTGGTGCGAATGGACGTGGTGCTGCCCGGCGACGAAGTGCGCGCGGACGAAGACATCGCGAACGTCGTGCGCTCGATCCTCCTCTGGACGGTCGGCCTTGCCGACGACGCGGTGCACGTTCAGGTCGAACACGGTCACGTGATCCTGTCGGGCATGGTGGACTGGGCGTGGCAGCGGCAGATGGCGTCGAATGCGATTTCGTCGCTGCGCGGCGTGACGGAGATGAGGAATCTGATCGGCGTGCGCCATCCGGTGGAAGCCGACACGATCGGCGAACAGATTCGCAAGGCGATGCAGCGCCACGCGGAACGGGAGGCGAAACACATCACCGTGACGGTGCACGACGGCACCGTGACGCTGAGCGGCAAGGTGGATTCGAGCGCCGAACGCGCGGTCGCGCGCGGGGCCGCGTGGATGGCGCCCGGCGTGCGTGCGGTGGTCGACGATCTCGAAGTGGAGCGGGCGCGCATCTGAAGGCGCCCGATTGATACACGTCAATTGCGCGGCCAGGCCGGGCCGTACGCTGAAAACGAAACTCACGCGGCGCAGACGCTCTTGCGCGCGACAGGAGGAGAGATCATGCATGTCGGACATATCGTGACGCGGACGGTGGAAACCTGTGCCGCGACGGACAGCGCGCTCACGCTGGCCACGCGGATGAGGAACGCGCATGTCGGCGACCTCGTCGTCGTCGAGTATCGCGACGGGGTGGCGGTGCCGGTCGGCCTCGTGACCGACCGCGACCTCGTCGTGACCGTGCTCGCGGAGCAGCAGGACACCGAACGCGTGAGCGCCGCGAAGATCATGACGCGCGCGCTGGTCGTCGTGCGCGAGGACGCGGACATCGGCGTCGCGATCGAGCAGATGCGCCGCGCGGGCATACGCCGCCTGCCGGTCGTGGATGCGTCGGGCAAGCTCACCGGCATCGTCGCGCTCGACGACATCATCCAGTATCTGGCCTCGGTGCTGGCCGACGTGTCGCGCGTGTCGCAGGTGCAGCCGGTCGCGGAGCACTGCTCCCGGGCGTAACGGCGTCCGGGCGCCGATCCAGCGAGTCCATGATGAATCTCGTCCCGTCCGGTCGCGGCCCCAACCCGTTCGCGCGCATCATGGCCGCCGCCGAAGGCGGCAGCGGGCTCGCGGCGCTCGGCGCGTTCGCGTCGCGCTTCGGCGCGCCCGGCGCGCAGCTTCGCCTCGTCGACGTGATCGCCAATCCGGCGATGCTGTTCCCGTCGCTGAAACTGGCGCTGCCCGACTGGACCGACACCCATCTCGCGATGGCGCACGGCGCGCGGGTCGCGCTCACGGACGCCGCGCAGCGTCTGACGGCGACCGGCCAGGCGGTCGATGTCGAATTGCTCGACCTGTCGGTGTTGCACGCGAGCGCGCCCGACGCGCTCGCGAGCGCCGCGCGTACGTGGCACGCGGACCTGGTGGCGGTCGGCGCGCATCCGCGCGGGCATCGCTGGGCGTGCCGGCTCGATCCCGAGGAGGTGGTCGCCGTCACGCACTGTCCGGTGCTTTACGTGCCGATCGCGCAACTCGCGCTGGCGGCGCCGCCGCTTGCGCGCGCGCTCGTCGCGATCGACGGCAGCGCGACGTCGATTGCGACGCTGCGGCTCGCGCTCGCGGTGCTGCCGGCCGATGTACGGATCCGCGTGATCTACGTGGTGGACCGTTCGCTGCAGCCCGGCGAGCACTGGCTGAAGCGCCTCTTCGAAGCGGACGGCACCCGCGCGCTGGACACCGCCGCGGCGATGCTGACGCCGCGCGTCGCGGCGACGGAGACCGCGATGATCGCGACCGAGGACGAACTGGACGACGTCGCGTCGGCGATCCTGCGCGACGCTCGCGCATGGCAGGCCGATCTCGTCGTGACCGGCTTGCGGGGCATCCACGGGCGCTCGCATACGTTGCCGGGCAGTGTTGCGTCGCGCGCGCTGCGTGACACGACGTGCCCGCTGCTCGTCAATCCGCCGTCCGTCGTGCACGAGGACGTCGACGGCATCGCGTTCGAAAGCCGGACGGAGGATCCGATGAACGTTTCATTTCCGGGCATCCGGCCGCAATACCACGCGGGCCGGCTGCAACTGACTTTCCCGGCGACCGCCGACGGCGCGCAGATTCGCTGCGCGATCACGGCCGAAGCGCTCGAGGACCATTTCGGCGCCGCGTCGTCGCGCGAACCCGATCTGATCGCGGCATTCGACGCGAACCGTCCGGCGATCGAAGCCGCGGCGGCGCGGTTGATCGAGGAGACGGGCGCACACGCCGTGGTGCTGCACAGCGGCTTTTTCCGGATGTACGACGGCGCGTGAGCGCCATGCTGCGAGCGACGATTGGCAGATGAATCAAGGAGCCCTGATCCGCGAATGCACGACCGGACTTTCGCCGCGACAGCGACCGCGACCGCATCTGGCGGACCGCGATGCGGGGACACCGGACTACCAGCTAGCGCGAGCCGCGCGGTGGGGAAAGGCAATGGGAATCGGCATGCAGATCGTCTATCTCGGCTTTGCCGGCTCGACGGCGATCGAGTCGGAGGCGGCCGTGCAGCTGCTGAGGCTGCACCGGTTCGCGCCGGCGCTGGCGAACTGTCATCTGGCGATCGAGCTGCTGCGCCGCGACGGCGCGCGGCCGCGCTACGACGTGCGTCTCGACCTGGTGTCGGACGTCCATGTGCTGAAGCCGCTGCCGCATTGCGAGGCGGAGGACCCGCAACGGGCGCTGCGCGATGCGTTCGACGCCGCCGAACGCGAACTGATCACCGCGACGGCCGGCGAAGGCGCGCGCTGTCGCGGTCACTGACGGGAAACCGGACGAGCCGGCGCGCGGCCGCCCGCGCCGAGGTTCAAATCTTCGCGAGCCCTTCCGGATCGACGATCCGGATCTGCTTGCCGTCCGGCTCGACGAGCCGTTCGCGCTGAAACCGCGAAAACATCCGGCTCACCGTTTCGAGCTTGATGCCGAGAAAACAGCCGATTTCCTCGCGCTTCATTTTCAGGTTGAATTCGGCCGGCGAATAGCCGCGCGCGCGAAAACGCCCGGACAGGTTCAGCAGAAACGATGCGAGCCGCTGTTCGGCGGTCATCGTGCCGAGCAGCATCATCAGCGCGGACTCGCGGACGATCTCGCCGCTCATCAGCCGGTGCAGATGGCGCTGCATCGGCGCGCTCTCGCGGCACATCTGTTCGAGCTGCACGAACGGAATGATGCAGACGGTGCTGTCTTCGAGCGCGATCGCTTCGCAGTCGTGGGATCCCGAGTAGACGCCGTCGAGGCCGAGCGGCTCGCCGGGAATCTGGAAGCCGGTGACCTGCTCGTGGCCGTCGCGATGCATGACGACCGTCTTGAACGAACCGGTGCGGACCGCGTACAGGCTATGAAACGTGTCGTGCGTGCGGAACAGCGCTTCGCCGCGCCGGACGTGGCGCGTCGTGCAGATGAGCGCGTCGAGTTTCGCCATCTCGGCGGCCGTCAGCTGGTCCGGCAGGCAGACGTGGCGCAACGAGCAGGTGGAACAGCGCGCGGTGGGGCGCTTTTGCGTGTCGTCGTCGGTGACCGGGCGGATCATGGTCACCGGTTTCGGCGGCACGGCGAGACGCAGCGCGGGATTCGGAAAGATCGCTTCACAGGCGGGGGCAGCGTGCATGATGGTCTCCTGCTCACGGCGCGCGACGGTGCGCTTCGGGGTTCTGTGAGGGGGAGTATGGTGCGCGCTATCCCGGAAAAGTATCGGCCGACGTTGAAGCTGCGGTAGGTAAAAAGGAAATGGTGTAGGAAACACCCTACACGGGGTGAAGCGCAGAGACCGGGGACGCAAAACCGCGAGCCACGTTGAATGCCGCCGGCGGCGGCGCGCCCGACTGCCGCGCGCCGCGCGGCGCGCGCGGGCCGGGCTGCCAGGATTGTTCGGCATGCGTCGCCCCGCGTCGCCGACTTCGCGCGGACTGCGCCGCCCGCCTACAGCACGGCTTGTTCGCCGTCCTTCTTCGCGGGGACGTGCGCCGGTTTCTTCATATGCAGCGAAACCAGCAGCACCGGACACGTCGCGCAGCGCAGCACCCGCTCGGCGACGCTGCCGAGCACCATCCGCCGCACGCCGCGCCGGCCGTGCGTGCCCATCACGATCAGGTCCGCATGCCAGTCGGTGGCGGCGCGCTGGATGCAACAGGCGACGTCGTCGCCGAGCGGCTTCACCTCGACCACGCGCGGAATGCCGGCGACGCCGCGCTTCTCCATGCGTTCGCGCGCGAGCTTCACGACGCGCCGGCCTTCTTCTTCGTACGCATGGCGGACGACCGCCGGATCGTAGCCGGGCACATCCAGCGCGAACACCGGCACGTCGATCACATACACCGGCTGCAACTGCGCGCCGGCGTCACGCGCCAGCTGCAGCGCGGTGTCCAGCGCGTGCGACGCCGTCTCGCTGCCGTCGAGCGCCACCAGAATGCGGGCATACATGACGGGCCTCCTGCCATGAAGCCGGTGTCAATGCGACATCAGCACCGGAAACGTCATCGATTCGAACAGCGTGTGCGTCGCGCCGCCGAGCACGCGCTCCTGCCAGCGCGCATGGCCGTACGCCCCCATCACCAGCAGGTCGTAGCCGCCGTCGGCGCCGTACGACAGCAGCGCGTCGCCCGCAGCGGAATCGTCGCTCGCGACGGCCGCGACTTGCGCGTGCACCCCATGCCGCGCCAGCGCGGCGGCAAGGTCGCCGCAGGGATCGCGCGTCGTCGACCGGCCGGGCGTCGCATCGGTCGACACGTGGACGACCGTCACGCGTTCCGCGCGCGCAAGCATCGGCAATGCGTCGTGCACCGCGCGCGCCGCCTCGCGGCTGCCGTCCCACGCGATCAGCGCACGGCGGCCGATCGGATCGTAGGCGCCGGCATACGGCACGATCAGCACCGGCCGTCCGCACGACATCACGAGATTCTCGGGGAAGTTCTCGCCGACGAACGCCTCCGGATCGTCGAGGTCCGCCTGTCCGACGATCACGAGGTCCGCATAGCGGCTCGCCTGCGCGACGGCCGTGTCCGCATAGCCAGTGGCGGCTCGCCAGTCGCCTTCGACGTTCGCGTGCGCGAGCCCGGCGCGAAACAGCTCCTCGATCGCGTCCTGCCGCTCGTCGCGTATGCGCCGATGGGCTTCGAAGTACTCGGCGGAGCCCGCCATCACGTAGAACGATCGCGGATCGGGCAGGTACGTCGCGAACATGCCGGTCACGTGCGCGCCGAATTCGCGCGCGAGCGACAGCGCAACGTCGAGCCGCGCCGGCGCGCGTTGACTCGTGTCCAGATGAACGAGCAGGGTCTTGTAGCTCATGGCGGGCGCTCCGTCGGAAAAGCCATGGGAGTGGGGCCGGCCTGTCGGGCGCCGGCTGATTCCACTCTAAAAACCGCCGCCGTTGCACGATTGATTCAGGTCAACGGCTGCCCGGTTGCACAAACGCCGACGCGGCGCCGGCGCACCGACGAGTCCGTTTGAGTCAGATCAAGCGTATGACAGGGCTGCCTCATACATTGAGGGCGTGAAGTGCAATCGGGCCTACGCCGATGGGCGCGGGCGATGTCGGCGAACCGTTCCATCCACGCGATGGAACTTTCCAGAAGAGGTGACGGTGATGAGCAACATGACGCGTTACGACCCATTTTCGATCGAGCCGGTGACGGACCTGTTCCAGGGCCTCTTTCGTCCGCTGCGCGATCTCGCCGGACCGGACGCCGGCAGCGGCGCCGGCACGCTGTCGCCGATGAAGGTCGACGTGACGGAAAGCGACACCGCCTACACGGTGAAGGCCGAGCTGCCCGGCATCGACAAGAACGACATCGACGTGCAGATCGAAGGCAACGTCGTGTCGATCCGCGCGCACGTCGAGCGCAACAAGGAAGAGAAGGAGGGCGAGCGCGTGCTTCGGCGCGAGCGCTACAGCGGATCGTTCAGCCGTTCGTTCACGCTCGCCGGCGACGTGGACGGCGACCAGGCGAGCGCACGGTATCAGGACGGCGTGCTGTCGCTGACGTTGCCGAAGAAGGCGTCGTCGGGGCAAAAGCGGCTGCCGATCATGTGAGGAAACGGCTCGCGGCGTGTCGCGCCGCGACCGCACGCGTCGCCGGTCGGGCTATCCGGCGACGCGGCTTTATCCCGAGCCTGGTCGAGGCGCGTCGCGCCGCCCAGTGCCGCTTGCGCGCCGACGCAGTGCGCCCGTCCCGGCGATTCCCCCTGTTTCCCGCGTTGCGCGTGTCGCCTGCTTCGAGCGTGGCGGCGCGGGCGCGTCGCGGCCGTCGCGCGCCTCCAGCCGGTCCCAGAATGCAGCGAGTGCAGGAAACACTTCACGCTGCCAGTGCGGACCGTTGAACAGCCCGTAGTGATCGCAGCCCGGAACGGTGAGCCATTGGCGCATCGACGGCGGCACGCCGGTACACAGGCGATGCGCGGCGTGGGTCTGTTGCGCGCCGGTGATCCGGTCGAAGCCGGCTTCGATCGTGAAGAGCGCGGTGCGCGTAATCGCGTCGACGGGAACCAGCCGGCCGTCGACCCGCCACGTCCGCATGGCCAGCCGATTCTCGCGAAAAATCGTCTGAACCGTTTCCAGAAAGTAAGCGGCATCCATGTCGAGCACGGCGGCGCGGTCGGCGAGCGTCTGGAGCTTGCCGGCCGGATTCGCATCGTCGTCGGCGACGTAGTGGCTCCAGCAGCGCGCTTCGGCAGCCAGCTGACTCCACGGATTGGCCGCGAGCAGGCACAGGTGCTGAAGATAGCCCGGCAGCACGCGGCGGCCGGCGCCTGCGTACGGCGCGGGCACCGTGTCGGTCAGCGCGTCGCGCAGCCATTCGATGCTGCAGCTTCGCGCAAAGTCGTCGACGAGCGTCGGATTCGGGTGCGTGTCGATCGGCCCGCCGACGATCGTCAGACTGCGCGGCGCCGGCTCGCCGTCGGCGGCTCGCAGCGCGAGCGCGGCCAGCGCGGGCGCCGCCGCCTGGCAGATCGCGACCACGTGCAGGTCCGGTCCGCCAAGGCGCGCGAGAAAGCGCGCCAGCAGCCGCACGTCGTCGTCGAGTCCGAACCCGCCGGCGGACAGCGGCACGTCGCGCGCGTCGACCCAGTCCGTCACGTACACATCGCGCGAGCCAAGCAGCGTCTCTACCGTCTGCCTGAGGATCACCGCGTGATGGCCGGCGAGCGGCGCGCACAGCAGCACGGGCGCAAGGTCCGTGTGAATCTCGCGCGCGAAATGCCTGAGCGTGCAGAACGGATCGGCTTCGACGATCGTTTCGCTGACCGGCACGGTCGAATCGCCGATCTGCACGGACGCGATGTCGAATGTCGGAGGATCGTCGGGCGGCATCAGCAGGCGCGAAAGCCAGTCGTAGCCGGGCAGCATGAACGGTGGGCGACGCGGCGTGCCGGCGCGTTCCGCGCTGCCCTGCGGGGACTGCGCGAACAGCATGGCGTTCAGTCTGCGCTGCGCATCGATCCACGCGTACACGAGTTTCTCCTGCGCTGGTAGCCGATGAACCGACGTCCGGCGAGTCAGTGTAGTGCGAATATATTCGCGCGCAAATATCGGTTACAAGCTGCGTTCGTGCATGACCTTCCAGGATCGCAAACGATCGCGCGCGTTCGGCATGTATTGGAGCGTTCAAGACGCTGCAGACGGCATCGCATGATGCGATTATCTGCATGCATGTCACTCAACCAGGAGTCAGTCAGTGAAGAAGCTCATTAACGATCCGTCCATTGTGGTCCGCGAGATGCTCGAAGGGATCGCGCGGCAGGCGCCGCACGTTGCGATCCTCGGCGACGAGAACGTGCTCGTTCGCCACCGGCTCGCCGGTTCGTCCGATCGCCCCGTCGCGCTGATCTCGGGCGGCGGCAGCGGCCACGAGCCCGCGCACGGCGGCTACGTGGGCGACGGGATGCTGAGCGCGGCGGTGTGCGGCGAGGTGTTCACGTCGCCATCGACCGACGCCGTGCTGGCCGCCATTCGCGCGACGGCCGGCGACAAAGGCGCGTTGCTGATCGTGAAGAACTACACGGGCGACCGGCTGAACTTCGGTCTCGCGGCCGAGCTGGCGAGAGCCGCCGGGATCCCGGTCGAGATCGTGACGGTCGCCGACGACGTGTCGCTGCGTGGACGTGTCGAGCGTCATCAGCGTCGCGGGATCGCGGGGACGGTGCTCGTCCACAAGATCGCCGGCGCGGCGGCGGCGCGAGGCGACACGCTCGACCAGGTCGCGGCGATCGCGCGCCGGACGGCCGCGCAGCTCGGCACGATGGGCGTCGGGCTCAACGGCTGCACGTTGCCCGGCGCGGAGGTGGCGGGCTTCCTGCTCGCGGACGACGAGATCGAACTGGGCCTCGGCATTCATGGCGAGAAGGGCGTCGAACGCACTGCGCCGATGCCGGCGAACGATCTCGCGGAAACGCTGCTGGCGAACGTCGTCGAAGACCTCGCGTTGCGAGGCGGCGAGCGTGTCGCGCTGCTCGTCAACGGCCTCGGCGCGACGCCGGAGATGGAGCTGGCGATCATCCTGCGCGACGCGTTTGCGGGTCTCAAGCGTCGCGACGTGATCGTCGAACGCGCGTGGGCGGGCACGTTCCTGTCGGCGCTCGACATGCCGGGCTGCTCGCTGTCGCTGCTGCGCGTGGACGACGAAATGCTGACGCTGCTCGATGCGCCGACCGAAGCCCGCGCATGGCCCGGCGTCGGCGCGGTCAATCATCGGATTCGGATCGAACCCGTTGCGTCGCCAACCGATCAGGATGCCGGTGCATTCGGCGGCGCAGAAGGCGCGGCCGATTGGTCCGACCGATTGAAGCCCGCACTGGATGCGCTCGCGCACGCGTTGATCGAAAACGAAGCCGTCTTGACCGACCTCGATACGAAGGCCGGCGACGGCGACCTCGGCGCGAGCATGACGCGCGCGGCGCACGCGCTGCTCGCGATTCCGTCGACGTCGCTCGCGACACCCGAGCGCGCGCTCGCGACGCTCGGCATGACGTTGCGCCGGGCGATCGCGGGCAGCTCGGGACCGTTCTACGCGACCGCGCTGCTTCGCGCCGCGCGGACGCTGGCCGACCGTCCGAACCCGAGCGCGCTGGACTGGGCAGCGGCGTTCAGCAACGCGGTGGATGCGATAGCCGAGCTCGGCGGCGCGAAGCCCGGCGATCGCACGATGCTCGATGCGCTGGTGCCGGCTGTTGCGGCATTCGAGGACGGGCTGAAACGCGGCCTCACTGCCGCGCAGGCGTGGGCGGCGGCCGTCAGCGCGGCGCAAGCCGGCGCGCAGCACACGGCCCAGATGACACCCCGCGCGGGACGCGCGAGCTACCTGGGCGCGCGCGCGATCGGCACACCGGACGGCGGTGCGGTTGCAGTTGTCTGCTGGATGACGGCATTGCAGCCGTACGTTGCCGCGCGTTAGCGGCCCTTCTCCGAGACCGGTGTCCGTCTTTACCTGCTCGCGGCAGCTTCCAGACGGTCGTACCGGTCTCAGCCGACGCTGCGCTACGCGCCGATTTAGTTCGGACTACTGTTCGCACAGATCGATCGGCTCGCGCGGCACGCGGCTTGCGCCGACTCGCCGTCGTCGCGGCCTGTTGCAACCCGGCGCAAACATTCGTGCGGCAGCGCTCTTTCGGACACGCACACGTTTTGGTAGCCGTAAGCGAATGACTGACTACAATGAATCAAGCGTGGGGGCCTATAAAAAGAAGGCGGGAGATACGGGATCAGTCGTGAATGGTGTGAAGTATCCATTTCTTCATGGGAGGCAACCCCATGACGTGCCTGAACGAGAGAATTGCCGGCGCAATGTTCCTGGTGCTGAGCGGATACGCACTGGCGGAGGGGGCTGCAGCTGATCCACCCGAGGCGATGACTGTTGCGAACGTCGCGCCGATGTCGGCGGATCTCGTCGCGCCCATTCCCGAACCGCAACGCTATTTGCATAGCTACGAGATGGAGTATCGGTCGGTGCGCGGCGAGCCCGCTTATGCCGGAGTCGCGGGTTTCTACAGCGTCGACATACTCGAGCACTTCCGGTTCGAACCGGGGCAAGCGGCAGTGACGCCCGGTTCGACGCAGAAACTGCAGACTTCGTCATTCCTCAACACGGGTCCATCGACTGCGCCGCAACTGTCGATCGTCCAGTTGCCGGACCCCACGCTCACGATCGGCGCGCAGCCGCAAAGAAGGCTGTCGCTAACGGTCAATACCTGGGTGTTTTCTGCCACCGCGCGCGTCGCGCTGCTTCATTCGCATCAGACCGGCGCGACGATCACCGTGAGACACAAGTTTTAATCGCCTTGCGAGCGCGAGGTCGGATCGAACCGGTCTTGCGCACGGTGGATTGCCCGGCAGGCGTGGCGAGCACAGCACCAGCGC
Source organism: Paraburkholderia sp. (assembly GCA_035492135.1). Lineage (GTDB taxonomy): Bacteria > Pseudomonadota > Gammaproteobacteria > Burkholderiales > Burkholderiaceae > Paraburkholderia. The sequence continues at coordinate 59,765 of DATJJN010000085.1, read as the reverse complement.
AACGCTATCTTTCCGGACGTAGACGCCTCTCGCACCGACGAGGGATCGGCAAACGTCGCGGCGCGCGCAATCCGCGTGCCGCGACGCTGCCGTCAGCGCTCGCGCAGCGCGCGGCCGCGCCACCATAGGCCGAAGCGGAACGGCGGTTGCTCGCTCATGTTCGTTCAGGCGAGGACACGATCATGAGCACGCCAGGCGATGCTGCGCTTGACACTATCGTCATCGGCACGTCGGCAGGCGGCTTCGACGCCTTGATGACACTGGCCGGCGGTCTGCCGCCGTATATACCCGCATCGTTGATGGTGGTGCTGCATGTCGGCGCGCACCCGAGTTCGCTGCCGGAGAGGCTGTCCGCGGTCGGGCCGCTGCCCGCCCATCACGCCGCGAATGGCGAGCGGCTGCTGCCTGGCCGCATTTACGTCGCGCCTCCGGACCATCATCTGTTGCTGAACGGGAATTCGACGACGGAGGTTATCAGAGGTCCCAAGGAGAACTACGCGCGGCCGGCCATCGACCCGTTGTTCAGAAGCGCGGCCCTGGCGCGCGGGACCCGCGTGATCGGCGTTATCCTCACCGGGATGCTCGACGACGGTGCAGCCGGACTGCGCGCAGTCCACGACTGCGGCGGCGTGACGATCGTGCAGGACCCGGAAACCGCCCACGCGCCGGATATGCCGCGCAACGCGATGCGCCATACGCGGCCGCATCATGTGCTGCCGCTCGCGGAAATCGGTCCGTGGCTCGTGCTGCTGGCGGGCTCGCCGGCGGGCGCAACGCGCGCGAACGCGCAAGACGGGCTGGCCGCGGAATACCGCTCGCTGGCACTCGGCGCGACGCCCGAGGCGCTGGTGCAGATCGCCCGGCCGACGACGTTGACCTGTCCGGACTGCGGCGGCTGCCTATGGCAGATTCACGGCAGCATGCCGCCGCGCTATCGATGCCACACGGGGCACGCGTACAGCATCGAGTCATTGCGCTCGGCCGGCGGCGATGCGCTGGAGTACGCGCTGGGCGACGCACTGCGCGCGTTGCATGAGAAAAAGGTTCTGAGCGAAGAGCTGGCCGGCTATCATAAGGAGTTTGGCGACGAACGCAGCGCGAGCCGGTTCGAGCGCGAGGCCGATCGGGCGGCGATCGCGGCACAGGAAATCGAGAAGCTGATGCGCGGCGAGGCATGACGGAAGAGCGTGACGGAAATGTGAATGCGAAGTCATGTCTCGCAGGAACAGCAAACCAGCCAGACTAACGGGGAGCGACGGGGGAAAGACGGGGAAGACGGAGACAGGCGGGGACGAACAGCAAAGAACGGCGACGAAAGGAATCCACTGCGACTAACGCCGCTGTACCGACCTCGACACTGCGACCATGACCGCGCGATCAGGACCTTGCCATGGCGACTCAATCCGACAAGACATTGCCGAGCCAGATCGACTTTCCGGTAGTCGGTCTCGGTGCTTCGGCGGGCGGCATCGCAGCGCTCCAGAGCTTTTTCGAATCGATGCCGGCGACGCCGAAGGCGGCGTTCGTCGTCGTCGTGCACCTCGCGCCGGACCACGCGAGCAACCTGCCGCAAATGCTGCAGGCCGTCACCGCGATGCCCGTGCGCGCCGTCACGGACGCGGTGCGCATCGAGCCCGGCCACGTGTATGTGATCGCGCCGGCGCTCGAACTGACGATGGTCGACAGTTGCCTGCGGGTCGCGCCGTCGACGGGCCGCGACCGGCAGCGCGTCGCGATCGACCTGTTCTTCCGCTCGCTCGCGGACGCGCATCGTGAGCGCGCCGTCGCGATCGTGCTGTCCGGCGCCGGCAGCGACGGTTCCGTCGGCCTGACGCGCGTGAAGGAGATGGGCGGCATCACGTTCGCCCAAAGCCCCGAGGAAGCGGAGTACAACAGCATGCCGCGCGCGTCGATCGACACCGGCATGGTGGACTTCGTGCTGCCGGTCGGCGAGATGCCGCAACGTCTGGCGGAGCTATGGTCGAACGCGCGCGCGATCCGGCTGCCCGACCAGCCGCCCGACGGGACGGCCGACTCGTCGGCCGAAGCCACCGAACGCGCGCTGCGCGAAATCATGCTGATCCTGCGCACGCGCACGTCGCACGACTTCCGCCATTACAAACGCGCGACCGTGCTGCGCCGTATCGAGCGCCGTCTTCAGGTGAACGCGCTCGCCGATCTTCATCAGTATCGCGACTTCCTGCACGTGCATCCGGAAGAGACCACCGCGTTGCTGCAAGACATGCTGATCAGCGTGACCAACTACTTCCGTGATCGCGAAGCGTACGACGCGCTGCGCGACGAGGTGCTGCCGCTCCTGTTCAAGAACCGCACGAACGACGACCCGATCCGGATCTGGTCCGCGGGCTGCGCAACCGGCGAAGAGGCGTATTCGATCGCGATGCTGATGCAGGAAGCGTCGATGAAAACCGCGGACGCGGTGCCTTTCCAGGTGTTCGCGACCGACATCGACGAGCGGACGATCGCGATCGCGCGCATCGGGCTTTATCCAGAGGCGATTCTCGCCGACGTCGATCCGGCGCGCGTGCGCCAGTTCTTCTCGAAGGACGCCGCGCACTATCGCGTGAAGAAGGAATTGCGCGAGCGCGTGTTGTTCGCGCTGCACAACGTGATGAGCGATCCGCCGTTCTCGCGCCTCGACATGATCTGCTGCCGCAATCTGCTGATCTACCTCGATCGCGAGGCGCAGGTCGACATTCTGCGGACGTTCCATTTTGCGCTGAGGCCGGGCGGCTATCTGTTTCTCGGCAGTTCGGAAGCGGCCGACGCGGTCACGAGCCTCTTTTCGGTCGTCGACAAGAAGGCCCGCATTTATCGCGCGAATGTCGCGGTCCGCAGCGAGACGCCGCTGCCGATGTCCACGTCCGGCATCCCGAGCGCGCGTCCGACGGTGTCCGTGCTGCAGCCGCTCGGCAAGCGCAAGTTTTCGTTCGGCGACCTGCATCAGCGTCTTGTCGAGCAATACGCGCCGCCTAGCGTGCTCGTGAGCCGCGACTCCGAAATCGTGCACCTGTCCGATCGCGCGGGCCGTTTCCTGCAGTACGCGGGCGGCGAGCCGTCGCACAACATCATCGCCGCCGTTCGGCCCGAACTGCGGATCGAACTGCGCACGGCCATCTACCAGGCGCTGCAGACGAACCACAGCGTCGAGGCGCGCCGCGTGCGCGTGGACCGCAACCATCGCACGTACTTCGTCAGCATGATCGCGCGGCCCGTTCACGATCCCGAGGCGAATGCCGACTTCGTGCTGGTGCTGTTCGACGAAGTCGAAGACAGCATGGGCGATGCTCAAGAGGCGCCGCGCGACGACGAGCGCGATCCGATCATCGCGCAGCTGGAGCGCGAACTTCAGCGCACGAAGGAGCAGTTGCAGGCGACGATCGAGCAGTCGGAAACGTCGACCGAGGAACTGAAGGCGTCGAACGAGGAATTGCAGGCGATCAACGAGGAGCTGCGCTCCGCGACCGAAGAACTCGAGACGAGCAAGGAAGAACTGCAGTCGATCAACGAGGAACTCACTACCGTCAACGCGGAGTTGAAGTCGAAGGTCGAGGAAACAGGCAAGATCAACGACGATCTGCAGAATCTGATCACCGCGAACGACATCGGCACGATCTTCGTCGACCGCAATATCTGCATCAAGCGCTATACGCCGCGCGCGACCGAGGTGTTCAGCATCATTCCGTCCGACATCGGGCGCTCGCTGCTCGACATCACGCATCGTCTGGAGTACGACAAGCTCGCCGACGACGCGGCCGAAGCGTTCGATTCGCTGCGCCTCATCGAGCGCGAGCTGAAGAGCACCGACGGGCACTGGTATCTCGCGCGCTTCTTGCCGTATCGCACGACCGAGGATCGGATCGACGGCGCCGTGCTGTCGTTCATCGACATCACGTCGCGGCGCGCGGCGGAGGAGCGTCTGCGCGAAGGCGAGCGCCGGATGAAGATCGTCGCGGAAAGCACGCGCGATTACGCGATCATCACGTTCAGCGACGACGGCCGCGTGACGAGCTGGAACGCGGGCGCGGAGCGGATCTTCGGCTATGGCGAGGCCGAGGTGCTCGGCAAGCCGGCCGAGCTGTTCTATACGCCGGAGGATCGCGCGCAGGGCTTGCCGCAACGCGAGATGGCGGACGCGCTGAAGTTCGGCCACGTCGAAGAAGACTGCTGGCACCTGCGCAAGGACGGCACGCGCTTTCGCGCGAGCGGCGTGCTCACGCGGCTCGATTCGGGCGGCGTCAGCGGCTTCGCGAAAATCGCGCGCGACCTCGACGAGCAATTGATCGCGGCGAAGCCGGGAACGCGCGCCGACAGCGAGCGCCGCGCGAACGACGCGCAGCGGCGCGCCGACGAATTTCTCGCGATCGTCTCGCACGAACTCAAGCATCCGCTGAACCTGATCAGCGCGAGCACCGAACTGATCGTGCGCTCGCCGGAGGCGCGGCGCAACGCCGTCGTGCTGCGCGCGGCCAACGCGATTCGCCGCACGGTGCTCGGCCAGGCGCAGATCATCGACGACCTGCTCGACATGTCGCGGCTTCGCACCGGCAAGCTGTCGATCGCGCGCGGGACGGTGGACTTCGGCGATCTCGTCGCGCGCATCTGCGAGGCGGTGCGCGACGAGGCTTACGGCAGCGGCATCAAGCTGGTGACGAAGATCGACGAGGCGCCGGTGATCATCGACGCGGATCTCACGCGCGCCGAGCAGATCGTGTGGAATCTCGTGAGCAATGCGCTGAAGTTCTCGGCCTCGGGCGATACGATCACCGTCAGCCTGAGAGCCGAAGGCGACCGGTGCGTGCTGACCGTCGAGGACACGGGCGTCGGCATCGATGCGGACACGCTGCCGCACATCTTCGACATGTTCAAGCAGGGGCGGCCGCTGATCGCGTCGCGCCGCAGCGGCCTCGGCATCGGGCTGTCGCTCGTCAGCGAACTCGTCGCGCTGCATGGCGGCACCGTGCGCGCGGAGTCGGAAGGGCAGGGCAAGGGCGCGAGGTTCGTCGTCGAGCTGCCGCGCGTGAACGCGGACATGATCGGCGCGGAGCACGCCGCGCAAGCGCCTGTGCTGCTGCGCGACCTGCGCATTCTGGTCGTCGACGACGACCGCGAGACCGTCGACACGTTCAGCGCGCTGCTGGAGATGGAAGGGGCCGCGGTGTCGGTGGCCACGAGCGGGCAGGATGCGCTGCGCCTCATCGACGAGCATCGCCCGCAACTGATCCTGTCCGATATCGGCATGCCCGACATGTCCGGTCTGCAGTTCATCGAGCAGGTGCGGCGGCGCAACGGCGGCAGCGACATCACCGCGATCGCGCTGAGCGGCTATGGCCGCGGAGAGGACGTGGACGCGGCAACGAAAGCCGGCTTCGACGCGCATCTGACCAAGCCGGTGCTGCTCGACGTGCTGGTGATGACGGTGGCGCGTCTGCGGCAACGGTAGCGGGCGTACGCCGCATGTCGCCGACGAACTGAATCGAAATGCCATCGAAGTGCCATCGCGAAGAGGGAGCCTGGAGTCAATCCGTCATGCCCGATCGAATTACCCGGCCGGTTTTTTGGCCCGCGCATCTGCCGACGCATCTGATGCTGCCGGCGACGAACCTGTTCTGCAACGCCGAAGTGTCGGCGATGCGCTATCCGGACAAGCCGTTCATCCTGTTCTACGGCACGCCCGTTACGTTCGCGCAGTTCAGGGACGAGGCCGGGCGCGTCGCCGGCTTCCTGCAGCAACGCTGCGGCGTTACGGCCGGCGACCGCGTGCTGCTGTACATGCAGAACAGCCCGCAGTGGATGATCGCGTACTACGGCATCCTGCGCGCGAACGCCGTGGTCGTGCCGGTCAATCCGATGAACCTGACCGACGAGCTGCAGCACTACGTCGAAGACAGCGGCGCGCGTACCGCGTTCGTCGCGCAGGATCTGGTCGCGCGGATCGCGCCGCTCGTCGGCGACGCCGACGGTCAGCTCGCGCACCTGATCGTCGCGACCTACAGCGACTACCTGAAAACGCCGTGCGAAATGGCGCCGCCCGACTTCGTCGGCGCGCCGCGTCGTATCGACGATCCGCGCGCGCTGCACTGGACCGACGTACTCGACGCGCGCCTTGCGCCCGGTCCGCTGACGGCCGGACCCGACGACCTGTGCGTGATGCCGTACACGTCGGGCACGACCGGCAAGCCGAAGGGATGCATGCACACGCATCGCAGCGTGATGAGCACGGCGGTCGGCGGCGTCCACTGGTTCGGCAGCACGCAGGATTCGGTGATGCTGTCCGCGCTCCCGCTCTTTCACGTGACGGGCATGCAGGGCGGGATGAACAGCGCGCTCTTCGTCGGCGCGACGGTGGTCGTGCTGCCGCGCTGGGATCGCGACGCCGCCGCGCGCGCGATCGCGGATCATCGCGTGACGGGCTGGCAAACGATCTCGACGATGGTCGTCGATTTCCTCGCGAATCCGAAGCTCGACGACTACGACCTGTCGAGCCTGCGCTGGATGCGCGGCGGCGGCGCGGCGATGCCGGACGCGGTCGCGAAGAAGCTGAAGGACAGGCTCGGCATCGACTACGTCGAGGGCTACGGAATGACCGAGACGATCGCCGCGACGCACATCAATCCCGCCGATCGTCCGAAGCCGCAGTGCCTCGGCATTCCGGTGTTCGACGTCGACGCGCGGATCGTCGATCCGCTGACGCTCGCGCCGAAGCCGCAAGGCGAAGCGGGTGAGATCGTCGTGCACGGTCCGCAGGTGATGCGCGGTTACTGGCGCAATGCGGACGCCACGCGCGACGCGTTCATCGACATCGACGGCAAGCGGTTCCTGCGCACCGGCGATCTCGGCTGGATCGACGCGGACGGTTACTTCTTCATGGCCGACCGACTGAAGCGGATGATCAACGCATCGGGCTTCAAGGTGTGGCCCGCCGAGGTCGAGACGATGATGTACTGCCATCCGGCGATCCGCGAAGTGTGCGTGATCGGCACGCGCGACGCGCATCGCGGCGAGACGGTCAAGGCGTTCGTCGTGCTGCAGGCGAACGACACCGCGGTGACGGCCGCCGACATCGTCGGCTGGGCGCGCGAGCACATGGCGTCGTACAAGGTGCCGCGCATCGTCGAAATCGTCGAATCGCTGCCGAAGTCCGGCGCCGGCAAGATCATGTGGCGGACGCTGCAGGAGCAGGAAGCGGCGAAGCACGCCGTGAATATCGCCGCAAGCGGAGATGCAACCGTATGAAAGCGCTGCTCGGTACGTCGGGCCGATCGACAGGTTGACACCCGAACCGAACCGTCCGCAGACCCGACACACGTACGCGTGCAGGCTGCGTCGGTGAACGGTGCGGACGCGTCGGCCGTGCAGCGGCTGCATCGGGTGAAGCCGGCGCTGCCGTATTCGTCGTGCGCAGAATTGTCCGGCGCGGCCCACGCGATCGCACGCACCGCGAACCGGCGGGTCGACGCGCAACGCGATCGTGCATCCGCACGCGTAGACCAGCGAACTGGCTGCCGGAATCTACTGGCTCAGCACCCACTGCACGAGCGTATGGGCGTCCTCGGGCGAAAGCGGTCCGCCGCGATCGGGCGGCAGCGGCATCGGCATGTCGCCCCAGTGCGCCTTGCCGCCGTGCCGGAGCTTTTCCTCGAGAAGGGCGCTGGCGTGCGGATTGCCGCGGTAACGTTCGGCGATCTGATGAAACGACGGCGCGAGAAACGGCTCCTGCGTCGTATGGCAGAACATGCAGTGCTGCTGATCGATCAGAGCGGTGGGTTCGGCCGGCGCGGCCGTTGCGCTCGCGGCGGGCAGCGCGACGGCAAGCGCCGCAGCCGTTTGCACGACGAACGCGCGCGCCCGCGGATTGCGTCGCGCACGCGGCGGCGCGGATGCGAAAGGACAGGGTTGGCGGAGCATCACGGGTCTCCTTGGGCGGCGAGCGTGCCGCGCGGCGCGGTGGTCGTCATCGATGCTCGCATCGGCCGGCGTCGTGCGATTGACCTGCATCAACCGTGGCGGGCGCCGCTCATGCCGCCGGGCGGCCGACGGTCTGCGCGAGGATCGGCGTCTCGTCCTCGTTCAGCCGCAGCGCATCCGACAGCAGCCGATGGTCGATCCAGCCGCGCACCACCGTGGCGAGCCCCTCCGACGCGCAGTAGAGCGATACGTTCTGGCAGATCGCACCCGTCGCAATGGCCGCGAACAGCTCGCGCTGCTTAGGCGGCGCTTCCAGCACCTGCGAGCCGCGCAGCACGTACACGAGATCGACCGGCGCCTTGCCGACGAAGTCCTGATAGCCGGTCATGTTGCGCGCGTCGACGGCATGCTTGAGCACGAGACGTCCATGCGCCGCGTCGTAGCGATACACGCCATGCGGGAGCGCGACATAGATGTCGATCTCGTTGAACCCGTGCGCGGACGGCGCGGTGTGGCCGCCCGTTTCCGCGCGGTTGATTCCGTTCGCGGCCCACAGCAGCTCGCCGAGCGTGTCGAGCGTCATCGGCGAGTCCGCGTAGCTGCGCGCGCTCTTGCGCTGCGCGAGCGCCGCCATCAGCGGCACGCCGGCGTCGAGGCGCGGGTGCGGCAGATCGATGAACTCGGCGGCGACGCCGCTCGGCGGAGCCGGCGACAGCAGCGGTGCAGGTTCGTAGTCGATGCGTGGAAATTCGGTCATGGTGTTCTCCGGTGCGGCAGTGCAAGTCCCGGCCGACGCATTGTCTCTGTCCGGTGGCCTGGTACGCTGCGATCGTCCGCGGTGAGGGGTCGTCAACCGCTTCAGTCTCGATGCCCGGCACCGGGACGCGATTGACCAGGATCAATCGGATTTATGGGATAGCGCGCACGATGGCGCCATCCGTGGGCGGTCGTCCCGCGTGCGCGTCGCTTCGGCGAGTCGAGCGTCGGGTGTCGCGCGTCAGTCAGGCAGGGCGGTCGTCGCACGTCCGATCGAAGGGGACAGTCATGAACGATCCATCGCGGATTCTCGTCGTCTTCTATTCGCGCAGCGAGACGACTGCGGCATTGGCTGGGCAAATCGTCGATCGGCTGGGAGGTGACTGCGAACGTCTGCACGAGGTCGAATCGGGGCGACGCGCGGGTCTCGCCGGATACGTGCGTTCGATCGTCGATGTGATCCGCGGGCATACCGCCAGTCTGCAGCCGATGACGCACGCGCCTCGCGACTACGATCTCGTCGTGATCGGCACGCCGGTGTGGGCCGGGCGCACGTCGACGCCGGTTGCCACGTGGCTCGCGCAGCACGCGAGCGAACTGCGCCGCACCGCGTTCTTCTGCACGATGGGCGGAAGCGGCAGCCAAAAAGCGTTCGCGCAGATGCAGCAGGTCGCGCGATCGGTGCCGGTCGCCACCTGTGCGCTATGTGCGCGTGACGTGCAAAAGGATGTCGCGATCGAGACGGTGAACGGTTTCGTTTCGGAAATCAGAAATGCGCTCGCGCCACGCGAGCGAGCGAGTGCCGGCCAATGAATGGAATGCGGCATCGCGTTCTTTTCGTCACTGCGTCGAGCAAGGTTCGTCTTTCAGCGAAAGACGAACCTCACCTCGCTTTTGCCTGCGAGTGGTTCAGCGATTACTGCGTCGGCGGCTTGATCACGCTGAGGTGATTATTCACCGTCAGGCCTTGCGAAACCTGCTCCGCGGCGTTCTGGGCCAACTGGATCTGCGACGCCTCCGGAACGGAGCCGTCCAGCGAAATCGCACCGTGCCGAATCACGACGAGAATGTTCGAAGCGTCGAGGCCTTTCGTGCGCGTCAATGCCTTGCGAATCGTTCTTTCGGTCTTCAGGTTTTGCGAGTGACTCGTCTTTTTCACTGCCGGTGCCGACGTAGCAGCGGCGTCATTGTCTGCCTGCGCCAAGGTGGGAATGGTAGCGAGCGCCGCGGCTGCAATAGCGATGCCGCAAAACTGCGTGAATTTCATCTTCTTATCTCCTGTCGAATGATTGCGTCAATTAAGTCAATGCTTATCGTTTGAAGCGGACTACCTTTTTTGGAAAAACACAGGCGCGCATGCGGACCGCATGACTGAGGGCCGCGCCGACGATTGCCGGGCAGCCATTCAGAAGGGACGATCCACGGAATGCACGCCTTTTTCAATCGTACGTATTAAGTCGCAAGAAATGCAACGAAAGAATTATGAAATTTTCCAGATTGTTCGAAATCGCGTCGACGCTCGACAGTTGAGTGGCGTATCGAGGCTCGATGTCTGAAATGCCGCTGGCCCGCCATCGCAACGAACTGCGATGGCGGGCCAGCGGGTTTCTCTCGGCTTCTATCAGGTCCTGTCAGGCTCTATCGGGCCGGCACTTACTGCGCTGCGCGGCCTTCCTGCGACGAGCCGCTGTTCACGCCGCCGACAGCGGAATTCTGCGCAGCGACGCGGGCTTCCGCCGCCTGAATATTCGCCGGATATTCATTCGGGTTGTAGCGCGCCGGATTGAAGCCGGCCTTTTCTACTTGAGCCAGGTCGGAGCGCACTTGCGCGCGGGTCAACGGCTGGTTCGACTGGGCGAACACAGCAACGGGAGCGGCAACGGCAGCGGCGATAACGACTGCTTGAACGAGCGATTTCATGACGATCAACCTCCAGATTTACCTTCTTTGTTGGCTGAGAGCGGGTTTGCATCTGCAGCGGTGAAGGCAGTGTAGGCAAGCTGAAGGCTAGGGTAAATACCTAATAGACGAATTCACTGTTTATTCGGGCAGAACAATAAAACATGAGTCCCGCGAGATAGACCGCAGAAACCCGACGATCAAGCTGCCCACGTCAATGTTGTTCGAATGCGACGGATCGCGGAGTTCAGGCAATCTCTCAAATATTGGGATGCGCGATTTCAACAAGAAACGCGGGTATCGGACAGCCGTCATTGCTCGCATGGGTCATGCGCCACGCCGATTACTGCGGATAGCAAACTTATCGTTGCGGTGCGCAAGGAAAAGCAACTTCGAATTAACCCTGATTTAAGAGGGTATGGAGTAGTGGCATCGTGCGATGCGTTGCGTGATCAGACAAATCGACATCACAGAATGCTGTCACGCGGCCCGATACACGGTGATCGGCACTTCTCGCACATAGATAAAAACACCACATGAAAAAAACCATTCTCGCGTTCGCCGTGCTCGGTACCATGGCCGGCGCGGCTCAGGCACAAAGCAGCGTCACGCTGTTCGGCATCATCGACGAAGGCCTCGACATGGTCACCAATAAAGGCGGCAGCCATGTGTACCAGTTGGCGTCCAGCGTGATGCAGGGCAACCGCTTCGGCCTGACCGGCACCGAAGATCTCGGCGGCGGACTGAAAGCGGTATTCATGCTCGAAAACGGCTTTAACCTGAATACCGGCGGGCTTGGTCAGAACGGCCTTTTGTTCGGCCGCCAGGCGTGGGTGGGCCTGAGCAGCAGCCAGTTCGGCTCGGTCACGCTCGGTCGCCAGTACGACTCCGTGTTCGACTACGCCGCGCAGTTCGCGGCGGGCCAGCTGGGCGGCGGCGTCTATGGCGCGCATCCGGGCGACCTCGACAACTCGAACATCGATTACCACTCGAACAACTCGATCAAATACATGAGCCCCATGTATTCGGGCTTCAAGTTCGGCGGCACGTACAGCCTCGGCGGCACGCCCGGCAACTTCACGAACAATCAGATCTGGTCGCTCGGCGCGTCGTATAACCAGGGACCGGTGGGCTTCGGCGCCGCCTATTTGAACGCGCGCAATCCGGGCACCGGCATGTTCAGCACGTCCATGTCGAGCCTGCCCGAAACGCTGATGACGCCGATCTACTCGGGCTTCATGAGTGCGAACACCTACCAGTTGATCGATTTCGGCGGGTCCTATACGTTCGGTCCGGCGACGATCGGCGCGACGTATTCGAACGCGAAGTTCATGAATCTGGGCAGCAACCCGATGCCGAAGGGCGCAAACGGTCCGGCGTCCGGTTTCGCGGCGGGCAGTACGGCCACGTTCAACGACGTGCAGATCAATGCGCTCTATCGGTTCTCGCCGACGGTGCGCGTGCTCGTGGCTGCCGATTACGTCACTCGCAATGCGCTGACGCAACAGGACGGCACCCCGGTCGATCGCGCGAAGTATCTGCAATACCAGGCGTCGGTCGACTACTCGCTGTCCAAGCGCACCGACGTGTACGCGATGGCGATCTATCAGCGCGCGCTCGGCGACGACTCGACGGGTGGACCGGCCGTCGCCGCGATCACCGATACCACCGCGATTTCGTCGAACAGCAATCAGTTCGTCGCACGCGTCGGCATTCGCCACAAGTTCTAACGACATCGGCTTCGCGCCCGTTCCGACCGGCACGCACATTGCTGCCGGTCGGAATGCGTTTGCGCGGCGCACTCGATTCTTTGCACCTCTGACGGCGACGCGCCAACCTACCTCGCACGTCGACGGCGCTGCCTCCTTGCTACACTGTCGAGAAAAGGCCGTCGGCACGCTGCCGACGCGATTCGGCAAAATTCATGGAGGAGCACTTCAATGCCGCTTGCAAAAAGAACATTCGGCCGTACCGGCTGGAACGTGTCGGAAATCGGTTTCGGCGCATGGGCGATCGGCGGATCGTGGGGCAATGTCGGCGAGGACGATGCAACCGCCGCGCTCAACGCGGCGCTCGATAGCGGCGTCACGTTCATCGACGCGGCCGATGTCTACGGCGACGGCCGCTCGGAGCGGATCATCCGCGACGTGCTGCGCCAGCGTGGCGGCGAGCGCCCGATCGTGGCCACCAAGCTCGGACGCCGGCTCGACCCGCACGTCACGAGCGGCTATCTGAACAAGCGCGCGCTCGAGGGCTTTATCGACCGCAGTCTGTCGAACCTCGGCGTCGATACACTCGATCTCGTGCAGCTGCATTGCCCGCCGACCGAGGTCTATTACCGCCCGGAAGTGTTCGACGCGATGGACGACCTGGTCGCCGCCGGCAAGATCCGCTTTTACGGCGTATCGGTCGAAAAGGTCGAAGAAGCGCTGAAGGCGATCGAATATCCGAACGTCGCTTCGGTGCAAATCATCTACAACATGTTTCGTCAACGTCCCGCCGATCTGTTCTTCAAAGAAGCGCAAAAGAAGAACGTTGCGGTGATCGCGCGCGTGCCGCTCGCGAGCGGCATGCTGACGGGCAAGCTGTCCGCCGGTTCGGTGTTCGCCGCGGACGACCATCGTGCGTTCAATCGTCATGGCGAGGCGTTCGATGTCGGCGAAACGTTCTCGGGCGTGCCGTATGACGTCGCGTTGAACGCCGTCGACGAACTGCGCGGCCTCGTGCCGGTGAATGCGTCGATGGCGCAGCTCGCGCTGCGCTGGATCCTGATGGAAGAGGCGGTCTCCGTCGTGATTCCGGGCAGCAAGAACGCAGCGCAGGCCGAGTCGAACGTGTCGGCGGCGAATCTTGCGCCGCTGTCCGACGACGTGATGCAGCGCGTGCGCGAAGTCTATCGGCAGCATATCGCGCCTCACGTCCATCAACGCTGGTAAGCCACGCTTGCGGGGATCCCCATGACCCGATCGCTAGCCGGCCAGTGCCTTTGCGGTGCGGTCCATTACGCGGTGAACGACGAATTCGTCTACGCGTTGAACTGCCACTGTTCGAACTGCCGGCGTGCGACGGGCTCGGCGTTCAAGCCGTTCGCGGGGATCGAGCGCGGGAAGCTCAGCATCACGGATGGTCAACACGACCTGCTGATTTTCGGCGACGAGAACGCCTCGCACGACGTGCGCTGCAAGCGGTGCGGGAGCCTTCTTTTTTCCGTGGTGCGCAACGGCGAATACGCTCACGTGACATTGGGAACGCTCGTCGATACGCCGACGATTCGCCCTACCGCGCACATTTTCGTCGGCTCGAAGGCACCGTGGCATTCGATCGCCGACGACCTGCCACAATACGACGAATTCGAGTGACGACCGGCCGATGTTCGGCCCATGAGGCTCGCGCATGCCGACGATTGCCCTGATTGTGCTGACGGTGGTGGCGACGCTTGTCGTCGTGCTCGTGATTGCGAACCTCACGAGCGGCGAAAAGAAGATCGAGCACAAGATCGATCGGCTGTACGCCAGTGACGATCCGCAATTCATTCGCTCGATGGGGCTGCTGCTCGGCCCGCCCGTCATCGGCGGCAACCGGTTCGACGTCCTGTTGAACGGCGACGAGATATTTCCGTCGATGCTGGAAGGCATCCGCTCGGCAGAGCGCACGATCACGCTCGAAACCTTCATTTACTGGGCCGGCGCCATCGGCGAGGAATTCGCGCGTGCGCTCTCCGACAAGGCGCGCGACGGCGTGGCGGTGCGCGTGCTGCTCGACTGGGTCGGGTCGTCGAAAATGGACAGGCGCTATCTGCAGATGCTGCGCGAGGCCGGCGCCGAGGTCGTCAAGTATCACAAGCCGCACTGGACCGGTCTTGGGCGCATGAACGACCGCACGCACCGCAAGCTGCTCGTGATCGACGGACGCATCGGCTTCACCGGCGGCGTCGGGATCGCCGACGAATGGACCGGCCACGCGCAGGACGACCGGCACTGGCGCGATACGCACTTTCGCGTCGAAGGTCCAACGGTCGGACAGATGCAGGCGGTGTTCATGGACAACTGGATCAAGGCGACCGGCAACGTGCTGCACGGTCCGACCTGGTTTCCCGAAATCGACGCAGCAGGCGACGGCTTCGCGCACATGTTCAGCAGCTCGCCGTCGGGCGGCAGCGACGACATGCAGCTGATGTACCTGATGGCGATCACCGCCGCGACGCATTCGATCGATCTGTCGAGCGCGTACTTCGTGCCGGACAAGCTGACGATCAACGCGATCGTCGAAGCCGCGAAGCGTGGCGTGAAGGTGCGCATCATCACGCCGGGCAAGCACATCGACGCGCACACGGTGCGCGAAGCGTCGCGCGCGAGCTGGGGCAACCTGCTTGCAGCGGGCGTCGAGATGTATGAGTATCAGCCGACGATGTACCACTGCAAGCTGCTGATCGTCGATGACTATCTGGTGTCGGTCGGCTCGACGAATTTCGACAGCCGCTCGTTCAAGCTCAACGACGAGGCTAATCTCAACATTTACGATCGCGACTTCGCACGCCGGCAGACGGTGATTTTCGAAGCGGACGTCGGCCTCTCGAAACGCGTGACGCTCGATGCGTGGCGCCGCCGTCCGCTTTTCGAAAAGCTGCTGGAACACGCGCTCGCGCTGCTCGATCCGCAGTTCTGACGTCACAGACCGACTCATTGCAGCACCGGGGGGTAACGCTCGACCGACGACACCATGGTGCCGTCTCCTATCGATCAACAGGAGATGATTCAATGCACAAGCTCGTCTACGTTGCATCTTCGGCGTGCCTCGCCGTGGGCATCACGGCGGCGGCACAGACCCCGCCCGCGCCGCCGTCCGCGGGCGGCACGCCCGACAAGATGCCATTCGATATTCCATACGGCACGCCGATTGATCTGGACGCCGCGAAAAAGCTGGTCGCGATCGCGGAAAACGAAGCAAAAAGGCGCGACTGGAAGATGAACATCGCCGTCGTCGACACGCATGGCGACCTCGTTGCGTTCGAACGAATGGATGGCGCGCAATACGCGTCGATTTCGGTGTCGCAGGCCAAGGCCCGGATGGCGGCGCGATTCCGGCGCGAAACCCGCGTCTGGTTCAATCAGTTCGAAACGGGACATTCGTACGTCAGCACGCTGGACCCGGGACTCGTCGCGTCGCCGGGCGGTTTTCCGCTCGTGGAGGGCGGCAAGCTGATCGGTGCAATCGGCTGTAGCGGCGGCACGGGCGACCAGGATGCAGCGGTCTGCAAGGCGGCGGCCGACACGGTCAAATAGCGTTGCCGCGGTCCCGCAGTGCTTGTCAACGGCGGTTCGTCGAACCGAACCGCTGGCCCCTGTTCGCGTTTTCCCGCAGTTGACACGCGTGCCATGCGCTACCAGACTGTGATCACAGGTCACACCGTCACGGAGTTTTGCTTTGGCGTCTTCTACGGGATCGCGTTTGCCGCCGCTCGAAATCGTCGAGCGGGAAACGATGGCCGAGCGTCTGTATGCGCAGTTGCGCGAGGCGATCATGACCGGGCACTTCGCGCCCGGCCAGTTGCTGAGCCTGCGCAGCGTGGCGGACGCGGTCGGCTCGTCGACGATGCCGGTGCGCGCGGCCCTCACGCGCTTGCAGGCGGAAGGCGCGCTGATCGACGGACCCGGCCGCGCGTTGATGGTGCCGCCGATGACGCTGGACCTGCTCGAAGAACTGCGCGACGTGCGCATCGCGCTGGAAGGCTGCGTGGCCGAGCGCGCGGCAAGACGCATTCCCGATGACCAGATCGCGCCCGTCCAGCGCATTTTCGACGAGATGGACGCGCACGCGGATGCAGGCCGATCCTCGGACTACCTGCAAAGCAACTTCGAATTCCACATCGCCATCTATTCGCACGGCGCGAGCGCGCTGACGCTCGGCACGATCCAGAACCTGTGGATGCGAATCGGCCCGTTTCTGAATCTCGTCGCGCCGGACGTCGGCCATATGAAGCGCTCGATGGTCGCCCACCGGATCATCGTCGACGCGCTGAGCCTGCACGATGGCGCGCAAGCTCGCAAGGGCATCGAGCAGGACATCCGCGAGGCCGCCGAAGACCTCGCCGAGCGCCTCGGGCAGCTGCGGGAAAGGCGCGCGTAGCCCGGCTGTTTCGCACTCCCGCGCAGGACTGAAGGACTGACGGTTAACAGTCCGTTTAATACATAGGGACCCTAATCAATAGGAGGAGCGGGTATGAAGGTTTTGCCGACATTGACGCCTCGTGCCGGATTACGCGTGCTGGTGACGGCGGGCGCGTCCGGAATCGGTCTCGTGATCGCGAATGCGTTCGCGGAGGCCGGCGCCCGCGTCCATGTGTGCGACGTCAGCGAGCCCGCGATCGCCGCGCTGCGTGAGAGCGGCTCGCCGATCACCGCCACCGCTGCGGACGTCGCTGACCAGGACGCCGTCGAACGCGTGTTCACGGATGTCCGGCGCGAGCTGGGCGGTCTCGACGTGCTCGTGAACAACGCGGGCGTTGCCGGGCCGACCGGCGGCATCGACGAACTCGACGTCGCGCAGTGGGAGCAAACCGTCGACGTCAATCTGAACGCGCAATTCTATTTCGCGCGGCGCGCGGTGCCGCTGCTGCGCGAATCGCCGGACGGCGGCGCGATCATCGCGCTGTCGTCGGTCGCGGGACGGCTCGGCTACGCGTATCGCACGCCTTACGCCGCGACCAAGTGGGCGATCGTCGGGCTCATCAAGAGTCTCGCGATCGAACTCGGGCCGTCCGGCATCCGCGTGAACGCGATTCAGCCCGGCATCGTGAAAGGTCCGCGCATCGAGCGCGTGATTGCGGCGCGCGCGGAAAAGCTGGGCATCACGTATGAAGAAATGGAAAAGGAGTATCTCGCGAAGATTTCGCTGCGACGAATGACGGCGCCCGAAGAAGTGGCCGCGCTCGCGCTGTTCCTGTGCTCGCCGGGCGGCGGCGGCATCTCGGGGCAGGCGATCTCGGTGTGCGGCAACGTCGAGGTGCTGTAGTGCTGTAGTGCGGTATCCGCGCGGCGCGACGCTCGCAGCGCATCACGACCCGATCGATCAGGAGACAGATATGGCAGCAGCAAAACGCAAGGTCATCATCACCTGCGCGCCGACCGGCGCGATCCACACGCCGTCGATGTCGCCGTACCTGCCGGTGACGCCGCAGCAGATCGGCGACGCGGCGCTCGCCGCCGCCGCCGAGGGCGCGGCGATCCTGCACCTGCATGCGCGCGATCCAAACGACGGCCGCCCCACGCAGGACCCGGCCGTGTTCGCCGAGTTCCTGCCGCGCATCAAGGCGAACACCGACGCGGTGATCAACCTGACGACCGGCGGCAGCCCGCATATGACGGTCGCCGAGCGTCTGCGGCCCGCACATCACTTTCAGCCTGAAGTCGCGTCGCTGAACATGGGCTCGATGAACTTCGGCCTGTATCCGATGCTGCAGCGTTTCGAGACGTTCGAGCACGACTGGGAGCGCGAGCATCTGGAAAAGAGCCGCGATCTCGTGTTCAAGAACACGTTCGCCGACATCGAATACATCGTGACGTCGTGCGGTGCGAACGGCACGCGTTTCGAGTTCGAGTGCTATGACATCTCGCACCTGTACAACCTCGCGCACTTCGTCGATCGCAAGCTCGTGAAGCCGCCGTTCTTCGTGCAGAGCGTGTTCGGGCTGCTCGGCGGCATCGGCGCGCATCCGGAGGATCTGATGCACATGCGTCGCACCGCCGACCGCCTGTTCGGCGGCGACTACGTGTGGTCGATTCTCGGCGCCGGCCGCAACCAGATTCCGCTCGCGACGATGGGCGTCGCGCAAGGCTCGAATGCGCGCGTCGGCCTCGAGGATTCGCTGTGGATCGAACCGGGCAAGCTCGCTGAATCGAGCGCGGCCCAGGTCCGCAAGATTCGGCAGGTGATCGAAGGATTGTCGCTGGAAGTCGCCACGCCCGCCGAGGCGCGCCAGATGCTGTCGCTCAAGGGCGGAAACGAAGTGAACTTCTGACCGGAGGCTTCACGTGGCAACTGCAACACTGAAAGTGGTCGCGATGCCGACCGGATGGCTCACGGTCGATCATTCGTCGCTTGTGTACGGGCGGCACTATGGTCAGACGCTGCGCATTCCGGTGTGGTCGACGGCGATCGTCGGCGCGCAAAAGAAGATCGTCGTCGACACCGGCATTCACGACCCCGCGTGGGTGTCGAGCTTCGTCTGCCCGTGCGAGCAGAAGCCCGAGGAGCGACTCGAACGCGCGCTGCGCGAATACGTCGGCTGGCGCGCGGACGACGTCGACATCGTGATCAACACGCACCTGCACTACGACCACTCGGGCGGCAACACCCTCTTTCGCAACGCGCGGTTCATCGTGCAGCAGACCGAATGGGAATACGCCGGCCGGCCGCTGCCGACCCAGGCGACGTTCTACCAGGAGTTCCTGATCGGCCGCGAGCCGCTCGCGTATTTCCGCTGGTGGTTCGTCAACGGGATCGTCGACATCGTGCCGGGCGTGCGCGTGATCCCGACGCCCGGCCACACGCCGGGCCATCAGTCGGTCGCGGTGCAGACGGACGACGGCGTCGTCGTGATCGCGGGCGACTGCGCGAACTGCATGGAGAACATCGTGGACGGCGTGCCGGTCGGCATCGTCTACGAGACCGGAGCCGAGCTGGCGTCGTTGCGGCGCATCCGGCAGATCGCGGACTTCGTGATTCCCGGTCACGATCCGGACGTCGTGCCGGGGTCGGCGGGACTTGTGCTGCCGCCTTCCGCGCGGCTGCCGCACGTGGAAACGTGAAGTGCTTCACCGGTCGATTCAATCGACTGACCATAACAGCAGGATGAGACAACGAGGACGACATGAACATTAACGAAGGAACGTGGCGCAGGCTCGCGCGAGCCGCGCTCGGTGCGCTGTGCGTGGCCGCTTGCGCGACATCGCTGCCGGCGTCGGCGGAGGGCAAGTACAAGGTCTATCTGTCGATGAGCTATGTCGGCAACGACTGGCAGACCGAGGCGGCCAACATGGTGAAGGCGATGGCGCAGACGCCGGCGCTGAAAGACAAGGTGGACCTCGAAGTGCAGGTGGCCGGCACCGACGCGCAAAAGCAGATCCAGCAGATCAACTCGATGGTGCAGGCGGGCGCGAAGGCCATCGTCATCTATCCGATCTCGCCGACCGCGCTCAATCGCGCGATCCACAACGCGTGCGCGAAGGGCGTCGTGGTGGCCGCATACGACTCGGAAGTCACCGAGCCGTGCGCGCACAACATCACGATCGACCAGCACGAGGCCGGCCGCGTGACCGCCGAATGGCTCGCGAAGACGCTGAACGGCAAGGGCAACGTCGTGATGATGAACGGCGTGCCGGGCACGTCGGTGGATCGCGGGCGCACCGAGGCTGCGAAGCAGGTGTTCGCGAAATATCCGGGCATTCACGTGATCGCGGAAGGCACCGGCATGTGGAGCCAGGCCACCGCGAAGACGGAGCTGTCGAAGATCCTCGCGACCAACGGCTGGGACAAGATCGACGGCCTGTGGATGCAGGTCGGCTGCTTCACGGCGGTGTCGATGCAACTCGACGCGGGAATCCCCGAAAACAAGATCCGGCCGTGTGCCGGCGAGTCGTCCAACGGTCACCGCGTGCAGATGCTGCCGGCCGGTTCCGTGAAGGGCTCGGGCAGCTATCGCTCGCTCGGCTTCCCGTCGATCTCGTATGGCTCGCCGCCGTATTCCGGCGCGCTCGCGCTGAAGCTCGCGGTCGGCAAGCTGGAAGGCAAGGACTTCCCGCAGCACGTGACGCTGAAACTGCCGCTCGTCGACACGCAAGGGTCGAAGCTCTGCAAGACCGGCTCGATCGACGAACTGAAGGCGGGTTGCAGCGCGTTCCCGCCGGAGCGCGTGCCGCCGGGCTGGTTCGCGGACATCTACTCGCCGGAGACGAGCGAAGTGGGCTTCAACGCCGCATTGACCGGCAAGCCGGACTGACCCCGGCGTTCGACACGAAGGAGGCATGCGATGACGGCCGTGGCGATGGATGCAACGACAGCGGCAGCAGGGCTCGCCCCGCAGTGGGCGATCGATCTGGCGAAGGTGACGAAGCGCTTCGGCGCGACGATCGCGCTCGACGGCGCATCGTTTCGCGTGCGGCGCGGCGAGGTGCACGCGCTGCTCGGCGAGAACGGCGCGGGCAAGTCGACGACGGTGAAGCTGCTGTCCGGGCTGATGCAGCCGGACGAAGGCACGATCTCGATCCTCGGGCGCGACGTGCAGATGCGCGGGCCGAAAGACGCGCATCGGGTCGGCGTGCAGACGGCGTTCCAGGAGATGACGCTGGTGCCGGACCTGACCGTCGCGCAGAACCTGCTGATGTCGTACGAGCCGGCCGGCGTCACGGGCCGCATCCGGCAGCGGGAGGCGCAACGGATCGTCGCGCAGTGGCTCGACGAACTGGAGCTGACCGACGTGCGGCCGGGCGCATACGTGTGCGATCTGTCGCTGCCGCTGCGCCAGAAGATCGAGATCGCGAAGGCGATCGCGCGGCGCCCCGAAGTGCTGCTGCTCGACGAGCCGACGTCCGCGCTGTCGGGCCGCGACGTCGCGTGGCTCGCGCGCCGCATCGACGCGCTGAAGGCGCGCGGCGTCACGTTCGTGTTCATCACGCACCGGATGCAGGAGGTGCGGGAGTTCTGCGACAGCCTGACGATCTACCGCAACGGCCGCGATGTCGGCGCGTTCGACACGGCCGATATTTCGGATGACGACGTGATCCGGCTCGTGATCGGGCGCTCGATGGACGCGAAGTATCCGCCGAAGGTCGCGCCGCCCGCCGACCCGGTGCGGGAAGTCGCGCCGCCCGCGCTCGAGGCGCGCAATCTGCGCGTCGGCGGCGTCGTCAACGATTTCAGCCTCGCGGTGAAGCCCGGCGAAGTGCACGGCATTGCCGCGCTGCAGGGCATGGGGCAGCGGGAAATCTTCGAGACGCTGTTCGGCGCGCAGTTCGCGGACGGCGGGCAGATTCTCGCGGACGGCAAACCGGTCACGCTCACGTCCACCGCCGATTCGCTGAAGTCGGGCGTGTCGACGAGCCTGCTGCCCGAGGACCGCAAGACCGAGGCGCTGTTTCTGCGGCTGTCGGGCGCCGAGAACATCGCGCTGCCGGTGATCGGGCGCTTCACGCGCTTCGGGCTGATCAACCGCCGCCGCGAGCGCGCGGCGGTGGCGCGCGTGCTCGCGCAGATGGAAGTGAATCCGCGCGCGCTGTACAAGCCGTGCCGTTCGCTGTCGGGCGGCAACCAGCAGAAGGTCGCGATGGCGAAATGGCTGCTCACGCAAAGCCGCGTGTGGCTGATGTTCGACCCGACGCGCGGCATCGACGTCGGCACCAAGCACCAGATTTTCGTGCTGATGCGCGCGTTCGCGGCGGCCGGCGGCGCGGTGCTGTTCTATTCGACCGACGTGCCGGAACTCGTCAACGTGTGTGACCGCGTGACGGTCGTCTATCGCGGCAGCAACGTCGCGGAACTCGACGGCGACGCGCTCACCGAAGAAAACGTGATGCGCCGGATGCTCGCGAGCTGACAGGCGTGCAATCAGGAGAGAAGTGATGAGCAATGCGATTGCGTCATCGGAGCAGCACCCGGGCGAACTCGCCCCTCGGTTCCGCCTGGCCGCGCGTCTCACACGGGCCCGCGGGCTCGTGATCGCGATCGGCGCACTGGCCGCGATGGTGATCGCGTGGGTGTCGCTGTCCACGACGCCCATCGGACTGTACGACGTGGGCCAGCTGATATCGAGCGGCGCGACGCTCGCGCTCGCCGGCATCGGGCAAACCATCGTCGTGCTGACCGGCGGCTTCGACCTGTCCGCGTCGGCAGTCGTGTCGCTCGCGAACGTGCTGGCGGTGCGCTTCGTCGCCGGGTCGCCTGTCGAGCAATGGGCCGGCGTCGCGCTGATCGCGGCGATCGGCGGCGGCGTCGGGCTCGTGAACGGCGCGCTGATCGCGTGGTTCCGTCTGCAGTCGATCGTCGTCACGCTCGCGACGATGTTCATGGTGCAAGGCGTGACGATGCTCATCCAGAACAAGCCGGGCGGCACCGTCGGCGATCAGTTCTCCGCGTTCGTCACGTCGGACCTGATACCCGACAAGCTGCCGATGTCCGCAGGGATCCTGATCGTCGCGCTCGCCGCGTGGTGGTTCATCCGCCGCACGCGCTTCGGCGTGGGCCTGTACGCGCTCGGCAGCGACCCGGACAGTGCGTACGCGAACGGGATGCCGGTCGCGCGCTACCGCGTCGCCACGTATGCGCTCGCGGGCGTGTTCTATGCGCTCGCGGGGCTGTACGTGTCCGCGCAGACGGGCTCCGCCGATCCGCTCGTCGGCCGGCCGCTGCTGCTGTCGATGTTCACGGCGGTCGTGCTCGGCGGCACGCTGCTCGGCGGCGGGCGGGGCGGCTGCGTCGGCACCGTGTTCGCGGCGATGACGCTGATGATCACCGTGAACATCCTGCTCGTGCTGAACGTGTCGGCGTTCTACACGACGATCGCCGAGGCCGTGATCCTCGTGCTCGCGGTGCTGGGCGCGTCGGTGGGGCGGCACTCGGCACTGCACCACGCGGTGCGGCACGGCGCGCGCTGGATGCGCGCGCGGCTCGACGGCACCTACGCACGCGATACACGCGACGCGCGCCGCGTCGTGTTCGAGGTGAAGGAATACCGGGCGATCCAGAACACCGAGCTGACCGGCCGGTGGCTCGCCGACTGGATCGAGCGCAATCGCGAATGGGTCAAGTACGTGGTGCCGGCTTACGCGCTGTTCGCCGCGGTGATCGTCGTGACCGGCTTCGTGTACGGCTTCCATGTACTGGTCAATGCGAACTTCTACAGCAGCCTGCTGACGCTCACGCTCTTTCTCGCGATCCTCGGGCTCGGCCAGGGCGCGGTGATCCTGACCGGCGGCCTCGACCTGTCGGTGCCGTGGCTGATCACGCTGTCGGGCGTGCTGCTGACCGGGCTCACGCACGGCAGCGACGCCGCCGCGTGGTGGGCGGTGCCGGCGGCGCTCGGCGCGGGTATCGCGGTCGGGTTCTTCAACGGCGTCGGCGTCGTCACGCTCGGGTTGCCGCCGATCGTCGTCACGCTCGCCGCCAACGGCCTGCTGCAAGGACTCACGTTGATCTACTGCAACGGCTCGCCGCAAGGGTGGGCGCCGCCCGCGCTCGCCGCGTTCACGAACGAGCGGCTCGGCGCGCTGTCGCCGGCCGCGTGGAGCGTGCCGGTCCTGCTCGTCATCGCGCTGTTGCTGCTGCACCGCACGCCGTTCGGACGCCGCCTGTACGCGGTCGGCAACTCGCAGATCGCGGCGCGCCTGTCGGGCGTGCGCGTCGGCGTCACGCTGATCGCCGTGTACTGCCTGTCCGGGCTGTGTTCCGCGCTGGTCGGCGTGCTGCTCGCGGGCTTCAGCAGCCAGGCGTTCCTCGGGATGGGCGACCCGTACCTGCTGCCGTCGATCGCGGTCGTCGTCGTGGGCGGCGCGCTGATCACCGGCGGGCGCGGCCATTATCTCGGCGTGTTCGGCGGCGCGCTGCTGCTCACCGCGCTCGGCACGCTGCTCGCCGGCACGACCGTGCCGCCCGCGGTGCGCGACATCATCAACGGACTCGTCGTGCTCGCGGCAGTGATCACGCTGCGCGATCGCAAGGCGTGACGACAACAACGGAGAACACACAGATGACGCAAGCAGCACAAACCGTCCGCACGGCGGTGATCGGCGCGGGACGCATCGGACGCGCATGGGCGATCGTGTTCGCGCGCGCGGGCCTCGCGGTGAATCTGTACGACGCCGACGCCGGTATGCTCGCGGCGGCGCCGCACGCGATACGCGAGACGCTCGACGATCTGGCCGGCTACGGGCTCGTCGACGAACCGGCCACGACGATCGCCGCGCGCATCGCGGTGTGCACGACGCTCGCGGACGCGGTGCGCGACGTGGACCTCGTGCAGGAGAACATCGCCGAGCAGGTCGATGCGAAGCGCGAGCTGTTCATGCAGCTCGATCGACTGACGAAGCCCGATGCGCTGCTCGCGAGTTCGACGTCGGGGCTGCAGATGTCCACGTTCGGCGAAGGGCTCGCAGGCCGCACGCGTTGCATCGTCGCGCATCCGGTGAATCCGCCGTCGCTCGTGCCGCTCGTCGAGCTGTGCGGCGCGCCGTGGACGGCGCCCGACACGCTCGATCGCGCGCGCGCGTTCTACGCGTCGGTCGGCCAGAAGCCGGTGATCGTCGCGCGCGAGATCGACGGTTTTCTGCTGAACCGGCTGCAAGGCGCGCTGCTCGACGAGGCGATGAGCCTGTACGCGCAAGGCTATGCGAGCGCGGCGGACCTCGACACGGTGATGCGCGACGGCCTCGGCCTGCGCTGGTCGTTCATGGGGCCGTTCGAGACGATCGACCTGAACGCGCCCGGTGGCGTCGCCGACTATGCGGGCCGCTATGGCGGCACCTATCGTGCGATTGCGGCGTCGCGCGTACCGTTCGACTGGTCGCGCGACACGACCGACCGGCTGCATGCGGAGCGGCGCGAAGCGCTGCCGCTGGATGAAATCGAGTCGCGCAGCCG
The DNA here is from genome assembly GCA_035492135.1 of Paraburkholderia sp. Taxonomy (GTDB): domain Bacteria; phylum Pseudomonadota; class Gammaproteobacteria; order Burkholderiales; family Burkholderiaceae; genus Paraburkholderia. Next base: position 34,553 of record DATJJN010000085.1, on the reverse strand, counting down.
CTGGCGCGACCAGCGGCTGATGGCGCTGCTCGCGCATCGCCGCGCGCTGCAACGCGACCGCGACGCCTGACAAGATGACCCTATCGGAGAGAGCAATGACCGAAACCCGTCTGCTAGTCGATGCGAACAACCATCTGGGAGAAGGGCCGCTGTGGGATTTCGACGAGGAGCGGCTGTACTGGATCGACAGCACCGCTGCCGAGATCTACAGCTGCCGCGCCGACGGCAGCGACGTGCGGCGCTATTTCGTGCCGCGGCACATCGGCTCGATGGCGCTGCGAAAGGGCGGCGGCGCGGTCGTCGCGCTCGCGAACGGGCTGCATTTCTACGACTTCGACGCGCAGTCGGTCGAACTGATCGGCGACCCGGAGCACGACGATCCGGAGACGCGCTTCAACGACGGCAAGGTCGACCGCAAGGGGCGCTTCATCGCGGGCACGATGGCGTACGACTTCGATCGCTACGACGCGGATCGCGGACAGCGCTCCACGCGCAGCGGCGGTCTGTACCGGCTCGACGCGGACCGTACGATCACGCGGCTCGACGGCGGCATCAGCTGCTCGAACGGGCCGTGCTGGAGTCCGGACAACCGCACCCTGTACTTCACGGACACGTATGACCGGCAGATGTACGCGTACGACTACGACATCGAAACGGGCGCGGCGACGAACCGGCGCGTGTTCGCGTCGGCGCGCGACCTGGCCGGCACGTTCGACGGCGCGACGGTCGATTCGGAAGGCTACGTGTGGACGGCGCTCGTGTTCGGCGGACGCATCCTGCGCTACGCGCCGGACGGCAAGCTCGATCGCGTGGTGCCGTTTCCGGTGCGCAATCTGACGAGCGTGATGTTCGGCGGCCCGAATCTCGACGTGCTGTACGTGACGACGATGGGGCGGCCCATGTGGGGCATTCCGCAAAAGGAGCGCGACAAGGGCGGTCTGTTCGCGGTGAGCGGACTCGGCGTGCGGGGACTGCCGGAGCCGCGCTTCGCCGGTTAGCGCGTCAGCGCTGCGCGGCGACGCCCGACTCTTCCCAGAAGCGATGGAACGCGTCGATGAGGCGTGCTCTCAGACGCGCGAGTTCAGGATCGCGCCGGTCGCGCGGACGCGGCACGTCCACGACAATCTCGCCGTCGATGCGTCCGGGGTCGGCCGCGAGCATCAATACGCGGTCGCCGAGATAAAGCGCTTCGTCGAGATCGTGCGTGACGACGATCGCGCTCGTGCCGTGGCGCGCAACCACGTCGAGCAGCAGCGCTTGCAGATGCATGCGCGTCATCGCGTCGACGGCGCTGAACGGCTCGTCGAGCAGCAGCAATTCGGGCTCGCCGAAGAGGCCGCGCGCGATCGCGGCGCGCTGCGCCATGCCGCCCGACAGCGCTGCCGGCAGCGCGCCAGCAAATGCGGCGAGGCCCACTTCCGCAATCAGTTGCGCGGTGCGCGGATCGCGGCCGCCACGACGTCCGGCCGCGAAGCCCACGTTGTCGGCGACCGAAAGCCACGGCAGCAGGCGCGGTTCCTGAAAGATCACGCCGATGCGCGCGGACGGCCCGTCGAGCGCCGCGCCGTCGAGCGTCACCGCGCCGCGATAGTCGCGGTCGAGCCCCGCAACGATGCGCAACAGCGTGCTCTTGCCGCAACCGCTCGGCCCGACGAGGCAGACGATCTCGCCGCGCCGCACCTGCAACGCGACATCGGCGAGCACCACGCGCTCGCCATAACGCTTGCGCAACACGCGGGCATCGAGCAGGCACGCAGACGCCGCGTTCACGACGCCTCCCTGTGTACAGGCTCGGCGACGGCATCGAACGCGTCGCGCCACGACAGCAGGCGCGTTTCGATGCGGCGCATCGCGCCGTCGGTCAGCTTGCCGAGCAGCGCAAGCAACAGGATCGCCGCGAACACGAGATCGGGCCGGCCGGTTTCGCGGCCATCGCTCAACAGATAGCCGAGGCCGCGCGTCGCTGCGATCAGCTCGGCCGCGACCATGAACATCCACGCGAGACTGAGGCCGGTGCGCAGGCCCGTGACGATCTGCGGCAGCGCGGCGGGCAGCAGAATGCGGCGAAAGAGTGCGAACGAACCGAGCCGGTAAACCGCACCCAGTTCGACGAGCTTGCGGTCCACGCCGCGAATGCCCGCGACCACCGCGAGATGCACCGGAAAGAATGCGCCGATTGCAATCAGCGTGATTTTCGGCGCCTCGTCGATGCCTAGCCACAGCAGCAGCACCGGCACCCACGCGAGCGACGGAATCGCGCGCAGCGCCTGGAAGCTCGGCTCGAAGAGGGCGTCGATGCGGCGCGAAAGCCCCATCGCCGCGCCGACGACGACCGCGAGCCCCGCGCCCGCGCCGAAGCCCGCGAACACGCGCAACGTGCTCGCGCCGACATGGCGCGCCACGCGCGCCGCGCCCATGCGCGCGAGCGTTTCGAGGATCTCGCTCGGCGCAGGCACCAGGTGCGCGGGCAGCCAGTCCGCGCGCACCGCGAGTTCGATCATCGCCAGCACGGCGAACGGCAGCGCGAAGCCGGCCATCCGCCAGCGACGCAGCGGATCGCGCGCCGAACGGGCCCGCGCCGGATGAACTGACGCGAGCGCGTCGCGGCGGCTGGCGGTCTGCGTCATCGCTTATGCCTTCTGTCGGCGTTTTAGCGCGACGCGGCGACGAGCGGCCGCGCAAAGACGGGATCGATCAGTTCGTCGACCACCTTCGCGGGATCGACGCCCGGCTTCACGAGCTGCTCGTCGGTCAGGATCGGCGCGGCGGCCTTCAGCGCGGCGCGCTGCGTGTCGCCGGGCAACGGATCGCTGAAGTCGTTGCGCGCGAGTTGCAGCTTCGCGACCGGCAGCGACACCCTGGACTCGTCGGCGAGGATCGTCGCGGTGTCGTCCGGATGCGCGACGATCCACGCGCGCGCCTTTTCATACACCTTCAGCACGCGCACGACCGCCTGCGGATACTGGCTCGCGAATGCCTCCCGCACGTTCAGGAACCCGTACGTATTGAAGCCGACGTTGCGATACAGCAGACGGTCGCCGTCGTCGATCTGCGCGGCGGCCATGTGCGGGTCGAGCCCGGCCCACGCGTCCACTTCGCCTTTGGCGAGCGCGACGCGGCCGTCCGGATGCTGCAGGTTGACGATCTCGACGTCGTCGCGCGACAAGCCCGCCGTCTTCAGCGCGCGCAGCGTGAACAGGAACGGATCGGTGCCGCGCGTCGCGGCGATCTTCTTGCCTTTCAGGTCGGCGATGGAGCGGATCGGCGAGTCCTTGCGCACGACGAGCGCAGTCCATTCCGGGCGCGAATAGACATACACCGCGCGGATCGGATTGCCGTTCGCGCGTCCGAGCACGGCGGCGAGTCCCGCGGTCGAACCGAAATCGATCGCGCCGCTGTTCAGGTACTCCAGCGCGCGATTCGAGCCGAGGCTCAGTACCCAGCGAATCGATGTGCGGTCGGGCTTGAACTCGTCTTCGAGCCAGCCGAAATGTTTGATGACGAGACTTTCCGGCGAGTAGTACGCGTAATCGACGCGGATTTCCGCGGGCACAGCCGCGGTCGCCGCATGGGTGTCGAGCGACGCGAGGCTCGCGAGCGAGATCAGCAGCAGCACCGCGTGACGTGGGGCGCGACGCAGTGCGCGAAACCAGGACAGCTTCATCGAACAATCTCCGGGCGTGAAAAGCGCCGCAAAACGCGGCTCAACCCCGCAATCTAGTGACCCGGAGTGCTTTCGGGAACAAAGAAATAGGCGTTTGAAAAGCTGTCCGCATGCTAAGCGCGTGCCGCCCGCCGGGGCGGCACGCGCTCACGAGTAGAACGAAGGCTTCGGAATGCGTCCGTTGAGCGCCCAGTCGCCCAGTTCTCGCACCTTGTAGTCGATCGGATCGTGCAGCGTATGCACACGCACGTTGCGCCAGAAGCGGTCGAGACGCAGCGCGGCGGTGGTCGAGCGCGCGCCGGTCACTTCGAACATGCGATGCGCGACGTCGAGGCCCGCGCGCGCTGCCGCCACTTTTGAAGTCGCCACCGCCACGGCCACTTCGCCGCGCTCGCTTTCCGTCAGCGCAAGGCCGCGCTGCCACGCGCGGTCGAATGCGTGCATCGCGCGTTCGACGAGTGCGCGCGCGCCTTCGAGCGCGACCCAATGATCGCCGTAGTGCGCGAGCACGTACGGATCGTCGGCAGGGCGCCCGGCGCTCGATGCGATCCACGGGCGCGTCTGCGCGAGCGTCGCGTCACGCGCCGCCTGCAGAGCGCCCTCGCCGATCCCCAGATAGACGTGGCACAGGATCGACTGCGCGAGCAGCGGCCGCAGGCTCGCGAACGGGCTCGACAGCGGTCCCGGCTGCAGCAGCAGTTCGTCCCCGGCGATGGGCACGCGGTCGAACACCACGGTGCCGCTGTCGGTCTGACGCTGCCCCATGTTGTCCCAGTCGTCGAGCACCGTGATGCCCGCGCGAGTCGTCGGCGTCACGCCGATCAACAGACGCCCGTCGGCGTCGAATGCGGACGCGAGCAGCTGGTCGGAGTCGCGCGCGCCGGAGCAAAAACTCTTGCGTCCATCGAACAGATAGCTGCCCGCAGCATCGGGCAACGCTCGCGTGCTCTTGTCCAGCGGGTTCAGCGCATTGCCCCAGAACCATCTTTGTTCGATGGTCCCGGTGTGCCAGCGGCGAATCTGCGCGTCGTTTCCGAACAGACGGATGGTCGCGAGCTGCAGATGATGAAACGCGAACAGATGCGCGAGCGAGCTGTCCACCTGCGCCATGCGCCGGACGACGTCGAGCGTCGTCGACCAGTCCGCGCCGTCGCCGCCGTACTGCTCGGGCACGGACAGGCGAAGCAGGCCGCTGTCGCGCAACAGGCGGCGCTCGTGGAAAGCGGTGCCGCCGGCCTTGTCACGCGCGGCGGCGGTTTGCGCCCATGCGCGCAGCAGCGCGTTTAGCGGCTCGGCCCACTGGGCGTCCTCGATGCGACTCATTGCCGGGTCTCCTGTCGTAGATGAATGCGCGTGCCGGCTTCCCGAAGGCCGAAGCGTGGCACACGCGCGTCAAAACGCTTACTTTACGTGACTGTCCGCGATGCCGGACGAAATGCGAAAGCTCGCGCCCCGGTGATGCGACCCGAGTCGGGGGCCAACTCGTCGTCGCGCGCAAGTCGATCGATGTCCGGCCGAACGCGACCGCATGGTAGTGAGATCCGCGCCGGTGCGACAAATACTTAAATGTGGATTAGTCATTTGACTTTGCAGAAGGCGACGTGCGCAGGATAGGTACTGTGCTCATTCGCGCAATGCTGAAATGGAAATGACCGAAGCGGTGCAATTCACAGCGCGATAGATTGTTTTGCCGCCTGCCACCGGCGACGTAGCATCGGCGCCTTGATCCAGCATGCTCCGGTGAAGGTCCGATGGCTCATTATCTCGACGACGCGCAGCGCGATGAACTCGGGCTGCGCGCAAGGTCGTGGCTGTGGCGCAGCGAATGCCCGACCTGGCTGCTGATTGCGGCCGTCTACGCGAGCTGGTTCGCGATCGCGCGGCATGCGGCGCAACTCGGCCTGCCGGCCGCGACCGTGCTGTTGACGCTCGCCACCGCGTGGTACGCGTCTTTGCAACACGAACTGGTGCACGGCCACCCGACACGCTCGCCGCGCGTCAACGCGCTTTTCGGCATCGCACCGCTGGCGGTGTGGTTTCCGTACGCGCTGTATCGCGACGCGCACCTGCGTCATCACGATGACGAGCGGCTCACGTCGACCGACGATCCGGAGAGCTATTTCCTGTCGAGTCGGCAATGGCACGCGACGACCGCGCCGATGCGCGCGCTGCTGACGTTTCGCAACACGTTCATCGGACGCATCACGACAGGGCCCGCGTTGACGATTGCCGCGGTGCTGACGCAAGGGTGTCGCGACGTGTCGGCGGGCGATCTGCGCGCACTGCGGATGTGGGTCGTGCATCTCGGACTATTGGCCTTGCTGCTCGCCTGGCTCGACCGCGACTGCGGCATGGGGCCGGGGCACTTTCTGGCGGGCGTGGCGTATCCCGCGCTGTCGCTCGGCGCGGTGCGCTCGTTTCGGGAACATCGGCCGGCGCTGCCGGTAGCCGGGCGCAGTGTGATCAACGAGGCCGGATGGCTTTGGCGGCTGCTGTTCCTGAACAATAACTACCACCTCGTTCATCACGATTTGCCGGGCGTCCCGTGGTTTGCACTGCGGCGGGTCTATCTCGAACGGCGCGACCGCTATGGCGAGCGCAACGGTCATTTTGTCGTCGATGGCTATTGGCGCTGGCTCGCGGAGTTCGGGTTCCGGTGCGCCGAACCGGTGCAGCATCCGCTCGACGCAGACACGCATGGGGCCGCTCCGATCCGGCATTCGCGCGGTCTGTCGGCGGATCCGGTGCATCGCGACGGCCTCGCGGGCGCCGTTCCCGCGATGTCATCCGGGTCGCGACGGGACGGGACGTGAGATGCCGGCGCATTGGGTCGCCGCGTTGCCGATGTACAACGTCACGCCGGCACTCGGCGCGCTGTGGCGCGCCTTCGCGCATGACGTCGCGGTGTTCGCGTTCGGCGGGGACGCGGCGAACGACGTGTCGCTGCTCGACGAGCCGTTCGGGGACTTGCGCGGATTATGGCGACGCAACGATCTGCTGCTGTCGCAGACCTGCGGATATCCGCTCGTGCACGAGCTTGCGAGCCACGTCGACATGATCGCGACGCCGATCTTCGATGCGAACGGCTGCGACGGCGCGCGCTACCGCAGTGTGCTCGTCGTACGCTCGAACGGCGACGCGCGTGTCATCGACACCCTGACCGATTGCCGGGGACTGCGCGCCGCGTACAACGGCGACGACTCCAACAGCGGCATGAACGCATTGCGTCACGCCGTGGCGCCGCTTGCACGCGGCGGGCGATTTTTCGGGTCCGTCGTCAGGACGGGGTCGCATCTGGCGTCGTTGCGGAGAGTCGCGGCGGGAGACGCCGACGTCGCCGCGATCGATTGCGTGACACTTGCGTATGTCAGCGATGAATTGCCGGATCTCGCGAAGCGCGTGCGCGGGATCGGCTTCACGGCGAGCACGCCCGGTCTGCCGCTGATCGCATCGCGCTCGGTCGGTGCAGCGCGTCTGTCACGCGTGCGTGACGCGCTGCATGCCGCGTTGTCAGCTGACCGCGAGCGGGCGAGACGACTGCGCCTCCGGGGATTCGCGCGACTCACCGCGAACGACTATGCCGCGATCGACGCGCTCGAACGCGATGCGATGGCAGCAGGCTACGCGACACTCGCTTGAACGTCCCGGGTTTTCGCCAATGGAGAAACGCTCGAAAAGCTGAGAAAACACCCGGATGAAAAAATCTCACTTCGCCGTTGCGCTACTCCTTTCCGGCGCGCTCTCCGTCGCTTCGGCCACCGAGGCACGATCCCTCCCCGCCGCATGCAGCGTGATGATTCACGCCACTTCCGTTTGCATGAAAGAAGCAGCGGACCGCGTGCAGGCACTCAATCCGGACGCGGCACAAGACCTGGTCCGGGAAGACTACGAGACCACGCTTCCGAAGATGCTTAAAAAGCGCGCGGACGCCGCCGATTACTGCACTTCAGCAAAGGCTACAAACTCGCTCGTGATCAGCATGCAGGACCTGTCGACGAAGTATGGCGTCGACAAGCGGCAGCTGTTGACGCCGGGCTGTCAGGCCGCGGCCAGGCCATTCTTCGATCAGGTGATCGCAAAGCATCCTGAACTCGCCAATTAACTTCATTCAGCTCGACGAGAAAAAGCCCCTGCACGCAGGGGCTTTTTCATTGACGGCGCCACGTTAAGCGTCTGCTTAGCCGAGCGTCGAAGAGGAAAGCGCCATGCGCTTTCTCTGCAGGAACCGGCGCACGGCGGGATCGCGCTCCAGCCCGATCGCGAGATCGTACGCACCGAGCGCTTCGTCAGTCGCGCCGGCGCGCGCCAGCAGCTCGGCGCGCGCGGCCCAGTACGGCTGGTAGTCCGCGAGCCGCGGATCGTCCGCATATGGCGCGAGCGCATCGAGCGCCGCCTGCGGACCGTCCCGTTCCGCCAGCGCCAGCGCGCGATTCACCGCGACCACCGGCGACGCGGCAATCGCGAGCAGCGCGTCGTAGAGCTGCACGATCTCGCCCCAGTTCGGGCGATGCGTGAGGCACCGGTACACATGCGCCGACTGCAACGCGGCTTCGAGCTGAAAGCGTCCGATCGCATCGAAAGCGGATGCGCGCCGCAGCAGTGCATTGGCTGCGTCGATCATCGGCAGGTTCCAGGTTGCCGCGTCCTGCGCCGAAAGCGGCACGTATTCGCCGGCCGCATCGCGCCGCGCGTCGCAACGCGCGTGCGCATACAGCATCAACGCGAGAAGGCCCAGCGTTTCCGGTTCGTCGGGCAACAGTTCGACGAGCAGCTGGGCCAGATACAGCGCCTCTCCGGTGAGATTGCGCCGCCCGCTATCGCCGCCGAGCGGGTCGGTCCATCCTTCCGCATACGCCGCGTAGACCGCCTCCAGCACCGCGGCAAGGCGAGCGGGCAACTCCTCGCGTTCGGGAACGCCAAACGGAATGCCCGCTTCGCGGATCTTGTTCTTCGCGCGCGCGAGACGTTTGCTCATCGCGGCGGGCGACGTCAGGAACGCGGACGCGATCGTCTTCGCTTCGAGCCCCAGCACCACCTGCAGCATCAGCGGCGTGCGGATCGCCGCATCGAGCGCCGGGTGCGTGCACGCGAACAACAGCGCGAGCCGCCGGTCGGGCAAGGCGCCGGCTTCGCGCTCGTCGATCTCGTCGGCGAGGAGGGCGAGCTGATTCGCCAGTTCGTCGCCGACGCGATGATGGCGCGCGCCGTCGATCGCCCGGCGGCGCGCGACCGTCATCAGCCACGCCTCGGGATTCGCGGGGCAGCCGCGTGCGGGCCAGGCGGCCAGGGCGGCCGCGAACGCGTCGGCGAGCGCGTCCTCGGCGGCCGCGACGTCGCGCGTGCGCATCGCCAGCAGCGCGACAAGCTTGCCGTAGCTGCGGCGCGCCACCCCCTCGGCGAGCGATTGTGCGGCGGCATCGGCGCCGCCGCTGGCGGACTGACTCACGCCGACGCCGGCGCGTCGTACGGCGCGGCCCACACCGGACGCACTTCGATGACGCCGTGTCCCGCGCCGGGGCAGCGCGACGCCCACGAGAGCGCCGCGTCCAGATTGGGCACGTCGATCAGGTAGTAGCCGGCGAGCTGTTCCTTCGAATCGGAGAACGGTCCGTCGAGCACCTGCGGCTTGCCGTCGACGAGCCGAACCGTGGTCGCCGTATTCGAGAACTGCAGCCGGTTCGCGCCCTGCAGCACGCCGGCCTTGCTCAACGACTCGGTGTAGGCGTGATACGCGGCGACGCCTTGCTGCCGCTCGCTGTCGGTCATCCGGCCCCAGCCGTTCTCTTCCGAATAGATCATCAACAGGTAGTGCATGTGAGCCTCCATCGTGGGTTCGGGCGGTGTGGGTTACGCCGCCATCACAATGACGCGCGGGCCGCATCCGGATGGACAGGTTGCGCCGAAAAAAATTGCCGGCGTCGTTTCGTTTGGTTCGTGACGGGCGGCTTGAGTCAGATCAATCGCGCCGAGCCGGCCGCTTCCACCATGGCAGCAGGCGGCTCGCCGTCGCGAGCCGGATCTCAGGCCGGGGGCTGCCATGGTTCACCGATCGGCTTTGCGCGGGGCCCTGTGCCGGCTGCTGCTGATAGCGACGCTTGCGGCGTGTGCGCACGATCCCCGCCTCGAAGCCTTCCGTCATTCGGAAACCGAACTGGCGGCCGTGCGCGAGCACTCGGCAATCGAATGCACGACGCCCGGCACGTGCGCGCAAGCATGGAGCCAGACGAGGGTATTCGTTCGATCGCATTCGCCGACGCCCATCGAGCGCGTCACGGACGAAACAATCGAAACGCGCATGCCGCACGAGTTCGGCATTGCGTATTTCTGGGCCGCGCGCAGCACGGCCTCGAACGGAACGGTAACGATACGTCTGAAGGGAATGTGCCGCGGCATGTACGACATGAATGGCGGCCCGGGCTGGCTCTATCGCAGTTGCGCCGCCCAGCTTCGCGACGCCCAGCGCGAATTCGCCCGCGAGCTTGGCGGCGTCGGCCAGGGACGTCCGGATGAGCGCAATGCGATGCCGGTCCCGAGGGCGGGAACGCCCGACGGATCCCCGCCGGCAAACTGAAGCCGGGCGCCGTCGGCGCGTTTCTCGCCCAAATCCTGAATTGACACACATCAATCGTGGGCCGAACCCGGTTTCTATAGTGGAGCAACGTTTCGATCGCGCGGTTTCACGATCGATAGCCAACGTGCGAGGCAGCCATGCGCCGCCAGCGTTCGGTGCGGCACGTGGCCGTGCGGCGCCGACAACGACGAGCGCTGCAGTTCGTTTTCTGCAAACGCACCCGTTGCCCCACCCAACCGAGCGAGTCCGGACGCGATGGAGATCCTGACGCTGACGGTCAACCCCGCCGTCGACGTTTCGACGGCGGTGGAGCAGGTCGTCGATACGCACAAGCTGCGCTGCGAGGCGGCCATCCGTCATCCGGGCGGCGGCGGGATCAACGTCGCGCGGGTGATTCAGCGCCTCGCTGGCGCGCAAGCCGACTGCGTCGCGCTGTACCTCGCGGGCGGCATCGCGGGCGACGTGCTGGAGCAGATGCTCGCGGAAGAGGGCGTGGCGAGCCGAAGGCTGCCCATCGCGGGCGAGACGCGCGAAAACTTCTCGGTGAAGGAACGCGCAACGGGCCGCGAGTTTCGCTTCGTGTTGCCAGGGCCGCTGGTCAGCGCCGCTGAGTGGGCGACGGTGCTGGACGTTCTGGCGTCGCTCGCGCCCGCGCCGCGTTATCTCGTGCTGAGCGGAAGTCTCGCGCCGGGCATGGGCGCGCAGACCTACGCGGAGGTGGCGAAGCTCGCCCATGCGCGACGCGTGCGCGTGGTACTGGACACCTCGGGGCCGCCGCTCGCGTTGGCGCTCGAAGCGGGGGTGTATCTCGTGAAGCCGAGCCTCGGCGAGCTGGCCGAACTCGCCGGGCACGCGCTCGACGACGACGCGGCGCAGGTCGCCGCCGCGCGTCGGCTCGTTGAAGAGCGACGCGCCGACATCGTCGCGTTGACGCTCGGCGATCGCGGAGCGCTGCTCGTTTCGTCTGACGAGACGATACGCGTGGACGCGCTGCCGGTTCCGGTATCGAGTGCGATCGGCGCGGGCGACAGCTTCCTCGCGGGCTTGCTCGTCGCGTTGCGCCGGGGCGACGGGCTCACGACGGCGGCGCGTCTCGCGCAGGCCGCGGCGTCGGCCACCTTGCTGACAGCCGGCACGGCGCTATGCGACGCGAAGCAGGTGATGCGGCTCTACGAGGCCGCGAGCCCGGTGAGCTGAACTGAGTTGCGGAAACCGGTCGGCGCGAATGCCGCGCTGATCGAAGCGACGGCAGACGCCCGGGAAGACTCGGCCGAACCGGCCCTGCAACTGATGCATCGAATCGCCCGAATCGTCGTCCATCCGACACGGAGGCACGAATGTCGTCACATCCGGATCGCTTTCGGGCCGTCGTCATCGGTTCAGGCATCGGCGGACTCGCTTCGGCGCCGCCTGGCTTCATGCCGTGGTTCGACGTGCCGCAGCGCAAGACGGCTGACGTGACGGTCGTGTTCGGCCACTGGGCCGCGCTCGGTCTCTTGAGAGCCCGCGCAGATTTCTGTCGAATGCACTGAACGTGCACACGCCGATCCGCGAACTCTATCTGACCGGGCAGGACGTCACGAGCCCCGGCGTGACGGGCGCGATGATGGGCGGCGTGCCGGCGGCCGCCGCCATCGAACACCGGATCTATGCCTGTCTGCGCTAGCCAAACGGCGAGCGTCGCGAAGTCGGCCCTCCATGTCGCTTGATTCAAATCAACGGCATACCGCCGCGCAATTCGATGATGACCATCGATCAGCGGATGCGACGCGCGGATGACCGGACAAGGAGGCAGAGCATGTACGAAAGAATTCTGATGGCGTTCGACGGCAGCGAGACCTCGAAGCACGCGTTCGGCGAGGCGCTGCGACTCGCGCGCGTGACGGGCGGGCAGCTTTGCGTGGTGCACGTGGTCGATGTCGCGGTGCCGTTCGGGATGGGGCTGACGTCGGCGCCGGTGGAACTGATCGACGCGTATCGGACAGAAGCCGAGGAGATGCTCGAAGGGGCACGGTCCGAAGCGAAGGCCGCATCCGTGAACTGCGAGACGCAACTGCTCGCGCTGGATCGCGTCAACGACAGCGTGGCCGAGTGTCTGCAACGGTGGGCGACGCGCTACGGTGCGCAACTCGTCGTGCTTGGCACGCATGGCCGTCGCGGTGTCAAGCGCACGCTGATCGGCAGCGTCGCGGAGGCGTTCGTGCGGAACGCCGAGTGCCCGGTGCTGCTTGTGAGGAGCCAATCATGAAGACTGTTTCCTCTCCCGTCCTCTGGCTGTCGGAGGTCACGCGCGCCGATCTCGCGCGTGTCGGCGGCAAGAACGCATCGTTAGGCGAGCTGATCGCGAACCTCGTGCCCCACGGCGTCAGCGTGCCGCCCGGCTTCGCGACCACGGCTGACGCGTATCGTCGCTTCATCGCGGCGAACCACCTCGACGAGGTGATCGCCGACGCGCTCGCCGACCTCGCGGCGCAGCGGCACACGCTCGCGGAAACGGGCGCGCTGATCCGCGCGGCCGTCCTGCGCGGCGCGTGGCCGGACGCCATCGCGGATGCGGTCCGCGCTGCCTACGCGGAGCTTTGCCGCCAGACGGGCAACGACAGTCTGAGCGTGGCGGTGCGCTCCAGCGCGACGGCCGAAGACTTGCCGGAGGCGAGCTTCGCCGGGCAGTTCGAGACGTTCCTGAACGTCAGCGGCGCAACGGCGGTGCTCGACGCGTGCCGCCGCTGCTACGCGTCGCTCTACACCGACCGCGCGATCAGCTACCGCCAGGCGAGAGGCTTCGATGCGCTCGATGTCGCGGTGTCGGTGGGCGTGCAGCAGATGGTGCGCGCCGATCTGGGCGGCGCGGGCGTCATGTTCTCGATCGATACCGAAACCGGCTTCGATCAGCTCGTGCTGATCGACGCGGCGTGGGGACTCGGAGAAAACGTGGTGCAAGGCGCCGTCGACCCGGACGAATACGAGGTTTTCAAACCGCTTCTCGACGATGCGTCCGTCACGCCGATCGTCACCAAATCGCGCGGCGCGAAGGCGGTCAAGATGGTCTGCGCGCGCAGCCGCGTGCGGCCGACGAAAAACGTGCGCACGTCGCTGACGGAGCGCGCGGCCTACGTGCTGCAGGACGACGAGATTCTGAAGCTCGCGCGCTGGGCGCGCCTGATCGAGGCGCACTACGGCTGCCCGATGGACATGGAATGGGCAAAAGACGGCGCCACGGGCGAGATCTTCATCGTTCAGGCGAGGCCGGAAACGGTGCAGTCGCGACGCGACGCGGGCGCGCTCAAGACCTGGCGCATCGGCAAGACGGGGCCGAAGCTGCTGTCGGGCGTGAGCGTCGGCGAGGCGATCGGCGCCGGGGCCGTCTGCGTGATCAAGCAGCCCCGCGACATGGGACGCTTCGTCGACGGCGCGGTGCTGGTCGCGCAGACCACCGACCCGGACTGGGTGCCGATCATGCGGCGCGCGTCGGCGATCATCACCGATCACGGCGGACGCACGTCGCATGCGGCCATCGTCAGCCGGGAGCTGGGCCTCCCGGCGATTGTCGGCACCGGCAACGCGACGCGCGTGCTGCGCAACGGCCAGCAGGTCACGGTGAGCTGCGCGCAGGGCGAGCAGGGTGTCGTGTACGAAGGAATCGCGGAATTTCACGCGGACGAAATCGACTTCTCCCACCTGCCGCCGACGCGCACCGAGATCATGCTGAATCTCGCGAACCCGGCAGCGGCTTTTCGCTGGTGGCGCATTCCGGCCGACGGCGTCGGTCTGGCCAGAATGGAGTTCGTGATCGGCAACCAGATCCGCGTGCATCCGATGGCGCTCGTCCATTACGACACGTTGAAGGACGACCAGGCGAAGCGCACCATCCGCGACCTGAGCGCCGGCTACGCGGACAAGACGGAATATTTCGTCGAGCAGCTGTCGCGCGCGCTCGGGCGCATCGCGGCGGCGCAGTTCCCGCGGCCGGTGATCGTGCGCATGAGCGACTTCAAGACCAACGAGTACGCGAATCTCATTGGCGGTTCGGAGTTCGAGCCGCGCGAAGCGAACCCGATGCTCGGCTTTCGCGGGGCCTCGCGCTACTACTCGCCGCTGTACCGCGAAGGGTTCGCGCTCGAATGCCGCGCGATCCGGCGGCTGCGCGAAACGTTGGGCTTCACCAACGTCACCGTGATGATTCCGTTCTGCCGCACACCCGAGGAAGCCGACCGCGTGCTGGAAGTCATGCGGGAGAACGGTCTGGAGCGCGGGCGCGACGGTCTCGAGATCTACGTGATGTGCGAGATCCCTTCGAACGTCGTACTGGCCCGCGAGTTCGCGCAGCGCTTCGACGGCTTTTCGATCGGCAGCAACGACCTCACGCAGCTCACGCTCGGCGTGGATCGCGACTCGGCGCAGCTTTCCGGTCTCTTCGACGAACAGAGCGACGCCGTCAAATGGATGGTGCGCCGGGTGATCGCCGAGGCTCATCATGCCGGGGCGAAGGTCGGTCTGTGCGGCGAAGCGCCCGCGCACCATCCCGAGTTCGCGGCGTTCCTCGTCGAGTGCGGCATCGATTCGATCTCGGTGAGCCCGGACAGCTTCGTCGCGGTCAAGCGACGCGCCGCGGACAGCGAATCGGCGCTCGGTGCGAACGCCGGACTCTCCGCGATGCGCGCCTGACCGATGGCGCGTGTCCTCAACCGCCCGATGCGCTGCCGAGCGGAGTAACGCCGTGGCGACCCGCACCGGTTCGAATGGCTCCGCCGCGCTTGCCGAGGCGTCCGCGCGCCCGGCTGCCGGGCGCGTGAGCGCGGTACGCGGCGCCGTGCTGGACGTAGTGTTCGACGAGGGGCCGCTGCCGGATCTGGAAGACGCGCTGTCGATCGTCCGCGACGACGGTACGCGACTGACCGCGGAAGTCGAGGCGCATCTCGGCGCGACGACCGCGCGCGCGCTCGCGCTGCAGTCGACGGCGGGGTTGCGGCGCGGCGCCCGCGTCGAGTCGCATGGCAAACCGCTCGACGTGCCGGTGGGCGACGCGGTGCTCGGCAGGCTGCTCGACGTGAGCGGCACCGCGCATGACGGCGGTGCGCCGCTCGATGCCGACGCACCGCGCCGCCCGATTCATCGCGCGCCGCCGCCGCTCGCCGCGCTGCGCGGCACCACCGATATCTTCCGGACCGGCATCAAGGCGCTCGATCTGCTCGCGCCGCTCGCGCAGGGCGGCAAGGCGGCGATGTTCGGCGGCGCGGGCGTCGGCAAGACCGTGCTCGTGATGGAGCTGATTCACGCGATGGTCGAGCGCTACCAGGGCATCTCGGTGTTCGCCGGCGTCGGCGAGCGCTCGCGCGAAGGCCACGAGATGCTGTCCGACATGCGCGGCTCGGACGTCCTCGGGCGCACGGTGCTCGTGTACGGGCAGATGAACGAGCCGCCCGGCGCACGCTGGCGCGTGCCGCTCACCGCGCTCACGATCGCCGAGTACTTCCGCGACGAGAAGCAGCAAAACGTGCTGCTGATGATCGACAACGTGTTTCGCTTCGTCCAGGCGGGCGCGGAAGTGTCGGCGTCGCTCGGGCGCATGCCTTCCCGCGTCGGCTATCAGCCTACGCTCGCGAGCGAAGTGGCCGCGTTGCAGGAGCGCATCGTCTCGGTGGGCGACGCGGCGGTGACCGCCGTCGAGGCGGTCTACGTCCCGGCGGACGATTTCACCGATCCCGCCGTCACGACCATCGCCGCGCATGCGGACAGCCTCGTCGTGCTGTCGCGCGCGATGGCCGCCGAGGGCATGTACCCGGCGATCGATCCGATTGCGTCGTCGTCGGTGCTGCTCGACCCGCTCGTCGTGGGCGACGAACACGCGGCGATCGCGATCGAGGTGCGCCGGCTCATCGAACATCATCGCGAACTGCAGGACGTGATCGCGCTGCTCGGGCTCGAAGAACTGGGCGCCGAGGATCGGCGGCTCGTGCAACGCGCACGCCGCCTGCAGCGCTTTCTCACGCAGCCGTTCGCGGTGACGGAGGCGTTTTCGGGGCAGCCGGGCCGGTCGGTGTCGATCGCCGACACGCTGGCGGGCTGCAAGGCGATTCTCGACGGCGAGTGCGACGACTGGCAGGAGCGCTCGCTTTTCATGGTCGGCACGCTCGACGAGGCGCGCGAGAAGGAACGCGCGTCGGCCACGGCGGGCAGCGCCGCATAGAGGCGAAGCATGACCGGCGCGAAGCTCGATCTGACGATTGCGACGCCGCTCGACATGGTCGTGGACCGGGCGGCGGCGGTGTCGTTGCGCGCCGAGGACGACAGCGGTTCGTTCGGCATCCGGCCCGGTCACGCGGACTTCATCACGATGCTTGCGCCTTCGGTGGTGCGCTGGCTCGCGCCGGACGGCACACGGCACTTCTGCGCCGTCGACGGCGGCGTGATGACGGTATCCGGCGGCGCGACGGTGGCCATCGCGTGCCGCGAGGCGATTGTCGGCGATTCGCTCGAAACGTTGGTGCGCGACGTCGCCCGTGTGCGCGCCGCGCAACTCGACGCCGGGCGCCGCGTGCGCGTCGAGACCGTGCGGCTGCATGCGCAGGCGGTGCGGCAGATGCTGCGCTATCTTCGCGGGTCGACCGCGCCGGCCGGCGAGCGCACGCCGGCCGTGCAGGAGCGCGAAGCATGAGCGATCCGTCGCGGGAGCACCGGGAGCCCGATCGCATGGCGCGGGCCGCGCAAGACGCGGCCGGGCGCGACGCGCGCGGCCGCGAGGAACCGGAGCCGTCGCTCGGCAGCCGCCTCGGGCAGATCGGCATTCTCGGCTGGACGATCGTGTTGCCGACGCTCGGCGGACTGGCGATCGGCCGGGTGCTCGACCGGATCTTCGGCACGCGCGTGTTCTTCTCGGCGCCGCTTTTGATGCTCGGCGCGGCGGCGGGTCTCGGACTCGCGTGGAAATGGATGCGACGACAAGAGGGAGGTCATCGGGATGACTGATCATTGGACCGTCGCGGCATGCGCAGCGGGGCTCGGCGCCGGCATCGCGGCCGGCGCAGCCCACTTCGCCGCGCTGCGGTGGAACGTCCGGCTCTTCGCGTCGGGCCGCGTCGGCTTCGCGTTCGGCGCGCAGGTCCTGCGCTGCGTGCTCACCGCGCTCGTCCTCGTGACGCTCGCGCGCGCCGGCAGCGCGGCGCTCGTCGCGGGCATGGCCGGTCTGCTGCTCGCGCGCCATGCCGCGCTGCGCGTCGTGGCGGTGAAGCGATGAAAACCTCGCCGCTCGTCACGACGCCGCTCTGGCATCTCGGCGCGCTGTCGATCACGGCGCCCGTCGTGGCGACGTGGGCGATCGTCGCGTGCCTCGCCGTCGCTTCGGCGCTGCTCACGCGGCGGCTCGCGCTGGTTCCGTCGAAGACGCAGACCGTCCTGGAACTGCTGGTCACGACGCTCGACGCGCAGATCCGCGACACCATCGAAGGCGACCCCGCTCCGTATCGCGCGCTGATCGGCACGCTCTTCCTGTTCGTGCTCGCGGCCAACTGGTCGGCGCTGCTGCCGGGCGTCGAGCCGCCGACCGCGCATATCGAAACCGACGCGGCGCTCGCGCTGATCGTACTCGCGGCGACGGTCTTTCACGGCCTGCGCACGCGCGGGCTGCGCGGCTATCTCGCCACGTTCGCCGAGCCGACGTGGGTGATGATCCCGCTGAACGTCGTCGAGCAACTGACGCGGACGTTCTCGCTCGTCGTGCGCCTCTTCGGCAACGTGATGAGCGGCGTGTTCGTGGTCGGCATCGTGCTCTCGCTCGCGGGTCTGCTCGTGCCGATTCCGCTGATGGCGCTCGATCTCCTCACGGGCGCCGTGCAGGCGTACATTTTCGCGGTGCTTGCGATGGTGTTCGTCGGCGCGGCACGCGGCGACGCACGTTCCGGCGCCGGCCATCGCGCGCGGGGATGACCATGAACCTGATCGAAATCGTCAGCATCGCCGCCGCCGCGCTCGCCGTGTCGTTCGGCGCCATCGGTCCGGCGCTGGCCGAGGGCCGCGCCGTAGCCGCCGCGATGGACGCCATCGCGCGACAGCCGGACTCCGCGGGCACCGTGTCGCGGACGCTGTTCGTCGGTCTCGCGATGATCGAAACGATGGCGATCTACTGCCTCGTGATCGCGCTCCTGCTGCTGTTCGCGAATCCGTTCGTCAAGTGAGGCGGCGCTCATGCGCATCGACTGGTCGACGCTCGCCCTGCAGACCATCAACGCTCTCGTGCTGGTGTGGCTGCTCGCCCGCTTCCTGTTCAAGCCCGTCGCGGACATCATCGACGCGCGCCAGAAGGCGGCGCAGGCCCTGCTCGCGGACGCCGACGCGAACCGCGTCGCGGCGCAGGCCGAACGCTCGGCCGCGAGCGCCGAAACCGCGCGGCTCGCCGCGTCGCGCGACGCGGTGTTGCAGGCCGCGCAGACCGATGCCGACGCGCACCGCGACGCACTGCTCGCCGCGGCGCGGGCCGAAGCCGCGCAACTGCGCGCATACGCCGCTCAGGAGATCGAACGCGCGCGGGCCGCGCAGTCGCGGGCCGTCGAGGACGATGCGGTGCGGCTCGCCATCGAGATTGCGGGTCGGCTCGTCGAGCGCATGCCGCAGGAGGCGCGCGTGCAGGGCTTCATTCAGGGCGCGGCCGACGCGCTCGCGGCGCTGCCGCCCGATGCGCGCGCCGAATTCGCGGCACGCGGCGAGCCGCTTGCGCTCGCCGCGCCGCGCGCGTTGAGCGCCGCCGAGCAGCAGGCCTGCGAGGCCGCATTCGGCGCGGTGCTCGGCAAGACGGTCACGCTGAACGTGCGAACCGACCCGTCCTTGATCGCGGGGATCGAACTCACGAGCGAGCACGCCGCGGTGCGCAACCACTTGCGCCACGATCTCGACGCGATTCGCGACACGTTGCTGGAGCGCGGCGGTGAGCGCCGCTGAGTTCGACGCCGACGAAGCCGGCGACTGGCTCGCGCGTCAGCGCGGCACGCTTTCCCACGTGCGCTTTGCCGCCGACGCGAGAACGTTCGGGCGTGTGCAGCGCATCGCCGATGGCGTGGCGCGCATCTCGGGACTGTCCGACGTCACGCTCGACGAAACGGTGCGCTTTGCGAGCGGCGCGACCGGCTACGTGCGCACGCTCGATGCGGAACTCGCGAATGTCGTGCTGCTCGACGGCGCAGCGGGCGTGGCGGCAGGCGAGCGCGTCGAGCGTACGGGCACCGTGCTTCACGTGCCGGTGGGCGAAGGGCTGCTCGGGCGCGTAATCGATCCGCTCGGGCGGCCGCTCGATCGCGGCGAGCCGATCGCCGCCGCCGCATCGCTGCCCGTCGAGCGGCCGGCGCCCGCCATCGTCGATCGCGCGGCAGTCAGCGAACCGCTGGACACCGGCGTGCTGATCGTCGACGCGTTGTTCGCGATCGGTCGCGGCCAGCGCGAGCTGATCATCGGCGACCGTGCGACCGGCAAGACCTCGCTCGCCGTCGACGCGATCGTCAACCAGCGCACGAGCGATGTGATCTGCGTGTACATCGCGGTCGGCCAGCGCGCGACGGCCGTGCAGCGCGTGATCGACACCGTGCGCGCGCGCGGCGAGCCGCACCGGTGCGTGTTCGTGGTGGCGCCGTCGTCGGCGTCGCCCGGGATGCAGTGGATCGCGCCGTTCGCCGGGTTCTCGGTCGCGGAGTATTTCCGCGACCGCGGCCAGCATGCGCTCGTGGTGATCGACGACCTGTCGAAGCATGCGGCCACGCATCGCGAACTGGCGCTGCTGACCGGCGAGCCGCCGGGCCGCGAGGCGTATCCCGGCGACATTTTCTATCTGCATGCGCGCCTGCTCGAACGCGCGGCGAAGCTCTGCCCGGAACTGGGCGGCGGCTCGCTGACCGCACTGCCCATTGCCGAGACCGACACAGGCAATCTCGCGGCCTACATTCCGACCAACCTGATCTCGATTACCGACGGCCAGCTCGTGATGGATACCGCGCTCTTCGCGTCGAACCAGCGGCCTGCGGTGAGCGTCGGGCTGAGCGTGAGCCGCGTGGGCGGCAAGGCGCAACTGCCCGCGCTGCGCAGCGTAGCGGGGCGGCTGCGGATCGACTACGCACAGTTCCTCGAACTGGAGATATTCACCCGCTTCGGCGGACTGATGGACGCGCGCGTGAGCGCGCAGATCGCGCGCGGCGAGCGCATTCGCGCGCTCCTCGCGCAGCCGCGTTTCAGCGCGCTTCGCACAAGCGACCAGGCAACGTTGCTCGCGGCGCTCGCACAAGGGGTGTTCGATGCGGTGCCGGTGAACGAGGTCATACGAATCCGCGAGCGCCTCGCGCAGACAGCTGCAAACGTGACGGACCGCGAATCGCCGGCGAGCGTCGACCAGCTTCGCGAATGGGTCATGACCGCGGACCGCGAACCGGGCAAGGAGCGGCCATGAGCGGCAAGCTCGGCGAGATCGAGGACCGGATCGCGGCGACCCATCAACTCGATGCGGTGATCGGCGCGATGCGCGGCATTGCGGCGAGCCGTTCGCACGAAGCGCACGCGCGCCTCGCCGGCATCCGCGCCGCCGCGGCGACCGCGGGCGCGGCGATCGGCGAGGTGCTCGCTTTCGTGCCCGATCGCGCGACGGCCGGCGATCCGGCCGACGGAGACACCGAGGACGGCGGTGACGTTTGCATCGTCGTCGGCACGGAACAGGGCTTCGTCGGGGCGCTCGACGACGAACTCGTCGCGCATGCGCGCCGTCGTCGCGACGCACGCGAGCGCCGCTGGCTGCTGGTCGGGTCCCGGCTCGGGAGCGTCGCCGCCGCGCAGGGGATCGCCGGCACCTCTTTTGCGCCGATGGCCGCGCACCCGGCCGGCATTCCGCCGCTTGCGCGGCGTTTGACCGACGCGCTCTACGCGCGCATCGCGGACGGCCCACGCGCGACGCGCGTGTCCGTCGTGGGCGCGCTGCCGGGCGAGCAACGCGTGCGCATCGCCGAGCGCACGCTCGTGCCATTCGATCTCACGCGATTCGAGGTGTCGCATCGCGCAGAGCCGCCGCTCGTCAACCTGACGCCTGCGCGGCTCTTGACCGGGCTCGTCGAGTTTTATGTCTTCGTTGAACTCTGTGAGGCGCTGATGCTCTCGTTCGCCGCCGAGAACGAGGCGCGCGTACGCGCGATGCTCGCGGCGCGCGCGAATGTGCAGCAGCGCCTCGCCACGCTCACCCAGCGTTATCGCGCGATGCGTCAGGACGAGATCACGTCGGAGATCGTCGAGCTGAGCACCGGCGGCGAGGCCGCGCGACGCAACGGGACGCGAGCTTGTGCGCGCCCGGTTGAGCCTTGATATGCATCAATCGGACGACCGCTTCGACGCGCAGGATGAACGCGTCCGCGCTCGATCGCGCAGCGCGGCGAGATCCGGTTGGGAGCGAATTCCATGAAATCCGATATCGAATTGAAGCGTGATGTCGAAGCCGAGCTGGCATGGGACAAGTCGATCAATCTCGCATGCATCGGCGTCGAAGTGTCGAACGGCGTGGTGACCTTGTCGGGCCATCCGCCCAGCTTCGCGGACAAGCAGGCCGCGGAAAAAGCCGCGGCGCGCGTGGCGGGCGTGCGCGGAATCGTCGTCGAAATGGCCGTGCGCCTGCCGCACGGCGACGAGCGCAGCGACCAGGACATCGCGGACACGGTGCGCTCGATCCTCGAATGGACGGTCGGCATCAATCACGAGAACGTGCAGGTGCAGGTCGAAAAGGGCTGGGTGACGCTCGCCGGACAGTGCGAGTGGGGCTATCAGAGCCACGTCGCGAAGCGCAACATTTCGCATTTGCGCGGCGTGACCGGCGTCACGGACAAGATCAAGGTCCGCAGCCAGACATCGGCCGACGACATCGCACGCGGCATTCGCGACGCGATCCAGCGGCACGGAGATCGGGAAGCGAAGCATATTCAGATCGAGATCGACGACGGCACGGCCATTCTGACCGGCAAGGTCTCGTCATGGGCCGAGCGGCGGCTCGTCTGCGGGGCCGCGAAAGCCGCGCAGGGCGTGCGCGAGGTCGTCGATCTGCTTCAAGTCGATTGAAGGGCGGCGCGCTCGCGACATGCGTGGACCGTGCGCGAATCACGACTGCCGGCAGCCTGAAATGGAGGCGACATGAATGCCTTTACGCTTTGCACACGCGAGGTCGCCACGTGCGGCCCGCAGGCGTCGATCATCGAGGCGGCTGAAACAATGCGGGCGCTGCATGCGGGCGATCTCGTCGTGGTGCGCGACGACGAAGGCGTGCGTGTGCCGGTCGGCGTGCTGACCGATCGCGACATCGTGCTGGCTGTCGTCAGCCCGGATGTCGCGCCGGAAAAGCTGTATGCCGGCGACGTGATGTCGACGCCCGCCGTGGTGGCCGACGGCGCCGACGACGTGTGGCTGCTCGCCAAGCGCATGCGCCTGCATGGCGTGCGGCGGTTGCCGATCGTCGGCGACGACGGCGGGCTGGTGGGCATCGTCGCGCTCGACGACCTGCTTCATGCGGCCGCGAACCTGCTCGACGAGTTGCGTCTCATCGCAGCGCGCCAGGAGCATTTCGAAGAGAAACGGCGCGGCTAGCAGGGCGAGCCGTCCTTCGTTCATCGTCTGGAGGGTGACGTGATGCAAAACCACTTTCGCGACCGTACCGATGCAGGCGTGCAGCTTGCCCGCTCACTGCAGCGCTATTTGCATTGTCCGGGGCTCGTCATACTCGCGTTGCCGCGCGGCGGTGTGCCGGTCGCGTTCGAGGTGGCGCGCGCGCTTCATGCGCCGCTCGACGTGCTGGTCGCCCGAAAGCTCGGTGCGCCGCTCGATCCAGAGCTGGCGATCGGTGCGATTGCGCCTCGCGGCGTGCTCTATCTGAACCACAGCGTATTGCGGGGAATGCGTATCTCCCAGGCCGAACTCTCCGCGGATATCGAACGCGCGCGCAAGGAACTCGTGCACCGCGAAACGCTTTATCGCGGTGGGCGGCAGGCACTGGATCTGAAAGGCAAGGTTGTCATCGTGGTCGACGACGGCCTTGCGACGGGTTCATCGATGCATGCCGCGCTCGAATCGGTACGCGCGGCCGAGCCGGCACGCATGGTAGTCGCGGTACCGGTCGCCCGGGCGGGCGCGGCCGAGAGCTTCGCGGGCGAATCGGACGACTTCGTCTGCCTGCTGCAGCCGGATTCGCTATACAGCATCGGCCGGCATTACGTCGATTTCACGCAGGTCAGCGACGCCACGGTGTGCGAGTTGATGGACCTCGCGTATCGGTCTGGCGCTGCGGCGGACTCCGCCGCCTCGAATGCTTCGACGCCGTCGAGCGGCGGCTCGGGCGCGGCGGGGCTGCGCGGGTCAGAACGCTGATGCGTAGTCAGCCAGGCGGTCGTCCGGATACGGTGCTATGGGGGCGGTCGCTTCACGCAGCCAGGCGACCCCTGAGTCAGAGAGCAACCATCGCCGGGACGTCAGGTGCTCAAGCCGGGCAAAAGACGTCTCTAACCCTTGATTACGACCGAACCCGCACCAATCGCCAACACGCGTACCTTGACAGCCTGGCTGAATCTCAGGGCAAACGGATAGTCATCGATCTGGACAGTGATCGGGTTCGCCCGACGCGACTGTGTGACGGTTGGTTACCTTCTGGCCGGAACGGGGCAGAGCGGGGGATCGCGGAAGAAGGACGAAAAAAGCCGCCCGGGCAGGACCCGGGCGGCTGGAGGGAGCGGAGCGCCTCGCTGTGCTTAGGCGCCTGACTCGTCGCCGACGTAGAACTTGCGCACGCGCGGCGAATTGCCGAGGCCGATCTGCACCATCGACGAATTCGTGCCGCCCATGCTGGCCACCTCGTCGACCGGGAGTTCCGGGCTCGTGAGCGTCACCGTCGCGTTCGACAGCATTTTTTTGTCCGTGAACGGTAGCCCGGTATTCATCTCGCGCGTATCCCCGTCACGGGCGAGCTGGTTGCCTTGCTCGTCGGTGACGAACGTGTCTCCGTCCTTCAGGCGGTGGCTTCCCTGCTGCGTCAGTTCCTCCCTGCGAGCCTCGACCTGCGGCCGGATGCTTTCGAGATCGACCGTGGTCATGTCCATCGACATCGCGCCGAGAATCGGAATGTCGACGTTGTGGAGGCCCAGTTGCGGATCGGACAGGCGCAGGCTGCCGTTGATCACGTTCTGGCCGTCCACGCGCTTGCCGCCCATCGCGCGCGGCAGGCCGTCGGCGTAGCCGGCCGGAATGGTGCCGAGCAGCGTCTTCTGCTCGGCTTCGTACTGCCGGCTGTAGCCCGGCGCCTCGCCCGGATGGAGGTTGCGCACTTCGGCCAGCGGCACGGTGACGGTGAACGGCTGCTTATAGGTGCCCTTGCCGTCGCCGAACAGCTCCTGGCCGTGAATCGCGCCGCCGATGCGCACCATGTCGTACTGGTAATCCTTGATGTGCAGCGCGGACGAAGCCGCGAGCGAGCCCTTCGCGCCGGGGTATTCGGCGAGGATCCTCTTGAACTCGTCGTGCTGCTTTTCCATCGATTCGCTCGGCGCGCGTTCGGCTTTCGCCGCCGGGTCCCGCGCTTCGGCGTTGCCGTCCTCGACCTCGGTGGCTTCGCCGGCCGTGGCGAGGTGGCTCATCACATACTTGATGTCGATGTGCTTGAGCGCGTCGCTGCCGTGCGCGACCTTGGCGCGGTCCTCGGGCGCGATGCCCGCGCGGTTCATGCCGGTATCGAACTGCAGGATCGCGGGCAGCTTCTTGCCTTGCTGGCGGCCGAGCTCGTTCCATTCTTCGACCTGATCGAGGCTGTTGAGCACCGGCGTGATGTTGTGGTCGAGAAATTGTTTGGCGGTGCCCGGCAACGGGCCGCCGAGCACCAGCACCGTGGAGTCCTTGTTGACTTCCGCGCGCATCTTGAGGGCTTCGTCGAGGGTGGCGACGAAGAACTTGTTGCAGCCTTCCTTTTCGAGCGCCTTGGCCATCTCCGGCCCGCCGAGCCCGTAGGCGTCGGCCTTGAGCACCACCGAGGTGTCCACGCCGGGCTTGAGTTGCGAAAGGACTTCGCGATAGTTCGAGCGCACCGTGCCGAGATCGATCTTCATCGCGACGGTGGCGCCCACTTTGTGCGCGGCTTCGTCGGCGGCGCGCGCGGCTTGCTGCGCGGAGGCTTGCGCCATGCCGCGCAGCGCCGTGTCGAGTTCCTTCGCTTGCGGGCCGGTGGTCGCGCGCGGGGCGCTCGCGGTGCCGTTGGACTGCGCGAACCTGGCGTTGACGCCGAAGGTGGTCGAGCCGATTACCGCGGGCGAGCGTCGGACGGTGGTTTGATCGTCCGTGACCAGGTTCGTCGGCAACAAACCGCGCGTGCTGGACAGCGCGCCGAGCACGCCGGCGTTGGGTCCGGGCACCGGCACGAGCTTCGCGGCGGCCGGGTTGGCGGGGGCGGACTCGTGGCTGGGGCCGAGCAGGGCGGCCGCGCTCGACGGGCCGGCATCGGAGGAAATGGGATTCATGGAAAGGCGCTCCTCGAAACAGAACATAGGGGCCCCGGACGGGATGGCGCACGACGCCGCGTCGGCCGGGGGACGACATGAAGACGTCATCATTCTTGGCTAACGCGAGGGATTTTCAAGCGCGGATGCGAAGCGAGGTCGGCCTGCGCGAAGTGTCACGAGCGCGGACCTGCCGGCATCAGAAAAAATAACGTAGGGCCCCGGAAAAAAACGGGGCGAACGCCAAAAAGCCAGGCAGAACAAACGGCCTGGCTTGACTGGATTGCCGGCGCCCGAAGCAGCGCCGTATCGAGACCGCGCTGCTTAGCGGCTGGCCGCGCTGCCTTCCGCTTCCTCGATCACGCGGCGCGTCACGAGTTCGCCGAGCGCGATGTCGGCGAGACCGATGCCGAGCGACTTGAAGACCGTGATGCCGTCGCGCACCCGCGCATCGCCGCCCTGGGCGGCCACCGCCGTGCCGAGTTCCATCACCTTGCTCCACTCGAACGTGCCGGCCGCCGCCATCAGCAGATCGCCGGCCTCGGCCTTCGCCTGCTCGATCGATTCGACCACGATCTGGCCGGCGCGCGCGAGCAGCGCGTCGTCGATTTCGCGCGCGCCGGGCTTGCTGGAGCCGATCGCCGCCACGAACGTGCGCGGCTTGACGTCGGCGCCGTCGAACAGCGGCACGGCGCTGCGCGTGGCGGTCACGATCACGTCGGCCGCCTGCACGGCCGCGCGCACGTCGCCCGTTTCGAAGCTCACCTGCGGGAAGCGCGCGCGCATCTCGTCGAGCGTGGTCTGCACGCCCTCGATGCCGAGCACCAGCACGCGCTCGATGCCCGAATCCTCGACCAGCGCGCGGATGTGGGCCTTCGCCTGCACGCCGGTGCCGAATACCGTGAGCACGCTGGCGTCGGCGTTGCCGAAGGTTTCCAAGGCCACGCGCGTGACGGCCGCCGTGCGGTACTCGGTGAGCGCGCCGCCGTGAATAATCGACAGCAGGCGCCCATCGTGAGTCGAGAACATCGGAATGACGAAATCGAACACGCCCTTGTAGGTCGAATAGACCTTGGCGCCGCACACGCTGAAGCCGGGCAGCACCGCGCCCATCATGCTCAGCGTGACGTTCTCGCCGGCCGTGCGCACGCGCGGCTGGACGCTCGCGCGGCGGCGTCCGTGTTCGGCGAGCGCTAGCCGCAGCGCGGCGATGGCGTCGCGCATGGTGATGAGCCGATGGACCTGATCGTCGGTAATGATGTGCATGATGTTTGGCGAATTTCAGTAACGGTAAAAAGCGGCTTGCAGCGCGGCGCGCTGGCCGCGATGGCTGGACAGCGCGAGCATCAGCAGCACGCGGGCCTTGGGCGGCGGCTGGTCGTCGACCACCAGCCAGCCGTAGTCGTCGTCGGGCTGGGCGCCGTTGCGGATCACCACGCCGTGGCCCGTGCGCGAGGCGCGCACGACGTACAGGCCGTCGCGCGCGGCCTGGCGCAGCGGCTCGACGATGTGCTCGGCGACGTTGCCGTTGCCGGTGCCGGCATAGACGATGCCGTCCGCCGCCGACGCCACCGTGGCGATCACGCCGGCGTCGAGCGCGCCGTAGGCGTAGACGATGTCGACCTTCGGCAGCGCGTCGATGTCGTCGATCGACCACGGCGTCGCGACGGTGTGCGCGCGCGCGGGCATGCGGTAATAGCGCGGCTGGCCTTCCACCACATAGCCGAGCGGGCCGTAGGGCGAGCGGAACGATTCAAGCTTGAAGCTGTTGGTCTTCATGACGTCGCGCGCGGTGTGGATTTCCTCGTTCGCCACCACGAGCACGCCCTTGCCGCGCGAATCCGGATGAATGGCCACGCAGATCGCGTCGTACAGATTGAGCGGCGCGTCGGAGCTCATCGACGAGGGCGGCCGCATCGAGCCGACCACGACCACCGGCTTGTTGCTTTTCAGCGTGAGGTGCAGGAAGTACGCGGTTTCCTCGATGGTATCGGTGCCGTGCGTGACGATCACGCCGTCGACGTCGTCGCGCACGAGCAGTTCGGCGACGCGCTTGCCGATCATCAGCAGGTGTTCGTTGCCGAAGTTCTCCGAGCCCACCTGCAGCAGCTGTTCGCTGCGCAGGTTCGCCAGCGCGGCGAGTTCCGGCGTGGCGCTGAGGATCTCGTCGACGGTGAGCACCGAGCACGCGTAGGCGGCGGTATCGGAGGAGGTCTCGCCGCGGCCGGCAATGGTGCCCCCGGTTCCGATCACGACGAGGTTGGCTTGTTCTCTCATGTGTCTGATTGTTGTCGTTGAGGGTGAACGGCACGGCCGGCCGCCAGCTCCGGCGGCTTCAGTAACGCAGCGCGAAGCTGTCGGCCAGCAGCGCGTCGGGCTGGCCGCCGATCCAGTCGGTCAGCACGCGCGCCGAGCCCATCGCGAGCGTGAAGCCGAGCGCGCCGTGGCCGACGTTGAGCCACAGGTTGCGATACGGCGTGCGGCCGATGATCGGCGTGCCGCGCGGCGTGGCCGGGCGCAGCCCGGTCCATTCGAGCGCGGCGCCTTGCTCCGCGGCCGTCATCGGAAACAGCGCGGCGGTTTCGGCGCGCAGCGTGCCGAGGCGCCGCGGATTGAGCGCGGTCGAGTAACCGTCGAGATCGGCCATGCCGGCCACGCGCAGCCGTTCGCCGAGGCGCGCGTAGACGATCTTGCGGCTGAAGTCCGTCACGCTGAGGCGCGGCGCGGTCGAGGCCGGCCCGAGCGCGTAGGTCAGGCTGTAGCCCTTGAGCGGATAGACCGGGACGCGCACGTCGAGCGGCTTGAGCAGGCGCGCCGAGCCGATGCCGCTCGCCACCACGATCTGATCGGCCGCGATCGGCCGCGTGCCGCTATACGCCTGCACCCGGCCGTGGGTGCCGGTGCGCAGCGCGTCGATGGGGGTGCCGAGTTCGAACTGCACGCCGCGACGGCGCAGCAGCGCTTCGAGGTTCTGGCAGAAGCGGTGGCAGTCGGCGGTGTCCTCGCTCGCCGTGTAGATGCCGCCGGCGAGTTGCGCGCGCACGCCGGCCAGTGCCGGTTCGAGCGCCACGCACTGGTCGGCGTCGAGCGCTTCCTGCTCGCAGCCGAGCGAGCGCTGGAATTCGAGCAGCGCGACGGCCTGCTGCATGGCCGTCGCGTCGCGATGGAGCACGAGCTTGCCCGAACGCGTGAAGTCGAAATCGAAGTCGGGCTCCTCGGCGATCAGCTGGTGAATCAGCTCGCGGCTCAGGAACGACAGCGACAGCAACTGACGCGTGGACAGGTCGCTGCGCCGGCGCGTGCAGGCCAGCATGAACTGCATGCACCAGCGCCATTGCTCGGGGCTCGCCGAGGGCGTGAAGCGCACCGGCGAATGCGGTTTCAGCAGCCAGGACGGCAGCTTCGACAGCACGCCGGGGCCGGCGAGCGGCGCCACGTAGCTATACGAAAGCTGGCCCGCGTTGCCGAAACTGGTCTCGCGCGCCACGGCGGGTTGACGGTCGACGACGATGACTTCGTGCCCCGCCCGGTTCAGGTAATAGGCGCTGGTCAGGCCGACGACTCCCGCGCCCAGTATCAGTATTTGCATCGCTTGTTCCGATCTTGCCTGATGCTGGATGCATCAAGTTTGCGTGGCATGCCAACTGCCACGGGTCAGAGCGGAAATTTAAGGTGAAGCGGTGCAGGCGAGATTGCACCGTTCGGCAAAAAAATAGAAGGAAAGCGACAAGAGGGCGCCTTCGGGGCGCTTCAGGCTGTCGCCGTGCCCGTCGGGCTCGCCGCGCGCGAGGTGCGCAGCTTGCCCGGTGTCACGCCATAAGTTCCGCGGAACACGCGGATGAAGTGGGCCGAGTCGGCGAAGCCGCATTCGTAGGCGATGTCGGTGACCTTGCGCGCCGTATTGAGCAGCATCCAGCGCGCGTAGCGCAGCCGCATGCGGCGGTAGAACTCGTTGGGGGAGGCCTTCATCTCGGCCATGAACGCGCGTTCGAGCTGGCGCACGCTAGTGCCGATCATGCGCGCGATCGAGGCGATGTTGAGCGGCGCTTCGAGATTTTCTTCCATCAGCAGCAGCGCGTGGCGCACCACCGCGTCGTCTACCGACAGATAGCCGAACGCCTTGCGGCGTTCGACGAAGGACGAGCCGCGCTGGCGGTTCACCGTCATCTGGTGCACGACCTTGGAGGCGCGGTCGGGGCCGCAGTGCAGGTTCACGAGGCGCGCCGCCAGCTCGATCACCGAGATGCCGCCCGCGCAGGTGATGCGGTCGCCGTCGAACAGATAGTCGGCGTGCGTCATTACCTTCAAGCCCGGAAACAGGGTGCGGTAGTCGTCGAAATGGAAGCTGTGCACGCAGGCGACGCGGTCCTGCATGAGGCCCGCGCGCGCGAGCACGAAGCTGCCGGTGCAGATGCCGACGAGCGGAACGCCCACGGCGGCGGCGCGCCGCAGGTAATCCCAGTAGCCGGGACCGACCTGGTCGAGATGCGGCAGCAGGCCGCCGATCACCACGAGGTAGTCGAACTGCTCGACGTTCGGGAAGGCCGATTGCACCGGCACCGCGATGCCGCAGCTCGATTCCACCGTGCCGTTGGTTTCGCCCACGACGGTCCACAGGCAGCGCAGCTGGCGGCTCTGGTCGCCGCGATCGGCGGCGTGGCGCAGCGCGTCGCACAGGCCGCCGAGCGAGAGCAGTGGAAAGCGCGGCCACAGCAGGATGCCGACGTTCAGCTCCGCGCCGGCGCGCCCGAGCGTGCCGTCCGGCGCGTCGAGCCGCTCGACGAGCTGGTGGGCGTCGAGCGCTGGGGGGATGGAATTTTCGGGCGTGCGCATGGTTGTGCGGGCTGGTCCTGATCGCCGCCATTATAGGGCCGAGACGCCCCGTCGGCGCTTGTCGCAATTGTTCTGTTTTCTGGCAGATCGATGCAATGCCATGCTTTTGTGACCGCATAAATTCGCACCCAGCCTGTCGGCATACGACAGGGCGGGCGGTTCGGGATCCATGCGACGGGGCGGATCGTGCGAATCGCGGAATGAAGAAAGAGCCGGGGCCGGCGGCGTCACGCCGGCGGTTACCGGACATAACTACCTGTGTAATCAAGCGAGAGGTCGAATAATGAGGACGAGAGACTTGAGCCGTGCCATGGCGGCAGTCGGGATTCTGGGCGGGCTGTTGGTGGCGCCGGTCAGCGCCGCCTACGCCGAGGTGGTCAAGCTCGGCGAGGTCGCGCCGTTGACGGGGCCGTCGTCGTATCTGGGCAAGGACACCGAGAACGGCGCCCGGCTCGCGGTTGAGGAAATCAACGCGCAAGGCCTCGTCGTCGGCGGCAAGAAAGTCACGATCCAGCTCGACGCGGAAGACGACGCGGGCGACCCGCGCCAGGCGACCCAGGACGCGCAGAAGCTGGTCGACGACGGGGTGGTGGCGGTGGTCGGCCACATGAACTCGGGCACCACGATTCCGGCCTCGAAAATCTACAACGACGCCGGCATCGTGCAGGTGTCGCCGTCGGCCACCAACCCGGCCTATACGCAGCAGGGCTTCAAGACCGCCTATCGCGTGGTCGCGACCGACGCCCAGCAAGGGCCGGCGCTCGCCGACTACGCGCTCAAGACGATGAAGGTCAAGACCGTGGCCATCGTCGACGACGCCACCGCCTACGGCCAGGGCCTCGCCGACGAGTTCGAGAAGAAGGCGAAGGCCGACGGCCTCAAGGTGCTGTCGCACGACGCGACCAACGACAAGGCCACCGATTTCCGCGCGATTCTCACCAAGATCAAGGGCGAGCAGCCGGACGTGATCATGTACGGCGGTCTCGACGCGACCGGCGGCCCGTTCGCCAAGCAGGCGAAGCAGCTCGGCATGCCGATGAAGGTTCTCGCCGGCGACGGCCTGTGCGCGGACGATCTGGCCAAGCTCGCGGGCGACGCGGCGGACGACGTGATCTGCTCGATCGCCGGCGCGCCGCTCTCGCGCATGCCGAAGGGCGCCGGCTTCTCGCAGCGCTACGAAAAACGCTTCGGCATCCATCCGGTGCTCAACTCGCCGTTCGCCTACGACGCCGTCTACGTGATCGTCGACGCGATGAAGCGCGCCGGCTCGACCGAGCCCGACAAGATCCTCGCCGCAATGCCGGCGACCAACTACGAGGGCGTGCTCGGCCAGACGCAGTTCGACAGCAAGGGCGACCTGCGCCACGGCGTGATCTCGCTCTACAAGTACGTGGGCGGCAAGCAGATCCTGCTCGATTACGTCACGCAATAACGGCCGGCCATTCCCTCGAATGCCGGGCGATACCAGGCGGCTGCGAGCCGCCGCCTGGCCCGCCGCGTCCGCCGTTCACGCAGGCGCGGCGGCGCTTCGTTTTTGCCGGATTTTTAGCTCTGGAATATGGATATTTTTCTTCAGCAAGTGGTCAACGGCTTGGTGCTGGGTAGCGTCTACGCGATCATCGCGCTCGGCTACACGATGGTCTACGGCATCATCGGCATCATCAATTTTGCGCACGCGGACGTGCTGATGGTCGGCGCGATGGTTTCGCTGTCCGCCATCACCGTGTTGCAGAATCACTTTCCCCATCTCGGCGCGGTGCCCACGCTGCTGATCGCGCTCGCGATAGCCGCGACGGTGTGCGCGGCGGTCGGCTTCACGATCGAGCGCGTCGCCTACCGGCCGCTGCGCCGCGCGCCGCGTCTCGCGCCCCTGATCACCGCGATCGGCGTGTCGATCCTGCTCGAAACGCTCGCGATGATGATCTGGGGCCGCAATCCGCTGCCGTTCCCGCAGTTGCTGCCGACCGATCCGATCGCCGTGGTGCCCGCGGGCGCCGGCGGCCCCGGCGTGGTGATCTCGATGACGGAGATCGCGATCATCGTAGTGGCCTTCCTGATGATGGGCGGCCTCATGCTGCTCGTGCACAAAACGCGCCTCGGCCGCGCTATGCGCTCGATCGCCGAGAACCAGCAGGTCGCGAGCCTGATGGGCGTGAATCCGAACTTCGTCATCTCGGTCACCTTCATGATCGGCTCGGCGCTCGCCGCGCTCGCGGGCCTCATGATCGCCTCCGAATACGGCAACGTGCACTTTTACATGGGCTTCATTCCGGGCATCAAGGCGTTCACGGCGGCGGTGCTCGGCGGCATCGGCAACCTCGGCGGGGCGATGGTCGGCGGCATCGTGCTCGGCCTCATCGAGCAGCTCGGCGCCGGTTATATCGGCAGCTTCACGGGTGGGGTGTTCGGCAGCAACTATCAGGACGTGTTCGCGTTCATCGTGCTGATCGTGGTGCTCGTATTTCGTCCTTCGGGCCTGCTCGGCGAACGCGTCGCCGAACGCGCCTGAGGCAGCAAGAGAAGACAGTAGGAACAGCAAGAGAAGGAGGAGCGGGAGATATGACTTCTATTCGATCGGCCGATCACCACCATCAGGCCGGCCATGACACCGGCAGGAACCCCGCGCGCGTGCTCGGCCTGGGCCTGCTGATCGCCGTGCTGGTGATCGCGGCGCCGTTTCTGATCGGCTCGGCGGGCGGCAACTACTGGGTGCGCGTGCTCGATTTCGCGATGCTCTACGTGATGCTCGCGCTCGGGCTCAACGTGGTGGTCGGCTTCGCCGGCCTGCTCGACCTCGGCTATATCGCGTTTTACGCGGTGGGAGCCTACGTGGCGGCGCTGCTGAGCTCGCCGCATCTGACCACGCAGTTCGAGTGGATCGCGCACCTGTTTCCGGGCGGCCTGCATGCGCCGTACTGGCTGATCGTGCCGCTCGCGATGGGCATCGCGGCTCTGTGCGGCGTACTGCTCGGCGCGCCGACGCTGCGGCTGCGCGGCGACTATCTGGCGATCGTCACGCTCGGTTTCGGCGAGATCGTGCGGATCTTCATGAACAACCTCGATCGGCCGGTGAACATCACGAACGGACCGCAGGGGATTACCGGCATCGACCCCGTGCATCTGGGCAGTTTCAGCCTGGGGCACGTGCAGACGGTGTTCGGGCTGCGTCTGCCGTCGGTGTACCTCTACTACTACCTGTTCGTGCTCTGCGCACTGTTCGTGATCTGGGTGTGCACGCGGTTGCAGCACTCGCGTATCGGCCGCGCCTGGGCCGCGATCCGCGAGGACGAGCAGGCCGCCAAGGCGATGGGCATCAACACGCGCAACATCAAGCTGCTGGCTTTCGCGATGGGTGCGTCGTTCGGCGGCCTGTCGGGCGCGATGTTCGCGGGCTTCCAGGGCTTCGTGTCGCCCGAGTCGTTCACCTTCTGGGAATCGATCGTGGTGCTGGCCTGCGTGGTGCTCGGCGGCATGGGCCATATTCCGGGCGTGATTCTCGGCGCGGTGATGCTCGCCGTGCTGCCCGAAATCCTGCGCTCGACCATGGGCCCGCTGCAACACGCACTATTCGGTCACCAGATCATTGATAGCGAGGTGATTCGTCAGCTCCTGTACGGCCTCGCGATGGTGCTGATCATGCTGTATCGCTCGGAGGGCCTGTGGCCGGCGCCGAAACACGAAGACAAGATCGCCCGGCGTGCCCGGCGCGAGAACGCAAGACTGGCGCGCACCTGAACGCGCACAAGGCAGGAGACATCAAGCAATGACGAATCACAACCGCCTGTCGGTGAAAAGCGTGAACAAACGCTTCGGCGGCCTGCAGGCACTGTCGGACGTGGGGCTGCAGATCGAGGCAGGCACGATTTATGGATTGATCGGCCCGAACGGCGCCGGCAAGACGACCTTCTTCAACGTGATCACCGGCCTCTACACGCCGGACTCCGGCGAGTTCAAGCTCGATGGCGTGGAGTACAAGCCCGAGGCCGTCTATCAGGTGGCGAAGGCGGGC